>JBGSMW010000060.1:0-69436 GCA_041739985.1 Draconibacterium sp. | reverse complement strand
AGCCTGTGATTTTCTTTGCAACACTGTCGTTTTTGTTTTTCCGGTCACATTTTCTACATTTCCCGTTACAGTTTCTGTTTGTCCGGAGCTTTTTTTGTTTGTCCAGAGCTTTTTTTGTTTGTCCGGTCACAGTTTCACTTTTTCCGGTTACAGTTTCACTTTGTCCGGTTACAGTTTTTGTTTTTCCAGAGCTTTTTCAGTTTGTCCGGAGCTTTTTACAAATTTATGCTGAATGATTTTTGAAAATGGTTAGGGTGGTTAATGAAAGGATAAGAATGTTGTATAATATGGGAGCTATAATGTAAAAACACCTGCTTTCGACACCCCTTTTTTGCAGGCAAGGGCACGAAAGCAGGGGCATTTTACATCGGTTTATTTGTATTTTTTGAACCGAATTTTGCTGATTTGTTTAAACTGCGGACTGCTTATGCCATATACAGCTTTAACATAATCTTTTGACGTTTGACTCCCGCTGGCGCAAATTTGCAATTTGTGCTTTGCCCATTAGGGGCAAATGATATTTTGCTTTTACAAAGCAAGACACAGTCACAGATTCGCGCCAGCGGGGTATTAGCAAATTAAGGACTATGTTTTTTGTTTTAATTTATCAATCTTTTTAAGTGCTTTTTCTTCATCGTAAAAACGGTGTACACATCCTAGACTTGGCTCTCTCATGATTAAACATTCTTGTCTATAATTCTCCAGATAAGGACATTTTTCTACTTTCATATCTAACACATAATAGTATTCAATTCTGTTTTCAACATGGTCACCTTTTATTCCTTTATCGTTAATCTTTTCAACACTTAAATTAAGTATTGAAGGATTTTTATTAGGTGCGTCACCTGTGTAAAATAACGAAACAACAAATATTTTTTCAACTTTATTAAAAAACTTATCTGCTCTTTTATGAATTAACTTTCTTATAGTTCTTCCATCATTTACCACGTCTGTAATTATTAGGACTGATTGATATTTTCCATTATTTTCATAACAAAGTTCTTTTTCTGAATCATTGTGGTCATCATACCTGTATGAGTATGGCAGGAATGAATAAGGCTTTTCATGTCTTATGGCTAATTTAGTGGAGAGTATATTCCCTTCAATTCCAAGTCCGATTATAAAATCAAAATTTTGACCTTTGGCAAGAATATTTTTGTTGATTAAATCAATAACAGCATCTTTAGCCAAAGATAAGTCTTGAATATTATCCAAAATTTTAGTTACATCAATCCAATTATGAGCTCTAGAAGTTTCACTCCAATGAAAATGTCCAGAATGAAAAAGTTTCTTTTCCTTGATGATTTTAAATAATCCTTTTTTTAAATCAACCTCAATCTGCGGTTCTTTCTTAATATTGGTAACATAGGGTATTTCTCCCATGCTATTAGTAGTGTTTTCTAAAATAGGTTGTTTAATTATGATTTCTTCTATCTCGTTTTCAGGATTACTTTCCTTATCAAAATAACCTAATTGGAAACTATTATGGTTTCCATGATCTCTTTGAGTGATAAAATCTATTTCGAACTTTAAACCACTATTCTCATTATTTAATCTGTATATTTTTAAAGACCTACTCTTTGCTTTTTTGCATCCCAATGAGCCGCAAGAACTTGAATATAATTGCTTTTCAACTGATGACGTAGGGGTATGTTCATTACCATAAAAAACTGCCCGAGTATCAACACTTTTCAAAAATCCTTTAATTTGATTTAAATTTATTTTGTCCCATTGCCCAAATGCACTATCTTCATATTCAGCAATAAAATTATGATGAAAAATGCCAATCAAAGGTTTGTTATTATCTATTTCTTTAATTTCTCTTTCTAATTGTTCTTTTGGAATAAAACCTAATGCTGATTTTGTCCCAACTTTAAAATTTGAATTTAATCCTAAGAATAAGATTTCATTTTCAAAGTTCAAAGTTCTTGAAATTGCTTTATTAGGGTCAAATGTGGAATCTTCATAAAATCTATCCACAAAGTCTTTGTAATATTTTAATTTTTCAATGTGGCAATCGTATGCCTTTACGCTTACTTTGTCCTCAATCTTTTCATATGCGGCTTTACAGCTATCCCAATTTACATCATGGTCACCTGGCACCACTAGTATTTTAAGTTTATCAATTTTCAGCTCCGTAATAAATTTAGTGAGGACTTCGAATGCCTTGGAAAATTCTTCCTCTAAACCCTTGTCAGTAATATCGCCAGTGACTATCAGATAAAACTCGTAATCTGGATAATCTCTCTTTATAACATATATTATTTTGTCAAGGTAGGCATCAGTTTCGGTATCGGCAGTATCAGTATTAAAGAATGAAAGAATATTCTTTTTTTGTATTAACTCACCATTAGAGTCCATATGATAAGTTACATGAAGGTCTGAAATATGTATTATGGCCTTTTTCATAATGAATTATCTAAATCGGTATTAATACTATAACCAATCCTTATATTGTTTGACTTATCGATAGTAAAAACACATACAGCATTACTAAAATCTTTATGTTTTGGGTCAATAGTTTGAATGCGAATTATTGAGGTATTTCCTATGTAATTTCCTCCTAAAAATTCAATTAGGCTTTTGGCTATTTTAACTTCAGTGCCAAGGCAAACCAAATCAGAGACTACAAGGTAGTTTCTATTATTCTCAATTTTACTATCTAATGTGCTATACATTTTATTTATTGGTCCAATTTGATCTAAAATCAAAATATCAGTCTTTAAAAGATTCGATAAAATTGAAGATATGTATGAACTATTTAAATTTTGGCATACTAGAATAGGTTTATATGATTCGTCTGTCTCGAACAGATCTTTCCATTTGGCATATGTTTTTATTGCCAGATGATAAATTGCATAGGTAAAAAACGGTTTATCAATAGCAATGAATTTCTTAATATTTATCCATTTTGGAAGATAAACTGAGGAAGATGGATGAAATGATTTATCAATTTCAACAGAGTCTATATATTTTTCAATTAATAGCTCTGAGAATCTTTTTTTAAAAATTTCATCAGTAGAATGAAGAATATCAATATTTAAATTTTCTGAAATATGAAATACAACAAAATCACCTTCCTCATTACTTTGATTATTCTGATTAGTGAAAAGATTATCAAGACCTAATTCCTTTATTATATTGGACTTGACATTTATCAAAACCAAATTAGGGTTTAACTTTCTCAGTTCACTTATCTTGGGTAATAAGTTATTTTGTATTGAACTAATGCTATCAAAATTTAAAATTAGATTATCAGGTTTAATTGGTTCAATCGCTTTATAATCTTCAATAATTTTCTCAAGCGTAACCTTAGTTACCTCTTTTTCAAGAATTCCTAAGTCTCTACCATCAGCAAAAGCAGCTGTAATAGTTTGTTCTGCATGTAAATGATAGTACAAACAATTGTCTAATATTACCTTTGAAATTATCATGCCTTTTCTTATGTATTTGGTATTTCAACTTCAATGTGTACACCTCTAAATTTAACCTCAAAGATTCTGATGGCGGAAAATCGTGTGTCTTCTGAATACTTTTTGAAAATTGAATTAGCTAAATCAGCAACTTGCGTTTTACATTTATTTGCCAACGGAAGCATTCTTTCTTTTAATTCATTATTATCAATTAGATCAAATAATCTTGAGTTATATGTATTTAGTATCTCTTTTCTAGTTTCATTCAAATTTTGTAGTTCGTATAACATTCTAGCAGATACTATTATTTGAGCATTTTCTGTGTGAAGCCTGAGATAACCGCTACAATTTAGAACCACATTACACATTAGATCAAAAAGACCTTGCCTGTCTTTTAGCATCGAAAAATAGAGTGTTTCAAAAAGAGATAGGATTGAATTTTTTATTTGATTATTAACATTGAGAGGGAAATTTATTGAAAGACGTTCTAAAAGTTCGAATTTAATATAAAACTCATTTGTATTTTCTTTCTTTTTAAGAGATTCATACAATCCAATTCCATTATCAGAAATTGAAAATTTGGTCTTGAATCTATCTGAAAACATTAAAACAAAGACATCGGACTCGGAATGTAACACTCCATTTGTAATTAACTCTGCTAAAATTTCTATAAACTCATTTGTTAAATGTTCAATGTATTCATTTTCATACAATAGTGTATAAAAATGCTTTTTAACCATAAATGAATAATATTCAACAAGAAAATCTCTTTTAGATGGTTCGTCATTTATAGTATTTATTCTTTGCAATAAATTGTCATCTAATAAGGAATAGCAGCGAACTTTATGTTCGGTTCTTATTTTTTTACCCTGAAAGCCTCCTAAATAAGCTGTGTCGAAATCTAAAATGTTCCTACCTGCAGGAAATGCTGGATTAACATTCTTCCCTACAATATTAAAAAAGTCAGAATGATAAAGAAACTCAAGAATATTAACAGTAATAGGTGTATTTGATAAGTGAAATTTTATTGAGGATTTTTGATGATTTTTTAATTGTTGAGCCAAACTCAGAAAAAGTGGCAAGCTTATGGGATCAATAAAATATTTAGTATTGAAATTCAAATCATCACCTTCAATCAATTTAAATTCAATTTTATTGTCTTTAGATTCCAAGTAAACATCTGCAACATTCCGCAAAAAATCAGAATAGAAAATAAAAGGTGTCAGGCTTTTACCTGATTTTACCAATGAAACTATTTTATTCATTCTTGATATTGTGTAAATTCACTTAATGTTCTAATTCCTATTGTCGTATAGTTATTTAGCCTTGCTTGTAATTTCTGCATTCCCCCAATATGCAGGTATTTCGGCATTACGCGCAACTGTTATTTGTTGGATTTAACCTGATTTTTGTAAAAAGTGCGCTTTTGGGCTGGGCTGTTTTTTTCATGCAGTTTGGTTTAATAATGATTAAGTAAGCCAAATGTAAAAAAAAATTTAATAAACCCATAATTTGTTTTGTACAAATGCTTTATAAAGTTGGGGTTGGGTTTGTGGTTTTTGTTTTTGGTTTTTTAAAGGAAGAGACGGGGTAAAATGTGGATGTAATGGGCTGAGTGGTTAACTTTTGGTAGTAAGGTCAAGGGGCAGGTATGTATATACTGTGTTGTGCACAGTGTATTTTATTTATTCATACTTGTTGTTAATCAATAATTCTCAAATTTAAAATCTGAGAAATTTCAAGGAAAATAAATTCAGAACACGCATCAATAGCAGTCTTGTACGCAACTTCCTTTCTTTTATAAGTGGTTCCAAAATATCCAACAACATTTTTATTTTCAAGTATTAAATAAAATCCTTCAGTTGTTCTTTTATCTTGTGACCAAATTTCCCATAAATCAATCAATGAAATATGAGCTTGCAAATATTCTTTAATCTTAGAAATCGCGTCACTTTTACTGTCATTTGTAAATCCAGATTCTTTTAATAATTGAAACGCTGATTTATTCTCTTTTTTGAAATCAACAGGTAATTCACAAATCTTTTTTATGCTATCGATATTCATTGTAGATGACTTATTTAATTTTAGCAATTCACCGTATCATGAGCGTTTTTTAAAATTCTGACTAACCTCAAAAATTGGTGTTGATTATCAATGCTATGTATTTATCTTCATTTCTCAATTTCACTCTTTTTTCTTGCTCCTATTTTGACTTTTACTGAGAATTTAATCAAGTTCTCGTGACAGGGAGGAATACGCGCAACCGTTTATTATTTGTTTTAACCTGATTGTTCTGAGGAGTGGGTTATTGGGATGGGAAGTTTTTTTCATGCAGTTTGGTTTAAAATTGATTTTGTAAGCCAAATGTAAAAATTATTTTAATCAACCCATAAATTGTTTTGTACAAATGCTTTATAAAGCCGGGGTTGGGTTTGTGGTTTTTGTTTAATATGCAACAGGCGGGGTGGTTGCAAAGTTGTAGTTGTAGTTAGATTATTCAAACCCCCTCCCGGCTGAAGCCGTACTCCCCCTTGAAAGGTGGAGAAAGCGTTCTGTACATGATATTGTATACAAATCAAATTCTGAAATTTTTAAATTTCCCCTCCTTCTTCTTTCAAGGTGGGGTGGCTGAGTTATTCAAAACATAATATTGAAATACATTTAATTATTAACGAAGTCGGGGTGGTTTCTTTATTTATCAGTAAATTGTTTTAACCCCCTCCCGTCCACCAGCTGGCGGACTACTCCCCCTAAAGGTGGAGAAAGTGTTCTGTGCAATCATTTGAATTCATATTTTGAAACACATTTGATTATTAACGATGACGGAGTGGTTTCTTTTTTTATTTAACCTGTTTTTGTGAAGTTTGTGATTTTGGGCAGTGATATTTTGTTCATTTTGTTTGGTTTAATATTGAAACTGTTTCCAATGTGGAAAAATTAGTTCTTTTAAATGTGCAGGGTTTCAAAATATTGGGTTACCGGGTAACGGTTTACTCACTCCCTTACCTGATGCTGGATTCCTGTAAATCGTAATATAGTTAAATGGGAAATTGTAAATACAACCGGTTACTTTTAATTCCACTAAAAAAGCCTTGTCGTGTATTTAAACCCACGTTTTGTTTGATCGTCAAATAGCAGGTTGATTAAATTTATTATTTTGTGCCCGCTAATCGGTTTTCAATAAAAACAAAGTTGCACCTCCGGGTGAAACCGACACAAAGGGCTGCAATGGAAAATAATCGATTTAAAGTATTATATAAATAATCTAAAATGAAAAACGTGAAAATTAACCTAAAAAGTAAACTTTTAATTTTTGGATTTGCAGTGATGATCATGTTGTCTGCAAAAGAATCGCAGGGGCAAACCTCTCCGTCGTACACCCATCGTTTGGCGGGTAATCCTTATCTGCCGTTATGGGAGCATTTACCTGATGGGGAACCGCGTGTTTTTGAAGACCCCGACAACCCGGGCAAATATCGGGCCTATATTATCGGATCGCACGATGTGAGAGCCAACAGTTATTGCGGTCCTGACATCAGGGCCTGGTCTGCTCCCGTTGAAGACCTGACCAGTTGGCGTGATGAAGGCTCCATTTTCACCTATCCAATCGATGGACAGTGGGATGTGATGTATGCTCCCGACCTCGTTGAGGTAAAAGGGAAAGACGGCAAAAAGGTATATTATTTATATCCCCACAGTCGTGGCCGGAACAGGGAAGCGATGGTTGCAAAAGGTAGTCGTCCTGATGGTCCGTTTACTCCTGTTAACATGACTGAAGACGGAACAAGAACAGTACCTGGAAGTATCATGGGATTCGACCCATCGGTATATATTGATTACATCACAGATACAAAAGACCCTGATTATGCGATTGGCTTCAGAGCTTATGGATTCTGGGGATTTCAGCGTTCGTCAGCGGGTCAGTTGGATCAGAGCACAATGTATTCACTGAGGCCTGGAACCGAAGCCATTCCCTATTTTATTCCGGCAAGTTCAAGATATGGTGTTGTCAGAGACCCGGAAGGAACAACCTATCCTGCTCTTTTTCCTAACGAAGACCTTGGCTCGTTTAACTTTTTTGAAGCTGCATCCATTCGCAAGGTGGGTAATAAATATGTTTGGGCTTACAGTGGCTATTCAGGTCCTGATTATGGACTAAGCAGCACCAACTCGGCATTGCGTTACGCTTATGGCGATTCTCCGCTGGGTCCATGGAAAAGCGGTGGCGTTCTTGTCGATTCACGCGGACCTGTGCTGAGTGAAGACGGAACCAAACTTCAGACCGGTTATTCGGGACACAATACCCACGGCAGTGTCCAGCAGATCAACGACCAGTGGTATGTATTTTATCACAGGGCGCCAAGGGGTTTTGGAAATGCACGTCAGGCGGTGGTAGCTCCGGTTACAGTTACCTGGGATGAAAAGTCGGTGGCTGATGGTGGAAAAGTTGTAATCAGAGGATATGATCCGTATTCTTCAGACAATATCTGGACAGCGAAAGATAGCGAGGGAAAGGAATATACAGGAGCCGAGGTAACTTCGGAAGGTTTCCACATCTACGGCCTCGATCCTTATCAGTATTATTCGGCAGGATATGCCTGCTTTCTTTCAAACCTTGGCAGTCAACAGGATTCGTGGGATATTTGGGATAATAACATGCCCATTGCCAATGTGAAAAATGGCAACATTATCGGTTATAAGTATTTTGGTTTTGGAGGGCTCGACAAAGACAAAAAAGGTTTGAAGGCTTTTGAAGGTGTTAAAGCCGGAAATAAAACAGCATTTAACCTGTTCCTTACGCCAAAAACAACAGAGGCTTTTAAAGTGAATATTTGGTTAGACGGTCCCTGGGACAATGCCACATGGAAAGGCAAAAAAATTGGTGTAATCGAAGTACCTTCAAATGCTGATCAGGAAATTACAAAATTCACCATCGATGTTTCGTCAGTAGTTGACAAGCTTGACAAAAAACACGCTATTTTCCTTGTTGCCGAAGGTGGTGAAACCGATGGACTTTTCGATTTAACAGGACTTGGATTCAGTTCTGACAAAAAGAAAATCGTTCGTCCGGTTGCCCCAAAAGTTAGTATAAAGGTTAACGGAGAAGAGATAGAAGTTCCGGCCACTCCGGTTCGTTCAACAAATGCCAACGGTATTGTGGGTTATGATCTTTACGAAGCCACATACAAAGTACCAACCAACGCAACCGGAACACCAACCGTATCAGCCTCTGCAAGCGACCCTGCGGTAAAAGTGTCCATCACACAAGCTGAATCGAAAACCGGAACAGCTGTTGTAAAATGTGATTATAACGGTGTGGTAAAAACTTATAAAGTTTTGTTAGCTGCGAATTAGTTCCTGTGTTTAAGCTGAAAGTTAAGGTGCAAGATGCATGGCATTCCGTAAAGGAAGCATGTGTCTTGCACTTTTTTTATGATGGTATTTTGATACTTGACACTAGAATTTGACTGACCACCCCAGCCCTCAGGGATGTAATAATTTCAATTTGTGTTTGGAGTTCGGGCTACCCCTCCTTTTAAGAAGAAGGAGGGGAAATTTTTTGTGCTGCAAAGTTGTATTTAGCACACCCAACCCCGAACCAACTCTGTTTGTTTATCCTTTTCTCACCGGAACATAGAAATCTTCGGTTTTCAGGTTGCATTTTTCTGCAATGCGTTTGCAGTAGGCCAACCGTCCCACATTGCTGTTGCGAGAGTCGGAGCCAAAAGTAAATTTGATACCCTGTGCTTTGGCTTTCAAAATAAATTCCTCGTGTGGGGTGTGCGCCATGTCGTTTATTTCAATGGCAATATTTCGCTTTTTGGCGGCGGAAATAATTTGTTGCATCCGTTCATCTGTCCACAATTTGTAGTAGTCGCGCGCAATACAAACGGGTAAAAATAGGGGCCAGCCAAAAATATTTATCGGTTCGTTGGTCAGCACTTCCATCGAATAATCCATGTAACGCTTCATAAAATCTTCGGTGTCGTCGATATAAGTATCAAACTCCCAGATTTGCCAGGTTTCGCCGTTTCCCTTTGGCACCATTTGCGGGTCCATCAAAATGTAATCCAGTTGGGCAATAAGTTCAGCCGAATAATTTTTACTCCACCCCAGATAAGTAGGTTGTAAACCGATATAAACCGGGTATTTGCGGAGCTTTTCGATATAGTTTTTCAGGTCGGCATCATCTTTTAACGCCCACACAGCGGGATGGTCAACAACGCCAAATTTCACCTTGTTCTTTTTGCCGATCTCAAGAATATTTTCGATTGTAAACTTATCGGTGGTGTGTACATGCAGGTCGAGTAATTCGAAATTTGCCGGTGCGACGGCTTGCACGTTTTCGGGTAATACAGAGGAAACTGTTAATAATCCGGCTGACAGGCTAACGTTTCTGATGAAGGTTCTTCTTTCCATTTGATTTGATTTCTGGTTTAATATCTATAATGCATTTAATATAATAATTATTGTTTTCGAATTAAGTTTTTTTTCAATCGCGACATTGATGGGGTTACAGGTTACAGGGAGTTTGGTTGCCGGTTGTTTTTTCGTCCGCAACTGGTTTTGTTTTTCAATCTTAGCTTCTTCGTGAACGGATTTCTTGTCCACTTTTTTTAAACCCGGGATTGATCCCGAAAGCTATAGGGACCGGGTTACCAATATTTCGCCCTATCTGGACTATACCTGCCCCATTTTTATTATACATTTTCCCAAAATCAATCATTCATTCATTCATTCATTCATTCTCTCATTCTCTCATTCTCTCATTGTTTCAAAACCCAAACATCCGTTACCCGCGATTGCTGACGCCAATTGAGGTGTTCTTCATCGGGCTTGTCGAAGGTGATTTTTAGTTTTCCATCTTTAATTAATTCTTTTGACAGGGGAAATTCCTTGAACTGTTCGAAGCCCTTTTCGTATTTTACAGGTTTCAGTCTTTCTCCGTTTGCCCGAAGCAAAGCTTCGCCAAATCCTGCAACACGAATCAGGTAATCAGAATTTGAATCGAGCTCGTTATATAGCAAAACCGGCGAAAACTGAAAAAGCTGGGTTGAAAGTCTTTTTCTGCTAAAACCGTCATTTTCCCACAAATAATCGATGGCATCATCGGTTTCAGAAATTACATGTTTTGCATCGGCGCTGGAAATGTTATCGTAGAAACTGCCCTCGCCCGGGTTTTCGTAATTGTGTATAAAGTCCAGCCGGGCAACTTTTTCCTCCTCCGTTTTCAATTCGGCTACCTTTTTAAACTCATCTTCCAGCCACCAGCGATTATTAAGCGGATAGTCAATAAAATCAAGTATTGCACCGCGTTCATAACCCCGTGCATTGTATTTTGGAACACTTGTTTGCAAGCCAATTGAATGGAACAATTCATCGCAATACTGAACCACTTTTTGCTTTAATTCCTGCGCAACAGGTTCTGTATCTGCCTTGTTCAGAATAGCCAAAGCATCAGTCATTGCCTTTTCTGCACCAATGGTTTTGGCTGTTGCAAGTATTTCGTAAGCCTGGTTTTCAAGCTCTTTTTCATACGCCTGGCGTTGTTGAACATAAGCGTCGTAATATGCCCGCATCACAAGTTGCTGCCAGCGCCAGTTTCCTGCCTGTTGCGGATTTTCAGTTTCAAGTATTTTCCACAAATCAAGGGTTTTACCAACTGTTTCATTTCCGTTAAGCGGACCTACCCAATTTTGCTCAAGATCAAAAATTCCGTTGGTTGCCTGTTCTGCCACTTTATTTCCAAAAAAGAAACGGCTGTATTCAGTAATAATGTTCTTAACATCACTTTTCGAATCCCAGCCCAGCTGGCTCCAAACCACTTTATTTACATCGTCGTGCACACCATCAGAATAGGAAATAAATCCATCGGTAAAAGGAGCATCATTGTTGTGAATTTCGGCATAATAAAGCGGTTGCGGGTTTGTACATTCGCGACCTTCGGTGAGGGCAAAAGCCTGATCCCATTTTTTTACAGGAAACTGGCATCGCACAGTGTGGGTAAGGTCGGCATAAGAACGAATTCTGTATTTCTTTGGTAAATTTTCGCGCTCAATTGCAAGCGGTGGACTTCCTGGTCCGTTTGCCACTCCTGCCAGCCAATCGGGATTTACGTCATTTATGTATTTAAAAAACCATTCCACTTTCTCCCGTTCAAATCCCTGTAACGAAATCCACATTCCCGCTTTGGGGTGATATTTATGAAGAAGTTCAGACAATTCTTCCAAAAAAGGAAGCACATCTTCAGGATGATTATCTCCGGGATCTCCGCCTGGAAAAAATACACCATCCAACCTCGGACATACTTTATAAAATGCTTCATGTTTTTCGAGTTCTTCCTGTCGCAATTTTTTATCTTTTAAATCAAATGAAGCCGGTGTCCAAATCCAGTAATCAGCATCATATTTTTCGCAAATCCGGCTCAATTCAATATTCATTTCTTCGCGTGGAATTTTCATGTGCACACTGGGTGGACCATCCTGAAAAGGAATGTTTTCGAAACTGTTGGCGCCAAAAATCATTTGTTCCCTGAAATGCTGGTCAAATTGTTCAACTGTCCAGGCATCCCACGAATTGGCTGTATTACGATAGCCAAACTGGTGACCGCGAATTGGATATTCAGGTGAAGTTGCAATATTAGTTTCACCCGGCAATTTTAAAGTTCCTTCACTCATTTCTGCTATCCGAAGAAATTTTCCAATTCCAAACAAAATCCCTCTTTTATCGGCACCAATAATCCAAAGAATTTTTTTCCCGGCTGCATTTGTATAAAATAAGCGAAAACCTTCCTTTTTATGTTCCGGAAGATCGGTTCCTTCCCGCACAGGAACTGCTGTCCCGAATAGTTCCTTATCAGTTAAAAGTGCCAGCGCAATTACAGTTTTGTTTTCCCAGGTTTCTGCCTGTTTTATTTCGAGTGAAGTCCGTGCCCCAACTTCTTCGGAAAGTATTTGAACAGCACTCAAGTTCATTGGAGCCGGAATATTGGGCGATACAAGAATAACAGCATTACTGAAATCAGGCAGATCTGAACTTTGGGTACACGAAGAAAACAGGAATCCAAGGGAGATAATTATTAATAAAAGTGAAGTAATTTGTTTCATTAGCTATAGATTAAAATTCTGTTTAAAAAGTATATTGAGGAATTTTCATCAGCTCACCATTTTTAAGTGCAGACTGATGCGCTACAATTCCTGAGACTGTTAAGTTTAGAGCCATTGAAATATCTACCAGCGGTTTTCTGTCCTGTAAAATGGAATGAATAAATTCGTTTGTAAGATAACCGTGCGAACCGCCATGACCTCCCAACGGCATTCCAGGGGGAAGTGGCGGACGGTTTATATCGGGCAGCGAAACTTCCAAACCTTCAAATTTCTCATAAAAAGAACCTTTTTGACCACGCACTCTTCCCCGCTCACCTTCGTCGCCGGGTGTGTCCCAGCTTACTGCCATTCTTGCTGTTCCTCCTTCGCTTGTGCGAAACAGGGCAATTTCAGTACCAAAAGGATTTTTATAAATGTTGTTTTCGGGCTTCAAATGGTCGATGATACTGGGCATTCCAATACACGATACTTCAGTAAAACTACCACCCGTTGCACAAATATGAAATGCGTTTGAATGTGTTGGGTAAAACTGCGGAGGTAGTCCAATTCGCCAACCATTGTACGAGTCAATTGGAGTTTCCATATAATGATAATATTCGCCTTCAGCATAAACCATTTCGCCAAAACTACCAGATTTATATATTTCGTGCATGGCGTAACAACTTTCACGGAACATTGAAGTTTCGAACATCATATATTTCAGACCGCTCGATTTTACTGTTTCAAATAAAACTTCTGCATCCTCAAGAGAACCAAATACTGCCGGAACAGCAACAGCAACGTGTTTTCCATGCTTTATTACTTCAAGGCAGTGACGAAAATGACTCGGAGCATCGGTGGCAACAAAAACGGCTTCAATGGTTTTGTCCTTTACCAATTCTTCAAGTGAAGGGTATGTTTTGGAACATCTGGCTACTTTAGCCATTTCCGCACAACGTTCAGGAATAAGATCGCTGACTGCAACAACTTCAACATTCGGGTGATCCTGAAAACCAAAATGTGTCCCAAATTTGCAAACTCCATAACCCACCAACCCAACTTTTATTTTCCTGTCGGAATAAGAAACCCAACCTTTATAAGGGTCTGTAACATTCGATAATTCATCAAATCCCTGAATTGTTGACGTCCCGGATTCTTGCTGATTTTGACTTGTTTTTGACGAACAGCCAAACTGAGAAAATGCGAGTGCAGCAACACCCACCGCTGACGATTGCAAAAATGACCGACGTGAAAACGGGTTTACAATTTTCTTTTCAATCCCGGTTTTTTTTGATTCCTTTTTCATCTCATTATAATTGTTAATTTTTAAAAGAATTCGATAGCTTGTCCCGATATTTCGGGAGAACTCGCTCCATAATGATCCATCTCCCGATTAAAATGCGGGACAAGTTGTGTGGCAAAATTTTGCCATGCTCGTTTCATGTTTTCCATTTTTAATTTTCAACTGAACTATCAAGTTTAAACCATATTCGGGAACGGGGTGCCATTATTAAAGCAATTACACTATCAGTACCTGAAACAGGCTGATTTGTAAATCCATCAAAGTATTGATAAGCATCCGGATTGTTTATTAAAATATCTGTTGGTTCCTTGTTATAATTGTGCACTACAAAACTACCATCTGACAAATGCTGAATAGTTACCCTTGTTGGTGCATCCAAAAGCACATTTTCTTTAACATTAAAGGCAGAACGAACTTGATTTGCCCAGGACTTTGGTACTTCCAGCAAACCCAATTGCCGGGGACATAAAAGCACCTCTCCCACTGCATCAAAATCAGCTTGAGAAAACGTGTGTGTATTTATAATTATGATATTTTTCGATTGATTTTGTACCAAAAATGGAGTGTTGTTTTTTCCGGCAGTTTGCAATAAAACAGAAGCGTTGTCAGGGATAATCCGGTAATCGGTTTGCAGGGGAAATTTTAAACTATCGGTTTTGCCTTCGTTTAAAATTACCTGGGTTTGAAATTGCTCCTGAACAAGTGGATATTTAACTCCTGCTAATTGCGCCAGTTTTTCCCCGTTTTTTACTTTGGCCAGAAAACCGGCAGTCATTACAATTTTCTTTCCTTCGTTTACTGATTTTTCCACTTTTTCAGTAATTAAAGAATCGGCAGCGGCTTGAGTGGGTAAAAAAATCACAGAAGCATTTACAGGATATTTTGAATCGGGGACAAGCGAAATCCCAAACATTCCGATATAATCCATGATATACAAATCGGCACCTGCATCGCTGTTGGCCGGTTTATATGCAACGGGCCCCTGAACCGGATTTTGGGAAACAGAAGCGGCCAAATCAGCAAGTTTTTCAAAATCCAATCGCATTAAATGGTGCCCGGGATGCCCGTTTAAATAACTATCGAAATTAAAAATTACCAGTTCTTTTGCCCCAGCCAAAACCGATTGATAAGCTTGTTCGATGAAATCGGTTTCGTTACAATCACCATGATCGAACCAGGCAGCACCGATTTTATCGCCTGCCAAAGTTGAAATCCAGCGGTAGTTAATAAAACCTTCGTAGGGTTGAACAAATCCGTATCGCTGGGTATATTGTCCGCGGGTTTCTGTACCTACCCAAACACCATCAAACAATGCAGGTTCAGTGGCAACATCGTATCCAAACTCATGAAAACGGTCGTACCACTGCGGAAATTTAATGATCATTTCAATATCCGGATTTTTTGTTTTAGCCGGATCAATAAATACAGTTTGTGCCAATTCTGTTAACATCGACCGACGATATTCCGACCAACTTCTATCACCCTTTGCAGTTTTTGATTCCTGACTTGTATCTGCTGTGCAGAAAAAATCGTCGAGAATAAAAGTATCGAAAAGTGGCGCTGCAGTTTCAACTATCTTTTTCAGATCGTTTTGAGTTTTGGGATTCTGCCAGTTGAACCAGGTTAACGGGCCTTGTTGAGGAACTCCAACATCGCCTCCGGGAAGCGTCGCTATTCCTCCTACAACTTCAAAATCATTCTTTTTTAAAAATGCAACAGTTTTTTCTAGTAAATCAGGTACAACCACCATTCCAGGCCTGTAAACTTCAACATACACTTTCGAAATGCCGTTGCAACGAAGCACAGAAACAGCTTCTCTCCGGCCAGCTTCGACACTAAAAACCTGCTGCACAGTTTGTGCAGTAACATAAACACTCAATTGCAAATCTGATTTTCGTGTCTGCGAATAGTTCCAAAAGTCATCCACGTTTTGAGAAGCAGGGCTACAACCTGAAATTGCCAGAATGAATACAAGAAAAAAAATAAGATATGAATTATTCATTTTATTTTCAATTATTTTATTTTTCTTTCCTCCCCCCTCTTTCGGAGGGGGCAGGGGGAGGCTTTCTATTTCGCCACCTCAATTTTCCAGTCTGTAAATTCAACCCAGTATTGATTTTTATCAGGACCTCCGGCGGCAAGTCCCAAATCCACAGATTCTTCAATGCCGGGAATTTCAGAAGTATGGCGTTCAATAATCCAGTTTTTCGCATCCAGACTGATATAGCCGCTAAAAGTGTTTCCCTGCCTGACCATTTTAAGGTAAATGGGGGTTTGCGAATTTTCGGGAAGATTAGTGCTACTTGCTTTGTGCATACAGCCATTGGCAAATTCATCATATTCAATTCCGGCACGTCCCGGAGTAGCAAAAACCAAAACAGAACCTTTGCTGCCGGGTTGAACATCAAAACTTTGGGAAATATCGTTCCGCACAAAAAGTCCTGAACGGAACCATTCGTGCGTACGATTTCCAAATTGATTGATTTTAACGGTTGCTACAAAATCTCCCTTTATTCCTTTTATGTATGCCGCTCCGTAAGAATCTTCGGCATGAAAAAAATCGGAACCTCCGGCAGTTATTTTAAAACGGTTTGTTTTATTGTCAGCTTCAATTTCATAGGGTTCGGCCTTGGCTGAACAATACTCATAAATTTTCATTTTTGAAATATCAAGGTTTTTAGCTTCAAAAACTGTCAATTCCATTACAGCACTATTTTCAATGCGAAGCAGGTGTTTACCAGGGGGAACATTCAATTCGATATTTACTGTTTTCGATTCACCGGGTTGAAGTTCAACCTGTTTACTCATCGATTTTTTATCATCCAAATAAACAACTGCTTCCAGTTTTTGAGTTATTGCAGTAAGGTTTGTTGCTTTAGCCGAACCTTTTACCGTTTCCCCACTTATTATGCGATTGCCCGAGAGCAAAAAATCCTCAAACACCACAGCAGGTTTGCTACCTCCAATTTTAATGGTTTGATATGGTGTTGAACCGATGGAAAGTGTATGTTCACCTTCCTCATAAAGTCGGATTTCAAATTCAATTTTTCGTGTATTATTTTTAATGACAGGGAAAAGCTTTTCCTCATAAATTTTACCATCCTTGTAAAACCGCACAGGTGCAATTCCGCTTGAACCGCTGTTAAAAATATCTGCTGAAACTTTTACAACACTACCCGCCAACACTGCTCCTGATGCTGTTTTTGAAGATACATCAACATGCAGATTACTTTCTATAAAATCAGGTAACCCTTCAATAATTTTTTCCGGACTATTTGAAGGAGTTTCAATCTTAAAGTTATTGTGGTATAAATTATCTTCAGGCAATGCTGCACAATATTTCATTTCTCCCTGTTCCAGATTGTAAAAGATATTTTCCTCAGAGGTCCAGCCCGATGACATATTATCAAACCAAAAACCAACATTATCATTAAAAAAACCGGCATGAACATCATGAATCAGGTTGCGCCACACTACCGAATTGAATGTAAGTCCGGCAGTTTTAATTGCGCCCGAATCATCGGCATCAAGCTGAACATCATCCAAATGGTTGTATTCAACAAGGTAACCCCCATCGATTGCTTCTTCCTGATTTGCCCATCCACCAACATCAATTCCATATCTGCCGCGGGTTTTGGTGATATAATTGTGCGAAATGGTAGTCATTAACGTGTATTGCGCAAAAATATTAATCCCGCCACAATCATAAAATTCATTATAAGAAATATTTGTTTCGCGAATAATTTCGCGGCCATCGCCGGGATTTGTCAAACCCTGGCAATAAATTCCGCCGTTGTCGATGGTTTCAAAACGGTTTTCCAAAATTTTGGTTTGATAACAACCTTTTTGTATTAAAAGCGCAGTACCATTGCATGAAAGTATTTCACTTTCCACCAATTCACAGGCATGCGAAAATTCGAAACTGATCGCACTACCGCCCGAAGTGGCTCCTTCAAAAGTCAACCCGTAAAACCGTAAATTACGGACTGGTTTTTCCATTTTTCCGCGAACCACCATAAGCTGATTTAATGATGGCACTTCAGCAATTAACAGGTTTGGATCAGTAATTTCTTTTTCAGGAATATAACTAATTTCTCTTTTGTTTTTATCGAAAAACCATTCACCGGGAGCGTCAAGAAGTGCTTTAATATTTTCAATATAATAACGCGGAGGAACAATTACAACGCCTTCCTGAGGCGATTTGAAAGTTGCAATACCCGCTTTTTCATCTACTTTTTCAATTGAATTAATTCCGGTGTGCCAACGTAAAAGCATAATAACCCGGTTATTTTCCATATTTTCCCAGTTCCTGATTTCACCTTTTTTAAAATGAAGTACATCGGTTGTTTTTGATATGGCAGGAGGAACAAAATATCCGGTGTTGGGTGTCCGTGCCAGAACCTGTCGTTTTCCGTTAACCACAAGCATTGTCGCAGTATCGGCAGCAAATTTGGCTGTCCAGATATCTCCGTTTTTTTTCCATCCCGATACAGTTGATCCACCTGAAATGACCGGTTTCTCACCAGGATATGCAGCATAAGTAACGTAATGATCTTTTAATTTATGGTATTCGAATGCGCCAGTGGGCAGATTGGTTTCCACCCGTTCTCCACCATCTTCAGCTTCAAAAAACAGGGGTTGTTTTAACGAATAATTTCCGTTTCGAATATAAACCACAATATCACGACCTTTTCCAAGCGGATGCGGTGAACCAATCCAACGTTTTTCAACAGGCTCATCTTTTGGAAAATATACTTTTGCTTTTAGTTCACGAACAGCCTTTTGTGCTCTTTCAATATTTGCAAACGGACCATCGGTTTTATCGGAATTTGGAGAATCCAGTGTTCCTGACCAACTGTCATTTCCATTTGTTGCCACATAAAAATCTGCAACTTCATTGGGTACAAATTTTTGCCATTTTTCACCACGAAGCAGTTTACCATCACGGTGTTGTGTTTGTTGAGTGTAACCAAAAATAAAAAATCCAAGTAAAATGAAAGTTAAAAAAATCGCTTCTCTTTTCATTTATTTATTTTTCAATTTAATTGAACTATACAACTTTGGGTTTAATTCCTATTTCAAAAGAATTTAACCACTGATTTACACGAAAAAATAACAAAGCAACATAATGAAATACTTTCCTATTTCTGAAGCAACTGGTACAATGCCAGTAAAAAATCGCGGTTATCTGCTGTTAAATAGTGCATTTCACCACCCATCCGGTTGAAGGTTTTGCAGTACCGAAGATAATACGCCGGGTTGTCCATGGGAGGTTCGCCATCTTTTGCCCAGTTCCAGTCAGATTCAGCCAAATCAACAATCAGCATATAATGCCGGTCGATATGGCTACCTTTTTGAATTTCGAGATTTTGCGACATAGAAAGCGATTTTTCGAAAATCATGGGTGACATTACAGCAGAACCTACTGATAAATAAACACCATCTTCGAGATTACTTACACTTTTTGCGAAACTCAGAAAATCGTTTTCAGCAGTGCGCCCAATTGCAGCGCCATGATTCATCGGATGATTGTAAATAATATCGTGCCCGAACATTGGATGACTTGTAAACGGGATCTTCATTTCATAAGCATTTGCCTGAACTGAATATTGTTTGAACGGATGCGGAATTTTCATCCATCCCGGTGTTAAATCAAAGTGTTTAATTGCACCTGCCAGATCTATTGCAGCCGCCGCCAAACCCGGATCTGTTTCCATATTTTTTTTTGAGAATTCGTACAAATTTGAAGTCTCCGGTATTTCCAAACCTTCCTGATAAATCATTTTTCCAACAGATTCACCATAACCAAGTCCTTCATATGCACCAACAATAATGGCAAGATTGATATAAAATCCTGTGTCGTCCCAAATTCCAAACTGGCCCAATTGTACATTTTCGCGAACATCTTCACTTGATTTTCCCTGATAGGCAAACTCCCAATCGTGGATAACTCCTGCCCCATTTGTGGCTAAATGTGTTACCCAGCCCTTCTTCATCAATGCGATTAAAGTTGGCGCCATTCCGTTTTTAATTGTGTGTGCGCCAAAAGTCAACATTACAGAGCGATTAAGTTCAATGGCTTTTTTGATTCGCTCTACAGTTTTTGCAATAAGTTGATTCCCTTTTTCAGTTAAATTTATTGGTGGCTGAGTTACCGGGATTTGATCTTTTTCAATATAAACTTTGTTTTTACGATCACTCAAATGTTTAACATCAAGCAAATTACGATCGAATTTAGGATAGGGCATTTTTGAAAGATTATTTATTATTAATTAAGCCCCCTCTAACTCCCCGCCAACTGGCGGAGGAGGATTAGGAGAAATCTATTATCAGGAATCAAGTTTCCAGCATCACTCAGCAATATTCAACAATTGCAAAAGCTTTGGTAGCTGCGAGAAATCGGGAATAACGATATCAGCTCCGGCTTTTATCAAACGTGAACGTTTACTTTCGTTGAGGCTGTGACGTTTCATTTCGTTGCTGGCAATTCCTATGGTTAGACCCTCCCTCTTGCGGGTTTCGCGAATTTCAACCGGACCATCACCAAACGCAGCAACCTGTCCGTTTTTCGAATCGCCGATGGTATTTAAAATACGGTCGAGCACAATTTTTTTCGCCTCTTTTGTAACATCACCAACCGCACCGTAAATTCCGCCTTCAAACAAATGATCGTAGCCCATAATCCGGGCTTCATTTTTCACATCAACTTCATCGGTTCCGCTGGCTAGGTACAATTTAACACCTGCTTTATACAACTTTTCAAGTAAAAGAACTGCGTTTTTCAGCGTAAAATCTTCAATTGACAATTCACCTCGCAATAGTTTAGCTTCCCTTTCCCTGACCATTTTCAGCAATTCATCGTTGTAAATTTCCTTGTATCCAAACTCATCCAGAATCTGGTCATCAGGTACAAGTCCGAATTCTTTTACCAATTCAACCAATCCCTTCATTTGCACAAGGGTTTGGATTCCTGTTGTTTTATCAATAAAATCAACTACCCTTGAATAAACCTTATGATAAAGCGCTTCGTCAGCATCCTGAAACTGATTGCCCAAAATTGCCTTCATCATCATGGGTTGCATTATGTGTTCCCATCCTTCACGCAGGGTTGAAATAGTGCCATCGTGGTCAAAAATAGCATGTTTGATATTTAATGGCTGAATCCATTCATTTATTACTTCAATTTCCGAATTGTTCCAGTATTTGGCGTGGCGCATATCTTCAGCGAGCTCCGGACTGTAAACAAAATCAGGGTCAGTTCCAATGTTCAGGATTTCTGAAGGACTGGCAGTGCCTGTTTGAAAAAGTTTCTGGACTGTTACACCTGCTACATACGAACCGATTTCAGCGGCAATCTCAAGACTGTATCCGGCAGCCAGAGCCGATGCCGCTCCAGCCAGATAACTGTCGCCAGCCCCAACCGGATCAACTTTTGAAATGATCATTAAACCGTCAATGTTTGTAACTCCATTTTCGTTAACGATTATCGAGCCGCGTGCTCCCCTTGTAATAAAAAGGGGTTTTCCAAATTTCTTAAACAAATTTACTGCAGCTTCTTTTACTTCAGAATACAAAACCACATCGTCAGTGTCTTTTTTAAACCCGCCCAAAATTGCCGCTTCCAGGTCGTTCATTTTTCTATAAGCACCTTCATACGAAGCGCTGTAATTGCGACTGTCGGCAATAAATATTTTGTCCGGAAAACTTTGGATTACCTTTGTAATTTGGCTTCTGAAATATTCGGTATGAATCCCGGATAAAACCTGCTGGTTGATTATGATAATGTCAACTTCCGGGATTTCAGCCTTAAGATTATCAATCAGTTTATCCGCAGTTTGCTCTGAAAGCATATTGAAATTTCCAAAATCAATACGGTTTTGTTCAGTGTCGTTAATGTATGGTTTGGTGTAAACGTGGGTTGACCAGTCTTTATCCTGAACAATCAGGTTTTTTGGGTTGATGCCGTTTTGCTTCATCACCTTCACCATTTCAGTTCCAAACGGGTCGGGGCCTAAAACACCAAAAGCCCGAACATCCTTAACTCCCATTGCAGTAATGTTATTGGTTACATTTCCGGCGCCTCCCAGCGAATATCTTTGTTGTTTTACAGGTCGTGTCAATTGACCCGTTTCAATAGAAATCTCGCTTTTTGATTCATCAATAAACCAATATGCATCAAGGCAGAAATCGCCCAAAACTGCAATTTTAACTGATTTGATTTCACTGATTATCTTCTCTAATAATTCCTTTTTCATAACATTAACTTTTCTTTGAATTTAAGCTTCCAAAAGGTTCACTTCAGTTATTTTATTTGATTTTCTATTCAATCGCAACGTTTTTATTTCACAAGGACTAAAACTCCCTTTCCAATCTGTTTTAGCAAAAGTCAAATTAAGTTTTACATCCGATTTGATTCCTGAAGATTCAACACAACGAATAATTATATCGTCATTATCTTCAGCAAGTTTGATCGATGATACAATTACATTCTGTTTGTCGGTTGAAAGCAAAGAACCTGATTTTGGCAGTTTTCCGCCATGAATTCCCTGATAAATACTGATTGGCGGAGCTACAAGAACTTCTGACAACTGAACGATATTGCTTTCTTTCCATGAATCTTTATGCGGAACCAGCAACATTTTGAATGTGTGAATGCCCTGATCCATCCAAAGATGTTCTTGTTCCATATCAAGTACGCGCGGGTTATGATGGGCATAAACTGCTGACCGCATGACCGAAATACGCATGTCATTTCCCTTGATGCTATAACCATATTTTGCATCGTTGATAACCGCCAAACCATAAGATAAGCCATCTCGTTTTCCTGTTACGTCAATCCAGCGTTGTCCGGGATCTTCGTCGCCATTGGCCGTGCGGACAATATGCCCGTAAGAAGTTTCATAGGTAGCCACAGGTGAATCAACATTTGCAGGAAATGAGAATTTTAGCATTTTCAATTTTTCATGCCAGTCGAGAGTTACGGCGGCTTCAAGGTTTGACGAACCTTTTCGCAGTGTCCAGTCAATAGTAAGTTTTGAATCACCCCATTGGGAAATTACTCTTGTTTTGGCGCGCAGCGGACCATTTTCGAGTACTATTATTTTAGCATCACCAAACTCGCCAATCTCGTTGTCAAAAGCTTTTATATCATGACTCCATGTATCACTTTTATCATCAATAACAACAGCCCTGCAACCTGTTCCAGTAAACACTTGTTTTCCAGTTGTTTTATCTGTTATTGCAAGTGTTCCGTTTTTATTGAAATTAATTTTCAACAGGTCGTTTTCCAAAATATTTCCATCGGCTTTTGCCGGATTTGATATTTCAGGTGTTTCTCCATCCATCAGCCGAACCTGACGATAGCCCATAGCCGGTATTTTTACTTCGGTAAGAAGTTTTTTACGACTTCCAGTTTCAGTTGTTCCGGCTGCCCATTGATGTACTAACGGATTCCCTTTTTCGTCTTCAACCCGCGATCCTTTGTGCTGTGTTCCCCAGTTAAAGTCATATTCAATAATTTCAGAAACATCCCAGGCATGTGGATTAAATGCAACAAAATATTGTGATTCAGGGTCTTCAGCAGCAATCTGCCATTCTAATTTCTGAACTGCTTTATAAATGGACTGGTGCGCAATATCCAGCGCAAAACCGTATCCTTCGCGTGCAGCCTGTGAATGCTCGGGTACTGAAGTACCCGCAAGACTATCATGAAACTGTAAAAACAAAACCCGATGCCAGGCAGTTGTAAAATCATTTTTCGGGTAAGTAGCGCCCCACGAAACATTTCCAATTGCCGCAATTTTTTCGGCGGTTATCAATGCAGCTTCTGACTGGCGATTACCTTTTTTAATTTCTGCCTCTGCTGTGTAGCATCCAACTGCATGATGCTGAAGATCATCATTTACAACCGGAATTTGAGGATTTTCTTTCTCGATAGCTGTAAAATATTTTTCGGGAGTGCTGAACATAATTTTTGGTGCACCTTTTTCTGATTGCATTTCAAGAATAGAGCTGATATTTATTTTTGTGGGTCCTCCGCCATGATCGCCAACACCATAAAATGACATATAATTTTTCATGGGTTGTCCCTGGAATCGCTCCAACACATCCCCAGTTCTTTTGCGAACCGATTGTGAATCGTTGTAACTAATTGGGATACGATAAGTTGTAATTTGTGTGCCATCCAATCCCTGCCATTTGAAAAGATCGGCTGGTATAGTTTTTTCATGTGGTCCCGGACGCATAAAAACATAATAATCCATCTCCTGTTTTTTTAGAATTTGAGGCAAAGTTGAGGTGTGACCAAACGAATCGGGATTGAAAGCCACTTTTGCCTTTTTCCCAAAAAGTTTTTGAAACGTTTGCTGACCATACAAACCCTGTCTCACCATAGCTTCTCCTCCGGGGATATTTACATCGGGTTCAATCCACCAGCCACCGACAAAATTCCAGCGGCCTTCATCAACACGTTTTCGAATTTGTGCAAGCATTTCAGGATCGTTTTCTGCTACCCAGTGATAAAACTGGGCTGAACTTGAAATAAATGCAAAGTCAGGAGTTTCGTTCATCCTGTCGAGTGCCGAACGGAAACTGCTATGCACCACTGAAATACCTTCCTGCCAGGGCCATAACCAAACAGGATCGATATGTGCATGACCAATCATGTGAAAAGTAATACTTTCAGCTCCTGCCGGCCAATTTGCTGGATTGTCTCCATTCCCAAAAACCGAACTCACGGGTGCTATAGCAATAACTGCAGTTCCGGCAGCAGTGCGCCCAATAAAAGCTCTCCTGGAAAGCTTTGAATCTGAATTTGAATTAGTCTTATTCATTTTTTTATTTATTAATTTGTTGTTAGTTACTTGATACTTGATACTTGATACTCTATACTTGATTCTAATTTCTAACTTCCTTTCTACCCAAATATTTCTTTTTCAATAATCATACAAATAGCGTGATAAACTGGCAAATGCAGCTCTTGTACAAAGGCTGTACGAGTTTCCGGAACATTAATGAGTACATCGCACCAATCTTTCATTTTTCCACCGGTTTCGCCAGTCATACCAATTGTAATTAACCCTTTTGCTTTTGCGACGATCATTGCATCAATTACGTTTTTAGAGTTACCTGAAGTACTGAGCCCAATAAGAATATCGCCATGATTTCCCCAGCCAATAACCTGTTGCGCATAAATCACATCGCCGTGAATATCGTTGGCAATTGCTGTAATCAGCGATTGATGAACAGTTAGTGAAATAGCCGGCAATCCTTGTTGTAGTTTTTCGGCAAGCATTATTCCACGATCAGGCGACAATTCCTCTAATTTCTGCTGAAGTGAAATATTAAGTGGTCTTTTCCCTTCAAAACTTTTCATCAGTTCTCCAACAATATGATCGGCATCAGAACAGCTTCCTCCATTACCGCAAACCAGCACCTTTCCCCCTTTATTGAAAGTTTTTATCATCAATTCACTTGCTTCCAAAATAGAATTTTCCAAATATTTTAATTGGGTGTATCGATTTAGCAACTCCTCCAATATATACCTTGATTTTTCCATAAATTCGGATTAAAAATGTTTTTCGTTTAGTGCCACGCACAAAGCAGCAAAATCGCCAATAGACTCACCTAAAACCGCAGGTTTAATCTGGCAAACCCCGACTGCCGCCGGAATTGCTTCCTGCGCCAGAATTCTGTCAATATGCGGTTTGAAGAGCATTTCGTTGCGCGAATAAATACTTCCGATTACTATACATTCAGGGTTTAGGATATCGATAAGAAGTGCGAGACCGCGACCCAGGTATTCGGCAGAAACCTGAATAATTTCAAGTGCCACAGGATCACCTGTAATTGCAGCTTCGGCAACTGATTTGGCGGATAAATTGCCGGCATTTTCAATTTCGGGGCAAAAACCAACCTGAATCCCTTTTTGAAGTTTTCCAGTAACTATAGATTTTGCAAGCTGAGCAATTCCGCCACCACTGCAAAAACCTTCGAATGAACCGGCTTTTCCAAAACCCACCGGACCATTTTCTGCCAGCCTGATATGGCCAACTTCTCCACCCAAATCATTTGTTCCGGCGTAAAGTTGTCCATTCAAAATTAATCCTGAACCCATGCCTGTGCCAAAGGTCAGAAAAATCATATTTTGTGTTCCTTTTCCAGCGCCCATAAGCCATTCGGCCAAAGCACAAGCATTTGCGTCGTTTTGAATGGCGGCAGGCACACCATACTTTTTATTGAATATTTCTACTATCGGAACGTTATCCCACCCGGGTAAATTTGGTGGCGAGTAAATCATACCTTTTTTTGAATCAAGCGGACCACCACAACTAATCCCGATTCCTTTTAAATGTTCCCTTGGAAACTTTACAAATAACGATTCGATATGCATAAAAAACTCATCGAACACTTCCTGATAACTTCTTTCAGTTGTTCTGGTGTCGAACTGGATTTTTGCATGAATGTTAAAGTCTTCATCACCAACAACAACGGCACATTTGGTTCCGCCAATATCAATCCCAAGATAAAATCCTTTTTGCATTATAACAGATTAAGTTGTGTATAAAATTTTCTTGTTAAATCGGTTTAGCAAACTTATAAAAAAAGAATTAACCACTGGATTTTCGGGGGATAAAAATTGCCTGTAACACAATTTTTTTAACCTCTACCGATTCTTTTTTATTCTTCATTAATTCATACAAAACTTTAACCGATTCACGGCCAATTTCTTTTAAAGGCTGAGCAATGGCAGAAATTGGTGGCTGACTGATTTTATAGGCATCAGGATCATCAAAACTCACCACAGCTATATCATCCGGGATGACCAAATTCAAAGAATGTATGGTTTCGATTCCCATTACTCCAAGTTTGCTTGTTGCAAAAAATACAGCGTCAACTTTGTCTTTGTTTCCAGGATTTAATTGTTTTACTGCATCTGCCAAATCATCCTTTTCGTGAGAAAATGGCATCATTTTTATCAAATCATCATTAATCTGAATATTGTTGTCTATCAAAGCTTTTTTATATCCCAGAACGCGTTGGTTCATGTTATTCAAATGAACATTCAATGTTACACAGGCAATTTTCTTGTAGCCTTTTTTAATTAAATGACTAACAGCATCATAAGAGGCCTGTATATTGTCAACTACAATGTAATTTGTTTCTATATCGGGGAAATGGCGGTCAATTAAAACAAATGGAGTTTTACTTCTTTTCAACGAAAGGATTTGATTCTCACTTCCGGCAGGCGGGGCAATTATAAAACCGTCAACCTGGCCCTGTTGAAGCATTTCGATTTGTTTTGCCGAATTTTCAGGATTTTCATCGGAGCTGCAAAATACTACCCGATAGCCAAGATTTGCTGCTTCTTTTTCGATTTCGCGCCCCAATTTACCAAAAAACGGGTTGGCAATATCGGCAATAATCAAACCTATTGTATTTGTTTTTCCTGTTCGCAACCCTTTTGCAATCTGGTTTGGTTTGTAATTCAGTTCCTCCGCAAGTGCAAGAACTTTGTTGCAAACCTCTTCACTGATGCGGTGCTCCCTGCCTTTTCCGTTCAATACCAAAGAAACAAGTGTTTTTGAAACGCCAAGTTGTTGAGCAATGTCGTTTAAAGATGTTTTTTTCATGTAGTTTCAATTTAGCATAACGTGATTTTCAAAAATAACTGATTATCACATAAATCACCTCAAATATCACATATTATGTCTTATATTTTTACCTTCTTTAAATAAATATCTTGCGGGTAATTCTTGTTTTTCAAGGTTAGTACCTGCAAACTTTACTTTTAAATACATTCCACCGCCAGCCTGAAAATAATCCAGACGGATTGGATGCATTCCTTTGGTCAACTCAATTCTCCCGGTTTTCTCTATTTCTGCACCATGCGGTCCATCATGATCAATTACCAATTTGTTGTCGATAAAGAATTTGCTGCCATCATTCGACTGGATATAAAACTCATAGGTTCCGGTTTCTTCAATTTTAAGTGAACCTGAAAATGAAATTGCAAATTCATCTTTTGTGGGAATAATTTTATCAAGTCCAAATTCATAGACAGTTCCGGTTTTCACCACTTGCTGTTTTGAGAAATCGGGCAATTTCATCCATTTTCCTTCATAATATTTATACTGAAGTCCGTTTAAAGCCGGGTCTATAAATTCTAGGAAACTGTTTTGAACCGCGCTCGGCATAAAACCGTCTTTTACTGATTTGGCTTTGATCTTGGTGGTTTTTGAGATTCGAAGTGGTTTTTCATATACTTCTGAATTTTCAGTTGGCTCCGAACCATCGGTTGTATAATAAATTAAAGCATCCGGGGTTCCTGAAGAAATTGCAACTTCTACTGTATCACCCGTAAATGCAAAAGAGTTTTCAAGAGCAATTACAGGAGTTGGCAACATTGTTTTTGGCAGCAATTTTTTTGCGCCATTCGACACAAAATAATATTCACCTGCAACAACTTCATAAACTGAAAATAGTTTTTCCTGACGCAGGAATTTTACAAAATTATTACCTGAAATTTGTTTTCCACTTTCGCTTATGCTGCCAGCATCAGAAGACAAAACATAAACAGTAGCTGTTGTATTAGCAGGGATTGTAGCTTTCAATTCAAAATCATCTCCTGAAAATTTCCAATCTGTTTCGATTAAACCATAAAGTGAAGGATAAGAAGTGCGCGCAAATTCAAGTCCATTAACCGGATAAGGTTTGATGATTGTGTGTTTGAAACCCGGATTTGTTTCATCGGGTACAATCCCTCCCAAATGCTGGAAAAACCACTGTGTTACGCTACCAAACATGGGGTGGCTGTGCGAAACATCGCCCTGAAATGTTTCCCAAATAGTTGTAGCACCTTTTTCAACCATGAATCCGAACGATGGAAAATCACGCTGGTTCATAAGTGTATATGCAAGATCCGCCCTACCCTTTTCGGTTAAAACTTCGAGCAGAAGAGGAGTACCCAAGATACCTGTGTCAAAGTGTAAATTATTGCTTTGTAAAATGTTAACCATTTTTTCAAAAACAGCAGATTCGCTTTCTTTTGTTGCAAAACCAAATCCCAGCGGATAAACATTTGCCCCCTGACGACCTACCGAATAAATTGAATCCTGCGAATTGAAGTATATTTTATCAATGTCAATTGCCGCTTGTTTAGCCAACGCCCTGAAATTGTTTTCATCGCCATTTTCGTTTAAAATCAGGGCAACTTCGGTCATCAGTTTACAACACCACAAGTAGTAGCAGGAGTTTACATAATCCGCATCAATTTCAACAATATCGGGCGGAACCCATTCTCCAAGTCCCTGACTGGCAAGTATTCCGTTGTTGTTCAGACCATTTTTCATAAATTCAATCCAGTGTTTCATTCCATAATAATGGCGCCGAAGAATTTCTGCATCACCATAAAAGAGGTACATGTTCCATGGAATAATTACATATGCCGAACCCCACGGCGTACCGCCACCTCCATCGTCGTAAGGTGTGGTGTTTGGTACATAACCGGTTTTGTGGTTCTGCCCGTCGCTGATATCACCAATCCATTTTGTGTAAAACTGTGCCATGTCAAAGCTGTAAATTGCCGATCGTGCCGAAATCTGTCCGTCGCCCGTATATCCTCTGCGTTCGCGGTGCGGACAATCGCTAGGTACACCACCGTGCATATTTCCAAGTTGGGTTGAGCGGTAATTATTCAAAATCATGTTGAAAAGAGGGTTTGAACATTCGAAAGTTCCTGCATTCGAAACATCGGTATTCACCACCCTGCCTTCAATATTTTCAAGCGTTAATTCTGACGGGGAACCAAAAACATCGACATAACGGAATGCGTGCCAGGTAAACCGGGGCTCCCAGATTTCCGTACCTTCGCCTTTTAAAATATAGGTGTCGGTTTGACCGTAAGTCGGACCAAATTCTTCTGTAAAAACCAACTTAATTTTTGTGCCTTTTTCCCCCGAGATTTTTAGCCGTGCCCAGCCAGAAATCATTTGCCCCAAATCAAAACGGTAAATTCCTTTTTCGGGTTGTTTTACAGAAATTGGTTTAATGGTTTTTGTAACCCGATCCGGCGGAGATGTTTGGGCTTTTAAAGTACCTGTAGGCGGACGAACAAGTTCAGCATTAAACCACGCAGCATCATCGAGGCCAGGTTCAGCCCAGCCATTTTGTTCGAGACGGGCATCATAAATTTCACCCGAGTGAAGTCCGTTATACAAAATGGGTCCGGTAGAAGTTAGCCAGCTTTCATCGCTTGTAATACTTTCTTTTTGCCCGTTTTCATATTCAATTTCAAACTGTGCAATTAAACGTGGAGAATCGTATAAATACTGCGGGTTTTCAGGCCGGTCAGCCTGCTGATACCAGCCATTCCCGAGAATTATACCGAAAGTGTTTTCTCCTTCTTTTAAAGCTGAAGTTAAATCATGGGTTTCATAAAACACTGATGTGTTCATGTTGCCAATACGCTTTTCGTCCCATTTTTCGAGTTGACGACGGTCGTAGTTGGTTTGGTTGGGCGACAAAACATGATCGCCTGATTTCGAACCGTTTATATACAGTTCGTAATACCCCAGACCCGAAATATAAGCACGAGCTTTTTTGATTTTCCCCTTCAGGTTTATTTCTTTTCTGAAGAATGGAGAAGCGTATTTTAATTCATTGGAAGTCAGTTTTGTGGGAGCACCAATCCATTTTGCATGCCAATCGGTTGAATTTAAAAGTGCCATTTCCCAATTGGCGATTTCGCTCCAGGGAGAAATTGAACCATTTTCGTCCCAGATTCTAACACGCCAGTAAACCTTCATTCCAGATTGCAAAGTTTTTCCTTTATATTCAATCTGAATGGATTGATTGGATTTAACGATCCCGGAATCCCACAAATCTGAGGAATCTTTTTCAAGTAAATTGATTGAAGTAGCAGCTTGAATTTGATAAGCGGTTTGCTTTGCACCACGATCCGGTTTATCCATTTTCCAGAATAACCGTGGATTTGAAACATCCAATCCCACCGGATTTTCAAGGTACCCGCACCGCAAATCAATTGCATTAAATTCACTCTTTTCTGATTTACATGAGAGCAAATTCAGCAACAAAATAATTGGTAAAAGCCACTTATTCATTTTCTCGCCATTAATTTTATTTCAAACTGAATTTCAAATTTCTTTTTGAAATTTCTGGTCGCATATATTTTTTTAATTCCACTGGATATCCCAATTTCCATGGAGTTGGTCCAACCCATTCCGATTTTTTACCTGCAATTTTGATAGTTCCTTTTGTTGAAATCTCGACGGTTGTAAAAAGTGGCTCTTTAAATGGGGCAGTATATTTTATCCATTTGAAATTTTTATCTACCTCGTCGCTGTATCGGATGCACATGTAATCATCGCCCAACCAGTGATATGACATGGATGTAATTGTGATATACCAGATTCCGTTGATGCTTTCGGCAAAATCATAATGGGTGTGACCATTAAAACAGGCAATTACTTTATTCTGCTGATTTTTTGTATTGTGACTTTCAAGTATTTCCTGGATTTGCCTGTAGTTTTCAACACCATATTCCTGGTCGGCACTGGCATAGTGAGCCAAACCCTGATGAGAGAAAATGACAATGGGATATTTTGATTTTGCCAGTTCTGCTATCAACCATTCAACCTGCTGTGGTCCTATAAATTGCGGATAACCCTTTGTTTGCGGATCTTTCTTGTCGTTGCCATCGAGTACAATAAACTGAAAACCGTTTTTTTCGAAGGAATAATAACTTGTTTTCATTTTTCTGTATTCGATTGCCTTGTCGCGGGAGGTTCCACCATCCATTTCGTGGTTGCCAATAACGTGGTATTTGTCGCCCGGAAATGAATTCCAGATATCGAAATATTTGGCATATTGAGGTTCTGGTGTGCTAAAATCTCCAAGTTCGATAATAAAATCTGGTTTCTCCTTTTTCATGGCATCAATAAAAGTTGTGATGCGATATTCCGAATCGTGCATGGTTGGCAAATGAACATCGGTACACATACCAATTTTTACAACACTGTGTTTTTGCGCTGAAATATTCAGACTAAAAAAAACAAGAAGAAAAACTAAAGAATAACTTATTATTTTCATTGTACGTAATTTTAAATTGTTTGCCACAAAGTCTCTAAGGTTCAAAGAATCACCAAGTATTTATATTCAATTAATTTTTATCTTTTACTATTTCAAGATACCGCGCCATCCAGTATGGCCACAACCAGAAAACAGGTTCGCGTACTTGTTGCGGATCGCCCTGAACCGCTGCCCAGGGGTTTTTATCCCAACGCACGGTTGCCCTAATACTTGCAGGTGGAAGCTCTGAAATCTGAACTTCCTCTAAAATGGGTTCGCGCACAATTTGTACATCTTCACGCAAAGTATGGTCGATTGTCCAGTCAACCAAATCAAGTGGTGTGTCCTTCAAAAATTCAATGGTTTGCGGCACATTTACTTTTTTGCCCGTAGCAAGCGCGTATGTTAGATTGTTAATCAGATTTTCTCCCGCTGTTTGCTTTTTCATCCACTCGTTAGCCAGGTTTTCATAAAACTTTTTGAGCACCGGATCTTTTTCATATTTCAGCAAAATGGGAAATAAATAACCTTCCATTGTCAGGTCGAAATAGATTTGCCATGCCGGATTTTTATTGTTTAAATGAGAGGAATTCTCCAAATAACCTTCCTCATCAATCAATCGACGATATTCGTTTTCAAATTTTTCGTCACCCGTTATTGCTGCCGCAAACTTCAGATAAGCAAGCAATTCAAACGAATTGAGACTTTTTTCAGACGACCAGTCGGGATCGCGGTTGATTTGCTCAGGCGACCAAACTCCCCAGCGGGTGTGGGTCCCGTCCACATCAATCAAATTGTAGTTATTCTTAACCAGCGCTGATGTGAGTTTTGAAACGTGATTTCTTATTGCAACTTTATCCTGCTCAGTGGCAGCATATTCATAAAAGAAAAAATAACTCATATAATGTCCGTCCATTTCGTCGCTGCTTGTGTCGCCTTTCCACATCCACTTTTTATCGGCGGACAAATGCCAACGTTTTTCAACGGGTTTGTAACGCGGATCGGCAACTAATTCATCGGCGAGCTGGTGTTCAGTGTAGGTTCGGTTTGCGTCATTTACCTGTTTCCAGTCGGTTGGTACAATTGTTCGGGCAAAAAGTCCATCCGTTCCGGTGACTTCATATAAATAACTCAAAAACCTAAAAGCTTTCCGGGCTTTTATGAGTGCATCTTCATCTTTTGTAACCGCGTACCTAAAGCTTTCCATGGCCAGATATCCTCCTGTATATTCTCCATCGTTATCGTCATCAGAATTTCGCCAAGCAGAAGTATCACCAGGGGTTTCAAGCCGCAAAACACCACAAATCCATGGTTCGCGGATATGTTTTTTCATAAGCTGATCATAAAAATAATCCTGTTTTTCGGCAAGTGTCATTGTGTTTCGTTTGATTTCGCTTACACCGTTGGCAGTTGCAATCCATGCATTTCCATCTTTATCAAAAGCCACGTCGTTCACTTTATTGTCAGCGAGCCAACGTTTGCTGAAGCGCAAAGAATGTGAGCCATCTTTGGCAAAACGCACAACACCCATATCGGTGCCAACCCACATTACACTATCGGGCGAAAGAGAAATGGAATTCACAAAAATGGAAGGAATACCTTTATTGGGATGCAGGTTTTTTTCAAGTTTTTTATCATTGCGAATTGAAACGCCACCCATTACACCAACCCAAATTTTGTTGCCGGGCGCTTTTGAAACTGCTTTTGCATAGCAACTGATCAAATCATCCTGAAAAAGCTGTGCTTCGCCATTTTTGCAGGCGTACAAACCGGCATCGTTGGCAACCCAGATTGTTCCATTTTCATCTGTTACCGCGTCCCTTACAGAACGGGCTATTTTGTATGGCTGTTTTTTAAAAATCCCATTTTTCAATTGCCAAATACCGTAAGGACCGAGGGCAAAAGTCATGTCCCCTTCAGAACAAACAACTGAAATGGGAGGCTCGACACCTTCGATTTTCTGCAAGTTTCCGTCAGCCCAGGAATATACTCCATTCCAGGTTCCCAGCAGAACTGTTCCTTCCAAATTAACTGTAACCGAATAAGCAGGTCCACGGTCTTTTCCTGAAATCACCGGGAACCAGTTTTCAGATTCTGCAGGTTTGTAAAATACACCTCCGGCTGTAGTTACCCAAATATTTGAATTCCTGTCAGTTGCAATATCCCTGATTTCGTTGTCAGCGCTGTTCTCCCCGACTTTGTATGCCTTATGAATTTCCTGAATAAATGGTTCATCAAAATAAACTGAATCATTTACAATATCCACTTTTAGCGGATCTTCAGTAATACAGGAAACATTTGAAATTATGATTGCACCAAACAAGAAAATAAAAACAATATAATTTTTCATTTTACTTTATAATTATTTGTGTGACTCATAAACAGGCCATTTACATTCCTCTATTTTAAACTTTGTAAAAAATGCCTTAAAACTTGATTTGAGCGGGCTACATGCATAAACACCAACATTGGCGATGTCGATTGGTTTGTGCAAATGCAGCATCCGCATTTGTCTGAAGATTTTCCCATCTACTGAGTTTTCGATATAAAAATCCTGGCCTCGCCGGCTCAATCTGTACCACATTTCCCAAACTCCCGCCGGAATATCGGTGGTGGCCCAATCAGAAAAACCAAGGTTTGTAACCACAGAACCCAATCGCGAGAATTTTTTGTTTTCATATTCAACCGAAACTTTAATCCAGTTTTCGTTATCGATATACATTAATAATCCGCACTGGTCGTATAAAAAACTGCTGGCATCAAATTCGGTTTTCACGCTGAAAGTAAAATCTCCTGTCACCGGTATTAAAAAAGCCGGGGCGCTTGATGCGCTAAAACCATAGTATGTACGCTGCCATAAATCGGTTTCGGGTTCGGTTAAAATCGATAAACTTTTCTTTTCAATCAAAAAGCGTTTGGGTTGATTGAGCCAAAAGAATTCCGATAATTTTAATTTATTTTCCATTTTTCGAAAATTTTTGTTCGTAGCCCATTACTATGAAGTTATTTTTTAGCTGCAATTAATTTATAACTGCCTGAATTTACTTCCAATTGATGATAACCATCTGAAAAGCCAATATATTCAATCCCTTGCGCATTTTTAACCGGAATCTCATTTTCTGTAATTTCAGCAGATTGTTCCGCAGGAAGAAATATTTTGGCTTTACAATTAAACGGCACAAGCACTTCCAGTGTAAATTTCCCTGACTCCAGGTTCCATTTAGAAGAAACTGTTCCCCTTATTGTTTCTGTTTTTCCTTCGGCTTTTGATAATTCGGCCAAAATATTTGGTCTAATGATAAAAGTTGAAAAAGCCGGATTTGTCTCATCGATTTGAATCCCGGCAATGTATTTATAAAACCATGCATCAATACTTCCCATCATTACATGATTTTTCGATTGTTTCAAGGTCCAGAACTCGCATACGGTAGTATATTTTTCCATCATGCTGTTCCAGCCAGGATAAGTTTTTTGGTTGATGATATTCCATGCAACGTCGGTTTTGCCAAACATAGCAAGCACTTCGGGCATGTATTTCGTACCAAGAACTCCGGTTGTTAAATGGTTACCATTGGTTAAAACAATATCGTTAACAAGGTTTTCAAGAACTTTATCTTTTGCATCTTCCGGAACTAAACCAAGGTAAAGCGGAAAAGCGTTTGCCATTTGACTGCCATCAGTATAATTTCCTGTTTCGTAATTGAAATATTTTCGGTTGTAAGCCGCGCGAATATCATTTGCCAATTTTTCATATAACAACCAGTCGCCTTCATTATTCAACACTTTCGCAATTTTTGACAATATTTTGGCATCCCAGTAATAAAAAGCTGTCGGCACCGATTCAGGCTGACCTTCCTTCCAATCTTTTACCATACTTCCCCAGTCGCCAATCCAGCCCATAGGTAAAATATAGTCGGTAGAAATACTGTCGAGAAACTGCATGTAACGCTTCATTGTATTATAATGCCGGGTTAAAATTCGTTTGTCGCCATAAACCTGGTAAAACTGCCAAAGCATTGTAAAATAGGTACTACTCCATTCCACACCCTCATCCCAAATGTAGGGTTGCGGCGAAATAATGGGCAGGTCACCGGTTTTTTCATCCTGATTGTCTTTGATACCTTCAAACCAGTTTTCGTAAAACTGCGCCATATCGAAATTAAACATGGCTTCTTCGGCAGTAACCTGCGCATCGCCAAACCAGCCAAGTCTTTCGTCACGTTGCGGACAATCCATCGGGTAACCAAGCATATTGCTTTTTTGCGACCAAACCGTGGCGCGGTGAATTTTATTAACCAATTCGTTATCACAACTAAAATCGCCAATCTGACTGTTGTCTGTGTGAACCACACGACCTTCAATATCCTGTAAATTAAATGAGCCATTTTCAGATGAAACTTCGGCATATTTAAAACCGAAATAGGTAAACTTTGGTTCGTAAATTTCAATTCCTTCGCCTTTTAAAATATATTCAGCAGTAGCTTTTGCATTTTCATTGCTCGATGCATCAATTGTTCCATCGTCGTGAATATCTTCAGCAAAACGGATTTTGATTTTTGTCCCTTTTTCGCCTGAAACTCTTATTCGAACCCAGCCCGAAAAATTCTGCTCCATATCGAAAAGACGGCTGTTTCCATATGGTTTCAGTTCTTTGGGTTTTATGGTTTGAACAACTTTAATAGCCGGCATTGTATGCGATTCAAGCCGGGCTGACGGTTTTTTAAAAATGTTAACCTGTTTCCAGCCCGAATCATCGAAACCTGCTTCGCACCAACCTTTTTGTTCCAAACGGGAATCATAAATTTCGCCATCGTAAACACAATTATAAACGATTGGCCCATCTGAAAACTTCCATGATTCATCGGTTTTTATGATTTCAGAAGTGCCGTCGGTGTAAGAAATCAGAACCTGACCGATAGCTTTTTTGTGACCAAACCACTGCATGCGATATTGCGCCCACCATTTTTTGTAGGGATTGTACCAGCCGTTTCCTAAGTGAAACCCAATTACATTTTCGCCTTTTTTCAATAATGAAGTTACATCGTAAGTATCGTAAAGAATTTGCTTATGATACGGTGTTTTTGCAGGAGACAGTACATTTTCGCCAACCCGCTGACCGTTGATATAAAATCCGTAAAAACCAAGTCCGGTTACAAAAGCTCTTGCCGATTTTATTTTTTTCTGAAGTAGAACTTCCTTTCTCAGTAAAAGTGAATTTCCATAATGAATTACCGTATCGGGTAAATTATACTGCTCTTTTTTATCCGAAATAAAACCTTTTTCCGGCAGAGTTTGTAAAACCGCTTCTCTGCCAATCCACGCAGCCTGCCAGTCATTTTCCTTTAAAAGTGCAGTTTCAAAACTGGCGATAGGACTAGAAAATTCCCGAATATTTCCATCCCAAATTACAACTTTCCAAAAGTATTTTTGGTTTGATTTTAGCACATTTTCAGTTAGTTCGTGCTGAATTGTTTCGGAAGAGTTGATTTTACCTGAATCCCAAATATCGGCTTTTTCACTTGCCAGCAATTTTATATTGGTTGCGACAAAAATCCTGTATGCCGACTGGTTTTGATTTCTTTCCGAAGATTTAACTATCCATGAAAAACGCGGATTATTATTATCAATATTTACAGGATTTACAACATATTCGACCAGCATTTTACTGAATGTTACATTTGTCTTTTCAGGAATTGAACATCCCCAAAAAGCAAACAATACAAAAACATATAAAATGCCCGATCGATTCATTTAAAACCAATTCGTTAAATAATTATTTTTTCAGTTGAAGTATGAGTTTCGTTCCCGGTACTTTTGCGAATGAACTGAATATCGCTAGCCAGTTTCTGCGAAAAAATCGCCATATCGGAGCTGTGGATGATGATATTTGCCCCTTCTTTCAACCATTTTACCTGCCGGTCAGGTGATTCTGAAAAATGAATTCCAACCGCAATATTATTAGTCCGGCATTTTTTTATAATCAGGGAAACCATTTTCTCAAACTCAGGATGAGCGTACATTTCAGGTAATCCCATATTAACCGACAAATCATGAGGTCCAATAAAAACTGCATCAACACCGGACACGTTTAACAACTTGTCAAGATTTTCAACCGCCGGAATACTTTCAATATTTAAAATGCAAATATTGCCACGGTTGTAATTTTCGAGATATGATTTCAGTTCAGTTTGAATAGAATCCGGATTTTCGAGCAACTCTTTTAAACGTTTTCCTTTGAGTGGCCTGAAATTGAGCGCGCCCACCATCTCGTTAACCTGTTCGACAGTTTCAATGTAAGGAGCCAAAATTCCTTCAGCACCGGCATCAATCATCTGGCATGCTTTAATAGAATCAGGGGATGGAATTCGGACAACAGGAGCAATTCCCATGGCATTGTATAACTGGCATAAAGTGGCGATTTCCATGCGTTCCAGCGGAATATGCTCTGTATCGAGGAAAACAAAATCGAGCCCTGCATTTCGTGCTGCTTTTGCCCAAATTGGAGCAGTTGATGTGATGCAGGTTCCGTAAACTGTTTGCCCCGATCTCAACTTGTTGAGTAAAGTTTTTTCCGGCATATTTCTATTCTTTTATCAAATCCAATATTTTTTTTTCAATTTCAGAAAAGTGGCTGCAATGCATATCTGCCTGACTTTGATCCTGTTCGCCCGAACTTGCCCCACTAAAGGCTATGCATAACATTTTGGCAGCTTTTGCAGCTTTTATCCCATTTTTTGAATCTTCGATAACAAGACAATTTTCAGGTGAAACATTCATTAATTTTGCGGTATACAAAAAAACATCAGGTTCGGGCTTGCTTTTTCCGGCTTCAGCGCTGCTAACAGCATATTTAAAATATTTTTTTAATCCTGATTTAGTTAACATTATTTCAATGGTTTCGGGATCGGAAGATGACGCAACTGCCATCGGAATTTGATTTTCATCTAGTTTTTCGAGTAAATCGGTTAATCCCGGCATGGGTTCTATTTTGGGTAATGAACGTAAAAAAGGCAAACTTTCCCTTATTGTTAAAGCCGTCGTTTCAGCAATATCAAGTTTGAGTTTTTTGTTGCGTATTATTTGTTCCCACATAACATCGGTGGCGGCTCCCATATAACCGGCATGTTCCTCATCCGAAATGTCGAGCCCCAGTTTTTTAAACATCATCTTTTCATTTTGAATATGAAAAGGCTCGGAATCGACCAAAACCCCGTCCATATCAAAAATGACAGCTTTTATTTTAATCATAATCCATGTTGTAAATCCAAAAATCAATATTATATCAAAATAACAACGTTATAATCGATTTAGCAACATAATTGTTTACTAATTGTAATACAATTTTAACTGACAGGATTGAATGTTTCAAATGCAGCTTTTTCTGAAAAACAGATATTTGTTATTAATACGGAAATAGTAAAACACAAGATATTTTCGAATATTTTCAGATTAATTGAAACAATGGCAGTACATATCAAGCTCAACGCCTGTGCGTTTAACAGACATTCTTCCAATTCACCTGCAGATATTTCGAAATAAGTTCTATTTAAAATCCTTTCTGTATTCCGAAGGTGTTTTTTTCATGATCACCTTAAAATAATAGTTGAAATTTGCCAGGTTATTATAACCACATTCGTAGCAAATATGTGTGATGGGTTTATCGGTTTCGGCAAGTAATTTGGCGGCAATACCAATTCTCACGCTTTTTACATATTCCATAAAAGTCTGGTTGGTTTTCTTTTTGAAATACCGGCAAAACGAACTTGGTTCCATATAAACCAGTTTTGATGCCTCTTTCAAATTTATTCCTTCCTGTATATTCTGGAAAACATATTCGTAAATTTTATCAATCTGGTCACGATCCTTGTCATACGAATTTGGCATTGCTGATGGGAGTGCAAGAAATTCCCTGTCTTCAATTCTTAAAAGGTGGTTAAATACTTTCAGCAGTTCAATATATCTTTCAAGACCTTTTAAATCAACCATTTTTCTGAGTGTCGCCGCTACTTTTTCAGTCTTTTCCCCCTTAAATAATATTCCGCTGTCAGCCAGTTTTAGCAGTTCAACAACTTCTTCAAGTTCAGGAATGTTAAAAAAATCAGAACTGATAATATTCTCATAAAAATGGGTAACAATACACTCAGGTTCATGGTCATGTTCGGTTTCCAGAACTTCCCAGCAATGTGAAATATTTGGCCCTAAAAGTACCAAATCGCCTGGTGTGTAGCTCGAAATATGATTCCCAACAATCCTTCGTCCTGATCCTGAAGTAATCAGGTTTAATTCAAAGTTTTTGTGCGAATGGATTTTTTCGGAGTTCGGATCCATTTTTAACTGGCGCGTTATAAATGAGTGTTTATTGGGAACAAATATTTTTTCGTAAACAAACTCCATAGTGTACTTTTTTAACCGTTAGCAACAAATATAAAAGGAAATTCCGAATATCACGGTCAAAATTCAATGTAAAAAAACCAATATACAATAAGCATTTTGACTGGCATTGATTTTCCTTTGTTATGATGTTTAAACACACAAAAACATCATAACAAATAAAAAATTATGAAATTACCATTGACTGGAATTATACCGCCTATTGTAACACCATTGTTGAGCAATACTGAATTGGATGTAAAAGGGTTAAAAAAGTTAATCGACCATTTACTAAATGGTGGTGTGCATGGAATATTTCTGTTAGGCACCACTGGCGAAGCAACCAACCTCGAATACAAACTACGCAAAGAATTCATTGATCTTGCATGTAAATTTGTGGACAAAAAAGTGCCTGTGGTAGTTGGCATTACTGATACATGCTTACAGGGTTCGTTGGAAATAGCAAATGCAGCAAAAGAAGCAGGAGCCGATGCATTGGTAATTTCATCACCATATTATTTACCAATGTCTCAGAGCGAGTTTGTTTATTACCTCGAACAACTGGTACCTCAACTCCCTTTGCCTTTTTTAATGTATAACATGCCAACGTGTACAAAAATGCATATGTCGCTGGCAACAGTCCGCAGGGCAAAAGAGCTTGGTGCAATTGGTATAAAAGACAGTTCAGGAAATTTGCCATATCTTTTATCAATGATCGAAGAATTTAAGGATTCGCCTGAATTTGCAATTATTGCCGGTACTGAAATGTTTATTCCTGAAACAATTATGAATGGCGGACACGGCGCCGTTGCAGGGGGAGCCAATATTTTCCCTTCTCTTTTTGTTGATTTTTATGAAGCCTCGGTTAATGCCGATTTGGAAAAAATTGAATTACTGAAAAGTAAAATGTTGGAAATTGAAGAAAAAATTTACAACGTAGGTTCTTACTCATCCAAATACATTAAAACCATCAAGAGCGCACTTTCAGCAATGGGAATTTGCAACGATTTTGTCGCAATGCCTTTCCGGCAGTTCGACGAAGTTAAAAGCAACCGTATAAAACAAAATCTAAAAGAAATGAATATATTGGAGCTTGTTCATTCCAATATAAATAAAACATAAATTATGAAACTACCGGTAATTGACCTTATTGTTTTTATAATAATAACCTTTGGAAATGTATTGTTTGGTGCCAGTTTTTATTTTAAAAACAAAACTTCAGATCAATTTACATCGGGTGGTGGAAATTTACCTTCATGGGTAGTGGGGATGTCAATTTTTGCAACTTTTGTTAGCAGCATCAGTTTTTTGGCACTCCCCGGAAAAGCTTATATGACCAACTGGAATGCGCTTGTTTTTAGTTTTGCAATTCCAATTGCCGCAATTATGGCAGTCAGGTTTTTTGTTCCGCTGTACAGAAATTTAGGCAGCATTTCAGCATACAACTATCTGGAAGTCAGGTTTGGAACATGGGCACGAATTTATGCTTCAGTGTGTTACATTTTAACCCAGATTATGCGTACAGGAGCCATTCTTTTATTGCTTGCATTGCCGTTAAACGCACTTTTTGGATGGAATATTAAAACCATAATTATTGTTACCGGCATTGCAGTAACAGCATACTCAATGCTGGGCGGCATTCAGGCAGTGGTATGGACCGATGCAATACAGGGAATTGTTTTGATTGTTGGTGCAATAGTTTGTGCTGTAATTCTAACTTTTTCGATGCCGGAAGGACCTGCACAAATATTCGAAATTGCTACGGCAAACAATAAATTCAGCCTCGGAAGTTTTGGAGCCAGCCTTTCAGAATCAACATTTTGGGTGGTTCTTATTTATGGCTTGTTTATCAACCTCCAGAATTATGGTATCGACCAAAATTTTGTACAACGCTACATGACCACAAGTTCGGTTAAAAAAGCAAAATCTTCGGCTATGTTTGGCGCGCTTTTGTATTTACCTGTTTCACTTTTGTTTTTTTATATTGGCACCGCACTTTTTTCATATTATACAGCACAGCCTCAGTTGTTACCTGCAGAATTATCTGCTCCGCGCGCGGGTGATAAGGTGTTTCCGCATTTTATTGTTAATGGTTTACCCAAAGGAGTTACCGGACTATTAATTGCAGCAATTTTCGCTGCCGGAATGAGTACAGTTTCAACAAGCATAAACAGCACAGCAACTATTGTTTTATCCGATTATTATCAGCGATATTTCAATAAAAATGCAAACAACAACGATTCGATGAAAGTGCTTTACATTTCATCTGCAATTTTTGGGGTTTTAGGAATAATCATTTCTATTTCTCTTGTAGGTGTTGAAAGTGTTTTGGATGCGTGGTGGTCACTTGCTTCCATATTCAGCGGTGGAATGCTCGGGCTTTTCCTCCTGGCTTTTCTATCGAAAAAAGTCAGAAATATTGATGCCATTGTTGGAGTATTTGTGGGTGCTCTTGTTATTATCTGGATGAGTTTGTCGCCGCTTTATTTTACTGAAGAAAATTTGCTTGCATTCAAAAGTCCATTCCACAGCAACCTGACTATAGTTTTTGGTACATTGGTTATTTTCCTTGTTGGATTTATTGGAATGAAACTTTTTGCGGGTAAAAACAATAAAAAGGAATAAATTAAAATAACATCATTGGCAATTTCAACAAAAACAAAACACGGAAAAATGTCACTATTCAAAACTTCTTAATATTTTTCAACCAAAATTTTAAAATCATCATGAAAACAGTTTTTTTACTTTTATTGATATTGATCTCAATCGGAATATTTGCTCAGAAGCCATTTTCAGGTGAAGCAGCAATCCTTAAATCGGAGTTTATTTATAAAGCTGAAGATGTTAAATTTCCAAGTTGTCATGCTTCAACTATTATAGAAACCAAAGATGGATTGATAGCTGCGTGGTTTGGCGGGACAGCCGAAAGAAATCCTGACGTTGGTATTTGGGTTAGCCGGTTTACCAATGGAGCATGGACAATTCCGGTGGAAGTTGCAAATGGAATTCAACATAAAGATTTGCGATATCCAACATGGAATCCTGTGCTTTTCAATTATGGCGACGAAATAATTTTGTTTTACAAAGAAGGTCCAAGTCCAAGTACATGGTGGGGTGAATTTGTTACTTCAACCGATAATGGCTTAACCTGGTCGCGCCCGGTGCGGCTGCCCGAAGGAATTGTAGGCCCGATTAAAAACAAACCTGAACTTTTACCAAACGGAGAATTGATTTGCCCAACAAGTTCTGAAGACAACGGCTGGCGTGTTCATTTTGAATTTTCTCCCGATCGCGGACTAACCTGGGAACGCACCGATGCGATTAATGATGGCAAAAAGTTTTCAGCTATTCAACCCAGTATTTTAAAACACCCTAATGGAAAATTGCAGATCTTATGCCGGAGCAAAGACAAATACATTCTTTCTGCCTTTTCATCTGATAATGGCAAAAGCTGGACTGACCTGAAACCTATCGATTTGCCAAACCCAAATTCAGGAACCGATGCTGTAACTTTGAAAGATGGCCGACATGTGCTGGTTTATAATCATATAAAACCATCAGAAACCTGGGGTGACAGAAATATTTTGAATATGGCAGTTTCAAAAGACGGATTAATTTGGGATGCTGCAATTTTGCTCGAAAACGATCCAAAACAGGATGGGGAATATTCCTACCCGGCTGTTATCCAGGCAAGTGATGGAATGATTCATATAACTTATACATGGAACCGCAAACTGATAAAACATGTGGTTGTAAATCCGGAGAAACTGCAAGCAAAATCCATTTTAAACGGAAAGTGGCCGATGCAATAAAAAACCTAAATAGAAAACATGGCACAAATGAAAACAATTTTAACGCTTACAACCATTCTGTGCTACTATTTTGGAGTTGCACAAACCAATCATGACAACCTCGTCCGGATAAAATACAACAATCCCGAACTAAAATCAGCCGATTTGGGCGTCGGACTGTGGGCATGGCCTTTTGCCGTTGATTTTGATAACGACGGCGATTTGGATTTACTTGTTAACTGCCCCGATAAACCATTTAGCGGTTTGTGGTTTTTTGAAAATACAACCGGCGGCAAAAATCCTGTTTTGAAGTCTCCGGTTAAACTTGCTGAAAGTCAGCGAAACCTTCAATTATCAATCGAAAATGGAGAATATGTTGCTATGACCCCAAACGTTAAATACCCCAGCTTTTTCAAAACATTCTATCAAAAAACCGATACACTTTTTACAAAGGATTTTTTTTCAGAAATAATCAAGGATCCCCGTTTCAATTTGTGGCGTTATGTCGATTATGAAAATGATGGCGACCTTGATATAATTATTGCAATCGATGACTGGACTGATTATGGTTGGGACAATGCTTTCGACAAAAACGGGGTGTGGACAAACGGCCCTTTGCACGGAACAGTTTATTTGGTTGAACAAACAAGTCAAGGCAAATTTGCAAAACCCGTGCATATAAATGCAGGAGGAAAACCGATTGAAAATTTCAGCATTTCCGGCGCAAATTTCGAAGATTTTGACGGCGATGGCGACTTGGATATCATTATTGGAGAATTTGTTGATCGGCTTTCATGGATTGAAAATACAGGAACACGCACAAAACCTGAATATACAGCGCCAAAATTCATAAAAATAAATGGTGAAATCCTTCACCTCGACCTTGAAATGATAGTGCCAACAACAGCAGACTGGGACAAAGACGGCGACATGGATTTGATTGTAGGAATTGAAGACGGACGTGTTGTCTTCCTGGAAAATACAGGAAAAAAAGATGTTAACTGTCCTGTTTTTAAACTTCCTTTTTACATTCAGCAGGAACCTGAATATTTAAAATTCGGTGCACTTGTTACGCCGTTTAGCACCGACTGGGATAACGATGGCGATGAAGACCTGATTTGCGGTAACACAGCCGGACATATTGGATTTATCGAAAACCTTGGAGGAGGAGCAACTCCAAAATGGGCAAAACCAGTTTATCTTGAAGCAGATGGAAAAACTATTTTAATTCTTGCAGGTGAAAATGGGTCAATTCAGGGTCCGGCAGAGCAAAAATGGGGCTACACCACCCTATCTGTTGCTGACTGGAATGGCGATGGATTAAAAGATATTATTTACAATTCGATTTGGGGAAAAGTAGAATGGTTCGAAAATACCGGCACAAAAAACAAACCTAAATTAACAAAATCGAAACCTGTTGAAGTTGAATGGACAGGAACAAATCCAAAACCAGCGTGGAACTGGTGGAACCCCGAAGGGAAAAACCTTGTCACTCAATGGAGAACAATTCCTTATGCCATCGACTGGAACAGTGACGGATTAATAGATTTAATCATGCTCGACCATCAAGGTTATTTGTGTTTTTGGGAGCGGTTTAAAGAAAACGGCAACCTTAAATTAAAACCCGGGCAAAGAATATTTACTACAGAAGAAAACAGCACTTTTACCAATCAATTTACAAACGATGAAAACGGTTTGTTACGTTTAAACACAAAAGAAGCCGGTGGATCAGGGAGAAGAAAATTCTGTATTGTTGATTGGGATCGCGATGGAAAATTGGATATAATTGTAAATAGTATAAATGTCAATTTCCTTCGGAATAAAGGAACAAAAAACGGATTGATTGTACTTGAAGATATGGGAACACTTTCAGATAAAATCCTCGCCGGTCATTCCACATCGCCAACAATTGTGGACTGGAATAAAAACGGAATGCCGGATTTGCTTATTGGCGCTGAAGACGGACACTTTTATCTTTTGGAGAATAAATAAGAAAACAGAATTGATTAATTGAAGTCAATTAATTTAAAAACAAAATTTTAGAAAAATAAAAACCAACAATTTAAGCTTATGAAAAATTCAGTTATTCAATTTTTCAGTTTGAAAACAGCAGTAATTCTTATTCTTTTTTTTATTTCTTTTTTATTGACCCCCAAAATGAATAATGCCCAGGAAAGAATTACCAACGCCGAAAAACTCGGTTTCGCAAAAGGAAAGAAAATATTATTGCTGCACTGTGATGATGCCGGAATGTGCGAAGAAGCAAACATTGCAGTTCAATCATATATTTTGAAGGGTGATGTTTTGTCGGCTGCGGTAATGATGCCCTGTCCAAACGCAGAAGAAATAGTAGAGTGGGCAAGAAAACACCCAACAGCAGATATTGGAGTTCACCTCACACTTACAAGTGAATGGAAAAAATATCGCTGGACAACCATTACTGACCCGAAAAAAGTACCGGGATTGATTGATACTGAAGGTAAAATGTGGCACGAAGTACCTGATGTAGTAATGCATGCCACACCAAAGGAAGTGGAAACTGAAATCCACGCTCAAATCGATAAAATGATTCAAATGGGATTGAAACCATCACACATTGACACGCATATGGGAACCTTGTATGGTTCGCCTGACTATGCAAAAGTTTTCTTTGAAACAGCAGTAAAATATAACATTCCGGCCAATGCAATCGATTTGTCGGACAAAGATGTTGCCGATTATTACCGCGCTGCCGGTTACCCGATAAACGATGAAATGATTAAATATCTTGAAGATTATCCACTACCAAAACTCGACAATTTTACAAGCGCACCCGACGGAAAGTCATACGAAAATAAAAAGGAGAATTTTATAAAACTGGTGAAAACGTTAAAACCCGGACTTACAGAAATCATTTTTCACCCTTCAATTCTTACAGAAAACCTGAAAAGCATAACAGGTTCTTCACAACAAAGAGCATGGGAAGCACAAATGTTTTCCGATCCGGATATTAAACAGTTTTTTAAAGACAATGATATTGAAATCACAACCTGGACTGATATTATGAAACGGTTCAATACTAAAAAATAAAACTTATAAATATGAAAACCAAAACGTTAATGATAGTTTCGGCATTTTTTATTTTGCTGAACGCATGCCAAAAAAGTGAGGACAAAACCACACTTGTTGATTATGTCGATCCAACAATTGGCAATGTGGGAATTTTACTCCAGCCAACACGGCCAACAACGCAACTGCCAAATCAGATGATCAGGATGCATCCGGTTCGTGCTGATTATATTGACGACCAAATCAGTTTTTTCCCTTTGACAATGGCTTCACATCGGAATGGCGAATTATTTGGAGTGCTGCCCGGAACAGGAAATAATGAAACCGGAACATGGAAAAACAGGCAAACTTACGATCACCAGCTTGAAATAACCAAACCATTTTATTATTCAACTTATTTGATTGATGAAGATATTACAACCGAATTTGTACCTGGTAATAAAACGGGTTTCTTTCGTTTCACTTTTCCTGAAAACAGCGAAAAACGAATTCGTTTTAACCTTGTAAATAAAGGTGAATGGAAACCGGTTTCTTCCACATCCTTTAGCGGAACAGAAGAATTTCAGGGAATGAAAGCTTTTGTTTACGGCGAATTCGATATTGAACCGAATGTATTAATTGATGAAAACGGTTCATCGTTGCAGCCTGTTGAAAAACCAGTTGCATGGTTTGATTTTAGCGGAAGTAAAAATCAACTGGTGCAGTTTAAATATGCCATTTCGTTTATCAGTGCCGAACAGGCTGAAAAAAATCTGAAAAATGAAATTCAGGATTGGGATTTTGAGAAACTTGTTGAAAGTGGAAAGGATATCTGGGAAAAAGCCCTGGGAAAAATTCAGGTAAAAGGTGGCACAGATGCGCAAAAACGCAGTTTCTACACGGCTTTGTACAGAACCTATGAACGTATGATAAACATAAGTGAAGATGGAAAGTATTACAGTGCTTACGATCATCAAATCCATGAATCAGAACGCGACTTTTATGTTGACGACTGGGTTTGGGATACCTATCTCGTTCATCATCCATTGCGAATGATAATCGATACAAAAAAGGAAAATGATATGCTCAATTCATATGTAAATATGTATGAACAAGGTGGCTGGATGCCCCAGTTTCCAATACTTTACACTGATAATCCTGCCATGCACGGTTTTCATTCAACCATTGTTTTTCTTGACGCTTACCGTAAAAATATACGCGACTACGATGTTCAAAAAGCGTATGAAGGTATTCGAAAAAATGCTACAGATGCAACAATGTTACCCTGGCGGAATGGCCCAAAAACTCCTCTTGATGATTTTTATCGTGAAAAGGGATTTTTTCCTGCGCTGGCTCCCGGTGAAACAGAAACTTACCCTGAAGTACATGGTTTCGAAAAAAGGCAAAGTGTGGCGATTACGCTTGCTCACAGTTATGATGACTGGGCTTTGGGACAAATGGCAAAAGAACTGGGAAAAGAAGATGATTACAAGTATTTTAACGCTCGCGGCGCCAATTATCGCAACCTCTACAACCCGGAAACAAAACTGATGTGGCCAAAAAATGAAAAAGGTGAATGGCTTGATATCGATCCCAAATTTGATGGTGGAATGGGTGGACGCGATTATTATGATGAAAACAATGCATACACTTACCAGTGGCATGTTCAGCAGGATATTCAGGGTTTGATAAAACTGATGGGCGGTCGTGAAGCGTTTTCAAAAACCCTCGACCAGCTTTACCGCGAACCACTTGGCAGGAGCAAATATGCATTTTATGCAAAATTTCCCGATGCCACAGGAAATGTTGGTCAGTTTTCGATGGGCAACGAACCAAGTTTCCATATTCCATATTTATACAATTACGCCGGAGAACCCTGGAAAACCCAAAAACGGATTCGTTTTCTTTTAGATGTTTGGTACAAAGACAATATTTTCGGTATTCCTGGCGATGAAGATGGTGGCGGAATGAGCGCATTTGTTGTATTCTCATCAATGGGATTTTATCCTGTAACGCCGGGTTTACCAGTTTATACAATCGGCAGTCCGGTTTTTGAAGAAGTTAAAGTAAGCCTTGAAAATGGCAACATATTTACTGTTAAGGCAAATAAATGTTCAGTTGTGAATAAATACATTCAGTCGGCAAAATTTAACGGGCAACCTTTAACCAAAACATGGTTTACACACGAAGAACTGATGAACGGTGCAACACTTGAATTGGAAATGGGTCCAAAACCCAACAAAACCTGGGGATCGGCACCTGAAGATGCGCCACCATCGGAATTGGAATAAGAAGCCCCCTTCTGATTCCCCCGGAGGGGGAAGGCCTGGAAGAAAAAATAAGGAATGTTGAATAAGAAATGATGAATTAAACTTAAAAATTATATCATGAATTTCAGAAATTTGTTTTTTGCCATTTTTACTTCACTTTTGATTGTATCAGGTTGTACCTCAAAAAAAGACTTTAAAACCGATGTTGACACGCAATTAAAACCCTGGACTAATCTCGAGTTTTATAACGATCCTTCCAACTTTCAGTTTGCCATAGTTTCTGATAGAAATGGAGGAATGCGGCCCGGGATTTTTGAAAAGGGAATTGAAAAAATCAACATGATAATGCCCGAATTTGTAATGTGTGTGGGCGATTTAATTGATGGATATACAACAGATACAGCAGAAATCGCACAACAATGGGACGAAGTAAACCAAATTATATCTGATTTGAAAATGCCATTTTTTTATCTGCCCGGCAACCACGATATTACAAACAAAGTAATGCAAAAAGAGTGGGAAAAACGCTATGGAAAACGCTATTACAGCTTCAACTATAAAAACGTTTTGTTTTTGGTGCTGGATAGTAATGATGACGAAGAATTCAACCTCACAAGGGAACAAACTGATTTCGTATTAAAAACTTTAAAAGAAAATGAAGATGTGCGCTGGACGTACCTTTTTATGCACCACCCCATTTGGACTTACGACACCGGCGACCGCTTCCAGGAAATTCAAACAGCCCTGCAAAATCGCAAACACTCGGTAATTGCAGGCCATGAACACCGTTACCGGCACGAAGAAATAAACAACGCTAACTACTATGTACTTGCAACAACAGGTGCTGGTTCGGCCCTGCTTGGTGAAGCTTTCGGACAATTCGACCATATTTCGTGGATTACCATGACCAACAACGGTCCGGTTATGGCAAACCTGAAACTCGATGGTATTTTGCCTCATGATGTGGCAACCGCAAAAAACCGTGAAATGGCCGAGCCACTTATTGAGAATTCAAAAATGGACCATTTTATAGTTTGTAGTTCTGACAAGAAATTTACAAATGGTAAACTTGCTCTTCGTTTCAAAAACCCATCGGAAACGGATATGATTTTGAACCTGAATTTTTATCACCACCACCAGCTTCAAATCGAAATTCCTGAAAATGAAATTAAAATTCCGGCCGGAAGTGAAAAACAAATTGAAATCCCATTCCATTCAACGAAACCACTTGATTATGATAAAATCGATTTGATTTGTACTGAATGGGAAATTAAATATGACGGTTCTGAAAACCAAAATTTTGCGTTACAAGGAAAGTCTCAGTTTGTGGTTCAATCATCCAAAGCCAAAGAAACTGAAAAAGAAATCAAGTAAGTTGTATTTAGGATTTACCGGCTTTATTTTCTGAACCACATAGGTACATAGGAATTATAGAATTTTGGAAAAAACTATTGATTACTTATGTGCCTATGTGGTTTTAAATATAACTTTATCCAAAATAAAAAATCATGCAAATTCAGGTAATTAAGGGAAACGGCGAAGCTGTTTTTTTCGACACGGAAAAATTGAAGCAGGCTTTGCAAAATGCCGGTGCCGGACAAATTGAACAGGAAAAAATTGCCAAAGCGGTTGAAGCCAAAATTTACAACGGCATAACTACCAAGGAAATCTATCAGATCGCCTTCGATTTGCTAAAGAGGGAATCGCATAAAATTGCGGGTCGATACCGGCTAAAAAATGCCATTATGGAGTTGGGTCCAACAGGTTTCCCATTTGAAAAATATGTAGGTAAGTTATTTGAAACCATGGGTTACCAGGTTGAAACCGGTGTAATTGTACAGGGAAAATGTGTACAGCACGAAGTTGATGTAATTTCACGCAAACCCGGTGAAATGTTAATGATTGAATGCAAATTTCACAGCGATAACCAAACAAAAAGCAGCGTTCAGGTTCCGCTTTATATTCAGTCGAGATATCTTGATGTAAAAGCCGCATGGGAGTTGCAATACGGAAAAGATATCAAATATCGTGGCGGTGTGGTAACCAATACGCGTTTTAGTGAAGATGCTGAAAACTACGGTAAATGTGCAGGGTTGCTTGTAATTTCATGGGATTACCCGTCTGATACAAGTTTAAAAAACCTGATTGATAAAAGCGGCCTTCACCCCATTACTTCATTAATTTCGCTTACAAAAAAAGAGAAACAGTTTTTGCTTGAAAACGATATAGTTTTGTGCAGTCAGTTAAACGAAAACAAGCATCTTTTAATAGAAATGGGATTCACCGAAAATCAAATCAAAAAAGTTATCAGGGAAGCGGGGATATTGATTGCTGACTGATTTGATTATATAATCTTCTCCACATCCACAACTACATGCTTTATCGATTTTTTGGTTTCAGAAGTTCTTGATGAATAAGTGATATGCAACATCCCATCAGCGGTTTGAATGAGACACGGATATGAATAGCTTCCCCCACCCTGTTTGTTATCATTTTCGAGATATTCTTTCGATTTCCAGGTTTCGCCTTCATCATCGGATAGCATTAGAACAAGGCGGTAGCGGCCATCGTTGATATCGTTTCCTACGAATGCCCATCGTCCGTCATGCAATGCTAAAAGTTCAACACTGGCTTCATTTGGAATATCAGATTTTACTGAATAACTCCAGCTTTCGCCGTTATCTTTTGAAATACTTTTATGCACCCTGGCCGGAGCATCGCCGCTGTCGCGCATATATGCCACAATATCGCCATTTTTACGAACGGAAAGCGCAGGTTGAATCGGGCCGCGGCCTACAATTGGTTTTGATGCCTTCCATGTTTCACCATCGTCATCGGAAATGGCACAAATTGAAAGGTTGTAACCATCGGAATACAATGGCAGAAGGATTCTGCCATTCCCTAAAATCAGCGGTTTTATGCGTGTCATCCAGCCAATACTTCGCTTCACTTTGTCTTTGCTTGCTTCTTTTATCAAATCATCATACAAAGGTGCATAACCGGCCCAACCGTGCTCCAGTTCAGGCATTTCCTTAAATTTTTGTTGAATTTCTTCTTCAAATTCTTTCCCGGGCTTAATCAATATATTGTCCTGCCAATCCCAAACGGGAGAACCCTGATTGTTATAATTGGTTGATATTCGGGTTCGAAGAATTGAGCCTTCCCACTGGTTGCCCTGAACAGCAATCCACACTAAAAAAAGTTTCCCTTTATTATTCAGAAAAACAACAGGATTACAGTCGGGTAATCCCGGAGTATCAGCAGCAACGAATGGTTTACTCCAGGCAGATTTACCCTTTTCAAGCCGGGCGCCCATAATTCGAACATCGTCGGCAGTGCGTTCACCACTTCCCTGAAACCACACAGCAAGAAAATCTCCGTTTGGCAAGGCAACTATACTGCTTCCGTGGGCATGTTCCGGTTGCGGAGTAAAAATAAACTCTTCTTTTACAATTGAATTGTATTTGTTTTTTTGCTGAGCGAAAACGGTTGCGGAGGTAATTAATATAAGGGAAATAAGAATATTTTTCATTTCAATTTTATTTTTGTTGAACACACAGGATTCGATTCATTTACATATTATTTAATCCACATTTTATAATGATTTAATGAATAACAGGTTTAAATTGTAATTTGAACAATATCCAATATGGCAATTCTTTGGTCTTACGCCTTCTGATCTGAAATACCTGACAGCGTCCGAAGGTTCTGTCAGCTTTTGACACAACCCTTTCAATATTAAATACTCACTCTTATTCACTATGAACTACTTCGTGAATGATTGTAAAATTATTTCTGTCGGATTTCATTTTAATAGAACATTATTAAGGCACTGACAAATCCCCCGGCTTCGCCACCCCCTTTAAAAAGGGGGACTTACCTCACTTATCTTGTGTCTTAAATTCCTGTGTCTTGATTCTATCTTTATTCAATTATTCCTCACATAAAACGAAACCCACAAAATGTAAAGCAAACAGCCGCCAATCACCAAAACACTTGCCAGGGGCGAAAACATTGTACTTACAAGTCCCATTACAAGCGGAATTACAGCTCCACCTGAAACTGCCATAATCAGCAAACCTGAAATTTCGTTGGCGCGGTCGGGCATTTTTTCCAATGAAAGAGAAAATATGATTGGAAACATATTTCCCACTCCAAAACCAATAATAAAAATTGAAATCAGTGCCACGGTGAAAGTGGGAGAAACAAACACTCCAGCAACACCGGCTAATGAAGTTAATGCGGTAAGCAAAAGAAAAATCCGTGGTTTTATCCAGTTCAGAATTATTGCACCTATTAGCCTTGAAATGGTTTCTCCTGCAAAAAAAGCACTGATTCCCCAAACTGCTTTTTCCATAGTTATGCCGTATTTTGCAATTAGAATATTTGAAATGTTAGTGTTTGTAGCCACTTCAACACCAACAATCAGAAAAATTGACAAAGCCATAAAAGCAACGAACCGGTTTTTCAGCAAACCAAAACATGATGCAAAAGTTGCAGGTTTTCTGTCGGGTTTCGACTCAACGATTGGTGTCATCAGCAACCAAAGTGCGCCAAGCAACGAAGTGATCCCGTAAATTGCCAAAACCAAACGCCAGTCGCCAAAACGTGATGCCACAAATGCAGCAATCAGCGGACCTGAAAAGGAAATAATCGCTTTCACAAACTGCGAAGTACTCATATAACTGGCCAGTTTTTGAGCTGGAGAAACGTCCTGCAACAACGGATTTGCAGAAACCTGAATGATTGTATTACCAATTCCGAGCAAAATAAACGAGGCAAACATCATCGCAAATGAGTAATTAACAAAAGGCAACCCCAAACCTACCGCCTGAATTACCATCCCGATCATCAGCATATTCCTTTTGCCAAATTTGTCCTGTAACACACCTGCAGGCACCGACAAAATGAAGAACCACAAAAGCACCATCATTGGCAGGAACTGTGCAATAAAATTTGTCAACTTGAAATCGAGTTGAATATATCCGGTTGCCACTCCAATAATATCGACAAATCCCATCACGATAAATGCAAAGAATGCAGGAAGCAGTTTGTTCCAGTTAGCTTGTTTTGTTGTCATTAATTTTGTTTTTAGTTTATTGTTTTGCTTAAAAAATTTGCTCCTAAATATATTTAAAATTAAGCTGGTTTTATATAAAACTATCTTAATAGAAAGGCTGTTTTCTTAATTGTTTTGTTGTCTTTCAATTCTTCCTTTTGTTTATTGTGAATGAATCCGCCAGCTCATTGTTCGAATCAATAGCTGAATAAGTAAGTTTATCTCCTTCAATTTTTATGTATTGATAATACTGGCCTTCGGTTTTAACCACTTCGGCATAAGGTTCTTCAGCTGCATCACGGGTTCTGGAAGGAATTCCGATTGAAATAATATAAGCAGTTCCATTATTGTACGAATCAACCACTTCCCCACCCTTCATTGGTTTTGAGCGCATATAATAATGAATGTGCCCACCAAAAACCATATCAACATGGTATTTATCGAAAATCGGCACCCAGGCTTTTTGTATGTCGAAATACGGTTCTTCCCAGTTGTAAGGCGGAAAATGAAAAACTGCAATTTTCCATGTCGCACTTGTATTTTTCAGTAGCTCTTCAATCCAGCCTGTTTGTGCATCAACAGAAGAAGTTGCATCAATCATCAGAAATAAAGCATTTTTATAGGTGAACGAGTAAGTTTGTTCCTTATTAACTCCATCAGGTCCGTTTTTGGGGTAGCTGAAAAATTCGCGGTACATCAAAGCGCCAAGTCCTGCACGGTTGTCGTGGTTCCCGGGAACACACATCAGTGGTTTACGCGAAATCACATTTTCAGGATAATGAAGCAAATCATCCCACTGGTTGCGGTACAAACCATCGCTGACCAAATCACCGGCGATTGTAAAGAAAGCAGCATCAGGATGGGCAGAATCGGCACGGTTAAAAAGCTCCCCAAACTTGGGTGAATAATGCGTGTCGCCAAACCAGACAAAAGCAAATGAATCGGTTGCCGACTGGGTTGAAAATGTGTATTTTTCTTTCCACTCAGTTTCAGGTAAAATTTGATATTCGTAGTCGGTGCCTGGTTTTAATCCGTTTAGATGAGCTGTAAACCGATTGATAAACCTGTCGTTCATCAGCAATAAATCTTCCATCCTGTATTTTTCAGCATCCGAAGAGTAAACAACCGTAGAACCCTTTTCACGATAATTTACGATTCCTGCAGAAACTGTAGTATCTGTACGCCACTGAATATCTATTGAAGTTGCCGGGTCGTTGCTCCATGTAAGCATCACCTGGTCGGGTTGAGAAGAAGATGGATAATTTGTTTTTCGGAAAGCGCTTATCAAATGCGATTCTGTTCCGCGGCCACGAATAGTTGTAAGCAGTTTTTGTCCTTTCAATTCATCAGGAACATCGGTTAAAACCAGTTCGTCCCAGTCATGGTAAGTAAAAGCGCCATTTTGCATAACACCCGTAAACTGGTTTTCGGGGAAAAAGTTGCTCAATACAAGTTCATCTTTTTCATTCTGAGGTTTTACCGAAACAAAATAGTGGAGTGAGAAATTTTCAAAACCATTAATTCCCAATCCTACTCTACCGGCTGGAAATGATTTTTGCCAAATTTCGTATTCAGTCATTTCGTTTTTGACAGTCAGCCCGGTTTTTGAAAAACCATTATTTTCGAGCCAAAATGGAATTGTTTCCTGTTTTACACTTCTGAAAACCGAAACCACAACCGGTACATTCACATCGAACATCCAATGCTTGGAAGCAAGAATATTAATATCATCTTCGGATAAGAAGGACATCACCTGGTTGTAATCCAACTTTTCAAGTTCCTGTTCACTTTTGGATTGATATAAATTTGTTACTACCCTGTTCATGATGGATTTTACTGATTCTTCATTTTTTGAACAGGAAAACAAACCCGCAACTATAAGCAGTAATATTAAGTGTTGCAGAATTTTAAAGAATTTAATTTGTTTCATTTATTTGTTTTTATTAATCGATTCCATTTGCCTGTAAAAGGAATCTGCATGTGTTTGCCCGGCTTCAGCAAAATGAGTTATCCCTTCGCGATTAACTATCATTTTAAAACGTTCATATGTTCCATCATAAATGGCTTTCATCGGAGTTGTTTTACATTTCAGATACATAACAGGTAACCTTGCCATTTCAACCCTGCGTCTAACTTCATCATTGTCGGCAACAATTTCCGCTTTGTCAAATATTTTGTCTGCTTCGCTCACAAAATCACCTGAAAATAAAATATCATCAGGGCGCAAACCCAAATGAATATGTGTTTCAGGAGTCAGCCTGCCATGCAGGAAATCAAAATAATCCCGAACAAATTGTCCGCTGCGGCCGTAGTACCCCGACATAAAATCATCAATAACTTCATCCACATCAACGTCAACATTCCACAGTAATTTTCCAATCAGGTAAGCACGTAATTCTGCAAATTCTCCGCCCCTGCTCTGGTATGCAGCCTGTTCCATAATTCCAATCGATTTATTGTCGCGAAAGGTTTTTATGTTTTGCTGAAGAACTTTAAAATTTGGATACGGCATAATATAATGACTAAAATTAACCACGTAATCCCAAATATACATGTGTGGTGCAATGGCCGACCAGCCTTTCAAATCAGCAAGAAAATCCTGATTTTCGGTACAACTTTCAAAATCGTGGGCAAAACAGCATTCAATACTGCAAAAACGTACAACCACATTTTCGCGGGGAACAATATTTGCCGGAGGTTTGCGTGTGTATTGATATGCCAGTGTGCCTACATATTTATCGGGGAACTCGACTTTAATCCTGTCGGCAACCTGATTGACAAACCAAATTACAGGTCCCGATTCACTTCCTTCCTTTTCAACAATTGCCTGGCATTTATCGCATTGACATGGATTTCGCCAATCGTTTTGTGAAACTGAGTAAATCAGGTATACAGGATTTTTTCTGATCGTTTCCTTTAAACGTTCGGTGATAATATCCAAAACATCAGGATTTGTCAAACAAAGTTGTGCGTGGTCGTGAATGCGTTTGCCATCAATCAAACTGTAATATTCAGGATGCTTGTCATAAAATTCAGCGGGCGGCATTAACGGATAAAAAGTATGAACTGACCAGTAACCTTCAACTCCACCATGCTGTTCGCGAAAAGACATGGCACCGTTAATTTTGTTGTGAGCTGCCCAGTCGGGATTAAAAGCCTCGTAATAGAAATCATTTCGAACCTGTATTGAGGGAGATTCAGAATGATTGAGATAATTAAACTCATATTTTTCGCGTGTGGGAATTACGGTAACTGACGGTGTGTACCAGCGACAACCAAACTCATTCTCTAAAAATGAGAAAACCGCATAAATTGAACCTCTTTCGCTTCCACCACAAAACAAAATATTCGATCCCGAATTTTCATAAAAATAAGTTTCATCCTTGTCGTCCGGTTTTTCTGAATCATCAGGAAGCAGCATGAAAGTGTGACGGTTGTAACCAATAATTAATTCGTGATTTCCTGTTTCTGTGTCATCAGTTTTTATGGGGAATTCGGCACCACTTATTTTAAACAGACAACGCTGGAGTTCCTGAGCAGCCCACTTTTCACTTTCCGACGATTCGATGCCAATTACAATTGAATAATCTGTTTTTCCGTTTTCAAAAAGAACATGTTTAACAGGAACTCCTGATTCGAAGTTGATTTCATTTGTCCAGAATGTTCCATCAGTTAAAGTTGCTTTTATTTTAAGCAGGTACTTTTGATAGCCGTCATTACCAACCGGCAAAATCATTTCGTTTTTACGGGACCATTCACCTTTCCAAACTGTATTTTTCGAGTTTGCATGTATGATTTCAAGATGAACTGTTTTAAAAAATTTTTGCGAAACTGATTCCATTTGTAAAAACTGTAAAACCGGAATTCCGTCAATACCTGTATTTACCTGAAACAAATCATTTGAGACAACAAACTCGTTCAAATTAAAAGGTAAAATCCGTACTCCAAATTCCCATCTGTTTCCCCGCTCCTCAATTTTTAATAAAACTGAGTTTAACCCTTTTCTAAAAGCAACAGGAATAAAATCATCATCCGGAACAAATCCGCGGGCTTCGGGGCAATCCCAAACCTGCTCGCCATTAAGCCAAAGCCGGCCACCATCGTTACTACCCAGCGCCAAAAGTGCCATTCCATCAAAATCTGAATTAATTTCAGAGTATGCATAAGCTGTAACAAATGATTTTTTTGAAATTATTTCATCAAGGTTTAAAAGCGAATCCCTGCCTTCATATTTTAACCAACGGGCTGAACCACCTTTGAATTTAATTTCCTGTCCATTTTTTACAACCGGGCTTTTTTCACCCCCATTTTTTAAAAGAAAATCTGTTTCGAAATCAGGCAAATGACGGGTTTCATCGCTGCTTTCGGTAAGTGGAAAAGGACCTGCCAGATACCATTCATTTATCCACTTGCCAAACGAAATTTTATTCTCCTGTGCGCTTGTCTGAAAACAAATGATTATAAGAAGAAAAAATACAGAGTTGATTGCTGAAACTTTCATTTTAATTTTCATATTACTATTTCTCAACGGGAATGTTAATAAACCTCAGGTATTTCCGGGCCATTGTAAGGAGATGCTCCTAAATGCATTCCAGGTCTTTTCGGAACCGAAACGAGATTGGGATCGTTGGTTTCAGGAGCTTTTATAAAACCGTAGTAGCGGCCCATCCAGTAATCGCGCAAATAACCGGAAGGATCTTTTACCCTTTTCCCTTCCCTGTTGCTGTCCAGTTCGTTCACCCGGCGACTGCTGCCATCCGTAAATGCCTCGCGTGGCGAAAGGGTTTTTATGCTTCCATCATAAGAAGTGTAGCCAGCTTCAACAAAAAGGTCGTCGCGATGTGAATTGCTGAAACTGTTTTCGTGGCAATCCAAAGTCCACTCTCTGAAGAATTTCACACTTTGTTCCAATTCACATTCGTTGCCGGTTAAAGCGCCGTAAGTAAAGTTAAACCAGGGTAAGTGGTCAGCACGTTTTACTTCCCAGGTGCGTTCGAGACTTCGCAGATAAACTGATCTTAAAACAGTATCTTTTGCATAACGCAGCAAAGTATAATACGCCATAAAAGCCAGGTCGTCATCCCACGGCGCAATAGTTTCCGGCGGAAAAGTATTTTTTTGCCGAAGTGTATTTGCAGGATATCCCCATTTCACCAATTGCTGATAACCGTCTTTGAATTTTTGTTCGCCCGTTGCAAAAAAGGCAGCTTCCATATATGATAACGCTTCCAATCCATTTAAACCGCGGTCCATATAACCGTAAGGACGAAGCAAATACTCAGGATTCCAGCGTGCCCAGCGAGTGGGTTTTCCATCCAAATCATGCATTGTCCAGCCACAATCGATAATGTACGAAGCCATTTTTCGCAAATGCTCACGTGCAACTTCTTTCTCTTTTCCTTCAGCAACAAGGTCGAGGAACAAGGAAATGGCATAAAAATGAGAAGTTACCTCATCGCTTGACGTATCGCCTTTCCAGAACCATTTGCCATCAGGCGTTGGATACCACTTCGCCGGCAATCCGCCCGAACCCTGTTTTCCGCGTTCATCTTTGTCACTTGTTGCCGACCATATTGAACGTGCGATGTATCCTTCATGCTCTGTTATTTTATTCAGCCAAATCATTGCCTTAAATGATTCAACTGCCGCTGCCCTGTCAGCTGGATCTCCGGTAACTTTATATTTGTAACACATTGCAGCAAGATAAGGAGCAGTGTGACCACCATCATTGTCGCTTACTTCGCGCACCCATTCACCATCTTTCAGGTATAAAAGATGAAGGAAACCCAGCCTTTTATGCCCCCATTCATCAATATGTCTTTCAAAATATGCCGATTTTTTCAATAGTGTGAAAGGTTCGAATTTGATAATTCCAATGCCAGTGTTTGTTGCTACAAAAACCACGTTTTTGCCAATTGCAATGTCGTTTACATTAACATCAGGTAACCACATTCCCACACCAAAATACTGAAACTCATCCCCAACTTTGCGAACTGCACCGCGTGAAGTGCCAATCCATAAATCGTTATCGAATCCTTTTTTAAGACAAGTTATTTGTTCCACCGGTAGCCCATCAGAACCTTTGATAGTTTTCAGAGAAGCACCACGCAGTTCTGCCAAACCACGATCTGTGCCAATGTAAAGCCGGTTTCCAAAACTAATTAAGTCTGTTGTATTGCGGGAAGGAAGATTTCCCCAATCAATAAAATCCTGGTTTACTGTAAGCCCGTCAAATAAAACCAATTGTCCGGGCCGGAGCACATATAAAGTTCCGCTGTATGATTCAATTTGAGTAATTGGTCCAAGTTCAACCGGATCGGCATGAAGTTGCGAACCATCTTCCATAATCATTGTAACATCGCTGCCATAATAACCACCTACAGGTTTTGTTGAAACGAATTTTTCGCCATCGAGCCTGAAAATTTCATCGCGGGTAGCAGCGTGCAATTTGCCTGCATGCATGCACAAATCAACATATTTTCGATTATCGGTTTTGTTCCAATTCCCGTTTTTGTAGCAATATAAACCATCAGATGCGATTGCCCAAATTTCGTTGTTTTCACATTTCAAAGCGCTAATATTTGCGGGTGCTGAATTTTCCTGTTTCAGGGTTTCATTTTCAACCCGAAAAAGCTGACTACCAGCAAGTGCAAAGCAAATACCTCCGGTTTCAGCAATTGAAGTAACAGGTTTATCGGTTGCGATTTTAACTGATACTTCCTGAAGATAAACGTCATCGTTTTGGGGTTTCCAGCTTCTATCAACTGAATTGCCTGTATTTTGAGCTGAGATGAATCCTAAAAAAGAGTTCAATACAAACGTTAATGTCAAAAATTTGTGCATAACCCGATTTTTATATTTTTCAAAACTGTAATTTTTCAAAGACTTATTGCAAAAACGTTTTAGCAAAGTTTTAAAAAAATGAATTGATACAAAGAAAACCGCTTTAAGCACTAAACGCTTCGGTTATTTTATTCAAAAGATAATGTATATTAACAGTACGTCAATTCAATTTTAGTAAAATCCATTTTTACGGGCAAAACTCAAATTGGTTTTTAGTGTAAATTAATGCAATGCTAAAAAATGGAAAGTGGAATAACACGCGAAGAGATTATTGATGTAACATTATGCTTTACCTGTTTGAAAATTATGGTATTGTTTCATTGGACGCAGGAATATATAAAAGCCATCATGAAATGACTTATTCAAAATTTCAAAAACAAGTTTTGATTTTTACAAATACAGGGTTTTGCTATTAGAAATAAAAATTAAATACTTTTATCGCAATTGAATTTCTGTTAAATGCGATTATTGAAAGGTACCTGGCTTTTGAATCTAACCCTGCTATATTTTCTGATTACTTCTTTCTCAGAAGATATCCGATTTCGCAAGATCGATATGTCATCCGGTTTATCATACAATTCGGTGATGTGTGTAGCCGAAGATCACAATGGATTGATGTGGATTGGTACCCGCGAAGGTTTAAATAAGTACAACAGTGTTGATATTACTATTTATAAAAATAAGATTAACGATTCGCTTAGTCTTTCAAACAATCATATTAATTGCATTTACGAGACAAGTTCCAACGATCTGTGGGTAGGAACTGCAAAGGGTTTAAATCGTTACGACGAGGCAAAAGACCAATTTGTCCAATACCTGACTGGGCCTGATTCTTTAGGACTTTCAAACGGATATGTGAAATGTATTTCAGAAGGGATTAACAATGAATTATGGGTAGGCACATCTTTTGGTTTGAATATTTTAAATAAGCAGAAGAACAAATTCAGACAAATTTTTCTGGAAGAATTTTCATCAAATAATAACAATATTATTGCACTTTTTCATGACAAACAAAACCGAATGTGGATTGGTACCAGAGGTGGACTTTTTGTTTACGCACAAAATCGGTTTAAAAAAGTTGATATTGACTCAAGTCTCATAAATAGTTCTGATATTTTTGAAATCAGGGATATTAAACAGGATGAAGAAGGATTGATTTGGATTGCAACCGAAGAAAACGGAATTTATGCTGTTAACGCTAATAATGAAGATTTTACAACCCTAAACCACTTTGAACATAACAACTCCGGAATTCTATCAAACAGTGTTCGAAAGATTTTTATTGATGGTAATGATTTGTGGCTGGCAACTTTAGACGGTCTTTCGGTTTTCAGTAAAAACACAGGCGATTTTTTGAATTTTGCCTATTCACAGGAAAAACCAGAAGGTGTTAGTAATAGCTCAATTCATGATGTAATTAAAGATCGTTCAGGTGGATTCTGGCTTGCAACCTATACTGGTGGTGTTAATTATTATCATCCGCAGAACAATCTTTTTCCGCATTATACAAATATTTTCGGGGTTTCTGCAAGTGTTAGCAGCAATGCTATTACTGGTTTTTTGGAAGATAAACAAGGTAATCTTTTTATAGCAACCGGAGATGTTGGATTGTATTACATCGACAGTGATACAAAAAAAGTAACGAATTACAAGGCGCATGAAACTAACGGCTTATCAAGCAATAACATAAAATCGTTTGATGACGATGAAAACGGAAATTTATGGATTGGAACCTTCAACGGATTAAATTTTTATGACCGGCAGAAAAACATATTTGTAAGCTATTTTCATGATTCGGACAATCCAAATTCACTGAATAACAACCAGGTTCATGCTGTTCTCGTTGATGAAGAAGGTTTGGTTTGGATAGGAATGAATGGTGGTATTTTTCAGGTATTCAATCCGAAATCTCAAAACTTCACAAATTTACCTGATGTTGGAACAATTGTAAACGAAGCAATTTTTGAAGATAGCGAAGGCAAATTATGGATTGGTGAACGGGTTGGGTTAAAATGTATGGACCGAAAATCCCGAAAGTTGGTTGATATTTCAGGTTTAACGGCTGGGTTTGAAGAGCAGTTGAAATATGTGAATTGGATTAGTGAAGATTCTTCCGGGCGGATTTGGATTGCAACTCAAAGTTCCGGAATCATTATTTTCGATAAGAGTAGCACATTTATTTTCGATACTTCCAACGGGTTAAGCGACAACAGTGTGAACGCCATTTTGGAGGATGAATTGGGCAATTTTTGGATTTCAACAAATAAAGGGATTTCAAAAATTAAATATGTTGTGGATGAAAATGGCAAACCACAAATTGAATCAACTAATTTCACATCAATTAACGGTTTGCAGGGTGCCCAGTTTGATTCCGGGAGTGCATACAAGGGAAAATCCGGAAAACTTTATTTTGGAGGTATTAACGGGTACAATGTTTTTATGCCTGGTGAAGTAAAAAAGATCGATTATTTTCCACCGGTTGTTTTTGCCGAATTACAAATTATTTCAAGGAAGAAATCAACGGATGTCATCAATCCGGATTTAAAAAATTTAATTTTTGAAGACAGAAAACTTGATTTAAAATACAGCGAGCGAAATATTTTTTTACGATTCGCCGGAATAAATTATGTAAATCCTGATGAAACCTATTATCGCTATATGCTCAATGACTTGGACAAAAACTGGATAGATTTGGGAAAGCAACGAACAATCAATTTTACCTATCTTCCGGTTGGAAAACATGAGTTACGGATTCAATCAAGTACAAATCCCATTAATTGGGGTAACGAATATAAAAAACTTACATTCCAGGTTTTTCCACCTTGGTGGCAAACCTGGTGGGCTTTTCTAATATATGCATCAACAGTAATATTCTTGTTGTACTTGTTTTTTACAATTTCCCAACGCTGGGCACAACTAAAAAACAAGCTTCAAATGGAGCAGTTTGAACGCGAAAAGGAGTTGGAACTTCACGAGTCGAAACTTAAATTTTTTACTGACGTTTCACACGAACTTCGAACACCGCTTACACTTATTCTGGCTCCATTGGAAAAAATGGCACTGCAATCCGGATTCAATAAACAACTGGCACTTGTTCAGCAAAACGGAAAACGAATGATGCAGTTGATCGACCAGGTATTAAACTTAAGAAAACTGGAAACCGGGCACGATAAGTTGCAGGCTGCAAAAGGAAATATTGGCACATTTTTAAAGGAAATCAGCTTGTCATTTCATGAAATTGCATCATTGAGAAATATTGATTTTGAATTTCGGTCTTCACCAGAAAAATTGAGTTTGTGGTATGATCGTGATAAAATGGAAATCATTGTTTACAACCTGCTTTCAAACGCATTTAAAAATACTTCTTCAGGTGGCAAAGTGAGTCTTTTACTAAGTTTGGAAGAAACCAAAATCACTGGGAAACAATGGGCAAATAAAGAAAAAGTGCAATATGCCAAAATCTCTGTCACCGATAACGGAAAGGGAATTGCAGAGGATGATCTGACACATATTTACGAAAGATTTTACAGCAAAAAAGGGAGCGACTCAAGCATAAAAGGATTTGGAGTTGGACTCGAATTAACAAAACGAATGGTGGAACTGCATAAAGGGAAAATTCAGGTGGAAAGCATGCAGGCAAAACCAGATGAGAATGGATTGACAACATTCACTGTTTTTCTGCCCATTGGAAATGAACATCTCGCGGATGATGAAATTGTTCCGGATTTTAAAAACAGTGAAGATTCAAGTCGATACACCCGTGAATTGCAATTGCGCGAAAAATTGTCGGGAAATATTTCTTTCGATGAAAACATTGAATTGCCGAAAATTTCGGATAAGGATAAACAGACTTTGCTGATTGTAGAGGACAATGCTGAAGTTCGTGAATTTGTGCGCGATTTGTTTTTGGAAAATTACTTGACCGAAGAAGCAGAAAATGGCCTGGTCGGCTGGCATAAAGTTATTCAAATTATTCCTGATTTAATCATTAGCGATATTATGATGCCCGAAATGGATGGAATAGAACTTTGCAGAAAACTAAAATCGGATATCAGAACGAGTCACATTCCGGTGGTTTTGCTAACTGCACGTACAACTCTAACCTTTAAATATGAAGGACTTGAAACGGGAGCCGATGAGTACATTACAAAACCCTTTAGCGCCCAATATTTAATGTTACGTGTAAAAAACCTTATAAAACAACGTGATACACTGCGTAATCATTTTCAGCGAGAAACAATTCTTGAACCCGGAAAAATTGCCGTAACATCTGTCGATGAACGGCTATTAAAAAAAGCAGTTGATTATATAACAGAAAATATTGAAAACACTTCAATTACGGTAGAACAAGTGAGTGCCGAACTGGGGTTAAGCCGGGTTCATTTTTACCGGAAAATTAAGGCGTTAACAAATCTAACTGCAATCGATTTTATACGAAGTATTCGCTTAAAAAATGCAGCGATGCTTTTAAAACAGAATAAACTGAGTATCAAAGAAGTTCAAAACAGGGTTGGATTTGAAAATGCAGACTACTTCAGAAAATGTTTTAAAGAGTATTTTGGAGTTACACCTTCAGCATATGCCAACAAAAATGAGACTACACAAACATAAATCGACAGCATTTTGAATACCTTTCTTTTTGAATTTTAATAAACTGACCACCAAATTACTTCACATTTTCATTGAATGTTACATTTGATATGGTTGTCTGTAACACCATTTCTTGCAATAAGTAACTCCCCTGGATATATTTGTTCGAAAATCATTTTTCTGACATAAATACATTGAAACAAAAATTACGATATAGAATAATTGTTTTGGCAATAGTTATAAATAAGCTCACACTGAATAAAAATTGAACCTTATTTGAAATTCAAATAAATGAAAAGTGCAATCCCGATTAATAGGGACACAGCTAAATGATAATATGAAGAATTAACAATTATAATGAGATGAAACATCCATAACAAAGAAATTTGACGCACAGGAGAATGATTGTTTTTATCTTTTCCGTAGCGTCTTTGCGTCTTTGCGTGAAAAAAAAACACATGAAAAAAATAATTTTACTGGCAATTATCATTATTAGCCTGAATATCCGGATCAATGGACAGGAAATAAGCCCATACTTATTTGGACAAAACCACTGGATTGCAACTGGTGATGAAGGTAACAGAATTGGTTATATGGATGTTTTATGGCCTAAAGTAAAAGAGAGCGGAGTGAAATGTATCAGAATTGGAGGCAATGCCTATAATCACAGGTTTCCTGAAAGAAATCGACTGACCGCCATAATCGATTCAATACGGAATATTGGTGCTGAACCTATGCTGCAGGTACCGGTTGGTTTTACTGCCATTCAGACAATGGAACTTGTAGAATTTTATACCAAAAACGGAAATAGAAAAGTTAAATTCTGGTCGATCGGAAATGAACCACTTCTACACAACGATTTTACTATTGACCAGATTCATGAATACATTTTGCGCATTGCAACGGCAATAAAAAAAGTAGATCCCGCCAGCAAAATATTTGTTTTCGATGAATGTGAACTGCGTGAAACAGCATATCAGGATTTGTGCGGTGGAAGACTCGATATTACCGGAATTAAGGAAAATGGAGCGTGGCTTATCGACGGATTTAACTTTCACCGGTATCCAAACGGCAGGGAGTTCGGCCGCGATGATGTGGTTTTTAGCGGACCGGAAAACATTCTGGCACAAACAAAACTTCTAAAACAAATCATGGAAGAAGCCGATAAAAAACACAACCGTACCGGCGATGCAAAATTAATGTGGGGTCTTTCAGAAATTAATGTTACCTACGCCAATCCCGACAGGGAGATTTCAGGATATGGAAATACTTCATTTCTTGGCGGTCAGTTTATGGCAGAGGTTTTTGGAATAGGTATGCAGTTTGGCGCATTTTCGGTAAATCCCTGGTGTATCAGCGAAACGGATGCGGTAAGTACTGATTTTGGATATCTGGGTTTACCACGCGAATTTTATCCACGTTCAAGTTATTATCATACTCAAATGATGGCGGAAAATATGAAGGGAAGTTATGTGACCACTTCCGATAATCAGAAATATGTGAAAATAATCGCGTCGAAAAGTGAAGACCAAATCGCAATTTTGATTATGAATCAGGACCAAACGACGGATTTCGATTTCGATATTATTTTGAATAAAAATGGAAAATCGAAAAAACAACTTGCAATAATTGCTGATGCTACCCTTGATGTAACTTTCAGCGGGCGTGTTGAAAATCAGACATCAATGCTGTTCGTTTTCGATTTAAAAGGCACACTGAAAAAACAAATTATTTACGGACTTAGACACAATTTAAAAAACCTGAAACCTGAAATAAAATGAAACTTACTTCTTTCATATTTACTTTCTGTTTAATTACAGCTTTTTCATCAAACGCTTTAGCCCAACAAATCAGTCCAAATCTGGTAGGCACAAACGTTTGGTACAGTCAGCTCAACGAACAGGTTTGGAATATCACCAAGGATTCCGGAGTAAAAACCATCAGGATTGGCGGTCATGCTTACGATAAAAATATGCCATCGAATGAAACGCTGCTGGACTGGGTGAGAAAAATTCAGGATATGGGCGCCGAACCGGTTTTACAGGTTTCGAAATACCAGCCGGCGGAAGTTGCTGCTGGATTGGTGCGCCTTTTTAACGTTGAAAAACACGAGGGAATCAAACCCATAAAATACTGGAACATTGGAAACGAACCGTGGTTGCAGGCCAATCGTCCGGCAGAGTCAACAATGGGCGCTTTGGTTGAAACCTATTTTAAACCCATTGCTGCAGCGATGAAAGCAGTGGATTCCACCATCATGATTTACGGGCCAAACGAATGCGATTACATGGATTACTACGATGACCTTTTCGGTGGCAAAAATGATATTACCGGAAAAGTGCCGGGACATACTTATTACTACTGCGACGGGCTAACCTGGCATCGTTATCCGCAGGGAAGTGGCGACCCGGCTGTTGAAGGAGCCAATGATTTTTTAGACAGAATTGTAAAGGCGAAAACAAAAGTTGACCAGATAAATACGCTACATAAACGCACCGGAAAAAACGCGTTGCAATGGGGAATTGGCGAGTATAACTCGAAGGGTGGTCCTGAAGTACATACCTGGGGAAATGGTCAAATGTTTGGCGCTGTGCTGGGTTGGTGCATGGAATATGAGGCCAATTTTGCCACAAGCTGGATTATGTTCGAACACAGCGGCGACCGGAAAGGCTCCGATTTCAGTTTTATCGACGGAGCAAAAATGACCCCACGCGCATCTTACCGCCATATGCAATTTGTGGCCCAATATATTACCGGAAGCTTTGTGAAAGGAATTGCAGCCGATACCAGTTTTATGATTTACGGCTCACTAAATGGCGACCAGTTGAGTGTAATGATTATGAACCGTGGCTTTGGCGAACCACGGGAATACAACCTGTATTTGAAGGATGCTGGCCAAACCGGTTCCGGACTGAACCTGGTTGTTAAGGGAAATCGCGACGATGTTTATAAAGATGTAATTCAGCCACGTGCCACACAAGTACTTATTTTTAAGGGTGATTCGGTTACAAAAATCAATTACACCAGCGAAGATTTCGACAATGAACGTCCACCAGTTTATTCAAAAATAAAATCAGAAACAATGAAAATCAGAACAAAACCATTGAATCCAATTAACAAAAGAGAACAGCCCGACAATAAAAAATATGTCGATTTGGGAGCTTTCTACAATTTTGCAATCAGCGAAGAAATTCATGGTAAACCCGGAAACACAATTCCAATTCCTTCGGGAATCAATGATTTTAATGGAGTAAAATTCGATGCCAGAGGAATTATTCAATTGGCAAGTAAGGTTTCGTTCGAAAAGTCGCACATTCTTTATCCCGAAAAAATAACCGGAATCCCCGTGAACACGACTGCAAAAAAGATGTGCTTTCTTCACTCATCCGCATGGGAAAGTGCAAAAGGCACCGGGGTGGTTGAAATTGTGGTTCACTACGCCAATAATCAGTCGCGCAAAATTCTGATAAAAAGCAGGGAAGAGGTTGAAGACTGGTGGTTTCACTCTGAAAACTCAATATTTCCAGCCAATGCAGAACTGGCCTGGGAAGGTTCGAACGACCGCGTAAAAGACCTGGGTTTTGTGTTGAAGTTGTA
>JBGSMW010000089.1:0-90983 GCA_041739985.1 Draconibacterium sp. | reverse complement strand
AACACAGATGGGAGTTACAAGCTCAACTGTTATCAAATCAACTGAAGGTTGGCAGACAGTAACGCTGACAAATCCTGTATTAGTTACTTCAGGACAAACAGTATGGTTGTCATGGGTGTTTCAAAACAATCCGGGAATAAGATACACAACGGGAACACCTGGAAGAGCACAGTCAGCAGAATTATGGTCAGCGGGCATGCCCGGTAATTTTGGAACATCCACTTTTGATGATTATAAATACTCGATTTATTGCAGTAGTATAAAACCATCTTTACAAGTATCAACAACCAGTATTTCGTTGGAAAGTGACTCTGAAACAAAGGGGACTTTTAATATTATATCAAATACAAATTGGAGTGTTTCGGACAACACCGAATGGCTGGTACTTTCTTCATCATCTGGATCAAATAATGGAACAATAACTGTAACTGCAAATTCCGCTAATTCAGGTACCAGTCCAAGAACAGCAACTGTAACGGTAACCGGACAAGGGGTAACAAGTAAAACCATCACAATAACACAGAATAATCAGACTTCCAAAGCTAATACACAAGGCAATTTAGAAGTGTATAGTATGGTATCAACTTTAGCAAACAGAAGGGCTATTCCTGTTACTTTTACAGAAACAGGTGTAATAAATAGTATATCTATTTATCACAATGGCGGCACTGGTAATGTATTGTTAGGAGTATATTCAGATAATGACAATCCAATGACTCAGTTGGGAGTAACTACTTCAACAGCTATTAATTCAACATCTGGTTGGCAAACGGTTTCTTTAAGTAGTCCGGTGTTTGTGGATAAAGGTCAAACAGTATGGCTGTCATGGGTGTTTCAAAATAATCCAGGTATAAGGTATTCCTCTGGCACACCAGGCAGGGCACAATCTTCGGATACTTGGTCGTCGGGTATGCCTTCTTCATTTGGGGAGACCAGTCATGATGATTATAATTATTCAGTTTTTTGTACTTATACACCAGTCGCCGTTACTGCTGGTAAAAATTTAGGAAATACAGAAGTTTTTGATTATGTTTCAATAGAGCAGAATAAGCGGGCCAATCCTGTCACTTTCAGTGAAGGAGGCACAATTAGCAGCATATCAATATATCACAATGGGGGAAGCGGAAATGTATTACTTGGAGTATATTCAGATCTGTCAGGTTCACCTTCTTCAAAACTGGGAATTACAGCTTCAACTCCAGTCAATTCAAATGCCGGTTGGCAAACAATTTCTCTTTCAAGTCCTGTAACAGTAAATTCCGGACAGACAGTTTGGTTGGCATGGGTATTTCAAAACAATCCCGGTATAAGGTGGACAAATGGAACACCCGGAAGGGCTTCTTCATCACAAACTTGGTCGGCGGGCATGCCTGCAACCTTTGGCACTTCAAGCTTTGCCGATTATATTTATTCGATTTACTGTACATATACTCCAAATATTACAGTACTGAAAGGAGCTGAAATTCTTCCTGACATAGCGGAAATTGTGGATATTGATTCAACAGCATTAACTTCAACTTTGATTGAAAATAACACTAATGAGAAATCATTTGTAGAAAGCAACATTAATCAATTTAAAGAATTAGATTTCAATCTTTATCCGAATCCAGCTAACACATATGTAAATATCGATTTTGTATTTTTACCGGAAACCGTAACAACAATTGAAATTATTGATGGATATGGAAGGACTATAGTAAAGAAATTGGCAGAATCTACTTCCAATAGAATTGATACTAATCAATTATTAAGGGGAATGTATTTTGTCAGAATTACTAGCAGTCAAAATTCACAAGTAAAAAAGCTAATTATCGATTAAAGTATTTTAACAATTTTGAAACAGCATTAAGAAAAAACCTTTTCACTCCACATGTGAAAAGGTTTTTTGTTTTAACGTATCAGTACCATGCACAGCAATTGGTTCCAGTTTGTGAAATGTTTGACTTACCTATTTTCCTTATATTTCTCTATCAATCTGTCAAAAACACATTGTGGCAAAATTTGATTAATTGCGCGAAAACATATTTACCAATATTCATAATGCTAATTTTTTAGCCATTGAACTTAGAATATTAAATGGTCACACAATAAAATGTGCTGTAAGCCCTCTATTACTGGTATTTCAAAGAAAATATTTAATGTTTTAATGGACACTAATGAGTGCCTATTCCTATCTTCATTGTATCATAGTATTAAGTGCTTTAATTGACGTATCAAACGGCAACTTGCAAACTCCTTCTTTGCACACATATATCAAATTCTTTTTTGCATTATATCTTCCTTTTAAAACTGCGATATTGCTTTCTGATTTTGAAAATGCCCACAACACATTTGGGCGAAAGGATTCCTGCATTTCTTTCATCATTTCCATAGCATCAACGCCTAAAATTGCGACTTCATAAAATGGTTCCGTTTTCATAAGAATCAGGTTCCCCCAATTGGAATAAGCCATTGGGTATTTTTCGAACTGTGGTAATATATGTTGTGCCATTTTTTCTGAAATATCACGATAAACAGTATTGCCCATTAATAAATATAACAAGTTTAGATTATTTGCCATTACGGAATTTGCTGCGGGAACCACATTATCCTCTTTCTGAAAATAATTTGTGAGAACCGAATTTTTGTTTTTTTCAGAAAAATAGAAAAGACCTGAATTATCATCGTAAAAATGTTTGAATGAATAATCTGTTAATTTATTGGAAATTGATAGCCAATTTTCATCGCCGGTAACCTCAAACAACGAAATAAAAGCCTTGATTGTAATTGAATAATCTTCTAAAAAACCATCAACCGATGCTTTTCCTTTTTTCCAGTTATGATAAAGTTTTCCGTTTTCCTGAATTATATTTTCTTTTAGGAAGTTGGCATTTTTAAGTGCGAGATTTAAAAACCGATCGTCATGAAAGGCTATAAATGCGTCTGTTAAACCTTGTATTACCAATGAATTCCAGGAAGTCAAAGTTTTATCGTCAAGTCCCGGGCGGATTTTTTTTGAACGTTCAGTAAGTAAAACCGATTTCCAGTTTGAGATTTTTTGACGAAGTTGCTCAACAGTAATATTGCTTCGTTTGGCAAAATTTTCATCCGAACCACTGCGCAACAATATATAATTCCCATTCTCCCAAAATCCTTTTGAATCAACATTGAAATAGCTCGAAAATAAATCGAAATCATCTTTAATTATTGCTTTCAGTTCCGTTTGATTCCACACATAGAATTTCCCCTCCTCACCTTCGCTGTCGGCATCAAGTGATGAATAAAACGCGCCTGTTTTGTCCATTAATTCGCGTTCCAAAAAATCTGTTGTTTCATAAACCACAGTTTTAAACTCTTGTGTTTTAAACTGCTGAAAACCTTTCGAATAAATACTTAACAGTTGCCCGTTGTCGTAGAGCATTTTTTCAAAATGTGGGACTTTCCATTTGTCATCAATCGAATAACGTGCAAATCCACCGCCCACCTGGTCGTAAATTCCTCCACGAGCCATTTCCTCCAAAGTAATATTTACAAAATCGAGCACTGTTTTATCTTTCTTCATAAATCCGTAATACAAAAGAAAATCAAGGTTCACAGGCATCGGGAATTTTGGGGCGCCGATTCGTCCGCCATTTTTCATGTCGAAACGTTGTTTCCATCCATTTACGCCATTTTCCAGAAGTTTTGAATTTATCGCCACCTCACTCTCAATGGCAGGTGTTAACGAAGCTTGCTCTATTCCGTTTTGCAGGCTTTCAGCATATTCTTCGGTCTTACCGGCATTTTTCTGATAGAAATCTGATATTGTCAATAGATTTTTTATCCAGATATCTTTTGAAAAATAAGTACCTCCCCAAATAGGCCTGCCATCAGGCATTGTAATCACATTCAACGGCCAGCCTCCTTGCTGCTGCATTAACTGAACGGCTGTCATGTAATAATTATCTACGTCAGGTCGTTCTTCGCGATCCACTTTAATGCAAACAAAATTATCGTTCATTACTTTTGCAACTTCCAAATCCTCAAAGCTTTCGTGCTCCATTACATGACACCAGTGGCAGGCAGCATAACCAATACTTATTAAAATCAATTTGTTTTTCTTTTTTGCCTCTTCAACCACTTCTTCACTCCAGGGCTGCCAGTTTACAGGGTTGTGAGCATGTTGAAGTAAATAAGGTGATGATGAATTGATAAGCTCGTTTGAATATTTGTGTTCCATGTTATTTGAATTTTGTGCCTTGCACCCGGTAAAAGCCATGATGATAAACAATAACAAAATGTTTTGTTTCAATAATTCTACAACAGTTACAAAAGTTTTAAGTTCTTAATTATTCTTAAAATCCAGCGTTTTATCAAGTTGCAAAGGTATAACGTGAATTTTCAACTTGTTGATTTTTATAAATTTTATACTTTCGCACGTTTATTTAAAATTTTAAAGCCATGATTCAAACAATTAAATTAATTGCGTTTGCATTAGCAATATCTGTACTATTAATTTTAGGTTCCTGTATTGATACCTTTGATGAACCTGCACGTACTGCACAAACTGAACAACAAGAGCTTAACCAATCGATTGCAAATCTCGAAAAAGCGGGTTACAATGTAGATACTACAGAACTTGGAGTTTTTTACGTAATGAATAAAACCGGCAATGGGGCTTTCCCGGTTGCTGGTGATACCTGTTCACTTATATACACAGGTTTTTTTCTCGACGGGACTATTTTTGATACTTCAGGAGATTATTATCAGGATAGTATCTGGCAGTTTAAATTCAAAGAAGTTACATTAATTTCAGGTTTTAATGATGGTATTGCGTTGTTGAATAAAGGTGCTGAAGCCGATGTTATTATTCCATCAAAACTGGCATACGGAGACAATGGTTATGGAGCAATTCCACCTTTTACGCCAATTGTTTTTTCTATGAAAATGAGAGATTTAAAGCCTGTTTTGTAAATTAGGTTTTTGTGTTGAAAATCAGAAATATTTGATTTATCCGGATTGTATAACGAAAATTTCTGAATAATAATTTCTACCCCTTTTTTGTTTTTTTTTGAATATAATGCTAAAAATATTATTCTGATTGACGTATTCTAATGAATTGAAACATATGTTCCCCATGATTTTTACCCCATTTGTATGGAAAAGATTAATTTCCATTTTTTTGTATAAAAACATAGCAAAAAATCTATGCTCACAGCAAATAATTAATATTTTCGTCAGGCAAACCAGTACATAAATTTTTTAATGAGCAAATCTGTTATTATTGTTGGTGCAGGAATATCTGGCTTATCTGCCGGATGTTATGCACAAATGAATGGCTTCACTACCTCAATTTTTGAATCAAATAAAATACCCGGAGGACTTTGTACTGCCTGGGTTCGAAAAGGATACAAATTCGACACAAGCATGCACATGCTCACCGGATCATCTACCGGATCATTAAATAAAATGTGGAGAGAGTTGGGTGTGGTTGATAATTTCAGGTTTTTTTATCATGATCTGGCACTGCAGGTAGAGGGATTAGGCAATAAACTATCTGTTGGAGCCAACAAAAGAATAATGGAAAATGAAATGCTTGGTATTTCTCCACAAGACGGATCGTTGATTAAGGAATTCATCGATTTGATTTTTGGTTATGATTTAATGGATACAGCTTCACTAAAACCATATGAATTGCAAAATTCTTTCGACAGGTTGAAGACCTTGCCTTATGTTTTGCCACTGATCCCCAGTTACCTGAAATACAAATCGAAAACTATACAGGATTTTGCCCGCGAATTTAAAAGTCCGTTTCTTCGTGAAGCAGTTAAGTTTTTTATTGATGCCCCGGGTTGGCCTATGCCAAAATTTCCATTAGCCCTCATGTCGGGTTTCATGAAAAGCGGTGTCATTGAAGCTGGCACTCCAGAGGGTGGCTCGCAAAAAGTTGTAATGCATATTGCAAAATTGTTTAAAAAACTTGGGGGTGAGATGATGTGCGAAAGCCGGATTACTGACCTTATTATCGAAAATGACATAGTAAAAGGTGTTATACTTGAGGATGGTACAGAAAAAAGAGCCGATTATGTGATTTGGGCAGGTGATGGGCACAGTCTGATTTTTGATTTGCTTGGCGGGAAATACATGGATGAAAATATTAGAAATATGTATTTCAGATGGAAACCTGTAAGACCGCTACTACAAGTGATGATTGGGGTGAATCTCGATTTGTCGGATGAGCCAAGACGCATTATCCTGAATACCGATGAACCGGTTGAAATTGCTGGTGAAGAACACAATTGGCTAACTATTCTTCATCATTGTTATGATAAAACAATGGCGCCTGAAGGAAAATCGGTTGTTGAAGTTTGGTATGATACTGATTATGAATATTGGGAGGTTTTATCAAAACACAGGGAAGAGTATGAAGTTGAAAAAAAACGCATTGCCGACTACACAATTGCTCAGCTTGAAAAACGTTGGCCGGGATTTGCAGCGCAGGTAGAAGTGGTTGATGTTCCAACTCCTGCAACTTATTTTCAATATACGGGCAATTGGAAAGGCTCGCCTGATGGATGGTATATTACATCTGAAAACTGGAAAGAAAACCACCCGGTGCGAAATTTACCTGGACTTGAAGGATTGTATATGGCGGGGCACTGGACCGCACCTTTTACAGGCACTGTAATTGCAGCGTTATCGGGCCGGCAAATCACACAATTGATTTGCAAAAAGGAAGGTAAACGTTTTAAAACGGAGAAGATTAACCCTTAAACTTTGAACTTTGAACTCTGAACCCTGAACCCTGAACACGAACCCTGAACTCTGAACTCTGAACCCTTAACCCGCAACCTTCTTCAAGAAAGCCAGACATATAAAAATATTGTAATTCCCGATAAAACAGCCAAATGCAGGCGCCAGTCGGTAATTCCTTGAAATTTTTCCGCTCTCTTTGAGAAATTGATCGTTGTTTTTTCGAGCTTTTCAGGTACAGTTTTTTCAGTAAATGCAGAAACGGCAAACAGAACTCCTGTAATCAGAATTTCAGCCCAAAGACCGCGATATCCAAAATTAAATGTGAGTTTATAATGAAGAAAAGGGAAAAGTTCTTTCCCGGCAGTTGGCCCAAGCAGCTGATCGGTAACAAAAATTGTGGCAAGCACAATGCCCACAAGTACCGAAACTGTAGCTCCTTTCAGCGTTACTTTTTTGCTTACAATACCAAAGAATATGGCCGGAAAAACCGGAATTACCAAATACGCGGTAATGGTTTGAAGATATTTATACAAACCTTCTTCATTTTTATAAACAAGGTATGCTGCACCGATTCCAAGGAAAGTCACAATCATAATTATATATCGACCCATTGTAACCTGTTTCTTTTCAGAGGTGTTTGGTCTGAACTCCAATACAAAATCGCGCACAACCAATGTTGAAACTGAGTTTAGCACAGCAATGAGTGAAGTTACCAGTGCAGCAACAAGCGAAGCCAGCATCAACCCGCGTAAACCGCTTGGGAGTAATTTGTTCAGAAGCAAAACAAAAGTTTGCTTGGTTTCCTCACCCTCAAGTTCGCCGGGGAAAAGTGCAAATGCAATTACTCCGGGTAAGGCAAAAATGAAAATGGGAAAAAGTTTCAACAATACCGCAAACATGGAACCCCAGCGTGCCTGCTTAATATCGGGCGCTGAAAGAACGCGCTGAACATTAACCTGGTCGATTCCCCAGTAAAAAATACCTGCATAAAATGCAGTCGCCAATATCCCCCAAAATGGATAAACAGGATCATCATAAGGTGCCGAAATTTTCATCATTTCAGGTACTCTTTCCATTAAACCGCTCCAGCCATCAACTTTATCAAGACCAATAAACAACATGACTGAGGCACCACCAATCATAAGCACAACCTGAATTACATCGGAGTAAGCTACTGCAGTGAAACCGCCGATCATTGTAAAAACAGCTACAACAATTCCAATGTAAAAGGCGGTGGTCATCACATCCCAGCCTAAAATACTGTTGAGAACCAGCGCTCCGGCAAATAAAGTAAAGGCCAGTTTTGTCATCACACTAATTATAAGCATCAAACCCGAAAAGAAAGTGCGGGCATGACGGTTGTAGCGCATTTCAAGAAACTCAGGAATTGTGTAAATCTTGTTTTTCATGTAGTACGGAAACAGTACTGCACAGGCAAACCCCAGTGTAATTGCACAGGTCAATTCAACTGAACCGGCTGATAACCCATAACGGTATGAATCGCCCGACAAACCTACTAGATGTTCGGCTCCAATATTGGTGGCAAAAAGTGATGCCCCAATTACCGGCCATTTCATCGACCGGCCACCCAGAAAAAAGTTGCTGCTGTTTTGCCCGGCCTTTTTTCGGTAGGCCATGAAAAGCCCAAACGACAGGCTTCCTGTAATTACAATGGTCAAAACAATCCAGTCAAGAGTTGTCAGCGTTAAATTCATTGTTTATTCTGTTTAAGTATTTAGAACAATTTATTTTCGTATTTTAAACCGAACTCACCCCAAGTCCGCAAGCGGACTTTCCCCCTCTCTTTGCAAAGAGAGGGGAAGAGCATCGAAGATGCGAGGGGTGAGTTTAAATAAAATTGACAAATGAAAATTGACATTTTTTTATTCCTGTTGTTTAGTTTAATTCGGATTACTGCAGATCTAAGAGATATTTCTTCCAGTCTAAAAAATCAGTTTTCTTTTTCAATTAGTGCGTCCAGTCTTTCTATACTTTGAACCATCGCTCTCACGGTGTGATAATTAATTTTCCACGAATGTCCCATGTGTGTCCAAATGGGATCACCTTTTCTTGACAGCAACGGAAACCACTCGCCAACGCCTTTGTTGATTACTTTTTCGAAAACAAAACGGTGAACATTTTTGTAGGCTTCCCAATATTTTACATCGCCAAAAAGAATTACAGCGTCAAGCAACCCGATCAGAACTTCAGCTTGCTGCCAGAATTCCTTTTCCTTGTCGTAAACGCCGCCTGAGTGCGGACCTTCAACATACACTCCACCCAGTTCATAATCAATACCATTGTTAATTGTATGGTCGAAAATGATTCTAAAAGTATCAGCATAAACCTTCGGGGCGGTTTTTAAAATTTCGAGGGCATGAATCAAAAGCCAGGCAAATTCGGCGTTGTGGCCATAACATGTATTATCGGTTGCGTTGCCTTTTTGCCCTTCTTCTGAAAAACGATCCCATCCCCAGATAATATCGAATTTAATTTGTGGCGCGATGCTCCAGTCTTTATAAAACTGCGGAATTCCGGTTTTATATACAGGGTGGTTGATGCGGTTTAACAGCAAATCAATATCTTCCAATAACTTCCTCCTGTGAACTTCTTCGCCTGAGCATTCATATAAAGTTGTAAATGCTTCCATCAGGTGCATGTGTACATCGAGGGTTTTTCGGTCGCCACCGGCAGCACCGGGGCCAGCCAAAATCCAGTCGCGGCTGAACATCTCGAAATATCCGCCAAAATAGGTGTCGGCACAATATTTCTGTACCAGATCGAAAGTTTTTTTAGCGTATTCAATTCCACGGTTATCGCCCGTTGCAAGCGTGTATTCACTCAACGAGTAAATGGCAAAACTTAATCCGTAGAGTATTTTTTTATCGATTTTTACATTGCCTTTGCGGTCCATCATCCAGTAAAAACCACCGAATTCGGTGTCCCACATTTTACCGATCATAAAATCGGCGCCATGCTTTGCCAAAGCTGCAAGTTCACCATTGCCGTAACCCGCGCGGTGTGCCGACGAAACCGTGTATAAGCAGCGTGCCTGGGCGATCAGCGATTTTTCATCTTCGCCCGTATCATTGCCATTTACATCAAAATGGGTGATAAAACCACCGTTAACTTCGTCTTTCATCCGGGTGGTCCAAAACGGCAACAGTTCGGTAGTCAGGTGTTTGTGGGCTTCGTTTCTGTATTGGAGTAATTCTGATTTATTCATTTTAATTTAAGTTTGAACAGGGCATCAAAATAAGGATTATTACGGGTTTGGCAATCACTAATCTTGCTCAAAAAACATGGAATTTTGGAGTTGGTATGTATGGCAGGAATACAGAATACCACATAATATGAATACACCGCAGCAGTTGCCTTTTTGCTTTTGTCATCTCCAAAAAAAGCAGGGGGTACTTCCGAAGAGGGGGAGTACTTCAAAGATTCAAGATTGAGGCTCCGAGCTCAAACTTTGAGGCTCTGAGCCCGGAATTTGGTGTTCTGAGCCCCGAATTTGATGCTCCGAGCTCGAAATTTGGTACTCTGAGCTCAAAGTTTGACTCTCCGAGCCCAGAGTTTGATACTCTGAGCTCGGAATTTGATGCTTCGAGTTCAAAAGTTGAGGCACAGAGCCCGGAGTTTGACTCTCTGAGCCCGAAAATTGTAATCCCATCCAAAACCAACTATCCGGGAGGGGTAAAACCCTATCCGGGAGGGTAGAAAGGTTATCCGGGAGCCGGAAAAATGAATCCGGCCGGGTAGAAACCTAATCCGGTTAACTCAAGCACCTATCCGTTTTTAAAAGAACAGCAATCCGGGAGGGTCGTCAGGCTATCCGGGTGGGGTAAAATTCAATCCAGAAACCGAAATTTACCTATCCGGACGGGTTGAATGATTATCCGGACTGGTGAAAAGGTTATCCTGGAATACAATTGGAAGGACTATCGAAAAAAAGGGAATCCTTTTTTATTATGAGACTTAGTTTATTTTGATATTATGTTTATTTTTAATGCACCAAAAACAACAACTATGAAACAACGCGCCTCTGCTAATTACAAAACGAAAAATAGAAAAGTAAAACTATCAATGCAGCCCCGAAGAAATAATATTAAGTGGTTTTGGTTTGTATAAACCAGAGTTACTCCTCATATTGAATAACTATAAATAAACTGGAAATTATAATTCTCATTCATTATAAAATTAACCAACTAAAAAACTATGAAGCTAAAAACCTTTTCTATCGTTGTAGTATTATTTTTTGCCGGCTACAATCTTTTTGCACAAAACACTTTTGTTCCTGATGACTATTTTGAAATGGCATTAATTGCATTGGGATACGATTCAGGAGAATTAAATGATTCCGTAACCACAGACAATATAAATTCAATAACTTCTTTAAATGTGCATGAAAGAAACATATCCGACCTTACCGGTATTGAAGACTTTATTGCATTGGAATATCTTTCCTGTGTTAATAATAAAATCACCAAAATTGACATAAGCAATAATGTTAATTTGGAATTTTTTGATTGTACCCTCAACCAATTAACAGATCTTGATGTTTCAAAAAATTTGAAATTATACTATCTCTACTGTGGTGAAAATCAACTGAAAACAATCGACCTTACTCAGAATGGTGCTTTAAAAAGATTTTCGTGCTACAAAAACAAAATAACTTCAATAAATCTTGATTCAAATCAGGAGCTTGAAAGATTAATTTGTCAATATAACGAAATTGAAGTGATTGATGTAAGCAAAAATACGAAGCTAATAGAAATTGATTGTCAGGGTAATAAATTAAGAAAACTTAATCTCAGGAACGGGAACAACTATTATATGGATATAGATGCAAGGGTGAATCCTGATCTGTTTTGTATCCAGGTTGACAATCCAATTCTTTCAGAAGTATATTCCGGCTGGCGCAAGGATGAAAAAGCAAGTTATTCGGATGATTGTACAAATTTTGTTATTGAAATGACTTATGTACCAGATGACAATTTCGAGCAAGCTTTAATTGATTTTGGATATGATTCGGGACCATTGGATGATTCAGTACTAACCGTAAATATTAAAACAATAACAATCCTTAAAGTTAGTGATAAACAAATTGCAAGCCTTGAAGGCATACAGGATTTCATATCTTTGGAAGCATTAATTTTTGATGATAATAATCTTACAAATATAAACATAAGCAATAACACTGAACTAACTTATATTACATGTTATAACAACTCTCTTTCTGTTTTGGATGTTTCAAATAATCCTAAAATTAAATTTTTAGAGTGCGGAAAAAATGATATTTCAAATCTTGATTTAACCGCTCTTGGTGGTTTAATATCCTTGCACTGCGGAGGAAATAGTATTTCTAATTTAGACTTAAGGAATAATACCTTGTTGCAATTTTTAACCTGTGGTGGGAACCTTTTAACTGAGCTTGATGTAAGCAACAATATTTTATTAGGAGATTTGCTTTGTTCTGGTAATCAGTTACAAAGTTTAATAATCGGTAATAATTCAAATATTTATAGAATAAGTTGTTATGATAATGAAATAGAAGACCTGGATATTAGCAACTGTCCGGTTTTAAGAGATTTTGATTGCCATCAAAATAATCTCAAATCACTAAATATTAAAAATGGGAATAATCACAATATGACAAGTTCGGAGTGTTGTGATAAAATGTTTGCATATGATAATCCAAACCTGTTTTGTATTGAGGCTGATAACCCTTGTGGATATGAGAAATGGCAAGTTGATGAACATGCCAGTTTTTCTGTTGATTGTTCAAAATTAAACTATGACGTACAAACAGCCTGTGATTCGTTTACCTGGATAGATGGTAATGTCTATACTTCAAGTAACAATACGGCAACAACTACCATAGCAAGTTCAGGATGTGATTCAATAGTAACCCTGGATTTAACCATTCTGCACTCAACTTCTACAGTGGATGTTCAATCTGCCTGTAACTCTTATAAATGGATAAATGGAAAAACTTATACAGAAAGCAACAATATAGCTACTTATACATTAATAAATGCTGCTGGTTGCGATTCTATAATAACTCTTGATTTAACAATATTGAAATCTAAAGGCCGGGATGTTAAAACTGCCTGCAATTCATATAAATGGATTGACGGAAAAACTTATACCGAAAGCAACAATTCAGCAACTTATACATTGGTTAATTCCGCTGGTTGCGATTCGGTTGTATCACTTGATTTAATCATTTTAAAATCTACAGGTGTGGATATTCAAACAGCATGCGATTCTTTTACATGGATTGATGGAAAAACTTATACCGAAAGCAATAATTCGGCTACGCATACATTGGTAAATGCTGCAGGTTGCGATTCTATTGTTACACTTGATTTAACTATTCTTAAATCAACTACTGGTGTAGATATTCAGACAGCTTGCGATTCTTATGAATGGATAGATGGAGAAACTTATGCTGAAAGTAATAATTCGGCTACGCATAGATTGGTAAATGCTGCAGGTTGCGATTCAATTGTAACGCTAAACCTAACATTTATCAAAATAAATACATCTTTGGCTTTAAACGATTCTGCAATTATTTCAGCTCAGGATGGCGCAAATTACCAATGGTTAGATTGTGATAATGGCCGTAAGGTAATTAATGGAGCAAATACTCAGAATTTCGATATTTTAAAAAGTGGTAATTATGCAATTGAAATAACGCTGATGGGATGCATTGATACGACTGATTGTTTTAATATTAGTCTTGTTGGAATTAGCGAAGCAAAATTTGAAAATGTAAAAGTTTATCCAAATCCGAATAATGGAATTGTAAATATACATTTTGGCGGATTGTTAAATCCCGTTATCCGTGTTTTAACGCTTGAGGGTAAATTGGTTTATGAACAAGAAAAAATTAACTCAAATGAATTTCAATTTAAGTTAGACGTTGAGTCAGGAGTCTATTTTATTGAGATATATTCTCAACAGGAAAAATCTGTTTACAAGCTTGTTAAAAAATAACTGGTTGAGATTTACCATTTTTATTTTTAGCAGTAATTTAATAGGATTGGTTTTGTTGCGATGAGAAAAGAACTTCACCTTGTAATCAGGCAGCAGCAGAAAAATCCTTATTTGAACTTTTTCCAAATTACACTTCTCTTGCAATCATACGCTTAAAAGATTAAATTTAGGAGCTTTAATAATGTCAGATTTATTAAACTTTGATTCGGAGTAGTATTTAACAAACCGATAAATATGAAAGTCCAAGATTCAGATTCCGGGTATGCCATCAAAACAAATAAAAACAAGTTCCATTTAGGTTTGGATATTGGTTCAATCTCCGTAAACGCCGTATTAATCGATTCTGAAAAAACAGTTGTGGTTAATCGGTATGAGTATTGTTACGGGAAACCCTTCGATGTTTTGTTAAGGATACTCGACGAAATTATTGCTGAATTTGGTATTCATTCAATCGACAGCATTGCTTTTACAGGATCAGGTGGTAAACAGGCGGCTCAACTCGCTGGCGGTGTTTTTGTAAACGAAATTATTGCACAATCAACCTCCGTCTCTGAACTCTACCCTAACATTCGAACCATTATTGAAATGGGCGGTGAAGATTCTAAACTCATTTTTATGGAGAACGGAACTGCCGCTGAATTTTCCCGTTTGTCTGATTTTGCCATGAACAGTTTGTGTGCCGCCGGAACAGGTTCTTTCCTCGATCAACAGGCAAACCGCATTGAGGTTCCTATTGATAAAGGTTTTGGCGAAATGGCTTTAAAATCTGTAAATCCACCGCGCATTGCCGGTCGCTGCAGCGTTTTTGCAAAAAGCGACATGATTCATCTTCAACAGGTAGCTACACCGCTGCATGATATTGTAGCCGGACTCTGTTTTGCTGTTGCACGAAATTTTAAAAGCACACTGGGGCGGGGAAAGAAATTTGAAAAGCCCTTTATTTTCCAGGGTGGTGTTGCCGCCAATGTTGGTATGGTGCGTGCTTTCAGGGAAATATTTGACCTGGCTGACGGCGAACTTGTTATTCCCGAATATCATGCGTCAATGGGTGCGCTGGGCGCTGTTTTTCACACTTTGAAAAACCAGAACGGTCACGATACAAGTTTCAGGGGAACACAGGAAATCAAAAATTATCTTGCCAGCGACAGAAGCAACACGGCCAGACTTGACGTATTAAATCTATCAAAAGCCAAATACAACAAGGTTGTAAAGGAAATCCCAAAAAATGGTTTCAAAACTGAAGTTTATCTTGGAATTGATGTAGGTTCGCTTAGTACAAACGTGGTTTTAATCGACAAAGAAAATAATGTTGTTGCCCGCCGTTATTTGCCAACGGCATCAAAACCGCTGAATGCAATTCAGCGCGGGTTAAAAGAAATTTATGATGAAATTGGTGACCATGTTTTGGTAATTGGCGCGGGAACAACTGGTTCAGGCCGGTATTTAACAGGCGATTTTATTGGTGCCGATACAATCAGGAATGAAATAACAGCGCAGGCAACCGCAGCAATTGCATATGATTCAACAGTTGATACAATTTTCGAAATTGGGGGACAGGATTCAAAATACATTAGCATTGAAAACGGGGTAGTTGTCGATTTCGAAATGAACAAAGTTTGCGCTGCCGGAACAGGTTCATTTCTTGAAGAACAGGCTGATAAATTGGATATTACTATTGTCGATGAATTTGCCGATTATGCATTTAAATCTGAAAGACCGGTTATGTTGGGCGACCGTTGTACTGTTTTTATGGAATCGGACTTGAATTCGCACCAGCAAAAAGGTGCCGGAATTCCTGATTTGGTGAGTGGTCTGGCATATTCGATTGTTCAGAATTATATTCACAAAGTAGTGGGCGACAAACCCATTGGCGAAAAAATATTTTTCCAGGGTGGCGTTACAAATAATAAAGCTGTTGTTGCAGCCTTTGAAAAAATTACGGGCAAATCAATCACAATTCCACCACATTTCGATGTAACAGGAGCAATCGGGGCCGCGATTCTTGCAAAAAATTCGATGAGCGCAGGACAAAAAACAAGGTTTAAAGGATTTGATATCAGTAAAATTCCATTTGCAATTTCGAGTTTTACCTGTCATGCCTGTACAAACAATTGCGAAATTCAGCAGATAAAAATTGAAGGCGAATCGAAAAAATTGTTTTACGGCGGACGTTGCGAAAAATATGAACTCGATGAAAGAAAAGGCAAGGGAAAAGACATACCGAATTTGTTTGAGGAACGTTTGTCGATGTTGCTTGGTGATTACAACGAAGAGCCTGAAAACGGAAAGATAACGATTGGAATCCCGCGTGCATTAATGGTTTTTTATCAGCAGTTTCCTTTTTGGCGAAGTTTTTTTGAACAGCTTGGTTTCAGGGTTGTTATTTCAGATCCAAGTGACCAGCAGATTGTTACACGATCTATCGAACTGATGGTTGCAGAAACCTGTCTTCCTGTTGAATTAATGCACGGTCATGTCGATAATCTGTTAAAGAAAAATGTTGATTTTGTATTTCAACCTTTTATTGTAAATGTAAAAGGTGCTAAAGAAAATCCAACCAGCAACTGCAATTGCCCGTGGATACAGTCGTTTCCGTTTATGGTACGCAGTGCTTTTACCGATGAAAAAATACGGGAGAAGTTTCTAACGCCAACATTGCATTTTCGCTATTTTGAACGGGCGCTGAAGAAAGAACTTTCGGCGTTTATGAAAGAGAAATTTGGAATTCCGGTTTCAAAAACAAAGAAAGTAATTGATATTGCCGATGCAGCTCAAACCCAATTTGAAGAAGCGGTGAAATCGCGGGGTAGGGAAGTGATGGTAAATCTTCCAAAGGACAAAAAGGCTTTGGTAATTTTGGGCCGACCATATAATTCAACCGATCCGTTACTTAATCTGCGTTTGGTCGAGAAACTGATTAACCTGAATACGTTGCCCATTCCTGTTGATTTTCTTCCTTTGCTTGAAGAGAATATTTTCGAAGATTATAAAATGATGTATTGGCCAAACGGTCAGAAAATTATGTCAGCCAGCAGGATAGTGCGGAAAAATGATAATTTGTTTGCTGTTTATCTGGGAAATTTCAGGTGTGGCCCCGATTCGTTTCTTACCCATTTTGTGCGAAACGAGATGAAAGGCAAACCTTACCTGCACCTCGAAGTTGACGAACACAGCGCCGATGCCGGATTTATTACCCGTTGCGAAGCCTTTCTCGACAGTTTAAATGGTTATCAGAAAGTTAAAGGAATAAATACTGAAATTAAAAGGCCAAAAATTTTTCATTCGAAAAGTTTGGATGGAAGAACCCTGTATTTTCCCTATGCAGGTGATACTGTTCACATGCTGGCTGCAGCTGCACGAAGTTGTGGAATCGACGCACAGGTTTTGCCCATGCAGGATGCCACCGATTTGGAACTCGCCCGAAAACATACAAACGGACAGGAGTGTTTTCCGGCAATTTGTACAACGGGCAACTTCCTTAAAAAACTTATGGAGCCTGGTATTGATCCCAAAAAGGTCAGCTTTTTTATGCCTAACCATAACGGTCCCTGCCGTTTTGGCGACTACAATAAACTTCAACGTATAATTTTCGATAAACTGGGTTTTGATGATGTTCACCTGATGACACCCAGCAATGATGATGCTTATGCAGATTTGGCCGGCGACAAATCAAAAACCTTTAGGAAAAATGCCTGGGCAGGAATTGTGGGAATTGATATCCTTCGCAGACTTTTACAGGAACGCAGGCCCTACGAACTTGTAAAAGGGGAATCGGATAAAGTTTACCTTCAATGCAGGCAGGAATTAATAGAATCAATTGCTAATGGTGCAAAAGATACAGGAGCGGTTCTCGAAAAAGCAGGAAAAGCATTTCATTCAATTGAAGCTAATTTCGAAAAACGGAAACCTGTAATTGCTGTTGTTGGCGAGGTTTTTATGCGCGACAATCCTTTTTGCAGCGGGCGTTTAATTGAAAGACTTGAAAAACTTGGTGCCGAAACAATTATTGCTCCTTTTGGCGAGTGGCTCCATTATTCATCATACCGTTACTGGCGCGACAGCGTTTGGAAAGGCGACCTGAAAGGTTTGTTTAAATCGAAAGTTCAACAGATTTACCAGCATTATGTTACCAAACAACTTACAGGAAAAGTTGGCCAGTATTTAACAGCGCGCAAAGAACTTGAAATTGATGAAATTTTAAAACTTTGTGGTCCGTATATTCATAAAGATTATGACGGCGACCCGCCAATTGCCTTGGGTTCGGCAGCCGGACTTGTAGAAATGAATATTTCGGGCGTGGCAAATATCCTTCCGTTTACGTGTATGCCGGGAACAATTATTTGCGCAGTATCTAACGATTTCAAAAAAGACCACCACAATATTCCTTGGCTGAATTATGCATACGATGGACAGGAAGACAGCAGCAACGAAACCCGGCTTCAGGCTTTTATGCACCAGGCGAAAGAATACAACGAAACAAATGGTTTTGATAATCCTGTGGATTGGTTTAAACAAATCAATGAGTTAACATAGCGACATTTTTTTATTAAAAATACTTTCATCTTGTTAACTGAAATTAGTATGTATAACTTTGCGTGAAATTGGAACAAGCCATAAAATATTGGCGATTTATCATTAATAGCTATGAAACGAATAATCCTTTCTGCTGTAATTTTCTTTATTGTTTTTTGTGCGCAAGCTCAATCAAACGTTGATGATGTTGATTTAATACAAAGCGTTTACGGAATGCAAAAGCGTGAACTTATTGCAAAACACATGAAACTTACGCCGGATCAGACGATTTTGTTTTGGAATTTGTATAATGAGTATGAAATTTCGCGCAAAGATATTGGTTTGAAACGCATGAAAAATATTGAAAATTATGCCGATAAATATGACAGTCTCTCTGATTTGGATGCTGATGCACTGATGAAAACCACATTCGAAATAAATATGGAATTTATTAAATTATGGGAAAAGACCTATAAAATTATGTCCAAATCAATTTCTTCAGTTACTGCAGCCCAGTTTATTCAAGCCGAAATGTTTTTCGAAAATATAATCCGGCAGCAACTTGCCATGGAAATTCCTTTAATTGGTGAATTTGAAGTGAAAGAATAGTATGTTTCGGGTTACGGGTTCAAAATGAATACCAAAAAAAACTACCGGTCGAAAGCCGGTAGTTTTTGTTTTTCAAAATATGGTTTTATTTTTTAAAGTCTATCCAGTAAAATCTGCTCCACCTGACGAAAATCGATATCAGCTTTTTCACCTAATTTATAGGAGCGTTTTTCGAAACGGGCAACAATTTTTGCAATGGTTTCTTCACCAACATTGTAAGCAGGCAAAGTTGTGGGTAGTCCAACAGATTCAAAAAATTCAATGGTTTTTGCAATTGCCGCATCAATTTTTTCATCATCAGTGCCACTGTTTATTCCCCAAATCCTCTCACCGTATTGCAGTATTTTGTCCTTTTTATTTTCACGTTTAATGTTCATTACTCCTGGCAAAACAATGGCAAGTGTTCGTGCATGGTCAATTCCATGAAACGCTGTTAATTCATGCCCAATCATATGTGTTACCCAATCCTGAGGAACACCAACGCCGATTAAACCGTTCAACGCAACAGTTGCACTCCACATAAAATTGGCTACAGTTTCGTAATCTTTTTTATTGGCTAAAACTTTAGGACCTTCTTCAATCAAAGTAGTTAAAATACTTTCTGCAAACCTGTCCTGAATTGGTGAATTGACAGGAAATGTAAGATATTGCTCCATTACATGCACAAACGCATCAACGACACCATTTGCAATTTGTTTATCAGGAAGTGTATAAACACATTGCGGGTCGAGGATAGAAAATTGCGGCATTACTCTCGGTGAACCAAATGCCATTTTTTCGGTAGTTGAAACACGCGTAATAACCGAATTTCCATTCATTTCTGAACCTGTGGCTGGTAATGTTAATACGGCACCAATTGGAAGTGCATCTTTGACTGGCTTATTTTTGGCAAGTATATCCCATGGATCGCCATTTGTGTACATAGCAGCGGCAGCAATAAATTTAGTGGCATCCAAAACTGAACCTCCGCCAACCGAAAGCAGAAAATCAATGTTTTCTGATTTTACAATTTCTACTGCTTTCATACAGGTTTCGTAATGCGGATTTGCTTCTATGCCTCCAAATTCTAAGAGTTTTACTTCTTTTAACGCATTTTTAACCTGCTCATAAATGCCGTTTTGTTTAATACTCCCACCGCCGTATGTTAACAATACTTTTGCTTTTTGCGGGATTTCTTCGGCGACTTTGGTAATTGTGTCCTTTCCGAAAATAATTTTTACCGGATTTTTGAATTCAAAATTATACATCGTTATTTGTTTTAATTTTTGTGAAATTTGTACCCATAAAAGTATCTCAAAATGACCGAAATATCAAATGATGACACGAATACACCTGAATTTATGCAGATAATTGCAGCTTACACCGATAATGAAATCAGGAATGTGCTGAAAAAAAGAAAACTTTATCAAAAAGATGCTGCTGATTTTGCCATTCAGGAAGCAATCAGGCGGGGCATTATTTATTCTGAACAGGATTTATTTGCAAAGGAATATAATTATGAGCCTGAAAAATTTTCTTTATTTCCGGGAATTGAAAATGAAAAAGCACGTGTTAAATTTAAAAAAAGCATTTCCCGTTCATTACTTATTCTGGGAGCAATACCGCTGGTTTTTGGTGGAATAAAAATTTTTGAATCCCAGGTTTTAGAAGGTATTATCATTTTTGTTTTTGGTGTTCTTTGGACTTTTACCTCTTTACGGTTAATGCGGGGAGCAGTGGATGAAAAACTTGTTTATTTAATGTTTTTATTGTTGGTTTTGGCAGTTGGATATATTGTTAAAATAATGGTTTCAACACATTCGGTAAACACTGTTGACGTGCTTGTTACAATTATCGGGTTTGGTTTTATTTTATATGGAATTGGGTTTTTATCGAAGCTAAAAGATTGAAATTTTTGAGGATTACATTAACTTTTTTCAAAGGTCAATGTAAAAATTATTAATGTTAAGCTTTTATAAAAATGAACGATTCTTGGTGAATAATACCTTCATATCGATTGTTAATCCATAAAAATGGTCAATTCATCGAATTTTGAAAGCATTACATTAATAATGAACGTAGTTTTAATGATCGAAAAACCTATAAAAAGTTCAATCATGAAAATCAAACTTGTATTAACATCAATTTTAATCATATCGTTTACAATTGCAGTCTTTGCCCAGGAAGAAGACGGTTGGGATTCTAAAACTTTTGAAGTTGGCAACTTTTCAGAAATTTCACTCGAAGGCGCTTTTAAAGTTTATCTTGTGCAGGGTGAACATTGTTCGGTGACAGTAAAAACAACTAGCGAAGATATTTTTGATGATATTAGAATTAATAGAAACCAAAATGAGGTTGACATTAAATTGGATCAATCTCTGTTAAGTTACAGTAGAGTTAGTTTGTATATAACATTTAAAACACTTGAAAAATTAAGAGTAAAAGGTGGAGTTAACATGAAAACAAACGGTTATCTCGATTTGAATAATTTTGCTGTAAATATTGAAGGAGGAGCAAATGTTGATTTGTATTTGAAAGCGGACAAAGTCAAAATTTATGGTGAGGGAGGATTTTTGTTTGAATTAAAAGGTGTAGCCAATACATTGGACATAAAAATAAACGGCGCTGGTCATGTTGATGCTGACGAATTAAAAACAAAAGATGTTAGTTTTACAACCGCAGGATTTGGGACTGGCAGTGTTTATGCAACAGAAAGTCTAAATGCTAAAATAGAAGGAGTAGGTAAACTCAATTACAAAGGAGAACCAAAAGTGACTCAATATATTGATGGTTTGGGTTCGGTAAAACGAAATATTGAATAAATAAAATGCTTCTGATTATTCAATATTTTTAAATCGGAAAATGTAGGAACCAGGCAATTGAACTCTGAACTCTGAACTCTAAACTCTGAACTCCGGAACTTAAAGAACAGTTTGATGAACGACGAACAAAGCCAGTTTTATACATCAATTTCAAAATATTATTCTGAAATATTTCCTTACCAATCCATGCAATTGGGGTTTGTAAAAAACGAGGTGGGAGAGTTGGCTGGAAAACAAATACTTGATATTGGCTGTGCCACTGGCGAATTGGCTTTTCAACTGGCAAATGTAGGGGCAAAGGTAATTGGCATCGATTTGAATGAAAATTTGCTTGCACAGGCAACCGGGCGCAGCGGATTCCAGGCCGCCGTTACAGAAAAACGCGAACCGGAATTCGCATCACCGGTTTTTCAAATTGGAAATATGCTTGAACTGGAAACCGATTTTCATGAAAAGCAATTTGATGTTGTTTTGTGTTTTGGAAATACTCTGGTTCATTTGCCATCAATTGAGTTGATGAGGCAAATGTTAAAAGGCGTTTATGCAGTTTTAAAACCCAATGGCAATTTTCTGATGCAAATTCTCAATTACAATTATATTTTAAACGAACCGGTTACTGACCTTCCCGTTATCGACACCGAAAATATCCGTTTTGTAAGAAAATATGCAATCGATAAAAACAGTCCGCTTATTCGTTTTCAAACCCGATTGGAGATTAAAAAAGAAGAACGTATAGTTTCCAATGAAACCACACTTTTTGCATTAAAAAGTGCTGATTTGGTTGATTTGCTAAAAAACACGGGTTTCATAGAAATTGCACTGTTCTCAAATTTCAAACGGGAACCAATTGGTGGAAAACACCTGCCACTTGTGCTAAGTGCTTTAAAATGAATATTGTAAAAGTGTAAGATTAAAACAAAGCCCGCTCTCCGCCCTTTGCCCTCTGCTCTCTGCTCTCCGCCCTAAAACAACAACCCTATTTTGCCCGCAAATTGCAATTCATGTTGAAGTAACCATTTTTTTATTTCCAAACCACCTGCATAACCAGTCAGTTTACCGTTGGTGCCAATAATCCGGTGACATGGAATTATAATTGGAATTGGGTTTTTACCGTTGGCCAATCCAACTGCACGTGTATTGTTTTTCGAACCGGTTTTTTTTGCAATATCAAGGTAAGAAACAGTTTTTCCAAAAGGTACCTTATTTACTTCATTCCAAACTTTCAATTGAAAATCTGTTCCGACTGGTTGTATTTTGAGATCGAATTTTTTTCGCTTTCCAGCAAAGTATTCAACAATTTGCAAAACTGAATCCTTTAAAATATCAGGTTGAAAATCAGAAATTGCACCTGGCGTTTCAGCAAATGAAACTGATAATAAGAAATGTTGATCACCAGTCAATTCCAGATAACCAATTGGGGTTTCGATAGTTGTTTTATAAATATTTTCCATAAAAAAATCCGATATCAAAGATACCGGATTTTTAATTTTTACAATAGCTGATAATTATTTATCTAAAATCTGTAATACTTATTCCTCTCCTTTGGAGAGGCCAGGGGAGGCTTCAATACCTTTCCCTCTTTGTATATTTCGTGTGCAACAAATGGTGCGAAATTTCACTGAGCGGATGTTTCAGGAAATCCTTGTACAATTTTTGAACCTCCGGGTTTTCGTGTGATTTCCGAAGTGTCAGAGCATCGTCTTCAGCATAAATTGCTTCTGCCCGTTTCTTGCGGATTTCGGGATTTGTTGGTATTGGCTGACCACCACCTCCCAGACAACCGCCAGGGCAAGCCATGAATTCAATGAAATGATAATTTGCTTTTCCCGATTTTACTGCATCCATCACTGTTTTTGCATTTATCAATCCATGGGCAACTGCACATTTCAGCTCAACTCCATCTAAAAAAGCCCATTCTTTCAGCGGATTTTCGATTTTAACCGTTGCTTCTTTTATACCTTCCATCCCGCGTACAGGTTCAATATTCAGGTTTTTGAAAGGTACTTCTCTTCCGGTAACCAATTCATAAGCAGTGCGTAAAGCCGCTTCCATAACACCGCCGGTTGCGCCAAAAATTACACCTGCACCTGTTGAATCTCCCATTAATCTGTCATATTTTGCAGGTTCAAGTTTATTGAAATCAAGACCGGCTTGTTTTATGAGGATTGCCAACTCCCGGGTAGTTAAAACGTAGTCAACATCGCGGTAACCACTGTCGTGCATTTCAGGTCGGTATGCTTCAAACTTTTTGGCTGTGCAAGGCATTATCGATACCGAAACTATATTTTCTGGTTCAATGTTCCTTGCTTTGGCGTAATATGTTTTTGCCAGCGCACCAAACATTTGCTGTGGTGATTTGCATGTTGAAAGGTTATCCAGATATTCGGGATACATGTGTTCAATGTATTTTATCCACCCAGGCGAGCATGAGGTAGCCATTGGCAAACTAACTGTTTCATCCTTGTCAACCAAAGCTTTTTTCAAGCGGGTAAGCAATTCGGTACCTTCTTCCATAATGGTAAGGTCGGCGGTGAAATCTGTGTCTAAAACGGCATCAAAGCCAAGTCGTTTTAATGCCGCTACCATTTGTCCGGTAACCCTTGAACCTGGTTTTAATCCCAATTCTTCACCCAATCCAACACGCACAGCGGGAGCAGTTTGAACAACAACATGTTTTGAAGGATTTGCAATGGCTTCCCAAACTTCTTCTATATAGTTTTTTTCGACCAAAGCACCGGTAGGGCAGTGGTTAACACATTGCCCACAGTTGGTGCAAACTACGTCGCGCATGTGTTTTTCGAAGAAAGTTGTGATCTTCATTTTATCGCCTTTGTGAGCAACTGTCAGGGCATTTACACCCTGCAGTTCAGCGCAGGTGCGCACACAACGCTGGCAACGGATACATTTGCTGTCATCTTTTATGATTGACGGCGAATACATATCTATTGAATATTTTTTTAGAGGTGCCAGCTCAATAAAATCCTGTGTCATTATTTTATACTCCGATGAGAGTTTTTGCAATTCGCAATTTCCATTTCGGTAGCATTTTGTGCAGTCTGCATTATGTTCGGCCAGTAATAGTTCGATAATATGTTTTCTTGAATTCCGAACTTTAAGGCTGTTTGTCAATATTTCCATTCCTTCATCGCAAGGAGTGGCGCAAGCCGCGGATAACCGTGATTGTCCGGCTACTTCTACAACACAGACCCGACAATTTCCTGCCACACATAAATCTTTGTGGTAGCATAGTGTTGGGATTGTAATTCCCTGTGATTCTGCCGCCTGAAGAATAGTTTTCCCTTTTTCAATTTCCACCGGAAAACCGTTAATCGAGATATTAATTGTATTTGCCATATTTTTTGAATTTTACCGGTTGTTAATAGATCATTTCTTCCTGAAAATTTTCAACTATCGAAGAAAATGAATTTGCCACAGATTGCCCTAAACCGCATTTTGCAGTCAATTGCATTGTTTCGGTGAGCCGTAAAAGTTTATCGAGATAAGAAGCAGGTTTTTCGCCTCGTTTTACTGCTTTTATACCCAATAAAAGTTGCTGACAACCAACCCGGCAGGGAGTGCATTGCCCGCAGGATTCTTCCCTGAAAAATTCGAGGTAATTGTCAAGTACATTATACATGGAACGTGAACTGTTGAAAAGCATCATTGATCCACCTGTTGGTAAAGAAATCCCTGTTAGTTTTCCCTTAAAACCGATGGCAGCATCTTTGAATTTTTTTCGTGGAACTAAAAAACCGGAAGCGCCACCAACCTGTACTGCTTTTGTGTCGCCATCGCCAAATTCATAAACAAAATCCTGCAGGCTCATTCCAAGCTCAAGTTCATAAATTCCAGGTTTTGGTGTATCTCCTGAAACAGAGAATAGTTTTGTGCCACGCGAATATTGAACGCCTAAATCGTAGAATTTTTTTGCTCCGTATTTAAAAATAGTAAAAGTATGAACAAGTGTTTCAACATTATTAATTACTGTTGGTTTACCCAAATAACCTGACTGTGTTGGAAATGGTGGCTTATTCCGTGGCTCGCCACGCTTGCCTTCCATTGATTCCATGAGCGCGGTTTCTTCACCACAAATGTAGGCGCCACTGCCCATGAATATTGTAATTTTGAATTCAAACTTAATTTCTTTGCAATAATATTGAAATTCATCGATGGCTTTATTTAACTCCGGTTCAAGAAATTTATATTCGCCCCGCAGATAAATAAACCCTTCTTTTGCCCCGGTTATATATCCGCAAACAGCCATTGCTGTAAGCACTTTGTATGGTACTTTCGATAAAATCTCGCGGTCTTTAAAAGTACCTGGTTCGCCTTCATCTGCATTGCAAATAATATATTTTGCATCGGCTTTTGCTTCGGAAGCCAGTTTCCATTTTAAACCGGTTGGAAAGCCCGCGCCACCCCTGCCTTTTAATTCAGAGCTGATTAGTTCGTTGATTAAATCTTCCGGTTTCTTTTTCAGGTTTGACGACAAAACCTTTTCCCAGTCATTTTCATTGTTGAAAATAAAATCGACCCTTTTTAACTGATGTGAAATTGCCATGGTTTTCAGTTTATGATTTGTTCATTAATCTTCATGTAACTTGATAGAACATCCCTGACTTTTTCGGGTGTTAATTCTGTAAAAACCTCATTGTTTATCATCATAGCAGGTGCTTTATGACACCATCCAAGACAATTGGTTTCGAGCAACGAGAATCGTTTGTCGGGTGTGGTTTCGCCAAGTTTGATTTTTAACATATCCTGAATAGCAAAAAGTACCTGGTTCTTGCCTTTCATTGCACAGGTAATGGTTTTGCATATTCTAATGATATACTGACCTGTTGGTTGAGTTTCGATAAAAGAATAGAAAGTTGCTGTTCCGTAAACCTCAGCGGCCGGAATATCAACTTGTCGTGCAATTTCAATCATCGAGTATTCCGAAAGGAATTTTTCGCGCTCAACAACAGCTAACATTATGGGTAAAAGACTTTTTCTTGTCCTCCCATGTTTTTCAGCCATTTCTTTAATTAATGATTTAATCGGATTCATACTAATTTCTTTGAGTTAATTATAGGTTGATGGTTATTTTGTTAAATATAGCGCCAATTAAGGCTGGATCGTTGCATACATTTTTTATTCCTGACTATTTCGGTATAAAACATTGTAATCTTTACAAAAGTAAACAGATGATTAATAAGAAATACAATTAATGTTGCTTAACATGCCTGTTGTTCAGCATGTTTGTTGTTAATGTAAAATATCAAATATGTTAAAGTGTTAATTGAATGAATTTTGTGGACATTGGCTTTTCAAATTGGTTTAATCAAGCCTGTTTTATAACATAGTTTAGTCTGAATAAGATTGAATATGTAGCATGATTATATTTAAAAAAAATGAAGAATGGAAGCAACCTTTTTTGTAAATTTATACTCTTTCATATAGCCAGAAAACAATTTTAGATTTTAGAAATGAAAACAATTATTACCCTTAACTTTTATTTGCTTTGTTTGCTTTTTCCAATTTGTGGAAATGCACAGGTTTTATTGATAACAGGAAACATTATTAATGAGAAAACCGGAAATGCGTTGGAGAATGTCAATATTCTTGAATCGAATTCGGGTATTGGTACAATAACCAATTTAAATGGTTTTTTCAGCCTGATGTTAAAACCGGGAAATGCTGAATTAGTTATTTCTCTTGAAGGTTTTCAGAAATTTTCCAGGAAGTTTGAATTTAAAAATGATACGACTGTAACAGTGTCATTGGTGCCGGCTTTGAATCTGAAGTCAAAAGCAAAGGAAACTGGACTTCAAAAAACTGCCGATAAATTTGAACCTCAGAGAAAATAGGAATCCGGTATTTTCTACTTTGAATTTAATAAACCACCTCTCCAATTATTCTTCCCTGGCTTTTGTCGGGGAAAGGTATTTTCAAAAGTTCGGAAAGTGTTGGCACAAGGTCAATCGCGTCATATCTTCCGGTAATTAGTTTCTGGGGGATATTTGCACCATAAAATACCAGTGGGATATGCGACTGGTCGGTGTAGTTCACTTTTTTGAATTTATAACCAGGTTGCCAGCCTTCTTTTAACATAAACAGACAATCTCCCGACCGGCTTTTTACATAGGTTTTATAAAGCGGTTCAAGCATGCCGTTTGCCTGTATTCCCTGTTCGAGTAAATAGGCTGGCATTGAAACCAGCACTCCTTCAAATTCATCGATAAAAGAAGAAATTGCAACTTGAAATTGATTGATATCCAATTTGTGTTTACCAAGCAATTTATGATTGAAATAGACCTGGTGTTCATCAAAATATTCAATCCATTTTTCTTCGCCATAAGTAATATTCAGATATGAAGTTAACAACGCAACAGTACTTTCAATGTTGAAATTGTCAACCGGCAAATGAAATTCTTCTTTTAAATAATCAGCAGGATACGAAGCTGATGTATTTGCAGTTAAAAAGAAGATGACATTTTCTTTTCCGAATTTATTTTCGCAGGCATCAATAAGTTCGGCAATATATTTATCAAGGTATAAATAAGTGTCTTCCATTTCAAGTGAAGCCGGGCCAAACGAACCGTTTTCATAGTCCATTGATGAAAAAACTGTTGTAACAAAATCGGTGTGGTCATCATCCCCGATTTTTTCGTTTTCCATTAATTCAACTACAAAATCCTTAATCATCAAATTTGCCGAAGGTGTTGTTTTAAATGGTTTAAAATCTTCGGTTTCTTTTATGTATTTACTGATTGTGTGAGGAAAAGTGTTGTTTTTGCCGAAGTAACCTTTTTCAAGCAAATAATCGTCACGCAGACTTTCGGTGTACGAAGCTTCGGGCAAAAGCGGAACCCAGTTTCTGTAACTGTATTTTTCGGCATAATTTTCACTGTTAAAAAGCCGCACCCAGTCGGGGAACATATTTACATAAAACGAACTTGAAATCATTCTGCCCGATTCAACATCAAACCAATACGCTCCGTTTGCTGCGTGACCAGCAGAAAAAATGGCCGATTCCCGGTTCAGTGCAACACTAAAAACTTTCGATTTTCCCATCGAATAAATTTTCAGAATATCAGTGATTGTGTTCGAAAGTAATTTTTTTGGCGATGCATTACCCGCTTTTGTGTCGGCTCCAACAGTAATGTAATAGCTGTCTTCGGTACATTCAGTTTCCCTTTCGTTGAATTTGTCGTACCAGTTTTTATTTATAATTCCATGCATCGAAGGATTTACACCAGTAAAAAGTGTTGCAGTTCCAGAAGCGTAATTCTGAACATGTTGAATCAGCCTTACGTTTGTGCAAACTGCTCCCTGTGTATATAATCTTTTAAATCCGTTTTCTTCGAATTTGTTCCAGTAGCGCTGAATATAATCGGGACGCATGTTTTCAACCACAATACCTACTACAACTTTTGGAGTTTTTGCCGTCTCTGCAGGACTCAACTGAGAGAAAGCAAATTGCGTAACTAACAAAATTAAAACTACTGACAAACCAATTCCAACATACTTCATACCTGCGAAAATTTTGGCTGCCAAAGTAGTAAAAGTAATGTTTAACGCAAAGCAGCAAAGCTGATTTCCAAAAAAGCAATTGGTGATATATAACCAAAAGGGACAGCAATCGAATTAAATTTTGATGCCAGAAAAAATAAATCAATAAATAAAGTAGGGTAAATACATTTTAGTGCGGATAACAGACATAAACATAAATTTAAAATTGAATGTAATGAAAAAAATTATCGGAATTTCTTTTCTCTTTTTATCAGTTGTACTTTTTTCGTGTAACAACGACAAAATTGAAGTTGCAGAAGATAGTACTTTGTCAGAAAAATCGGCAGAGATTACTTTGTCGGAAGTTACTTTGGAAGCCGCAACAACTGCATCGGAGTATGAAGTTGAGTTTTATGCCAATGCCGAAGATCTTTTATCGAAGTGGTGGAGAATGGGTAAAAGATGGGAATGGACAAACAAAATGCACTACATGTCTCGTCAGTGCCCGGATGTTACTGTTGCCGAAGGTGAAAACGACGGCTATCCAAAAATAATTACACTTGATTATGGTGACAGCACGGTGCTCAAAAATGAAAAGGTTTTAAGTGGTATAATAATAATCGAGATCTCTGCACCACGAATCAGTGCCAGTTATTCAAGGATGGTTACCTACAGTGATTTTGGAATAGACACAATTACAATTGCAGGAACCTCGCTTATAACTATTGACAGGGAAAATGCAGCATTTCGAAATTACAAAAGCGATTTAACCATTACACTTGACAATGGAAACGTAATTACCCGTTCATCAGAAAGAACCTGGACCTGGATTGAGGGTTTGGAAACCACGGAAGATCAAACCGATGATGTGATTAACATTGATGGAGTTGTAACTGCTTCAAATTCAAATGGCGACATGTATAAAAAGGAAATTGTTGATCCATTGGTACGTTTGGGCGACTGCCGATATATTGTTTCAGGAGTTGTTGAATTTACTTTAAATAATCAATTGGTTTCAACTTTTGATTATGGCGATGGTACTTGTGATACTGTCGCTTCAATGACGACAGTGGGCAGCGATCCTGTTGAAGTTGACCTTTTTACGTGCAAAAGAAAACAAATTTCAACACGGTAAAAATAATTAAATTGAGATTACCCCGATGAAAAACATTTGTCGGGGTTCTTTCACCAATTGAATATCTGCCTATCTTTGAAATGCACCAATGAATTGACAACATTTTGACCCAACAGGAATTTAAAATTCTATTTGAAAACCATTTTGCCGACGTTCGCAAATCTGTTTTTTACCGTTCAGGAGATGCTGACGTTGCTACTGATATTGCGCAGGAAACTTTTCTGAAAATCTGGGAAAAACAAAGTTCAATTCAAACTGAAAAAGTAAAAGGGCTGCTTTTTAAAATTGCCAACGACCTTTATATATCACATTACCGAAAGGAAAAACGTTCATTCAAATTCTTCAACAGCTTTATTTTTGAAAACGAAACGCAGTCGCCGGAAGAGGAAATGGCATTTAACCAGTTGAAAGAAAGCTATACAAATTCACTTGATAAAATGAACGAAAAACAGCGCACAGTTTTTTTGCTGAGCCGGGCAGAAAACCTGAAATATGCTGAAATAGCTGAAGTGTTGGGAATCAGCGTAAAAGCAGTTGAAAAACGAATGAAAAATGCGTTGGAGCATCTACGAAATTTATTAAAACAGTAATGAATGACAAAAATTTACATATTACCAATTTAAAAGAAAACAGTAACGACTTTTTCTCGAAAGGCAAGATTGCCTGGAACAAATCAGAAGCAGAAGTGTGGGCTGAACTTGAACGAAAAATCAATGAAAAACCTGCAGGAAAATTGGTTTCTATTTATTCAAATATACTGAAACTATCGGTTGCTGCGGTGTTTGCGGTTTTGGTTGGTCTTTCGGCACTTACTTTTCTTTATACAAAAACTATTGAAAGTGTTCCGGGAGAAAAAATTATTGCTGAATTGCCCGATGGTTCGTGTGTTGAATTGAATGCAGTATCCACTTTAAAATATTACCCGGTAAAATGGAAATTTCAGCGAAAAGTACAATTTGAAGGCGAAGGTTATTTTGAAGTAGCAAAAGGGAAAAAGTTCGAAGTTGTTTCTGAAAATGGAAAAACACAGGTTTTGGGCACTTCGTTTAATATTTATGCCCGCGAAAGTAATTACAGGGTAACCTGTTTTACGGGGAAAGTGAAAGTGGTATCAAACTCAAACGAATCTGTTTTGCTCGAACCAAACAACCATGTTGAACTTGAGAATGGAAAACTTGTAATGAAAACAAATTATAAAACAGAAAAAGCGGTCGATTGGAAAAATGATAGGTTTGATTTTGCCGGACGCTCGTTAAACGAGGTATTTCGAGAAATTGAAAGACAGTTTGCAATAACAATTCAATTTCAGACTGAATTAAAAAATCGCAGTTTTTCAAGCAATTTTGCAAAACCCGGAAACGTTGAAGAAGTTTTGGATTATGTTTGTAAATCAATGCAATTGAAATATATAAAACAATCGGAAAACACTTATTTGGTAGTCAAAAACAATTAATGGCTAAAACAGTTTGGGTTGCTGTTTTTATGTTTCTTGTGCTTTTTCAGGTAACAGCGCAAACAGCAAAAAAAATAATAGTAAATGTCCAAAAAGCCTCCCTGAGTCAGGTTTTACTTGATTTGAAAGAGAATTACGGGATACAGTTTGCATTCGATAACGATATCCTTTCGAAATACAGTATCTCGTTAAACCGCACTTTTCAGTCTGAAGAAGAAGCACTTTCCTATCTTTTGAAGAATTTGCCATTTGAAATGGAAAAATCAGGGGAAGTATTTATCATCATCCCGGTTTCGGAAAATACAGTTGCCGTTCAGCCGGTGGCAACAACTCAAATTACAGGGCAGGTGCTTGAAGCTCAGACATTTGAGCCGCTGCCGTTTTCATATATTCACATTAACAATAAAAACATTCAAACCGACCAGCAGGGAAATTTCAATTTTACAGCATCAGCCGGAACGACTTTCGATTTACAGATTTCGCATTTGGGATATTATATTTACGATACAACATTAACTGAAAGCGTAAACAACAAATTTTTGCTGAACCCGCAAATCGAAAAAATTACACAGGTTAATGTTCTTGGCAATTTAGTCGAACAATCGACACTGATTGGCGATAAAGCCGGCCGCATGAAAATCAACCACCGCATTGCTCCTGTACTTCCCGGGCATGGCGATAATTCGGTTTTTAACCTGTTGCGTTTAATGCCCGGTATTCTTGCAGCAGGTGAACAATCAACCGACATGCTGATTTGGGGAAGTTACGAAAGCCAAAGTAAAATCCAGTTTGACGGATACACGGTTTTCGGTTTGAAAAATTTCAACGATAATATTAGCGTTGTAAATCCTTTGATGGTAAAAAATATTGAAGTTTTGAAAGGTGGCTACGAAGCTCGATATGGTGATAGAGTAGGCGGAATTGTTGATATTACAGGAAAAAACGGGACAATGCATAAACCGGCTGTTACTTTCAATATCAATTCAACTACTATTAATTCAATGGCAGAAATACCACTTTCGAAAAAATCATCAATTCTGGCTGCTTACCGGCAAACTTATTACCAACTTTATGATCCAGCCAATCTCGAATTATTTGGCAGAAATGCAAAACAAAAATCAGAAGGTTCTGCTTTTGGAAATAATATTGATTTTGTTGTTACCCCAGATTATTCTTTTCGTGATGCCAATCTAAAATATGTTTACCGCGGAGACAATGGCAGTCAGTTGTCGATGAGTTTATATGGCGGCGGCGACAAATTTGATTATAGCATGGAACGCCAGATTGTAAACACAATAATATCGAGGACAGAGGAGGAGCGAAACCGCCAGTTGGGAAGTTCTGCCCAGTTTGTTCAACCATGGAAAAATGGGAACACAACCAATATTACTGCCAGTTATTCGGTTTTTGAACGGCTGGCCGATGAACAAAACCAAACTGAAAACACGAGGAATGAGAGAAAAAATATCACAAAAAGTATTTCATCGGATAATAATGTTGACGAGATCAATTTAAATGCTGAACATACATTTTCATTATTAAACGGGCATAATTTAATCTTAGGAATGGGAGCTATCAATAATAATGTACAGCTTTCACGAAAATCATTTGACAATCAATTAATTGATTTGGACTCACAGTCGCCGCGGATTGTTTCTTATTTGCAGGATGAATTGCCGGTTGGAAGTTTTATGGAATTGAAATCAGGTTTACGTGTAATTTATGCGTCAAATTTGAAAAAATGGTACGCCGAACCACGGATTTCAGCTTCTGTAAACCTGTCGGAAGAGTTTAAACTGAATGCAGCCTGGGGATTGTATAACCAGTTTATGAGTAAAACTTCAATAGTTGACAGTTCATTTAATTACGCGTATTTCTGGACCAACAGTGACGAGGTGAATATTCCGGTTTTACACGCTCAGCACTGGGTTGGCGGAATTTCTTACTTTAAAAACGGATTAACGGTAAGTGCCGAAGTATATTTTAAACCAACCTCCGGAATTACACGTTTTTACAATGGTTCAAACCGGTTTGAAAGGGGTTTTTACGCGGGTGATGCACGAAGTACGGGGCTCGATATTTTTATAAAAAAGGAATATAAACGCCAAATGGCATGGATTTCATATTCACTTGGAAAAACCGAGGAGCATTTTCAGTTTTATGCGCGTGATGTTTATAAACCTGCACCGCACGACCAAAGACATGAATTAAAACTTGCTGGTATTTTCAATTACAAGTCGTTCTATTTCTCTGCAAATTATGTGTATGGTTCAGGCTTTAACCGCTTTGATTTTGAATCTGAAAGAGAGTTAAACCTGGGCAAGGATTATAAAAGACTGGATGCTGCACTGGTTTATAAATTCCGTCCCGGGAAAGTGAAAACAGAGATCGGGATTTCAGTACTAAATGTATTCAACACAGAAAACGTTAAATATTCAAACCTTCGAACTACAACAGTCGATGACATAAGTTTGGTAAACATTTATACTGATGCCGTGCCTTTTACACCAACCTTGTTTTTCAATATTGAGTTTTGAATATGAATGAACGATCCATGAAATACAGGATTCCCTTACTCTGAACTCTGAACTCTGAACCCTGAACCCGTTAATCTTTTACATTCAGTTGAAAAGCCATTTTTTGTCCCATTAATGCCAGTTCAGTAGCAAGAAAACAATGGTCCTGAGTCATGGCAGTTTCGGTGCGGTTTACCACATCGCTTACCAATTGCTCGCCATAAGGCATAAAAACATTCGAGCAATTGTAATATTTTGTTTCCTTTTGGTTTACAAGAAACAGATGATCACCACCTTCGCGACCGGCAATATCAATGTATTTTCGCATTTCAATATAACCTTCGGTTCCCAGAATAAATGTACGTCCATCGCCCCAGGTTCCCAGTCCTTCCGGGGTAAACCAGTCAATACGAATGTAGCCTGTTGCATGTGGACTGCGAACACTCATATCGCCAAAATCCATATATTTCGGATAATCAGGGATATTAAAATTCCCAACCTGCGAAAAACTGACTTCAGCTTGTTTTGAACTGGTGTAAAACAAAAACTGATCGCACTGGTGTGAACCAATATCACAAAGTATTCCACCGGCTTTTTCAGGATCAAAAAACCAGTCGGGGCGCGATGAAGGATTCATTCTGTGCGGTCCAAGTCCAGCAGTTTGAACCACTTTTCCAATAGCTCCTTCCTTGATTAATTCTCCGGCTTTTACGGATGCACGGTTTCCAAGCCTTTCGCTGTACATAATTGAATAAATCCGTTGTGTCTCTTTTTGCACTTTCTTAACTTCTTCGAATTGTTTGAAAGTTACAATTCCCGGTTTATCGGTCATATAATCCTTGCCCGACTGCATAACACGAATACCAAGTGGAGCCCTTTCAACTGGAATTCCGGCACTTGCAACAAGTTGAACTGAATTGTCTTCAAGAATTTCATTTTCGCTTTTTGCAATTTTTACATTAGGATATCTGCGTGTAAACCCGGTTAGTAATTCCGGCTCTCTGGAATATACTGCAACCAGCGTTCCGCCGCCGTCAATTAATGATTCTACCATTCCAAAAATATGCCCGTGATTGAGGCCAATTACTGAAAAACGAATGGATTCCTTAGATGCATTTCGTTTTTCCGGTTTTAAAACTATTTCTTCAGGATGGTTTGTGTTATGAAATTCCCTGCCCATTAAATCAGTTGGTAACATTGAAGCCGCTGCAAAAGCTGATGCTGACACAACCGATCTTTTTAGAAAGTTTCTTCTGTTCGATTTCATATATTGAGTTTTTTAGTTATTAAAAATTTCATTTCAAACTTACATGAAATTTCAGGAAAATGATACCCGGGAATATTAAAAAACCAAAGATGAAGGGCTGTCCTGATATAAACATAAAAGGTTTTGCAATGATTTGTTCCGGATAAATCATTATGTTATTATGTAAAGTTTTTTATTCTCATTATCAAATACTTCACGTTCATTTCCTGTTTTTGTTAAAATCTTAACGTAATCGCCATTAATTTTGCTATATTCATCAATATCCGAAATTTAATATTGCTTTTATGATTGAAATTGAAAATATTGAACTCACCTATTTGAATATAGATGATTATCAACAACTAAAAGACGCCATGATTGAGTCATACACGATGATGCCGGAAGCGTACTGGAAAGAGAAACAGATAAAAACGTTGATTGAAAAATTTCCTGAAGGACAAGCTGTTATAAAAATAAACAATGAACTTGCAGGTTGTGCGCTTTCAATAATTATTGATTACAAAAAGTTTGAAAACAAACACACATATAAAGAAATTACAGGAAATTATACGTTCAATACCCATAATCCTGATGGTGACATTTTGTATGGAATTGACGTTTTTATAAAACCCGAATTTCGTGGTTTGCGCCTGGGACGAAGACTTTATGATTACCGAAAAGAATTGTGTGAACGGCTTAATTTAAAAGGAATAGCATTTGGTGGAAGAATTCCGAATTATCATACGTATTCAGGTTCAATGACGCCAAAAGAGTATATCGAAAAAGTGAGAAGAAAAGAGATTAACGACCCGGTTTTAAACTTCCAGGTTTCAAACGATTTCCACCCTTCAAAAGTGCTGAAAAATTATCTTGAAGGTGATGAAGCTTCCAATGATTATGCGGTTTTACTTGAATGGGACAATATTTATTACGAGCAAAAACAAACAAAGGCGCTTGTTTCAAAAAAACTCGTGCGTTTGGGATTAATACAATGGCAAATGCGGCCTTATAAAAATATGGACGAACTGTTACAGCAGGCTGAATTTTTTATAGATGCAGTTTCAGGTTATCGTTCTGATTTTGCTTTATTTCCTGAGTTTTTTGATGCTCCGTTAATGGCTGATGACAATCATTTGACCGAACCTGAGGCCATTCGAAATCTTGCACTTCATACTCCCGCAATTATCCAGCGGTTTTCCGAATTGGCAATTTCATATAATATCAATATCATTTCCGGAAGTCTTCCCGAAATAAAAGATAACAGGCTTTTCAATGTTGGTTATTTATGCAGGCGTGACGGAACAGTGGAAAGATATGAAAAATTGCATGTTACTCCTGATGAAGTTAAAGTGTGGGGAATGGAAAAGGGAAACAACCTTCAGGTTTATGATACCGACTGTGGAAAAATAGGGATTTTGATTTGTTACGATGTAGAATTTCCCGAACTCAGCCGCCTTCTTGCCGACGATGGGATGGATATTCTGTTTGTTCCGTTTTTAACAGATACACAAAACGGCTATTCACGTGTTAGATACTGTGCCCAGGCACGTGCCATTGAAAATGAATGTTATGTAGCAATAGCCGGTAGTGTTGGCAACCTGCCCAAAGTGCACAACATGGACATTAATTACGCCCAGTCGATGGTTTTTACACCGTGCGATTTTGCATTCCCTGCCAACGGAATTAAAGCCGAAGCTACGCCAAATACCGAAATGATTGTTATTGCCGACCTTGATATTGATTTATTACGGGAGTTGAACCAATTCGGAAGCGTCAGGAATTTAAGGGATCGAAGAAAAGATATTTATGAATTAAAAATGTTGAACAAGTAGGTTCTGCGCTTTAGGTTCAAAGATTAAAGTTTAATAAATGACAGAATTAAAGGAAATTCTTGTTAATCAGCTCAATGGAATTTTAGATAAAAGAATTGAGACGGCAAATCGCGATATTCAACTGGCAATAGAATCACGCGATAATGAAACAAAAAGTACTGCCGGTGACAAATATGAAACAGGCAGGGCGATGGTACAATTTGAACTTGAAAAGAACAAAGTGCAGTTGAATAAAGCAATTCAACTTAAAAACCAACTTTTGCAAATTGATTTACATAAAAAATATAAAAAGGCAGTTTTTGGGAGTGTTGTAAAAACCGCACAGGATAACTACTTTATTTCAGTAGGATTAGGTAAAATTAATGTTGGTGATGATTTGTATATCGCAATTTCGCTCGCTTCGCCAATTGGAATGTTATTGAACAATAAAAAGGAGGGCGATTTCTTCAGTTTTCAGGATAAAAAAATCATAATTACTGAAATTCTATAAGTATTTTATCCTCAATCACATGTTGTAATTATTTAGTCTTTATATAAATTGATATCATTGAAATTCATTTTTCATTATTTGTTGAAATTATTACAAATATGAATTTTATCTTTCGGGATTAATTCAAATCCCTTTTTGAATGTTTAAAACATATAAAACCATCCTGTATAACCCCGAGGATAGAAAAACACTTGATGAAGTAAAAAGACAAACCACCATTTTTACTCAAAATAAATTTCTAATAAATTTGATTGAGTCGCTTTCGCAAATGCTGGTTGTGTTAAACAAAGAGCGTCAAATAATATTTGCCAATAAGCATTATTATGATTTTTGTGGTATTCCCGAATCAAAACCGATAATTGGTAAACGCCCGGGAGAGGCAATAAACTGTATTCATGCTTTTGTTACAACAGGTGGTTGCGGATCAACAAATTTTTGTAAAACCTGCGGGGCGGCAAATGCAATAATGGAATCACACAAAGGAATTCAGTCAACAAAAGAGTGCCGGATTTTAACCCAAACACTTGAGTCAAAAAATATTTTAGTTACAAGTACACCTTACGATTATGTTGGCGAAAGTTTTACAATTTTTGCCTTAACCGATATCAGCGACAAGAAACGGACAGAAACACTGGAACGTTTATTTTTCCACGATTTATTAAACAGTGCAAGTGGTATTTCCGGGCTTTCGTCAATGTTAAAAGAATTGGAAAAGCCTGAAGAAATTACCGAAGTTGCCAACATTATTAACCGCGCTGCAAATAACCTTGTTGATGAAATACAGGCACAGCGTCAGTTAAGTGAAGCAGAAAGAGGAGAATTGCATCCTGATATACAGGAAGTTAACTCAATGTCGATTTTACATGATGTAAAAAACTTATTTTCAATTCAGGCAATTGAAGCAGATAAATCCATTCTAATTGAGGAAAACTCGGAACTTCATGTTATAAATACCGATCCTGTTCTACTTCGGCGAATTTTAGGGAATATGGTCAAAAATGCAATTGAGGTTTACAATCCAAAAGCCTTAATAACATTATGCTGCAGGTCAATAAATCAAGTTATTCAGTTTTCTGTACATAATCCTGCAACAATTGAAAAGAATGTGCAACTTCAAATGTTTAAACGTTCGTTTACCACAAAAGGCGTTGGGCGTGGCTTAGGAACCTATAGCATGAAACTGCTTGGCGAAAAATACCTGAAAGGAAAAGTGGGGTTCGAAAGCTCAAAACAAAACGGCACTACATTTTATTTTGAAATCTGAAGGTTTCGACCACTCATCTCCTGTCGTCTGAAATCTTTAGCTTCCCTGCGTTATCTGACTAAATGAAATGTGCAAAGATTTTTCATAAAACCGAATCTGTTTGGTTTCGAATGGTGTTACCAAACTAAGCGAAACGCCTTTTTTTCCGGCTCTGGCAGTTCTGCCGCTACGGTGTGTATAATACTCATCTTTATCCGGAAGTTGGTAATGAACAACAAAAGACAGTGCTTCAATGTCAAGCCCGCGAGCTGCAAGGTCTGTTGCAACAAGTATTTGCGAAGACTCATTTTTAAAGGCACGCATCACTTTATCGCGTTCTTTTTGCATTAAATCGCCATGGATTGCACCGGCTGTAATATTTTTTGCTTCAAGTTGCAACGCTAATTTTTGAGCTGCAACTTTGGTTCTGCAAAAAACAACCCCCCGGTTTACTCCTTCTGATTTTAAAAATTGTAACAGCGCATGAAGTTTATCGCTTTCTTCAACTATCAAATACTGATGATCAATGTTTTTATTTATTACATTTTTCTCATTCACTTCAATCCGAACTGCATTGGCTGCCAGGTGTTTGGTAACAATTTGTTTGATTCCAACCGGCATTGTTGCCGAAAAAAGCCATTTGTTTTCTGCTGCTGAAGTATGACGCAGAATTTCGTCCAATTCATCTTTAAAACCCATACTTAACATTTCGTCAGCTTCGTCGAGTATTACAGTTTTTACATGACTTAAATTCAAAGCTTCCCTTTTCAACAAATCAATCAGCCTTCCTGGTGTTGCAACAACAATGTGAGTTGGTTTCTTTAAAGCATTCAATTGCCTTTCAATTGGTGCGCCGCCATAAACCGCTTCTGTAAAAATTTTAGACGAATATTTTGTGAACTTAAACAGTTGTTTTGCAATTTGTTGTCCCAGTTCACGGGTTGGACAAAGTATCAACCCCTGTATTTTATTCTGACCAGGATCAACTTTGTGTAGCAAGGGTAATCCGTATGCAGCAGTTTTCCCTGTACCGGTTTGTGCTTGTCCCACTAAATCGGTGTTCGAATTAATTAATATCGGGATTACTTTAATTTGTATTTCGGTTGGTGTGTTAATATTCAGATCGTTCAATCCCAATATAAATTTTCTGCCAACTCCTAATTCTTCAAAATTCTTCAAAACTCTTATTTTTTTGTTCTGCGCGAAATTACACATTTAAATGGGTTTAAACATTTGAACATGGAAAACGTATAAATCGTGTTAAATAATTGATTTTAGGTTATTTCTGAAAATAGAATAAAAAAACAGCCTCATGAAGTAAAAAGTAATGCTGTACTTGTTTTTCCAATTTTGAATTACATTTGTTATTATAATTAAATCCGATGGAATCAAAAGATCAGTTAAACTTTGCCACGCTTATTCCCGAAGTAGTATCAAAATTTGCCAATCACAAAGCTTTGGGTTTTGTTGATGAAGAAATGATGACTTATGCCGAAATGGGTAAGAAAATTTCTGCTGTAAAAGCGTTTCTTGAAGCACTGGAAATTAAACAGGGCGACAAAGTTGTGATTTACAGTCAAAATATGCCCAACTGGGGAATCGTGTATTTTGCATTGCAGTGCCTCGGAATTGTTGTTGTGCCTGTGCTTCCTGATTTTAATCCGTTTGAACTTGAGAATGTTTTAAAACATTCTGAGTCAAAAGCCATTTTTATTTCGCAAAGTCTTGAATACAAAATGGCAGAACTAAAAAATGATATCCCCGAAATAATAATTCGAATCGATAATTTTGAGGTAATTAAAAGCAACAGGAAAGAGATTGTTTTTGATGAAAATGTACAAAGCAATTCCCTTTATTTTTCCGGGCCTGAAGAATTGGCTATTTTGCTTTATACTTCGGGTACAACCGGCGATTCGAAAGGTGTGATGTTGTCGCAGAAAAATGTGATATTTAATGCTTTTCAATCCGGTGAGGTTCAGAATATTCCTGAGCACTTCAGGTTTCTTTCGGTTTTACCGCTTTCACACACTTACGAAAATACAATTGGGCTGATTTTACCAATCATGAAAGGCGCAAACGTTACATATCTGCGTAAACCGCCAACGGCAAGCGTTTTGATTCCCGCCATGCAAAGTGTGAAACCTGATTTGATGCTGACTGTCCCGATGATTATCGAAAAGGTATATAAAAACAGCATCCTGCCACAAATCGATAAAAAGGCTTTTACAAGAATATTGCATAAAAACAGGATTACCCGGAAATTGGTTTATCGTCTGGCAGGGAAAAAACTTTATAAGACTTTTGGCGGAAATTTAAAATTCTTTGGAATTGGTGGCGCAAAACTGGATGCCAAAACTGAACGCTTTCTGCGTGACGCAAAATTCCCTTATGCAATAGGTTATGGGTTAACTGAAACTTCGCCACTTCTTGCAGGTTCAAACCCTTCACAAACAAAGTTTCAGGCAATTGGGCCAAAAGTTATCAACTGCGAATTGATAATTCACAATCCCGATCCCAAAACAGGCGAAGGTGAAATATGGGGGCGCGGGCCAAATATTATGCTGGGTTACTACAAAAATGAAGAAAGAACCCGCGAAGTGCTTACTGACGACGGCTGGTTTAAAACAGGCGATTTGGGAGTATTCGACGAAAAGGGAAACCTGACTCACAAAGGACGGCTGAAAAATATGATTGTAGGCGCAAATGGCGAAAACATTTACCCCGAAGAAATTGAATCACTTATCAACAACTATCGCCATGTTGTTGAATCACTTGTTGTTGAACAGAAAGGTAAACTGGTTGCGCTTGTACATTTCGATCGTGAAGAACTTGAGAAAAAATGGCACGATATGACCACTGAATTAACACATGACGTAAAGGAAATAGCGCAAAAAGTGGACGAAACTATTACAGAACTGACAGATGAACTTAAACATTATATAAACGAACGGGTAAATAAATTCTCGAAAATTCAATCGTTTCATTCGCATCCTGAGCCATTTAAGAAAACTGCTACCCAAAAAATCAAACGATTCCTGTACAACAAGGAAAACGAAGAGAAAAAGGGATAATCAAACCACTAAAAAATTACTTATTTCAACAATAATGTAAACATGAAAAATTTACACTTACTATTAATTGCAGCAATTTTTATTATTTCAGCTTGTCAAACAAAAACTCAGGTTGGCAACAATTCTAATATTTGGGCAAACGCGAAATGGATAGCTTTTGAAGAACTTGAGGATAGTATGAAAATTATACCGGCAGTGCACGGTTCGGGAAATGAATTGGAAGAAAAAGGATTAAAACGCGCAGTTGTTCCGATGTTTCGTAAAGAATTTAATGTCGGTAAAACCATTCAGAAAGCAACCATAAACATTACCGGATTAGGACATTACGATTTGCAAATTAACGGCAGTAAAGTAGGTGATCATTTTCTTTCTCCGGGTTGGACCAACTACCAAAAACGAATTCTTTATAATTCTTTCGATATTTCCAACTTGTTAAAAAACGGAGAAAATGCAATCGGGGTTTTAGTTGGAAATGGTTTTTACAATGTTAACCGCGAACGTTACCGCAAATTGGTTGTTGCCTATGGTTATCCAAAAGTTATTTTCAATATTAATATTGAATATACTGATGGCTCTGTTCAAAACATTTTTTCCGATGAAAACTGCAGGGTATTACCGTCTCCTGTAACTTTTAGCAGTATTTACGGTGGAGAAGATTACGATGCCAGGCTTGAAAAAAAAGGCTGGAGTTCAGCGAATTTTGACGATTCGGATTGGAATTCTCCAATTGTTTTAAACGATCCAATAAGTAATTTGGAACTTGAAACTGATAATCCCTTGAAGGTAATGCAGGAGTTTTCGGTTCATAAAATTTTTAAATCGAAAACCGGCCAAACAATTTACGATTTTGGTCAAAACGCTTCAGGAATAATTTCGCTAAAAGTGAAAGGGAATAAAGGTGCGCAAATCCGGATCAGGCCCGATGAGCTTGTAAACGAAGATGGCAATGTTACTCAACGCAGCGGTGGCGGGCCTTTCGAATTCAATTATATACTGAATGGAGAAGGAGAAGAAACATGGCAACCGCGGTTTACCTACTATGGTTTCAGATATGCTGAAGTTGAAATTACTGAACCGGCAAACTCAACGGAAAAAACTGAAATTCTTGAAATTAAAATGCTGCATACACGCAATTCAGCGCCAACAGTTGGGGAGTTTAGTTGTTCTGATTCACTTTTTAACCAAACATTTGAACTTATAAAATGGGGTATAAAAAGCAATATGGCAAGTGTAGCAACCGATTGTCCGCACCGCGAAAAGCTGGGTTGGCTGGAACAAACGTATCTGATCGGACCGTCAATGCACTACAATTTTGATATTCAAAAATTGTACAGCAAAGTGGTTACCGATATGATGGATTCGCAACTCGAAAATGGCCTGGTTCCTGATATAGCACCTGAATATGTTCCTTTTCAGGGCGGATTTCGTGATTCACCGGAGTGGGGAAGTGCAGCCGTAATTATCCCCTGGCAACTGTATAAATGGTATGGAAATAAAGAGGTACTTGAAAAAGCGTACCCCATGATGAAACGATATATCGAATACCTTGAAACTACTGCCGAAAACAATATCATTTCACACGGACTTGGCGACTGGTATGATTTGGGTCCAAAATATCCCGGCGAAGCGCAACTTACGCTAAAAGCTGTTACGGCAACTTCAATTTATTATTATGATTTACAGATAATTTCAAATACGGCCAAATTGCTGGGTTTTGAAGCGGATTTGGAAAAATTCAGTAATCTGGCAAAACTTGTAAAAAATGATTTTCTGAAAACCTTTTACAACGCAGAATCAGGAGTTTGTTCCACCGGAAGTCAAACTGCCTATGCCATGCCGCTTTACACGGGATTGATTCCGGAACAAGACAATATAAAGGTTTTAAATAACCTTGTCGATTCAATCAAAAACAACGATTATGCTTTGACTTCAGGCGATATCGGCTACCATTTTCTTGTGCGGGTTTTAAGCGAAAATGGCAGGTCGGATATGCTTTATAAAATGAACAACAGAAGCGACCGCCCGGGTTACGGTTTTCAACTGAAACAGGGCGCTACTGCTTTAACCGAAAGCTGGGCTGCGTTAACATCTTCATCGAATAATCACATGATGCTGGGTCACCTTATGGAATGGTTTTATGCAGGTTTGGGTGGAATTTATCAGGCTGAAAATTCAGTTGCTTATTCCGAAATCATTATTGCTCCTAAACCGGTAGGCGATATTAAATGGGCAAAATGTTCGTTCAATTCGCCTAAAGGAATTATCAGTTCTGATTGGAGTATCAGTGGAAACACATTTACCCTGCAATTTGAAGTTCCAAAAGATGCTGTTGCAACAGTTATTTTGCCTTATGATTTTAAAAATCCAGCAATAGAAGTTAGCGAAATAGAAACCAATAAAACAGTAAAAGTTAACTTTGAAAATGGCTCATTCAAAATTGGTTCGGGAAATTTTAAAATTAGTTTATCTATCTGAAAAATAGGAATATAGTTTAATTCTATAATATTTTATTCAATAAAAATGTGACAATTTTGCCCTGCTTGCGAATAATGGAATGAATTCGAAGTTAAGCAAAAACAAAAGTTGGAAAAATTGAAACATTCAAAACAAGCAGAGCAGGAATTTCTTGAATTACTCGAAAGAAACAAAAAACTTATTTTCAAAATTGCCAATGTTTATGGCAAAAACGAAGAAGAAATTAAGGATTTGGTTCAGGAAATTACCTTGCAATTGTGGAAGTCATTTTCGGAATATAACCCCAAGTATGCAATTTCTACATGGATTTACAGGATTGCTTTAAATGTCTCCATTTCGTTTTACAGAAAAGAAAAATCACGAAATAAAATTCACCGGGAATTTTCAAGCCAACCCCATATTTTGTTTTGGGATGAAAATATTTATGATGAGCAATTTAAACTTTTATATCGGTTTATCGAACAACTGAAAACTTTTGAAAAGGCAGTAATTGTGCTTTTTCTCGAAGGGAAAAGAAATCAGGAAATTGCAGAAATACTGGGGATTTCTGTTAGCAATGTTTCAACAAAACTAAACCGGATAAAAGCAAAACTTAGTAAGGATTTCAAAACAATTAAACATTAAATAAAATGGAATTACATGAATTATCGACCATCTGGAATGGCACTGACAGCAAACTTGAAAACACAGTGCGGATTAACAAATCATTGTTTATGGAAGTGAGTATGAACAGAATTAAAACCAATTTGAACACACTGAGATGGACAGGCTATTTTGAGATTATCGTTAATTTTCTCTTCCTCTTTTTTGTTGCGAATTTTACATTTTCGCATTTCTCTGAAGTGAAATTTCTTATTCCGGGTTTACTTTTATTTGTATTTTCAATCTACAGCATAATTTTTAGTATCAACAAGTTGGTTTTGCATTATGGTATAAAAGCCCAAACTCCGGTATTTCAAACACAAAAAAAACTCGAAAAACTAAAATTTTTGGAATTGAGGGAAAAACAAATGTTGTATGTTTTAATTCCTTTGCTTTGGGCCATTTTTTTAATAGTGGGGGCAAAATTTATCTTGAATTTAGATATGTATAATCATATGAATTGGTTAATGGCACAAACGGGTGGTAGTGTTGTAATCGCAATAATCGTAGTTTTCATTTTGAAACAATTTCCCGACAAAAATCTGGAAAAATCTATTGCTTTTTTAAACGAAATTGCTGAGGATGAAAAGGAAGGGTAAGTTTTTAAATGGGAAATGACTTATTTTCCCAAACATAAAATCCAAATGAAAGCATTTATTTCTATTTTGTAACAAAAAAATATAATTCGATGGTTATGAGAAAAATATTCTTTTTAGTAATGATTTTAATTCATATTCTTGGAATTGCCAATAGCCAGGAATCCTATCCTCCCGGTCTTTTTTTCAGGGAAGACTGGAAGGAAACACCCGCTGAAATTCCACTATCGCAAAAACATGTTGAAAACCTTGAATTGCTTGTGAATTTATACGGTGCTGGAAAAGACAGTCTTAAAAAAAGCAACCATGAAAAACCGGTTGATGATCCGTTTTATGTTTGGTCGGGGTTGTGCCTGGGAAATTGGATGGTAACTTTAAAACACAAAACAGAAAATGTTGATCTAAGCGGATTTGCAAAAATCAAATGGCGCTCGAAACAAGTGGGTTTGCGTGATTTGCGCATCACAATAAAACTAGCCGACGGAACCTGGTTAGTAAGTGATCAATTTGAAGGACCTTCAAAAGACTGGCGTATCAAAGAATTCAATATTCAGGATATTATATGGCACAGTTTGGATGCAGACCGGATCGTTGAAACCGGTGAAACAAAAAATCCTGAACTTTCGAATATTGAAGAAATTGGGTTTACAGATTTAATGCCAGGCGGAAAATCAAATTCATGTTCGCGCCTGGATTGGATTGAAGTTTATGGGAAACCTGTAAAACGTTAAATACCAAACTATTGGTTAGTCTTTAATCTTTCAGCGCTTTTATCCCTTTTTTCGTCAAGCCATGAATCACTGTCAACTTCGGTGTTTTGCGCTGCTTCAAGAATTGCGCTGTCAGGTACTTTTACAAGCGGTGTATATTTTGGATGATGGCTTTCTTTATACGGGTTGTTTGATTTGGCATTGTAGCAGCAAATCATTGCCCAGCGCGGGTTCTCAGAGTTATTTCGATCTGATCGGTGTAAAAGGTTACTGTGGAAAAATACTGCATCGCCTTTTTCCAACTCAACATGTACAAGTTCCAGCCTTTTTCTGATTTCTTCCACACGTTCCAAATCAGCACCTGCCTGATCGCCTGTTAAAACATGATTTATACGCCCCAATTTGTGCGAACCCTTGATTACCTGCAAACAGCCATTTTCAACTGTTGCTGCATCAACAGCAATAAACACGCTGCATAAATCGGGGAATAAAACACCGTTTTCATACCAGTAACCATAATCCTGATGCCACGCCCATGCACCGCCAACTTTCGCTTCTTTCATAATCATTTTCGAATGATAATGGTACGCTTCGTCTTCAAGAAGTTGTTCAACTGAATCGACAACCTTGTGGCTACGGGCAATCATCCCATAGATTCCGTTTCCGGGGTGATTCCACAACGATAACCTAACTTTAGCACCTGATCCATCATCACGCTGAAAAGAATGGCTATCCATTTCGCGATCGGTTTTTGCCCTGTCTCTCAGATTTTCCACTTCCTGCCCATTTAACAAACCTTTCAAAATCACATAACCATCTTTATGGTAATCTGAAATTTGTTGTGGCGAAAATTTTCCGTCGGTTTTCATATTTGTACTGTGTTTTGTTTTAAGTCCTTTTAATTGCGATTCGGCATTTAATAAATGAAACAAGCTCTTATTTATTAAGTTCAATTTGAATCAAAAAGAAAGGTTTACTTAAATCCGAATAAAAACAATTAATTTTGAGCTTGTTCGATAACCAAACCTGAAAAAATAATTGTATGGAAACAGCCTCGCTCAGCGAAATAAAAAATGAATTGAAAACAAATTCTCCGCAACAATTACAGGAGCTTCTCCTGCGATTGGCCAAATACAAAAAGGAAAATAAAGAACTACTGAATTATTTGCTTTTTGAGGCTATTAACGAACAGGCATTTATTCAGAATGTAAAAGATGAAATTGATGAGCAATTTAAACAACTGAACAAACACAGTTTTTATCTTGCCAAAAAAACACTCCGCAAAGTTTTAAAAACCACCGACAAATACATTAAATTTTCAGGATTGAAAGAGACAGAAATTGAACTGCTGATTTATTTCTGTCAGAAAATGAAAAAATCGGGATTGAGTTTACATTCAAGCCGGGTTATTTTAAATATGTATCAGCGACGGGTTGAGCGTGTCAAAAAAGTGCTTAACACGCTTCATGAAGATTTACAGTTTGATTATGAAAAGGCAGTCGAAAATCTTTAAAAAGAAGTACAAATTTCTGTATTAAAATCTTTTACTTTTAGAGTGAACCAATAAAAATTTACATCGATGAGAATTATAATATTTTCAATTGTTATATTCCTGTTTTACCGCGTTGTAAACCATACATTTGTAAACTATAAAATCGTCTAAAATGACTGAAACAACATGGTTGGTCATTGTTCTTTTTGTAGCTGTTTTGTCCATTATTCTGGGAACCACAAAACTGAAACTACACCCGTTTATCGTGCTTCTTTTTGCATCTTATTTAACCGGGGCAATGGCAGGTCTGCCAATTGAGAAAATTGCTTCAACAATTGCAACAGGTTTTGGAAATATAATGGCGTACATTGGAATTGTAATAGTTCTTGGAACAATTATCGGTGTAATTCTTGAAAAATCAAATGCAGCAATAAAACTTGCGGAACTTGTTTTGAAACTTGTCGGGAATCGTTTTCCCGGTTTGGCTATGTCGATAATTGGGTACATTGTTTCAATTCCGGTTTTTTGCGATTCAGCATTTGTTATTCTTTCATCTTTGAAAAAATCATTGGTTGCGAAAACCGGAAAATCTTCCGTTACACTTTCAATTGCATTGGCAACCGGATTGTATGCAAGCCACACATTTGTGCCGCCAACTCCCGGACCAATTGCTGCCGCTGGAAACCTGGGACTTGAAAATCAACTCGGTCTTGTTATCCTTTTCGGATTGGTTGTGGCTGCATTTGCAATGTTTACAGGCTATTTTTGGGCTTCTTATATTGGTAGAAAAATTACAACTTCAGAAATTTTTAATGAAGAATCCATAAATTATCAAACGAATTTAAAACTACCCTCAGCAACGAAATCTCTTTTACCTATTCTTGTCCCAATAGTTTTAATTGCTGTACGTTCAATTGCAACTTATCCCAATCAACCATTTGGCGAAGGTTTTCTTTTTACATTTTTTAGTTTTACCGGTCAACCGATTAATGCACTGCTGATTGGCTTTTTGCTAACATTTTTCCTGTTTCCAAAATTCAACAAAGAAACACTCACTGGTTGGATTGGTGATGGAATTTCGGCAGCAGCACCAATTTTGCTGATTACAGGAGCTGGGGGAGCATTTGGAACCATTTTACAAGAAACTCAAATTGGAGATATACTTGGTAATTTACTTGCCGGATATCAGTTGGGTATATTTTTACCGTTTATTATTGCTGCTGCTTTTAAAACCGCGCAAGGCTCAACAACTGTGGCGTTGGTGGCTACATCGGCAATAATTGCGCCACTGCTGGCAACCATCGGATTAGACTCGCTGAATGGGAAAGTGCTTGCAGTAATGGCAACCGGGGCCGGAGCCATGACAATCTCACATGCCAACGACAGTTTTTTCTGGGTGGTGACACAATTTTCGGGTATGGACGTAAAAACAGGTTACAAAACGCATACGATGGCAACATTAATTCAGGGTGTATCATCAATGGTTTTTATTTATGTGCTGATGTTGATTTTTGTTTAACTTCAATCCAATATGGCTGATTTTAAAAATATTTAAAACTTACAAATCGTTATGACTGATTTTTTACAGGAAATACCGACACTTTTTATCCAGTTTTTATTGACGGTTGTTTTTTCATTTATTGTTGGTCTGGAACAACGAAAACAATATGCAGATAAAGAGGAGCAACATACTTTTGGCACCGACAGGACCTTTGTTTTTATTGGTTTGCTTGGATTTGTTTTATTGGTTGCACAGCCTGTAGAAATGTATTTTTATCTTGGCGGTGGATTGGTAATCAGTCTGTTTCTTGGAATTTTTTACACACAGAAAATTAAATTTCAGAATAATTACGGCTTAACTACAGTTTTGCTCGCTTTGCTTACATATACTTTTCCGCTGCTGATTATTACACAACCCAACTGGTTGGTTATGTTGTTTTTTGTTCTTGTACTTATTTTAACTGAATCGAAAAGAACTTTCAAAGGCTTTTCTGAAAAAATTGATCGGGCTGAATTTATTACAGTTGCAAAATTTATCATAATTGCTGGAATAATTTTACCGGCTTTGCCCGATAAACAAATCTTTTCATTCCTCAACCTTTCGCCATACAAAGTTTGGTTGGCCATCGTGGTCATTTCGGGGATTTCGTATTTAAGTTATATCTTAAGAAAGTTTGTTTTCCCCGATGCAGGTTTGTTGCTAACCGGGGTATTTGGAGGATTGTACAGCAGTACAGCAACCACAATCATTCTTGCTCGAAAAAGCAAAGAGACGGAATCAAATTATCGTGAATTCGCCGCAGCAATAATTATTGCCACTGCAATGATGTTTTTACGAATTTATATTTTGCTTTTGATTTTTAATCCACAGATTGGTATCTCTGTTTCACTTTGGTTTATACTGATGTTTTTTATTTCAATTGGGACAGCATATTATATGTATGCAGGTTTCAAAAAAACAAAAAATACTGCCATTGCTGCGGTGAATATACTTGAAGATAAAAATCCACTTGAATTCAAAATTGCAGTTGTTTTTGCATTACTCTACGTTTTATTTTCATTTGTAACCCAATATACACTTGAAAATTTTGGCACTCAGGGGTTAAATATTTTATCGTTTGTTGTAGGTTTTACTGATATAGATCCCTTTCTTCTAAATCTTTTCCAGGGAAAATACAACGTCACACAAATTCTCATTGCAATGGCTACTTTTCAAGCCATTTTAAGCAATAATATTTTAAAAATGTTTTATGCGAAAACCCTCGGAAATCAACAGCTAGGCAAGTATATTTTTCAGGGATTTGGTGTAATAATTATTGCCAACATTTTGGTAATAATCGTTTTACATATTTTTAGTTAGAATTTATTGAAACGACCTTTTTAAATCAACCATTTTAATTGCGGTAACTGCGGCTTCATCCCCTTTATTTCCATGTTTGCCACCCGCCCTATCAAGAGCTTGCTGTTGGTTGTTAGTTGTCAATAAACCAAAAATGAAAGGTTTGTTGTATTTCAGGTTTAAATCTTTTATCCCTTGTGTAACTCCTTCGCATATATAATCGAAATGACGTGTTTCACCCTGGATTACACAACCAAGTATAATTACTGCATCCACATTTTCATATTCAGCCAGAAATTGCGCCCCAAGCGGGAGTTCAAAACTGCCCGGTACATATTTAACTACAATTTCATTTTCTTTAGCACCATGTTTTTTTAGTGTTTCAACAGCGCCATTTGCAAGCGCAAATGTTACTTCTGGATTCCATTCAGCCACAACAATTCCAAATTTCATATTTTCTGCTGAAGGGACCGAATTAAAATCGTATTGTGAAAGATCTTTTGTTGCCATATTTTTTAAATAAAAAACCCCTCTTTTAGAGGGGTATATTTAGTAACCGTATCTTTTTTTACTATCCTTTTTTAATTTTTACCCGTGCAATATATTTGTCAACAGTTGTACCTTCAGTTGATTGCGGATAATCTTTTTTGATTTCTTCATATAACTTTAAAGCTTCATCAAATTTATCCATTGATTCGAGTAGTTTGGCAGCCTTCATTTTATAAACCGGCGTTGTCAATTCGTTATCGGTTTCAGCGTATGCTTTTTTGTATTGTTTTAGCGCGTCTTCTTTTTCGCCAAGTTCAAGCATTGCATCACCAATTGCACCCGCTTTAACCGATCCTAAAATCAAATCATCTGTTTTAAACTTCTTTAAGTAATCAATTGCATCTTCGTACTGACCCAAATGAAGATAAGAAATACCAGCGTAATATTTCGCCCGGTTAGCTGATTTTGTCATACCGTAATCATCCATAATATCAAGGAATCCCAGGTAATTTCCGTCACCGTTAATTGCTAAATTGAAAGAGTCTTTTTCAAAATAATTCTCGGCCATAAACATTTGCGACAATGCTTCTTTTTCTTTGGGTTGCATATAGAATCTGTGAAAAACAAGATAAGCACCTACGATTAATATAACGGCACCTACAATATATGTTATTGTTTTCTGGTTATCTTCAATGAATTGCTCGGTTTTGGTCAGCGCACTTTCCAGTTCCTGTAAATTATCGTCTTTTGTTGATTTCTTTTTTGCCATTTCTTTTTGGTTTCAAAATTGTGCCGCAAAAATAGTTTTTTTTTCAAAACCCTATGGGTAATAACAACATAAATTTCAATATTAATGAACAGCGACCTGTTATTTTTGGTTTTTCACAACCTATCGGGTACTTCCAAGCTTTTTAATTAGTTTTGCAAGGTAAAAACGAAGGCAGGATTATGCAAATCGAAGATATTTCAATCGTAAATTTTAAAAATTTAAAAGAAGTTCAAATTGAGTTTTCAACAAAATTGAACTGTTTTATTGGTAAAAATGGAGCTGGAAAAACAAATATTCTCGATGCTGTTTATTATCTGTCATTTTGTAAAAGTTTTTCTACGGCCATCGATTTGCTCAACATAAACCACGAGGAAAATTATTTTATGCTGAATGGGAATTACCGGCGTCTTGAGTCAACAGAAAATATTTCGGTTGGATTTAAAAAAGGGGCTGGAAAGCAATTTAAACGTAATTCGAAGGTATATAAGAAACTTTTAGAACATATTGGTTTACTTCCTCTTGTGATGATTACACCTTCTGACGTAAACTTGATTTTGGGCGGCAGCGATGAACGGCGAAAATTTATGGACGGGGTAATTTCTCAATATAACCAGAGTTACCTCGATGATTTACTGAAGTACAACCGGGCTCTGCAACAAAGAAATAATCTTTTACGGCAATTTGCAGTAAATCATTATTTTGAAGGTGATTTGCTTGAGCTTTGGGATATTCAGTTAGTTGAATATGGATTAAGGATTCATGAACACCGTAAAGAGTTTGTTGAGAAGTTAATTCCTGTTTTTCAACGCTATTATTCATTTATTTCTCAGGATAATGAAAAGGTTAGTTTAGTGCATGAATCGGGTTTATATAACAGTGATTTCGAAGAGCTTTTAAAAGGTTCGGTTGCGAAAGACAGGGCTATTCAATATACGACGCAGGGAATCCATAAGGATGATCTGGTTTTTTATCTTGGAGATTACCCAATTAGAAAATTGGGATCTCAGGGACAAATGAAAACTTACCTTGTATCGTTAAAACTGGCACAATTTGATTTTGTGAAAGAGATTTCGGGGTTGAAACCCATACTTTTGCTCGACGATATCTTTGACAAACTGGATCAGTTTAGAGTAGAGCAAATTGTTAAAGTGGTGGCAGGTGAAAAGTTTGGTCAAATATTTTTGACTGATACCAATCGCGAACATTTGGATTCCATTATCAAGAAAATGGATGCCGATTTTCGTATTTTTAATGTTGATTCAGGGAAAGTTGAAGTTTTATCATGAGAAGGAGCAATACACAATCATTAAGTGAAGTAATACGCGATTACGTTAAAGGAACAAGCATCGAAAAAAAACTGAAAGAAGTTGATGTTGTTCAGTCGTGGGAAGAATTGCTGGGAAAAACAATTGCGCATTACACAAAAAGTGTATCATTAAAAGGCAAAGTTCTTTTTGTCGAAATAAACTCTTCGGTTGTGAAAAACGAACTTTTTATGATGCGCGAAGAAATCAGGAGAAAACTAAACGAAAAAGCAGGCGAAGAGATGGTTGAGAAAATAATTTTTAAGTGATAATTGTTCGAAAAAAAAGTCATAAAAAAAGGATTCCATCCGATAGCAACTGGCACTATACGGATGGAATCCAACTTTAAACCTTAACCTTTGAACTTTAAATTTCTTATACTCTTTCAATTTTCGAAAAGAAAAAATCAGCTTCAATAATTGCATTTTCATCGCTGTCGGAACCATGTACAGCATTTTCCTGCAAACTGACCGCGTATATTTTTCTGATTGTCCCATCAGCCGCATTTGCCGGATTGGTAGCGCCAATTAAAGTTCTAAAATCTTCAACAGCATTTTCTTTTTCAAGCATGGCAGCAACAATTGGTCCTGAACTCATGAAATCAACCAACGATTCATAAAATGGTTTTCCTTTATGCACTTCATAAAATGCCCCAGCCTGCTCTTTCGTCAAACGGGTTGCTTTCAATGCTTTGATTACAAAACCCGCATCGTTGATCATCTTTAAAATACCACCAGTATAACTGCTGGCAAATGCCGATGGTTTTATCATTGTAAATGTTACTTTTCCTGCCATTTCTGTAAATTTTAATAAATGTTATTATTCTGCAATAATATGAAAAATTGAATTATTTCGGCATTGCGCCGTTAACAGTTTTAGTATATTTGCCAATTCAAGTTTTTGAGCATTTTGAAAAACACTGACATACAGATTATTGCATCTTTAAAGGAATTACTTAATAAAGCAAAACTAAATATTGCAATCATTCCACATGAACATCCTGATGGCGATGCGATTGGTTCGGCCATTGGTTTGGCTGAAGTTCTTGTTGGTGCCGGCCATAAAGCTCATATTATTTCACCAACAGATTATCCGGATTTTCTTAAATGGTTTTCATCAGACGCTGAAATAATTGTAAACAGCAGCAACAAGAAACTGGCAAAATCAATCCTAAATCAATCGGATTTGTTGTTTTGTGTTGACTATAACGAAGCCAGCCGCGCAGGAAAGCTTGAAAAACAGATACTTGAATACAAAAACCCGAAAATACTGATTGATCATCATCCATATCCTACCGATTTTTGTGATTTTACCATTTCAGAAACTCACTATAGTTCAACTGCAGAGCTGATTTATGATGTGGTGTGTAAAATAGGGATGAAAAAATATATTTCAAAAAGTTCTGCTGAAGCTTTATACACAGGTATTTTAACCGATACAGGCTCATTTAATCATAATACTTCAGACCCAAATACTTTTAAAGTTGTTTCTGAATTAATGAAATTTGGGATTGATACCCAGAAAATACAATCAGGAGTTTACCACAATTTTTCAGCAAGCCGAATGAAATTGCTTGGTTACTGCCTGAGCCAAAAAATGATTGTTTATCCTGAATTGAGAACAGCTATGATTTCAATTACAAAAAGGGAGTTGATTGATTTTGATTTCAAAACAGGAGATACTGAGGGCTTTGTGAATTTTCCTCTTTCTATAAACGATATTGTTTTCAGTGCAATTTTTATTGAAAAAGATGGAATTGTTAAAGCATCCTTTCGCTCAAAAGGAAGTTTTCCGGTGAACCATTTTTCAAGAGATCATTTTAATGGTGGCGGGCATTTGAATGCAGCTGGCGGCGATTCTAACCTTTCAATAGAAAAGGCAGTTGAAAAGTTCACGCAACTTCTCCCGGAATATAAACGTCAATTATTGGAAACAATAATTTAATGAAAGTTAATATGAAAAAGTTCGCAGCCATATTTGCACTCGTAATTTTACTTTTCGGAACAGGTACTTCATGTTTAAACGTAGATGAAACAGCAGAACCTACAAGGGAAGAGGAGCAGATGAATTTGAAAAGTTATATTGATAATTTAATAGCCAAAGGGAATGATGTTGACACCACAGATTTGGGTATCTATTATGTAACCATTGAAGAGGGTACAGGCGATTATCCTAAAACCGGAGACACGCTTACAGTTGGGTATGCAGCTTATTTTAGCGATGGCTATTTATTCGATACCTCCATTTGGCACAATACAACCGACAGTACTTATACTTTTGTGTTAGGTAACCCTCCTTTGATTAAGGGATGGGATGATGGTATGAAAGTAATCAACAAAAATGGTAGGTCGCAATTAATTATACCATCTGATTTTGCCTATGGAAGTTTAGGTTCAGGAATTGTCAAACCATTTCAGACTTTGGTTTTTGTAGTTTCAATGAAAGATATAAAGCCTTTAAATAATTAGAAATATGAAACGAGCATGTAAAATTTATTACACACAGAAAGATGATTACAAGCGAGTTACGTATGATACCTTAATAATAAAAACTATTATAATCATATGAAATTGAATAAATCGATAAAACACGTATTCACAGCATTGATTTTCACTGCTGCAGTTGCTGGAATTTTTGCATGTGGCGATGATAACAGTTTGGAAGAGCTCAGAAATAATGAGTTGGCTATACTGGATACTTACCTGAAAGCAAATTATCCCAACGTAGAACCAACTTCATCGGGATTATATTATATAGAAGTAAAGCAAGGATCCGGCGATACAATAGAAGCTGGAGATCAAGTGCTGATTTATTATGCGACCTGGAAAATTGATAGCTCGTTGATTGACCAGTCAGTTGGTTATTTGGATGGATACAGATATGAGCCTTACACAGTGAACGTTGGTTCAGGGACTTCTGTTGCCGGACTGGAAGAGGCTTTGACATACATGCAAAAAGGGTCAGTAGCAAATCTTGTAATAGATTCAAAACTTGCATACGGACAAAATGGAAATACTTACAGCGATCCTTTCGTCCCGGGATTTACAACTTTGCTTATGCAGGTTGAAGTATATAAAGTATATAAGGCAAATTAGGAGTCCATTGGAACAAACCGACTTTATTCCGAATTGGTTTAAATTTGAAAAATGAGCAGAGTTGAACTGCTAAAAAAGTTACTACCCGGTTTTATTCCACTTTTCGTTTTTATTATAGCCGACGAAATCTGGGGAACAAAAATCGGGTTGTTTGTTGCTGTTGCTGTTGGTGTTGCCGAAATGCTTTGGGTTGGACTCAAGGAAAAACGCTTCGATAGGTTTATTCTCTTCGACACTTTATTACTTGTTATTCTTGGTGCAGTTTCCATTTTTCTCGACAATGAAATTTTCTTCAAATTAAAACCCGGTTTAATCGAATTGATTTTAGTTGCTGTGCTTGCAGTTTCTGCATTTTCAAAAGTAAATATTATTGGGTTAATGGGGCAACGTTACTTGAAAGATGCCCAATTCAACGAAGCGCAATTGACTCAAATGCGCAAAAGTCTTAAATACTTGTTTTATATTTTTGCAGCACACACACTTTTGGTTTTTTATTCCACTTTTTTTATGAGCAAAGCTGCCTGGGCTTTTATTAGTGGCGGGTTGTTTTATATTTTGTTTGGAGTTTATTTTTTATTTGAGTTTTACCGGCAAAAAAGAAAACAAAAACAGCTTTCCGATGAAGAATGGGTTCCATTGGTGGATGAACAGGGCAGGATTACCGGACAGGCGCCACGAAGCCACGTGCATAACGGAAGTAAACTTTTGCACCCAGTTGTGCATTTACATGTAATCAATCATAATAAAGCAGTTTTAGTCCAAAAACGGCCAATGTCAAAACTTATTCAACCCGGAAAGTGGGACACAGCGGTTGGTGGCCATATTTCAGCCGGAGAAACCTTGGAACAGGCGCTTAAAAAGGAGGCTTTTGAAGAAATTGGGCTTGTTGATTTTTCGGCAAAATTGGTAAAAACATACAAATGGGAATCAGATGTAGAAGCCGAGTTGGTGTACATGTTTGTTACTCATGATTTTAAAAATTTCAAAGTCCATTCCGATGAGGTGGAGGAAGCCAGTTTCCGGACAAAAAACCAGATCGAAAATGACATAGGGAAAGGTGTATTTACCCCTAGTTTTGAATTTGAATTTGGTTTGTTGAAAGAAATGAAGGTTGTTTAATCTCAATTTGTCAAAACTCCTGATTACTGAAATTCGCACTCCGATTTAGATATTAAAATGTCAGACGGGTTGAGCTCGTACGGATGAAAATCCATATTTGAAATTTCCTTTGCTCTTTGTCTGATTTCAAAATCAAAATATAAACTCCACTGCTGGTGATTTTCCACTTTCGGCCCCAAATAGATTTTTCTTACAAAGGGCAGAATTTCATTCGTTGACTGGATAAAAAATCTTTTTCGGGGTAAATTAGGTTCTTTGATTTCCATGAATTTAATTAAATCGCTGCTTCGTGGTACATATTCAATTACACGTACTTCATTTTCAAAACTATAATCAGCCGATTTAAAGAGGAAATTAATTTTTGAAAGATGTTTAAATATGGTGTTTTCGATATATTTCTGAAAATCAGATTGTATATCCTGTTTGTCCACGGGTTCAATCATTTTATTCAAAAGTACTTTTAGTTGGTCAAGGGCTGGTTTTATATTTCCGGTTAAATCATTTTTTATGCTCCTTTCATAACCATTTGTTTTAATGTAAACAACGTTCAGGAGTTCTTCATCATTAGATTTATTTTTCGAACTTTCTTCCTTGATTATTGCAACTTTTACGGTTTTTTGTTCCGATTCCGACAGGGATGAATCATCAGCAATGGGTTTTTTCATTTGTTTAAAAAAGTCAGTACTCAAAACAAGGTTACATCCTGCTGCTTCTTTTCCGTTGATATCTTTACCATAAGTTCTCCACATAACAAGTTCATCTTCATATGATTTTCCATACCCCGGGTCTTCAGCCGGAAGAAATGAACCCAGATAAACACTGCTTTCATTTCGCTTTTCACCGTTAATATAAGCTTGAGTTATCCTTTCGTCATTGAAATACCTAAAAAGCATTTTGCCTTCCTTGGGATCATTCATATAAATTGCATTGCTGTAATGCATCTTTGAATAGAGAGAGCTTACATAAATATCGGAAACAAATAATTTTGTGTAATGAACTACGTTTTGTGCATCGGATTTTGAAACTTTTCTGATATTTTCAAGAGACCTTTCAATTTTATCCTCGACGCGTGTTTTTTCAATTAAACTGTTTAAAGGTACATTGGCTTTCACTAAAAGTAATCGCTGTTTGTTTCTTTCCAGTTTCATTATTATTTTCTTGTCAAGCCATACCGGAATATTTTCTAATCCAATTGCCTTTTTGTAGAAATCACCTGCTTTATGAAACTCACCCCTTGATGAACAAACATCACCCAGATTTGAGAAACCAATTGCTTCGAATCCGGGAAATTTTGACACTTTTTCAAAATCGTGTTCAGCTTTTTCAAAATCTTCTTTAAAATACCAAGCGTTTCCTCTGTTGTTGTAAGCGTCTGAATAATCCGGAAAAATTTCAATGGCTTTTGTACAATCGTCAATTGCCTTGTCGTATTCACCACTTTCATACCACGCCATTCCCCTGTTATTGAAAGCGTCAGGATAATCAGGTTGTAATTCAAGTGCTTTGTTATAATGTTCTATTGCTTTCTGATAAAATCCTTTGTTATAATAAGCCAGTCCAATATTAAAATATACAAATCCAAGTTCGCTGTTTATCTCAATCGCCTTGTTATAATCTTCAATTGCTTTATTGAACTGACCTTTGTAATAATATGCAATTCCCCTGTTAATAAAGGCATCCATATACATAGGATTCAGCGAAATAGCTTTGTTGTAATCAACAATCGCATTATTGTATTCACCTTTATAATGCCAGGCCAGACCCCTGTTATTATATGCAATGGTGTAGTTTTCATCTATTTTTATTGCTTCATCGTAGTCAGCAATCGCTTTGTCATAATCCCCCTTGTAATAGAAAATTAACCCGCGATTCAAAAATGCATCCTTATAGTCAGACTGTAAATTAATGGCCTTGTTATAATCAGAAACAGCCTTGTCATTTTCACTGAGATTATACCAAACCAAACCCCTGTTTCCATAAGCAAGTGCGTAATTTTCATCTATTTGAATGGCTTTGTCATAATCAGCTATGGCATTTGTATAATCATTCTTATAATACCAAACGAGTCCTCGGTTTAGAAATGCATCTTTATAATCTGGTTTTAATTGTATTGCTTTGTCATAATCCGCAATAGCTTTGTCGTAGTCTTTATTTTCATAAAACGCCAGTCCCCTGTTGTTATATCCCAAATAAGAGTTTTCATCAAGTTCAATTGTTTTGTTGAAATCGGCAATGGCTTTGTCATAAACTTTCTTACTATACCATGCCAGACCACGGTTGGTGTAGGCAATTGTGTAATTTTCATCAATTTCAAGGGCTTTTTCATATTCGGCAATTGCCTTGTCATAATTCTCCAGGTAATACCAAGAAAGGCCTCTGTTAAAATAGGCTTCCTTATAATCAGTTTTCAGCGCTACAACTTTGTCAAAATCGGTAATTGCATATTTATATTCGCCCAAACAATACATACTAAGACCTCTGTAAAAATATGCATCTAAATTGTCAACATTCAGTTCAGTCACTTTGTCGAAATCCGCAATTGCATTTACATAATCGCCTTTGTAATAAAAAGCCAGTCCCCTGTCATAATATGCTATCGTATAGTTTTTATCAATTTTGATAGTTGCTGAGAAGTCAGAAATTGATTTGTCATAATCTCTTTTATAATACCAAATCAATCCTCTGTTAAGGTAAGCATCAGCATAATCACTTTTTAATGAAATGGTTTTATCAAAATGTGCTATTGCATTATCAGATTCTCCAATATTATATAAACACAAACCTTTGTTATAGTATGCAATTGTGAAATCCGGGTCCAGAAAAATGGCCTTTTCATATTCAATAATTGCTTTCCCGTATTCAGTTTCTTTGTACAGGTTATTGCCTGATGAAATAAAATCATCTTTAAGATATGGGTTTAAAGCAATTGCTTTATCTGAAAAAACTTTTGACATATCAGTTTCACCCAACTTGAAATGAGCCCATGAACGATAAAAGAAAAGTTCGGGGTTTTTGAGTTTATCCAGCTGTTTTTCGGGCAGTAAGTCGATAACTTCACGAAACTGTGATTCTTCGCTAAGTGATTTTGCTTTAATTAAAAGTCCTTCAGTTTTTGTCATAACAGGAAAATATTCAAATCACATTTTTTAAAAATTCTTCTGGATTTTCGCGGGCGATGATATCAAAATCGCTTCCAAATTTGTTTCTGAATTTGCGGATATTTTCATCGAAATCATCATCAAAAAGCAATAATAATGTGTAGTCGGAACCGTAAAGAATCCGGTTTTTAATTTCAGGATAAACTTCACTTGCAATTAGTTTATCTATTGAACTAAATTCACAAAAACATGATACATCAGTATATACTTTGTAACGGTTATCTTTTAGTAATTCGATAATTCTGTTTGACCACAAATTCAGGTTGTTGGGATTATCCATAGCGGCTTCCAACTGACGACCTCCTCCAAAATGAGCCAGGTTAAGCAGCAGGTTTGGGTATTTCTCGGCTACTTTTCCCCAAACGAGTGGATGGTTAATTGCCAGTGCACGTTCGTAAATGGCATCTTTTTCTGTGATGGCTTTTGAAAACTTTAAAAGTTCATTGTTGAGCTGGATCAACTTTCCATTTACATGGATCAATCCGTTAATAACAACACTCTTTGCAAGTGTTGCAAAACCGCCGTCGGAATTATGCGCGGTTACCGGAATGCCATTGTCTTCACAAAAAGCATAAATCCCGTCTCTTTTTCCTTCGGTTCCAAAAAGTAGCGGATCGGTTGGTGAGTAGCCGTTCGGACAATATAGTTTTACTCCTGCAAACAATTTTCCTTTGCCTACATTGGCTTTGGCATACTCTGCAATTCCCGGCCTGCGCGGGTCAATTGCCAAAAACGGGTAAACCATATCTTTATAATCGGGGTGCTTTTTTAACTCCTCAATTTGCCGGAGTTGCTCATTCCACCCATCCGAAGGGCTACGTTTCTTAAAAAGACCTCTTGTGCCATCTGCATCCGGAGTTTCGTCAGACTGCTGGAATTCCTCGGCATTCTTCATAAATTCCTCTTTTTCCTCAAGAAACTCATTCCAAAGTTTGTCTTCTTCGCTTTCCGCAAAAGGGTTAAAAACCCTCGACATACTGCGTGTTTGATCTTCAACCATATTAAACATTACATTCATCTCGTCTTCAATCGCTTCATTTATTGTATCCTGCGACCCATTTTCAATGTCGCGGTCAGCCGAGGGAGCAAAACAGTATGTTAAATCAAAGGTTAGGGGAGTGAGAATAAATTCGCCTTTGTAGGTTCTATCCATTTCCTCATAAATGGCAATTGAGTTTTTTCGGGTAAATATTCTTATTGCATTTCTGTATCGTTTTAAAGAAGTAATCACATTTTTTAATCCCCTGTCAGAACCTCTGTCTAATTTGTGATCTTTTTGCAAATCAATAAATTTCCTCAGTTCTTTCATCATTCTGTATAATAGCTCTTTGCCCAGAAAGTGCTTGTTGAAAAGATGGTTGTGTACATCGTAATACTTGTTCATTGTATTTAAATTTTAAGTTGTTTTTGGAAAATTGTTTTTAAATAATTTTATGCAATAAAAACAGGATTTTAATTCCTTATTAATTTTCAATTTGTTTAATTAAATCTTTTTTTAATTGTTCAAGTTTTGTTGCCAAGGTATTTGAATTTTTATTTTTTGTAATTGATAGTGCATCTATAATAAACTCAAGGTGTTCAATTTCGGCAAAACGCTTGCCCTTTGAACCGGCTTTTTTCCAGAGTTCTCCGATCTCATTATAAATATCTTGCTGACTGATATTGTCATACAAACTTTTATCTGTTGTTTTTGAGAACTGCAAAATATATTTACACAATCCAATATTAATTTCAGCAAGCATGTCCCAATAACTCATTCGTTCGCTATCGGTGAGAGAAGTTGTGGCTTCATCAAGCAAACCATGTGCTTCATCGTATGAAATTAGTTTGTATCCTAATTTTTCGTTTTTATTGTTTACATCGCTGTCCCAGCTGTGTAACTGGGATAGAACCAAAGCACTTTCCAGTGCCATCCAGTTGGTTAGCGAGTACCAATTTTTCGAATACGAATATGCTTTTTGATAGTTAAGCGCAGCCTTTTCATATGCCTCCGACTTATTTTTACCCGTTACATACCCTTTTCGTTTATAGGTGCTGCCAAGAATATTTAGTCTTTCGGAAGAGGGAATTAATTTTACAAGTGCTTCTAAATCATCAGTAACTTCGTTTAAAATTTTAAGACTTTCCTTTCTTTTTTGTTCTGTGATTTTTTGCTGTTCAATTTCATTTTCATCTTTTTCCTTACCCATAAAATCCTTAAACTCACTGGTAATTTTCTTTGCCATTGCATTGTAATACTTTTCAGCCACTGAAAATGAAAATGAGGCATCTTCAACCTTTAACAGTGCACTAAACTTTTCACAGGCTTTGTCATAGTGCTTTAATTCGAGATAAATCAGTGCTTCCTTTTCGGTAATAGCCGGTGTCCTGATTTTTGCAATGTCAACACCCTCGCAGATTTCATCAAGTTGTTTAATATATTCATTTGTTGATTTTTTTCCAATGTCCAGTTCATTCAGCAAATTCATAAGATCAATTTCAGCTTCCTGCGAAATCATGTAAATTTTCCTTTGCTTTGCTTTGTCATGTCTCCTTTGTTCAAACCTGTAAAATGGATCGCCATAACACTGATATGCACCCCAGGTGTTGGTGTTGCTATATTTCGCGAACACAGATTTACGTGCATCGCTTACGGAATCACCAAAAGTATATCCACTCAAAATTCTGTCATAAAATACATTGGCAAATTCAAGCGCAGCAATATCGTCAACAGCCCATCCTGCTGCAATAACACAGCGTACGCCATTTTTAATTAACTGCGTACCAATGTTTGCGGCAAGTTTATACCGCTGCTGATATAGCTCTTCGGCAACCCCGCTGATTTTTCCGATATGACAGCAATTAACAAATACAAGTTCGGGTGCAGTGCTCATTTGCTGTATTTCACGGGTCGATAAAAACATATTGTTGCCAATTACCATTCCCGATCCTTTTGATTGGTCCTCGTTGAAAATCCCATGACCCGATAAATGGATAATGCGATACTCGTTGCAAAATAGTTTCTCGATTATCTCATCGCTTGTGCCTTTAAAACTTGTTGTGGTTTGAATTTTTTGTTCCAAAAGCTTTGCCGCTACCTGTTGTCCTTCTTTTAAAGCACCTGGCAATTGCGATGCGAAACCTTTTAATTCGGGATCGGCTATTACAAGGGCATTGTTTTTTGGAGTTGATTTAACAACCTGATTGTAGTGTTGTGTTGACAATTGCCTGATCATTCCTGATGCCACACACAATGGACGGGTATCAGAAATTTCGTCAAGTAACAACTCCCAGGGATATTCTGCCGTGTAAGTATCTAAAATCCAGCTTATATTCCCGTGTCTTTTAAGTTGTTCCTTAAAATCATTTGGGATCAGTAATTCAAAAATTGCTTTAGCGCTTTGAGGCGTCCACCGGTTATTTGTTGACATTCCTTTTATTGCCCCTTCCATAAGCGCCGGGGTAGTAATCAATTCAATTTCTTTTTCGTACGCACGACTTGTTGATGCACTAAATGTTAAGCATCTAACAGTTTTGTCCGTGTCTGAGTTTCTCACTCTTTTTACAGTAATCCTATTCCACCAATCTGTTGATATTTCATTGGGGATGCGTTTTTTAGAGCCCAGCAAAGTATGTAGCTTTTTCTCTTCCATTAAAATCCTGAACGACCGTGTTTCCTGTTTTTCTATCCTCCCAAGCGAGTAAAGTGCTCCAACTGCCGAATCTTCAAACAATTCCACAAATTCGATATTTCCAATTTGAGGTGTGTTTGTCAGATTGAGGTTTCTAACTTTCTGGTTTGCATTCTGTACACCCTGTATAATTCCTTTTAAAGAATTTTCAACTTTTAAACCACCATAACCGCCACCAATAATCAACGACGAAATGCCAATTGACTGAATATTATTGCCGGTTTTATCCGCTAGTTTGGCATCCTCTTTAAAATTCAACAGATATTTGCAAACACCTTGCTCAACTGTTTTGGTAAGCTCTGATGAGGTTAGGTTTTCCGGTTTGCCCAATCCAATAATTATGGCTCCTCTAAAGCCTGCCTGATCGGATAAAAAGAGTTCGTTTGTTCCAATTGGTCCAGGGTAAATACCCAAACTATGTCTGTAATTTAGTGTATTTCCAAGATTTTTATTTATTTCCTTTTCAGCCGATAAAACTCCGTCGTCTTCGAAGTGTCCGGCCAAAAGCGGGTATTTTGCATAAAAAAGATCACCATGACTGATGGAAACAGAAATAGGCGGCAACTCCATTTGAGGTTCAGTTTCTCCACCAATTCCTAATACAGAAAAGTCAACACCAGCCTGTGAAAGATCAAAATCGCGGTATTCAGGAGATTTAAACAACAACTCATCTCCCCGCAATGAAGGGCGTTTGTCGGGAAACAAATTGGTTTTGCCATTTAAAAGTATCTCTTTAATTCCCTTAAACATTTCAGTGTGGCAAGCCAGTTCGCCATGCGAAACATTTACATAATAAACTGCATTTTTATCAATCAATAATTTAGGGATGCCACTGTCCCACGTAACGCTTTGGTCACCTTCACCTGTACTCAAAAAAACAAGTTCTTTACCAGAACTCTTTTCATCAATCCTGAAGTTACAAGGGGTTGCCTTGTCGCGACCGGCAACATAAACCGCATTTTTTAAATCTTCTGCAAGCAGAACATCCTTCATTTTGCTTTTATAATCGGCAAACCAAGCCAGATTTTCTGCTGAAGGAACAGGCCATTTATTTTCACTGGTCAATTCTAAATCAAGACCATTAACCATATTATTCCAGGTTTCGGGATTTGAAAAATCATGTTCACCATCGAGTGGGAGTAAACTTAAAAGACCTTTGAATCCCGAAAAAATTCCAAGCAATTCATCTTTTGAATGTACAAGATCGATTAAACTTAGTTTGTCAATCAGCCTATCCATTCCGAAAAGAACAGCAGGAATCCGATATGACCCATTCAAGGGAGTACCAAGGAATATCAATCTAAACCCATTTGAATTATTGAGTTTCGTCCAGGTATCATTATGCAACACAATAAAATCACGAATTAATACACCACCCATCGAATGACCTATCAATTTAATGGGTTGACCAAATTTCATTAATTCCTTTACTTTTTTATTCAGGAGTGTGGCAGAATCCTCAAGTGGCAATCGCCAGTCGAATGGAAAAGTAACAACGTCATAATTGTCATCCAATTCTTCTGCAAGTCGTTTATATGATGTTGATACAAGAGAAGTAGCATTAACTTTATTGCTTGATTTTAAATCAGAGAGTCCACCGGAAATGATTTTAATATAATTGATCCACAGTAACTTATTGTCGTATTCAAGGTTCGAGCCCATAATTCCAGGCAGCAGCAAAACAATTGGTTTTGTTCCACTCACTTCTTTGCTGAACAGTTGGCCACCATCGGGTTTGAAATTAATATTTCTGTCGGAAGCAACTGAAACAGAAAGTGGCTCATCGGTAAATCCCGGCAACTGAATTCCCCATTCAGATTTTAATGCAATTAAAATAGCATGGTTTGTTATACTGTTTTTGAAATATTTGAAGTGATTGAGTTGGTTGTCTTCATAAAAAAACCTGAGTACTTTGCCAGATCTTCTGGTTCCTAAAGTCATAGTTTCAGTATCTACAACCAAATCGTTCTTCCGAAGAAAAAATAGTTTGCTGGCAATGATCCAAATTGCATTTAGTTTTAAAGCAGGTTTCGAGTTGCCTGCTATTACAACAAGGGAATTGTTGATAATAACACGTCCATCGGGGTTTCCCAAATCCAGCGGACAATTGAGCGCTTTAATGAACGGTGAACCCGGATTTTGTACTTCCAGTCCTGGCAATACCTCCGGTTTGTTTTTACAGTCGATTGCTGCAGCAGTGAGATTTCTGAAAGCCATATAAATTGGATTTGCAGCCATTCCAGTAGCAACACCTATAAGATTTAAAGTAATATTCATGAAAAAATCCAATCGTTTTGAAGCAAGTGTTGTCCCACCGGCAGGACAGGCAATGCGAATGAATTTTTCTATTTTTATTTTCTTGTTGAGCAGAATTGCATCTATTTCATTGATTGTTTGTTCTATTTCTGAATAATAACTTTTAGGGTATTCTTTTTTAAGAATGGCCATTTCTGTGGAGTTAAAGGCACTGGAAGCAGAACTGTTGCAAAATCGGGATAAAATTTCACCAACAAGTCCTCCGCGCGAAGTGGTTATGAGATGCACCACACAATTGTTTGGTAAACTCGAAACCAAATGTTTTACGTTTTGAATAGGATTTTCTGTTAAGGTACGGTGTTGAAACGCAAGAATTCGGTTATTGTAAGTTTCGTGAATAAAACTCATAAAATCGGTCCCAACTGCTTCTCCGAACGACCCAAATGTTGAAGATGCTGTACCATGAATTAGTACCAGGTAGGGTAAAGTGCTGTTATCAGGAACAAAATTCACAAGCTGAAAATCAGAACTTAATCCAAACAAACCTATTTTGTCTTCCAATTGCTTGTCTTCGAGTTTTGAAGCCAGTTTTTTAACTTCCTTTATTGCAACTTTCTTCGAAAAAACTTTAATCGCCTTTAATACTATTTTTCCAACAATCGAGCGGTCAGTGCTTCCGGAGCTAATTTCAAACGGTAATTCAAAAACGCCATCTTCTGCAGATGAACGTTTGACTGATGTCATTAATTCAGGAAATATATCATCCAAAGTGTCAGGACCTGAAATCCAGTTTGTACCGTCTTCAAATTCAAACTCAATTACCTGATCCTTTTTTAGATCTAACTTTTTCCGATTATCATCTCCTCTTTGTGATGTTTCAATCTGATAATAATTCAGCAGTTCAAGACTTTCATCCGAATACTGGCTTCTGTCAAAATCTGTCTTTTCTGTTCCGTTAAAAGTAATGGCGTTGATTTTCATTATGTATGATTTTTTAATCATACAATTTATGACAATCTAACATAAAAAACAATAGGAGTTTTTAATCTGCTATTGTTTTGAAATATTAAGAACAGGGCGTTTACGTAGTAGTTATTTTAAGTTCCTAAAAGAAAAATCACCGGTATTTTATGTAAATCAGGCACTTTGTTTTTCCATTGTTGAATTGTTTTTGTGGCAATAAACTCATTTTCGCCGGTAATATTGGCGGCGATGCAAAGTAGGGTAGATGGTGAGCATGATTTTAGTAAATCGCTGATCAGGTGATTATTGCGGTATGGTGTTTCAATAAAGATTTGCGTTTGGCGCTGGTTTGTTACACGTTTTTCGAGTACCTGGATTTCTTTAACTCTTTCGGTTGGTGTAACAGGCAGGTAGCCTTTAAATGCAAAATTCTGTCCGTTCATTCCTGAAGCCATTAAAGCAAGCAATATCGAAGATGGTCCAACCAAAGGAATGACTTTGTATTCTTTTTGATGGGCAATTTTTACAACATCGGCACCTGGATCAGCAATTCCGGGACAGCCTGCTTCAGAAATTACGGCAACATCAAATCCTTGTTCAATAGGCTTTAAGTAGTTGGGGATTTCATTGTATTTTGTTCGTTTGTTCAACTCGTAAAAAGTACAATCATCAATGTTTATTTCTTTGTTAACCTGTTTTAAAAACCTTCGGGCAGTACGAATATCTTCAACTATAAAATATCTGGTATTGGTTAGAATTTGAAAAATCTGGGCGGGTAATACATTTTGCCAGTCACCTTCACTTAAAACATTGGGAACAAGATAGAGCTTTGCCATTCTTAATTTTTTCTGCAAAAATAGAGATATTCATGATTAAAGTATTGTATTTGTTAAATTTGCAGGGTGAATCAACCTGAAAAGATAAAAATTGAAGCTACATTTCTTGGTACAGGAACATCACAGGGAGTGCCTGTTATTTCTTGTAATTGCGAAGTTTGCTGCTCTGACAATACAAAGGATAAACGATTGCGTTCGTCGTTACTTTTAAAAATCAATGGACAAAACATTGTAATTGATGCCGGGCCGGATTTCAGGGCACAAATGTTAAGAGAAAAAGTTAATTCGCTTCGTGCAATTCTGCTGACACATGAACATGTTGACCATATTTTTGGCTTAGACGATATCCGATCATTTAACTGGACCCAAAAACACCCCACCGATATTTATGCTGAAGAACGTGTGCAGGAGGCAATTAAACGGATTTTTCACTATGTATTTGCCAATTTTAAATATCCTGGAGTTCCTAAAATGCAATTGCACATGATAAATGGGAATAAATTTAAAATTGATGGAATTGAGTTTGTTCCGATACGCTGTTTTCATCATAAATTGCCTGTGTATGGATTTAGGTTGGGGGATTTGACCTACATTACCGATACCAATTTTATTCCTTTGGAAGAAATGGAAAAAATAAAAGGAAGCCGGATTTTAATTATCAATTGTCTTCACAGGGAAAAACATATTTCGCATTTTAATCTGGAAGAAGCGCTTGAAGTAATCCATGAAATCAAACCTGAAAAAGCATATTTAACTCATTTAAGCCATTCTTTTGGTAAATATAATGATATCATAAAAGAACTTCCTGAAAATGTTTTTGTTGGTTATGACGGGTTGAAAATGGTGATTGAGTAATTGAGTAATTGAGTGAATGATTGAATGAATGAATGAATGAATGAATGAATGAATGAATGAGTGAATGCGTGAATGAGTGAAGAGGTGAACCCCAAAAACTTCGTTTTTGATTTCTTTACCCAACTCTGAACTTTGAACCGTTTTTACTTTTCAATCTCCCCTAAAATTACTACATAATTTTTACCATATTTTTTTGCACATTTTGGACAAGTTGTGTACCACATAAAATTTTTAACTGTTTTATGTCCATGTTCATTGCACCAGGCTGTAAAATCCTCATGCCATTTACCCGTCTCTTTGAAAGAACCTTCATAAACTTTACTCACAAAAGTGCCACTCATTGTCGTGTTTTGAGCTCCAGGTACTGCCATGTCAACTGCAAGGTAAATGTCCATATTCCATTTTGAAGTGTGGTCGGAAAGACCCAAATTATCCGGAACTACAGCATTTTCCTGCCTTATTTTTTTATCTAACTTCTTCATTACACTACCAAAATTGACAGGCATGTAAAAAAGGGTAAAAACGCTGTCTTTAATAAACTTCTTGTCTTTCCATTCAAATGTTTTACCATCCCACAGAGCAGGGTCGAATTTCGGGCAACAAATGTTTTTATCAAAATTTTCTTGTGACATAATGTTGATTCTTTGGTTATTATAAAAAAAAGATTAGTGAATTAAAGTTAGGGATAAATTTAATTTTAAGCAATTTAAGGCTGTATGAATTAATTGTTTTGATAAAAATTTGTTCAATACTATTACCAAAATAATTATTGAATTAAAAGTTTCTTTTCAACTTGTTTTTCAATTGATTTGATGAATTTAAGAAACCTGAATTATAATAGTAAGCTTAGTTAATTCTTTTTTAAATTATTTCGACAATTTTAACCGGCATTTTATTTAGACATTTTCTAAATAGTAATAAATAATTTCGTACATTTCATCCATTAAATCATTTCTCTATCTGTTTGAAAACTCAAAATATGTTTTGTAATGTGGTTCCTTGTCAATTTTTAAATCAGGATTTATGATTTGGAATACAAGTAAAAAACATTAAAAATGGAATATGATAAATTGGTTTTATAAATAAAGAAATACTTCAATAATTAAATATAAACAAAATGAAAAAGACATTACATGAACATTTAGATCCTCAAAATGGCCCCAAAAGAATATTATCATTAGACGGCGGTGGCATCCGTGGCGCGTTGACACTTGGATATTTAAAAAAAATTGAAACGATTCTCCGTGCAAAAGAAAATGACCCGGATTTATTGCTTTGCGATTATTTCGACTTGATTGGCGGAACTTCAACAGGTTCAATTATTGCAGCGGCTTTGGCAATTGGTAAAAGTGTTGACGAAATAGCCGCATTATACATGAAACTCGGTGGCGAAATATTTGGACAAAAGAAGAAATGGTATAATCCTTTGCAAACCTGGCAATTCTTAAAAGCCAGCTATGACTACAAGGCTTTGGAAGATAATCTGAAAGCTATTTTTGGAACAATGACTTTAGAAAGTGATCAAATTAAAACCGGTTTGTGTATTGTTGCAAAACGCGCCGACACAAACAGTACATGGCCATTGATCAATCATCCTAAGGGTAAATTTTTTAATACCCAATTGGGAAAAAATAAAAACATTCCACTTTGGCAGGCAGTTCGGGCAAGCAGTGCCGCACCAACCTATTTTGTTCCGCAAATGATTGATGTGGGTGATGGACAAAGGGCAGCATTTGTCGATGGAGGTGTAAGTCCGGCTAATAACCCGGCGCTTACCTTATTAATGGTGGCAACTTTAAGGGGGTTCCCATTTCATTGGCAAATGAGTGCTGAAAATCTTTCAATTGTTTCGGTTGGGACGGGTTATAGTATTTTTAAAAAGCAAATAGGCGAAATTACAAATGCATGGATAAAAACCTGGGCGGAAAATGTGCCTGAAATGCTGATGCAGGATGCAAGCTGGCTTAACCAGATTATGCTGCAGTGGTTATCCGACTCACCCACTGCGCATTATGTAGATATGGAAATTGAATACCTGAAAGATGATTATATTGGAATGAAACCTCAGCTTAAATATCTGCGGTATAATTTCCCCATCACAGAAAACGATTTGAATAGCCTGAAGATATCTGATAAGTCATATACTGAAAAAGATGTTGAAAGTCTTGTTGAAATGAGTAATGCTGAAAACCGGGAAATCCTTTATAAGATAGGCAAAGCTGCCGGAGAAAGAGAAATAAAAGAGGTGCATTTCAACGATTTGTAAAATGAGAAAAAGATGAACCCGTATTGCTTTGTAATTACATCCTTTGGCCAAAAAGAGAACCTTAGTGATTTAAAATCCAAATATAACGAAGGGAAAAAAGAACCCGTTCAAAAAATTGACTTTGATAAAATATACGAAGAACTGGTAAAACCGGCAATCATAAAAGCAGGATTGGAACCATTGATTGAGAGGGAAGAGAAGAGTTTTGGCTCTATCCACAAAACAATGTATGAAAAAATTATTCTATGCGAATTTTGTATAGCAGATTTGACTAACCTCAATCCAAATGCATATTTTGAACTTGGAATGCGTTATGCTGTGAAACCGTTTACAACTATTCCAATCATCGCATCATGTCATTTTCCGTTGCCTTTCGATGTTGGTCCCGACCGCACATTTGCTTATCAGGTTGACAAGGATTTCAACTTATCGGACAAAGAGAATGATATTGAGAAACTTGCGGGAATTTTATTTCATGCAAAACAAAGCCGCAGCACTGACAGTCCGCTTTACGATATGATAAATGGCATTTCTTTTCAGAATTCAGTAGCGCACGAAAAAACCGATGTTTTCAGGGAAAAAGTTCAGTACGATGAGGTTATAAAAAATGAATTGGCTTATGCCCGAAATGTTTTTGATGAAGATAAAGACAAAATTAAACCACTTAGAATTGATGCGATAAACAAGGTTGTTGAAAAATACAAACCGCTTGAAAACATTGAAACGGCAGTACTTATCGATATTATGATTTCCTATCGGAACATTGAAGCTTTTAATGAAATGATGGCTTTTATAAAGCAATTGCCACGTTATGTTTTCGAAACTGTAATGGTACAGGAACAATATGCTTTTGTGCTTAACAGAAACGGTGGTAAAGCAAAACCCGCCGATGAGGTGATGATTAATGAAGCAGAAACTGTTTTACGGAAACTGGAAGCGGAGGGAAAGGCAAGCAGCGAATCATACGGTATTTGGGGAAGGATTTACAAAGACAAATTTGATCGTGCTTATAACACAGGTAACACAGGAGAGGCAAAAGTTCACCTGAAAAATGCCTTAAAATATTATGAAAAGGGATTTGATTCAGATCCACGGGATGCTTATCCGGGGGTAAATTATGTGACTTGTCTGGAGATGTTGGGATTCAGGGAAAGAGCGCTTCGATTGCTACCGGCTGTTGAATTTGCCGTAAATGCAAAAATGAAACGCAAAGACCCTGATTACTGGGATTATGCAACCCTGCTGGAATTAGCTGTAATTGAAAACAAATTGGATGTGGCAGAAGAGTTTTTCTACGAAGCAAAACCACTGGCAGTTGAGAGTTGGATGTTTGGAACTACTAAGAATAATCTGGGTAAGATTTTGAACTTCAGAAAAGAAAGAAATGAAAATTCGACTGAACTGGAAAAGTTTATTGGATTATACCCTAAAAATTGAATATTATGACACTTATTGCTAATGATAATACCCCAAAATGCTTTGTAGTTATGGGATTTGGCATAAAAACTGATTTTGCGACCGGGAGAAAACTTGACTTGAACAAGTCATACAAACTCCTGATAAAACCTGTTGTTGAGAAAAAAGGACTAAAATGTATCCGCGCTGATGAAATTCTACATTCAGGATCAATTGATTACCAGATGTATAAAGAATTGTACGATGCTGATTTGGTAATTGCCGATCTTTCCACTGCTAATGTGAATGCATTTTATGAACTAGGAATAAGGCACGCACTTAAAAAACGCACTACAATTGTCATTTCAGAAGATAAATATTCATATCCGTTTGATTTGAACCACGTTAAAATTACAAGCTACACACATCTTGGAGAAGCTATTGATTACGAAGAAGTTCTGCGGTTTCAAGGGGTACTTGGAGATACAATAGATGCTGTATTGAATATAGAAAATCCGGATAGTCCAATATATACCTATCTTCATGAGCTTACTCCTCCACTTTTCCAAATCAATTCAACGATAAATAACACAATAACTAAGAAATTGGTTGACGAAACAACAGGCAAAATTGCTAAAGAGAATAATTTAGATGAGGTTGAAGATAAGGAGATTTCCATTAAAGCGGAAAACGATAACCAAACTTTTGGTTTTCTCATTGATCAGGCAGAAGATGCTTTGCAGGAAAGAAATTACCCGGTTGCAAAAGCGTTTTTTCAAACTGCATTGGCTTTGATGCCAGGTGAATCAAACAATAATCCGTATTTGGTTCAAAGACTTGCTTTTACAACCTATAAAACGAGGTTGCCTGATGAAATTACAGCACTGAATGATGCAATTAAGTTATTGTCAAGGTTAGATATTGAACGTACAAATGATACTGAAACTGTGTCACTGGCAGGCAGAATAGAAAAAGAACTTTTTGAAAAAGGACAGGGAGTGCAGCATTTGGCTTATTCAATTGAGTTTTATCAACGTGGGTATTTTCTATTGCATAACCGTTATCATGGATTAAATCTGGCATTTTTATTTAATAAAAGGGTTGATTGTTTTGAGCATTACACATTGGAAGATAAAATTGCTGATATGGTTTTTGCCAGTCGTATCAGGCGCCAGGTACTTAAAATGTGCGAAAAAGACTGGAATGAAATAATAGAGCGCAAAAAAAGGATTGCCACAAAAGCGGAATCCGGAAATATTGCAAATATGTCAGATTACAATGAAGCAGAAGACAACCAGGAAATGTTCTGGATTCAGGTAAATAAAGCTGAATGTCATTATGGTTTAGGTGAAATGGAAGAATACAATGAAGCGCTTGCTTCAGCAAAAAAAATTGAACATGCCGATTGGATGATGAAAGCATTTGATAAGCAACACATTGAAATGGAAGCTTTAATGACGAAACATGGGCATTTGTTGAATCCGCCCTGGAATAAAGACTAATAGTATGAATGCATGCAGATTTTGCATAACTTGTTAATCAAACTTATAAATTATCAATAAAAACATTTATTATGGCTTACGTTCAAGGTTTCGAACACGATATTTTTATCAGCTATGCACATGTTGATAATACGGTTTTTCCTAATCAAACTGATGGTTGGATAATAAAATTCTGCAAGAATCTGGAAATGTTGTTGGCGCAGCGTTTTGGCCGAACTGATAGTGTGAAAATCTGGTGGGACGAAAGAAAACTTGATGGGAGTATGTTGTTTAACCAGCGTATTGAAAAGGGAATTAAAGAATCAGCAATAATGATTTGTCTCAACTCGCCCGGTTATATTGTTTCTGATTATTGCAGACAGGAATTAGATACATTTTACAAAAAAGCCAATGTTGAAAAAACTGGATTAAATATTGGTGACCGCTCGCGTATTATTCAAGTATTGCTTAAAAACATTCCAGTAAATGAGTGGCTTCCGGAATTTGGAGGTAGAGAGGGATTTCTTTTCTTTAAGAAAAAATATGAGACAGGAGTCGATATTGGCAGAACAATTACACCTGAATCAAATGAATTTATTGATTGTTTGGAAAACTTGATTGAGCCAATCTATAATTTATTAAACGACCTTAAAAAAGAGTATAATATCGTTTCTGCTCAGCCAGAGCCAAAATCTGATGAAGAAGACAAAGATGCCTTTACAATTTACATGGGTGAAGTGTCAGATAGTTTAAGAATACCACGAAAACGTATCATTACCGAACTCGAAAGAAAAGGATTTAAAGTAATTAAAGGAATTCCGCCTCCTGACGAGGCTGTTGCGCACGAGCAGGCAACTAATAATGCTTTGAAAAATGCAGATTTGGCAATTCATTTACTGGATGAAATTCCTGGACGCGAAATTCCTGGCGAAACAAATATCTGTTATCCGCAAAAACAAACAGAGCTTGCATTGAAAACTGCCAAGTCACAAATGATATGGTTACCTGCTGAAACTAAATTTGAGAATGTAGATGATAATGATTATAAACTCTTTTTAGAAAATCTTGAATCAGGAAAGTCAGGTATAAAAAGCTTTGAATTTGTACGTGGATCAAAAAGTACATTGGCTCAGGAAATTATTAATTTTGCTGAACATATTAAAGCACAGCATGCAGTTAAAAAAGCCGAAAACGGAAAAATTTCAGTATTGCTGGATACCCATCTGAACGACCAGTTATACGCTTACGATTTAAGCAGGGTGTTACTCGAAAATAAAATTCAGCCATTTATAAACCCGGAAGAGGACGACCCCAGAAAAAATTTGAATTCTCTTGAGGGTAGGATGAGCCAGGTAAGAAAACTGATTTTTATGTATGGCAATGTCTCAAAAGAATGGGTGCTCGAACGCATGAGTGCCGCATTACAACTCATCATTACCAAGAATTATCCTATTGATGACTTTTTTATATACATGGCGCCTCCGCATAAAGAGGCAGATGAGATTTTGTTAAGACAAAGGTTCTTAAAAATAAATATTGTTGACAGCAGTAATAATACCATGCCCGATAAAGCTGTAATTCAGCAGTTTATTTCCAACTTGAAAACTGTTGTATTATGAAAAATGATATAAGCAATCCTTATGTAGGGTTAAGGCCTTTTGAAGTTGAAGAAAGCCTTTTATTTTTTGGCCGTGCTGACCAGACGCTCGAATTGCTGCAACGACTTCACAAACACCATTTTGTCGCGGTTGTTGGTACTTCCGGCTGTGGAAAATCTTCGTTGTTGCGTGCAGGCCTCATTCCGGCTTTAAAAGCCGGATACCTTGTTAACCGAAGTGATCGGTGGATAATTTCAGTAATGAAACCAGGTCAAAATCCGATTTATAATCTTGTGGAATCAATTCTTTTACAAATTAATCCAAAAACCGGCTCTGATGAAGTTTCAAAACTGGTATTGGAAATAGAAGAAGAAGGATCGGAAGCTATAATCAGGCTATTAACACCACTTAGAACAGAAAATAAAATCAACTTCTTTTTGCTTGTAGATCAATTTGAAGAGTTGTTTCGCTTTGCAATGGAGCAAAAAGACATTGCTAAAAAAGATGAAGCAATTGATTTTGTAAATATCATACTTGAACTGGCTCAGCAAAATACAGTTCCAATTTATGTTGTAATTACCATGCGATCCGATTTTATTGGTGATTGCACACAATTTTATGGTTTGCCCGAAGCCATGAATACAAGCCAATACCTCGTACCCCGTTTAAACAGGGTTCAATTAAAAATGGTTATTGAAAGTCCTGCAAAATTGTATGGTGGTAAAATAAATCCCGCTCTTACTTCACTTTTGTTGAATGAGATTGGTAAGGTGAAAGATGAGTTACCCTTGCTTCAACATGCACTCATGCGAATTTGGGATTTTGAAATTAATGAAGATCAAAACGGTGAACTCGACCTTGATGACTACAAAAAAATTGGTGGAATTGAAAAAGCGCTCTCGAACCATGCAGATGAAGCATTAAAAGAAATGAGTGATGAAGAAAAGAAAATCACCAAATCAATGTTTCAGGCACTTACGGCAATTGATGATAACGGGCGCAAAATACGCAGGCCGGTGATGCTCACCCAACTAGTGAGTTTAACAGGAGGAACCGAAGAACAGGTATTAAAACTTATCAATCTATTCAATCAGGATCAAAGGTCTTTTCTTGTTGTAAACAAAACCGGGGAAACGGGGGATAAGATAATTGATATTTCGCATGAAAGTTTAATTCGCCAATGGGATACTTTAAGCAAATGGGTGGACGAAGAAGGTGAATCAGCATCAAAATATAAGCAATTGGTTGAAGCCATAAAACAGCACAAAGAAAGGAACAAGGAATTTTTAACCGGTAGCCAGTTGCAACTTGCCCTGGAGTGGCGTAATAAATTTAACCCTAACGCCATTTGGGCAAACCGATACAAGGAAGGATTTGAAGAATACATGGACTATTTAAATGTGAGCGAAGTTGAGTTAGCTCGCTGGTTGGATAAGGAAAAAGCCAGAAAGCAAAACAAGCGATATTTGATTATGACAATAATGGGGTTATTGTTAATAACTGCTATTGGTGGCATTTTACTTTGGGGTAATGCAAAAACATCTGAGATAATTGCCAAAAATTTAGCGACTGAAGCAAATATTGCAAAGGAAAAAGCAGTTAAATCCGAAGAGGCCGCAGTTAAATCTGAAGAGGCTGCAAAAGAATCAGCAAAAGAATCAGGAATAGCAAAAGAAATGGCATTAATAGAAAGAAATAATGCTTTACAATCGGCTAAGAAAGAAAAAATACAACATAATATTGCAAATAAAAATGCTGCATTTGCTGAACAACAAACGTTAAAAGCTGTGGAATCTTTAGAGAAAGCTGAAAGACTTGTTCGTGCTTTTTATTTTTATGATGGAAGAATTGCAATTGCTTCCAATAATATAAAAGAATTTTATTTTATAAATAAAGATGGAATACCTATCGATAAACTTAGAAAATGGAGTAAGGCAGAGCAATTTGACGAATATGGCTTAGCAAGGGTGATAGATTCGGTTAATGTTAATTATCTACTTGATACAACAGGTATTAGATATAAAGCCGCTTATAGTCAGTATGAAATTGGAAAAGATGTCAAAGCAATTGACCTTTCCTCACAATTGTGGGGTGGGTTACCCGAAGAATTGTTTAACGCGAAAGGACTTCAGATTTTATATTCAAAATCTAATTATCTCGATACATTACCCAGAAAAATTGGGGAACTAAAAAACTTAAGGATTCTGGATTTAAGTAAAAATGTATTAACAAGTTTACCAAAGGAAATTGGGGAACTAAAAGATCTAAACAGGCTTACATTAAGTAATAATAAAAATATCGAAAGTTTGCCTGAAGAGATGTGGGGACTTAAAAAATTGACTGTACTTGAGTTAGATAGTTTAGGATTGACCATTTTACCATCCGGGGTTGGGGAACTAAAAGAATTGAATAAGCTTTTATTGGGCAGTAATCTTTTATCGGTATTACCATCGGAAATTGGCGAACTTAAAAATTTAAAGATATTGGCACTGGATGGTAATGATTTAAGCAATTTGCCAAATGAAATAGGAAATTTGAATGAGCTCATTTTCCTTGATTTAAATTTTAATAGATTGACGACTTTACCAATTGAAATAAAAGAGTTGAAAAAATTGAAAATGCTTTCATTAAATGAAAATGGATTGGAAAGTTTACCACATGAAATTATTGAATTGGACTCGTTAAATTTCCTTTATTTGGGATACAATAATTTATCAAAGTTGCCTGAAGAAATATGGGAATTAAATAACTTAAAAGAACTCGGATTAGCCGGAAATCAACTGAATTTTTTACCAAAGGAAATAGGTAAACTAAATAAATTGACAGGTATTGGGCTTAGTAACAATTATTTAACTGCATTACCTGAGGAATTTTGGGAACTGACAAATTTGAAATTACTGTACTTGTTTTCAAATGATTTGGAAAGTTTGTCAGGTGATATCGGAAATTTAAAAAATCTAACTTCACTAAATTTACAAAGTAACAATTTATCTGTTTTACCTAATGAAATAGGGAAGTTAAAAAATTTATCAACGTTGAAATTAGGACAAAACAAATTGTCTGTTTTACCCAAAGAAATTGGTGAGTTGAAAAATTTGTCTGAACTAAATTTAAATAATAATGAGTTTAATTCATTGCCCAAAGAAATTGGCGAGTTGAAAAACTTGACAGTTCTACTTTTGAACGATAATGAATACGAAAATGTACCCAAAGAAATTGGTGGGTTAAAAAAATTATCTACACTGGATTTAAGCAATAATCAATTGACAAATTTACCTTCTGAAATAGGAGAACTCAAAAATTTATCAACATTAAATTTAAATAGTAACTTCTTAACAAGTTTGCCAAAGGAAATTATGGAATTAGAAAACTTGTTGACTATAGATTTGAGTTATAATCAATTGACAGGATTAAATAGTGAAATCGGTGGACTAAAAAACTTATCTACACTGAGTCTGAGTAGCAATCAATTGACAACCTTACCCAAAGAAATCCTGGAATTAGGCAATTTGTCGATTCTTGATTTGAATTACAACCAAATAACAAGTTTACCCAATGAAATAGGGGGACTTAAAAATTTATATTCATTAGATTTAAGTGGTAACAAGTTGACAAATTTACCCGGAGAAATTGGCGGCTTGAGTAATTTATCAGATATTAATTTGAACAACAACCAATTAAAAGCTTTACCGATAGAAATTGGCCAGTTGACAGGATTGTTTACATTGGATTTAAGTTATAATCAGTTAACAAGTTTACCTAGAGAAATAGGGCAATTGATTAGTTTGTATTCTCTTGATTTAAGCAATAATCAGTTAACCGCTTTGCCAAGTGAAATAGGAGGTTTGGAATATTTAACATCACTCATACTGAATGACAATCAATTAAAAAGCTTGCCCAAAGAAATCGGAAAATTCACAAGTTTATATTCGCTTGATTTAAGCAATAATCAGTTAACAAGTTTACCAAAAGAGATTGGCGAACTTAGATACTTATATTCACTTAATTTAACAGGCAATCAATTTTCCAAAATTGAAATGGATAAAATACATAAGATTTTACCTGATTGTGATATCATTTATGAATAGTACCTTGCGTCAGTTATAACGCAAATAATAGAATTAATTACTTTTATTTTTTTTCACCCACGGCAAAACCACCACCACCGCTGAAATCAAATAAATCGCCCCGGCCAAAATAAATGCGCTTTCAAGGTTGATATTATCTGTCATCCAACCCAAAAGTGGCCCGATAACGGCAAAAATAATCCGGATTGTAAAATCCCGTACCGATAGAATTGTTGCACGAACTTCGCTTTGTGCATATTGATTGATATAGTTTTTCAGAATAGGAGTGGCAATTCCGCGAATCAAATAAAAAAGAAATAGAAATGCAATTCCCCAATAAGAAATTACAATTCCGGAAAGAAAATAACCAAGTGATATCAGTATAATAATGGTGAACAGGGAATATTTTTTTCCCAGAAAAATCTCAACCCGATGCGCAAAAACAGAGGAAACACCAACAGTTAAATTTAGTGCAGTCCAGAATATACCATACATTTCAACAGACAAACCAATGGCTATAAAATAGGGTTGTACAAGCCATGCAAAAGTGAGTGTCGCTGTGCCTGTAATTGCCGAAAGTAAAATTGAAATGCGCAAATTGTGGTTATGGGTTAAAGTGCTTTTTATATTCCTGACAATCTTCTTCAGCGAATGAATATGTTCGATGGTGTGAATTTTTGGTTCAATCAAAGTAAAAGCTGCCGGTATTGCAATTGCTGCAACAACAAACTGAAAGTAAAATGGTGTGCGCAAACTGATTGCCGCCAGTAGTCCGCCCAGAACTCCTGCAAAAGCTTCGGCAAAATTTCCCGCTGAAGATATTCTCCCTTCGTTTTTTGTGTATTGCTCAGTTTTTCCTGATGCTTTCAAACTATCATAAAGCATTGCCGAATCAGCACCTGAAACACAGGCATGTCCAATTCCCAAAACAATTTCGGCAACAACAAAAGCCCAGAAACCAAATGAAAAGCTGTAAATAAGAAAACCTGATGCTCCCAAAACACTTCCTGCAATTAGAGTTTTTTTTCGTCCCCAAACATCCGCCATCCAGCCCGATGGTACTTCCATGCCAACAATTGCAATAGAATAAATGGCTTTGAGTGTAAAAATTTCCTGCATTCCCATGCCATTTCCCTGGTAAAACAGAACAACAACAGGCATTACGAGGTTAAACCATTTCGAGATTTTTATCAGATAAAGCCGGGATATGTTTTTTTCGAATTTTTCCATTGTCACATTTTGCAAAAATAACAATCAGCAGATACAAGGTTGCCTGTATGGTTTTAATATTTATAGTGGTATTGAATTATATTGATTAAACTAAAACTTTAATTACCGGAATTCATTTAATTTGTAAGTAGAATTATACTTTTGTTTTACAGACATTAAATAATATTTTATGAATTTATTTATTCCAAAAAATTACAAATCGATTCTCGATGTTTATCAAACCGAGCAGGCTATCAAGCAGATAAAAGATTTTTTCCAACTTAATTTATCATCCGAATTGCGATTGAGACGCGTTACTGCTCCTCTTTTTGTAAAACAGGGAACTGGTGTAAATGATGATTTGAACGGTATTGAACGCCCGGTTTCATTTCCTATGAAAGATTTGAATGATGATGTAGCAGAAATAGTGCAGTCACTTGCAAAATGGAAACGGTTAGCTTTAGCTGATTTGCAAATCAAGGAAGGCTTTGGTATTTATACTGATATGAATGCAATCAGGCCCGATGAGGAGTTAACCAACATGCACTCATTGTATGTTGATCAGTGGGATTGGGAAAGGGTAATTACAAATGAAGATCGCAATCTCGATTTCCTGAAATATGTAGTACGTAAAATTTATGCTGCACTTGTTCGGACAGAATTCCATGTTTCGGAGAACTACTTTGATATTTTACCTGAATTACCCGAAGAAATTACTTTTATTCATGCGGAAGAACTGGCAGCAAAATATCCCGACTTAACACCGCTTGAGCGCGAAAACGAAGCATCAAAAAAATATGGTGCGATCTTCGTAATCGGTATTGGTGGTCAAATGCCAAATGGTAAAATTCATGATGGACGGGCGCCCGATTACGATGACTGGAGTACGCCTACAGTTAACGGATTCAAAGGTCTAAACGGAGATATTATATTATGGAACAACGTTTTGAAACGTTCATTTGAAGTTTCATCTATGGGAATCAGGGTCGATAAACAAGCCTTGCTCGATCAGTTAAAAATCAGAAATAAAGAAGAACGCAAGAATTTAATGTGGCACAAAATGTTATTGAATGATGAATTGCCATTAACCGTTGGCGGTGGTATTGGTCAATCGCGGTTGTGCATGTATTTTTTGCGCAAGGCACACATTGGAGAAATCCAATCGAGTATCTGGCCCGATGAAATGATCAGTAAATGCAAAGTAAACGGAATTCACTTACTTTAATTGAGATTTGAGAATAAAGATATGAGTATCAGGTATCAGGATACTTAAAACGAGATTCAAGAAACAAATGACGTAAATCAAGTTGCAATTTTTCATTTTTAGTGAATTCTTTGGTATTTGTAACTTGTCGTTTGGAATTTGGGATTTGAATTCTATCTTTGCACCCGCAAAAAATAAGGTACGCCTCGGTAGCTCAGTTGGATAGAGCAACTGCCTTCTAAGCAGTAGGTCATGGGTTCGAATCCCGTCCGGGGTACAAAGTAAAAAACAGGTAATTAAATACTTACAGAGGGTTTAGCAAAAGCTGAACCCTCTCTTTTTTGCCCATGTACCTTGTTAATAACGTTTTCATGTATTTGAACACGATTTAATTTGATCTTGACTTTGATCCTTCCCTGGCATTGGAAGTGGTTCCCGACCGGGATAGACAACCTCGCAATGATCTTGTCTTACAAACCTATTTAATTTCATTCCTGAATACTAAAATATTCAGTTTATCGTTTTCCAGATGTGGAAAATACGATATCATATTCCAATTTGTAGAAACATAAAAGATATTAATTGTGGCTTATTTTACTGCAATTCAATTGTTAAAAAAAATTGGCCTGAAATTTGATAAAGATTTGAACGGGGAAAGTAACTTCTGTATTATTGATTGGTTTTGTATAAAGGGGTTTGTAAATCATCAGTCATCTTCAAAAAGCGTCCACAGTTCTTTCCCCTTCTTTTTTTTAACACCATATGTCACGACCTGAAATAGGGTTAATTTTATAATTATCGCTCCTCGTTTCCGGATTCCTTTAATCATCAATCGTTAATTGTTTATCTATTTCATTTAGTTAACGCTGACAAGTATAAATACATTGACAGCTTATATGCATTACATACTTTTTAACGTGCGATCATACTGGCTGCCAGTCTTTGGTCACCGTAAATTGTAAATTGTTAAATCGTAAATTACTTCTTTATCCATGCTCCTTGCTCTCTGCCCTCCGCCCAAAACTTTCTCCACCCAAACACAAACATTTCAATTTTATTTATATTTTTAAAGCACAAAAGTCAAAAACCAAAACAAATAACCTGGCGCCGAAAAAACAATCAACAGTAAATAACAGTAATCCTAAACTTCAAATTTATAAGTAACAACCCGCTAATAATTAAAACCTGACTCATGCCCACGAAACAAAGAAAAAAGCAAAATGCCATTCAGACCAAACAGGAGGAACTGCACCAGCGCAACCTGTTTTTTAAAAAAATGCAGCAAACAATGGCATTGTTAGGCGATGCATCTGCCTTTGGCTTACTCGATAAAAAACAACTCGAAAACATGTTTTACTTTCGACTTCGACCATTAAAAATTATTGCCCAAAACAAAAGAAAACAAAAGTGCCTGGCAAATGATATCGATTTTATGAATAAAACGATTACCATCCAATTGCAAAGAAGGTTTATCGAAATTGGTGAAAATAAAGTACGGTTTAATTTATACGATTTCAGGGTATATGTTGAATCGCTAAGTGTTTTCTGGTATATCACAAAAGAAAACCGTTCCGAATCAGAAGCCCGGTTCAAAGCATGTTTCCCGTTGTTTAACGATAATTTCCTTGAAACAAGAGCTCATGTAATGACAGAAGTACAAAAAATCCTCCACAACAATGCCCGCTCATTATCCGATGTAGCAAAAAAAACAATTCGCTTTGATCCTGAACCGAAAATCAAACCTTTGGAAAGAAGCAATTCATTGTGTTACAACAATTATATTCTGATAGAAAACAAACCCGAAACGGAAATACTTGAAATTGACGGCATTCGCCGCACAATTTACCGGGTATTTATCACCGCATACACTGAATTTATACCGCTTACCATTACACCCGAAAAACTTGGAATGGATGGATTGATGCAAAAAATTCCGATAAAGGTTTATATCCAGATGCACGTATTGGAACGCATCGAAACCCGGTTGGGAAAACTCTTCAGGGAATTTAGTTATCCATATATAACTGTTGCTTTACAAAATGCAGACTACATACCCGCCGGCGAAAAAAACTGCTTTTTAATACCTGTAGAAAACGGCATCTCAAAACTGGGATACCTGAAAGCCGATGTTATCGACGACAAACTGGTAATACGTACCTTTTTGTTTCTCACCAACAACGGAACGCCCGAAGGAAAAAAACTAAACCAAATGCTTGGCCTGCAGAAAGCCGATAAAAAGTATCTCGGAATCGATAAACTCAGCACTTTTATACAATCCGATATAAAAAAGGATGAAAAACTAAAAGCACTCTTTTGCGAGGCGGGCTGCGGCGATTTATTCAAACTCGATAAAACCGGGCTCGACGATCAGGGCGACAAAGAACTCGCCACCGCCAATTATATAACGAAATACCTGGGGATATGAAGGGCTGGTTGAAGAGTGAAACTGGTTTCTTGCCCTTTGCCCTAACATTCTTCGATTGTCCCCCTTTTCTTCCAAGGGGGACGAGTCCCGGGAAATACAATTCATATAATTTATTCCATTTACCTGATCCGGGACTGAGGGGGTTTTTACCCGCACCCACACAGCATCCAGAAACTTCTCCTCCAAAACTCCAACCTATTGAATATTTGTTTATTTTTAAACCGCTAATACCAAAAACAATTCTACTTGAGCAACAAATTTCAAATAGCAACCACAACAGCAAAAACCGCAAACTACCCATTGTAGGTTAACACTGTATTAACCAAAAGTAAAAATGAAAAAGATATAACAACTTCAAGTAACCAAGCCAAAACAAAAAAAGACAGTATGGAACAACATAAAACGAAAATTACATCAAGGAGTATTTCTCAATCTGGTTTGCCACAAGACTATAAAAAAGCTATTGCTGAGTATATTTGGAATGGTTTTGATGCAAAAGCAAGTTTGATTGAACTTAACTATAGTTCGAATGAGATGGGTCATATTTTTGACTTTTCAATATCAGATAATGGAGAGGGAATTCGTATAGATACAATCGACGAAACATTTGGACACTTTCTTGATTCTCAGAAATCATCAACATTTGACAATGACGGTTTTATTAAAGGAAAAAAAGGTAAGGGTCGTTTCTCTTTTAGTTTATTCGCCAATAAAGCAGTTTGGCAGACAAGATTTAAAACAGATGATAATAAAGTTTTACAATATGATATTGAAATTAACAAATCATCACAAGACAATTTTGGAATCAATAATAAGATTGTATTAAAAGACAAACAAACTGGGACTAAGGTAACTTTCGAGGAGATCCATGCACTTACAAGTGATTTGCTAGAGCGACATGATTTTGAAGAATTTTTAGCGAGCGAGTTTGGATGGTTTTTATTCCTAAATAAGGAAAAAGAATATTCCCTTCAAATAAATGGCGTAGATGTTGATTACTGGAATATTATTGGTGATTTTGAAGAATTTGATGTTGATTTTGGAGAATTTAAATTTATAGTCAGTTTTTTAAGGTGGAATAAAAAAATTGGAGATAAGTATTATTATTATTTATTAAATGACAACTTGAAAGAAGTCCATCGAAAACACACTTCGTTCAACAATAAAGCTATTGATTTTCATCACTCTGTATATATTGAATCTGATTTCTTCAATGACTTTGTGTGCACGAAAGATGATAATTTGGTTTTAAATTTTGCAGGGAAAAATCAAGAATCAATTGAATATAAGCAGTTAATTAGAAAACTCAATCTTTTTGTTTTTGAGAAAGAGAAACAATTCATTAGGGAACAACAAGCAGAACAACTCATATTAAATTATCATTCAAAAAACATTTTCCCAAGATTCAGAAATAACTCCTACGAAAAATATCGGCAAAAAGATTTAGAAACAGTTGTAAAAGAACTCTACTGTATTCAACCAAAGATATTTCAAGGACTAAAGGAACAACAAAGTAAAACACTAGTTGGTTTTCTTAATTTACTTCTGGACTCAGAACAAAGAGAGCATGTTCTAGAAATAATAGATAAAATTGTAAAACTATCAGATGAGGAACGTGAACTTTTAGCAAAATCTCTTAAAAAGACAAATTTCTCAAATATTACAAAGCTTATAAGCCTTTTAGAAAACAGATTTCAAGTAATCAATATTATAAAATCGCTTGTATTTGACCACGATAAATTTGCAACGGAAAGAGACCATATTCAAAAAGTAATTGAAAATAACTATTGGCTATTCGGGGAACAATACCATTTAGCATCTTCAGATAAGAATTTTGAGATTGCACTTAGTAATTATCTTACTATTATTGAGAAAGGAGAGAAAATTACTGCAAAAATTGATGACAAGAAAAAACTTAAACGTGCAGATATCTTCATCTGCAAACAAATAGAAGTACCTGACTCCACAACTAATGAATATAATATTGAGGAGAACATAATCGTTGAATTAAAACGACCAAGCGTTATTATTGGGAAAGAACAATTTTCACAAGTTGAGGATTACCTCAGATTTATAAAAAATGAACCTCGCTTTAATAGCCAATTGAGAAAATGGAAGTTTATACTTATTGGAAAGAAAGTAGATGATTTTATTGAAAGCAAATATGAATCTCAAAAAGATAAGGGGAAAAGATACCTCGTTGAAGGTGTCAAAAATTATGAAATATATGCAATGACTTGGGATGATATTTTTAGAATATTTGAAAGTCGGCACAAGCATCTTATTAACAAATTAGAGTTCAAAAATTCAATAATCGAGGGACTTGAAGAAAAAGGAATAGTATTTAGTTTAGAGACAGCTAACGAATTGACAGAAATTGCAATAAACTAATAAAAGCATGGCTATAACAAAGATCTATCGGGTTTCTTTGTTTCGTTGACAGAAAATTAATAATTTGAAAAACTGCATTTTTTGCAAGGTCCTCGGTTAAATCAAAACTTATTTGTATTTGCGGAACTTATTGCATTTTAACATTCGAATATGAAAACATCGAATTCAATTAATATTTATTTACATCACCAAAATCAAGAATATGAAATACAATTGGGATAGAATTAAAAATACACTTATAAAAGAATTGAAACCCATATTTGATGATGCAAATCAACCAAATTATGCCTTCTCTTTTTCTGATGGATTAGATTTATTTTGTAAAACACTAATGTTTAAGACGGGTGAAAGTGATTTAGATGGAATAGAAATAAAAGTTATTCCAACTATAGATAAGTATTACCATTCGGCTAAAGATAAGAACGACGCATTTAACTACTTAACTCAGATTTCAACAAAACTTGATACATTTTTACAGAAAATAGTATATCTATTTCACAATGCAGATTATATTTCTTTAAAAAACCAAAATAAAGGAATGTTTCACTTTGTTAAGAAGTGTGGTGTAAATATAAATAATATTGATTTTAGCCAACCTATAAGCTCCATTCCGACAAACTCATTAAACACAAATTTTGGAACTCATTTATATTATGCCTATTCACTTAGAAATATTGAAGCCCACACAGCAACAGAATATACCGATGACCAGATACCGAAACTTATAAAAGATTCGTTAGTTATTTACTTATTTGCAACATTTCAATATTATCATCAATTACTAGGGCAAGTTGGTCATATTAGTATTCCTCAATATCTTGAAATTCATGAATTAGTTAAAGAATTGACACCGCCAAGAGAATATGAAATTGATTTAGTAAATGTAATCGGCAGGGAGAATGATTTAATTAACCTAAAACAAGAAGTTGAAAATAGTAAAAATAAAATTGTTGCGATAAAAAGTATTGGCGGACTTGGGAAAACTACACTTTTAAAATCCTATGTTAAACAAAACAGAAAAGTTTTTAATCATATTATCTGGATTAATTTTCAAAACAATTTAGTTTATTCCTTTATCAACAATATAATATTACTGGAGAATCTCAATATCTTTTTCTTAACAAATATTCCCGATATTGATAAATATAAATTGTTGATGAATAACATTAGTAAGCTCAGCGGTAAAACTTTGTTACTAATAGACAATTTGCAAGATGATAGTTTTAATAATTTCTCTATGCTTCCCCTATCAGTAAATTGCCAAATTGTTGCAAGTACTAGAGCAAATTTTACAAATTCATTTATTAGCATTTTTAAAATTGACAGCCTTGATTTTGATTCTGCAAAATCACTTTTTTTAAAATACTATAATGGTACAGTTGGTGATACACTTTTAGATGAATTATTTAAATTAATAGGATATCATACCCTGACTATTGAACTGTTAGCTAAGACTCTAGCTATAAACTTCACAATTAACGGACTAACTGAATTAATAGATTATTTAAAAAACAATTCGATTGCAAATGATGCGTGGCAAGTTTCTATTCAATCAGAATACGACAACGAGGTTATAAACCTAAAAAGCCACTTATTGAATGCATTTAATATAGTACCCCTATCGAATATGGAAAAGGAAATTTTATCTTTCTTTTCGGTATTACCCACTCTGCAATTTTCTGGAAGTGAATTAAAAAAACTATTTTCTATTGATGATTCTCAAAATGGAGTATTTATTGATTCACTAAATTCTTTGGTTAATAAAGGATGGTTAAATGAAACAAATAATTTCTTTCAAATACATGCTATTTTACAAGAAGTTATAAAAATAAAAATACCACCAACAGCTAACAGTTGTTCTCATTTAATTATAGGTTTAATTGAACATTTAGATATTAAAAAGTATCTTCCAATAACTAATAAAATAAAATATATTTCTTGCGCACAATATTTTTTATCCTTCATACCAGAAGAAAGCGAAGATATAATGGCATTGAACAGTTTAATTGCAATTGGGTTAAGAGTGAATGGAGACCTGTTAAATGCATTGGTTTATGCACAAAAAGTTTTAGATTATGCACAGAGAAAAGGGGATGAACATAAGATTTATCAAGCATATTCACTTTTAGGTGTTATTAATCGTCATTTGGGGAAACTTGAGATAGCATATGAGTACTATACAAAAGCAATTGAAATAATAGAAAGTTTACCTAATAAGTATATTAGTGCCCTTATAATATATTCAAATTTTGCTACCTTATTAGAACAATTAGGAGAAAAAAAACACTTAATACGTGCGAAAGAACTATATGAGTATGTCATTAATGAATTGACTTTATTTATTAAAAAAAATGAACCTGAACGACATTATTTAATTGAATTAGCAACTAATTATACTAGTCTTGGTAAAATTTACACATTGCTTGATGATTACGAAAAATCAATTGAGATTCAACAAAAAGGATATGATGATTTAGTCGATCTATTAGGGACCAAGCACGAAATCGTAAGTATTTGTGCAAATAATTTGGGTCTGGCTTATGGTTCCAATAACGATTTTGAAAATTCTTTAAAATATCACAAACTAGCCGTTTCAATGCAAGAAGAGATATTTGATGAAAGTCACCCTGAACTCGGAGTAAGTAAGTCTGGATTAGCAAATGCCTACCGAAATATAGGCGATATTACAAAAGCTAAAATTCTTTTTAAAGAAGTTCTAGATATTGGTGAAAAATATTTACCGCCCAAACATCCTGCCTTAGCAAGAAGAAAATCTAATTACGCTGTGGTTTGTGATCCAAAGTTGGAAAAAGAAGTTGCTAAAAAGTTATATTACGAAGCTATTGAAATTGATTTGTATAATTATGGAGACAAGAATCCAAATGTAGGAATTTCAAATTTAAATCTAGGTATATTATTTATGGAAGAGGAGAATTGGAATTTAGCACACAAACATTTAATAATTGCAATGGAAATATTTGAATGTAATGGAATAAATAATTCATTTTCATTTAAAACACTTAACTATTTAGAAATTGTTAAATATGCGATATCGCAAAAATGAAATAGTACTAAACAATGATAGAATAGATATTATCTTTTAGTAGTCATCCCCGCTCCTGCACGATTTCATCGCGTTATTATTAGAATTATAAACCCCGATTCGGAATTGTCTGTAATTGATAAAATTTGAAATACCCTTGTTTACAAAACATTATCATTTCAAACTAATCCAACACAAATTATTAATTGCTTTTCCTTCCAGTCTTTTCAGTTTTAGCCATTAATTTTTAAGACCTTTGCCATCACTGGGAATGTTGGTAAATCTAAAGTATAGTAATACTTTTTGGTAAATTAAAACTGTATGGTTATATGGTTTTTAAAAATAAATTAAACGAAGATGAGATTGCTGAGTTTTGTATGTAAGCATTCGCTGAACCCCGTATTTTAAATTTTTTGTCGGTCTTTAAATTTGGTAGTTTGATTTTAAAGACAAACGACATGCTAAACGAGAAAAAATTCAGAGATATTTATTCCGGTTTCCTGGAATCCGGCTTGACCAT
>JBGSMW010000044.1:0-72486 GCA_041739985.1 Draconibacterium sp. | reverse complement strand
TTCATAATTAAAAACATCTTCCAATGATCTTTCAACAGGTAAGGTTGCACTTTCACATACCCCCCTATATTATAGTGAAATAATTAAAGAATCTGAATCATTTGACTAATCCAGATTCCTTAGGTTGACGGCTATGGGCTTGCGCCCTTTTTCTTAAAATTCGAAAACAAGTTGTTTCTGTTGTGTTGCCTGTAAAATAATCTCTGGCAGTGGCGTTGGTATTGCAGGAATCTCATGTATTTCAGGCAATTTCAGGTGGATATAACTTTCCTTTTCAGTAATCTGGCGGATGCAGGGAATACCGTAGATTGTATGTTCGATTTTCCAGCCACCATACCAACGGTTAGCCAGGCTATCCATCCATGCAACTTCGCCGTACATTGAATTGAGGCACATATTTACAACAGTCATTTTTGCACAATTGGAATCACAATCAGCACCGTAGAACGTTGCATATCTGTTGAGTTTTGCCATTGCCATCAGCATCCTTCCGCTACCGCATGCAGGGTCAAGGATTCTGTGTGTTTCGTTGTGTGGGTTAGTAATCCGGGCCATCATATCGCAGATATTCATGGGAGTGAAAAACTGGCCGTTCCTGCCAAAGCTCAGGAATTCCATAAAATATTCACCCAGTACGTCAATCATACCGGAACCATCACCTGTCATTTCAACTACCAGGGCAGCAAAAGCTTCAGAAAATTGCAAGACTTCTGATTTCTTGTAAGGTTTGATTGTTTTGAAATACAATTCTTCCTGTTTTTGCATTGAGAATCCGCAGATTATCATTGTGAGTATGTCTGAAAAAACGGTGCCAACACCGTAGCGTTGGCTTAAACCGTTTAAATGAGTTGCAAAAGATTTTCTTTCCATTTTGTATAGCTTTAAAAGGAGTGGATTTTTTCGGTTTCAATTTCTGAAGTAGCAGCTTCTACTTCCACCGTTTCAAACTGAGCCTGGGTAATGTAATCAACTGCATGTTGGGCTTTGCTGGCAGCCATTACAAGAATTTTATTGTCGGACTTGAATTTTGACAACCAGCTTTGAATATAAGCAGCGCTGTTTTCAATGGTGTCGTTTTGGATGTTACATAAAGCGCAAAGGTATGCTGCTCCCATTTCTGCAATTAATTCTTCTTGTGAATATGAATGGTCGCCAAAGTGCCCGGACATATCGCGTTTAAGCCTTTTGGCATGGCCCGTGCAATGACAAGCTTCGTGAAATAAAACTGAAAAATAGCCCGAATCAGAAAAGAAAGTACGTGGATTAGGCATGTGAATAACATCCCGGGAAGGGATATAACAGGCGTGTGATTTACCTGTTTCAATTTCAGGTTTATCAAGCCAATTATCCATGATGTTTTCGCAAGCCTGAATTGGATTAAAATCGCGGTCGTGTGACTGGAGCTGAGGAATCTTTGTCAAATCAATTCCTTCAACGCTGTCTATGTGAAATACCCTGTAATACCTGAGCATCGGGATTTTGTCAACAGTACCGTCGCCTTTGTCGTAATCGCGCATTTTCCAGAAAACAACCTGGATAGATTTGGCACCAGCTTTAACATGGCCACCCAGTTCCTGAGCTTGTTTAAAACTGAGAAAGAAGGGTTTTTCAAAACCAAAACTGAGTAGATACATGAAATTGAAACCTCTGTAAACCTTCTTTGAAACAAGGTTTTGAGGCATTCCGGACCCTGATTTCCAAGGCATCCGCCAGGGGATTACTCCGGCTTCAAGACGTTCGGTGATTAACTTTGTAACCATTTCATAGACATCAAACTTTTTCATAATAATTTTTGCTGCTGCCTTGCAGACTTGTATTGGTATCCGTCGGTGGACGGACTTTGTCTGGCACACCCGTTTAATTTATTGACCACAACATTGAGCCGGGCGGATTAGGGCAAGGGCGTCCTTCCCTGCCTGTCGGCAGACAGGGACTTCGCTCAGGATTATCACCGGAAACAGGAAGGGCGTTTATAAACCCTTGACCGTTCCGGGCGGCGATCAATATCTTGCAATAAATTAGTGGAGTGTGGATCTTTCGGAGATTTGGCAGGCTGTTTAACAACAAAAAAAGGGAACCCTCTTTCTTATATAATATTGATCCTAACGTTTTAGTTCAATAGTACTATTCAACTTCGTGCAGGGGAACACAAACGGAAACAGGCAAGAGAGCTTGTAAACCCTTGCCTGTTCCAGATGGCGATTAATATCATTGGCGAAATTTAAGTGGAGTATCGTTTTTCCTAAGAGAAATAAATTCTCTTTTTTCTTCAAAATAAAGTTAATGATAAAAGGATTTTAAATTGATGGAGTATTGAAAGAAAAGCATTGAACAAATTAAGCCAACAGCTTTTCCAACTTTGTTTTCCATTTTTCCCAATCTGGCATTTCTTTGGTTTGTAGGTCAATAAATTTCTGAGTATGGTTGTGATGAACCAAATGGCACAATTCATGAATAATTACATACTCAATACAACCTTTAGGTGCTTTTATTAATTCGGGATTCAGTATGATTTTACCTTTTGGAGTACAACTTCCCCATCGGGTTGGCATTTCTCTTAATACAATTGAGTTGGGCTCAACTTTGTATTTTTTAAATTTTTCAATTCTTTCAAGGGCAATGGCGTGAAGTTTTTTCTTCGCATTTAGCAGATACCAATCTTTTAACAATTGACTAACCCTGGCTTTATCAGAAGTTGTAACCTCAATAAACTTACCCTTAAGCTTTACACTTTCATTTCTGTCGGTTATAATTTTCAATCGGTATTGTCGTCCAAGATAAAGATGGGTTTCACCACCAACAAATTTCCGATCAGTCATTTTTGGGTGAAATGCCAGGAAAAAGCTTTGTTGCCTGATTATCCAGGGTGCTTTTTTTCGAATCATTTCCTTTACCTTGTCGACAGGAGTATTGACAGGCGCTTTAACCACAACTGCCAAATCCGGTCGTACCGTTATTCCGAGTGATTTACGGTTGGTAAATTCCAAATCAAAATCAATTCGTTTCGAACCAAATTCAATACTTTCAAGCATTACTTATAGCGGATTTTTGCAACTTCAATGCATTTATTGGCAATTTCGTCCAACTCACCAAATGACAGATTAATATTGTATTTATCACGAACTTCATCAATCAAATAATCTCCAATTTCAATTTGCAGCTTTCCTGTAATACTGGTTTTATATTGCCAGTCAATTATTGATTTGCCATTATCCAGAACAGCTTTCTGAATCATTTCGTCAACATTCAAGGCTGCTTGCGTCGAAATTTCTTTTCTGACTATTGGGTCCTGAATTTTTTCTCCAAGTGATTCAACTGTTAAGCCGTAAAAAGCTTTGGCAATATCCTTTTCTCTAAATGCTTCCGGTATATCGCTGTCGGTATGATCCAAGACATTTCCCATAATTTCCTGAACCTTGTTCAAATATTGGGCTTCATTGATTCGGTTGGCCTCATAGTCGGCAATGGTTTCTTTCAGCATCTGCGAGAATTTTTTGTAGAATGCAGGATCTTCATCCATTTTTTCTGAAATATGCTTGGCTGTTCTACTTGCAATTTTATCCGCTTTTGCTGCTTTTCCTGTTGTATTTTCAACTTCCTGCTGGAATTTCTCGGTATCGAAGATGTTTACAAGTTCAGTTATAATTTCAACCTTTTCGGTGGAGATATGGGTGTCAATAAGCTTTTGAATTTGACCTTCGTATTGGCTGTAATCCACAGAATCGCTGTATCGTTTAACTACTGCCAATCGAAGTTTTAAGAACATCGTCAAATCTTCTTTATAACGATTTCTTATTTTTTCATCCACTTCATTATGAAACTGAATAGAAGAAAGTGCCAGTTTCAATCCTTTTGCAAATGCTGCCAACTTATCGTAAAACTGAGAACGGATTGCTTCGTCTTTTAATAACAACTGGTAGGCTTCAGCATCTCGCTTATTGGCAATGGTTTTAAAAATATCCCATAATTCAGAATGCTTCTGCGGCAGTTTCTTAATTTCATCGGCAATGTTTATAAGTGTGCCCTCCAAATCTTCTTCGTCAAAGTCTTCGAATGAAGAATACATTAGTAATGCATCATCGAGGTTTTCAATTACTCCGTAATAGTCAATAATGTAACCAAACTCCTTGTCAGAATAAATACGATTTACACGAGCAATGGCTTGCAATAGTTTATGCCCCTGCAGATTTCTAGTGAGGTACAACACCGTGTTCTTTGGTTCGTCAAAGCCCGTCAATAGTTTATCTACAACAATAATTATTTCCGGGTCTTTCTGATTTTTAAACCGGCTAATAATGTTTTTTTCATAGGCTTTTGAATTTCCATGCTCATCCATCATTTTTTTCCAGAACTTATTTTCTTTTTCATTGGATTTTTCAAATGCACTGTCTTCGCCTTCCCTTTCATCGATGGAAGAAATCAGAACCTCGCTGCTTACCAGTCCAATTTCATCTAAGAATTCCTTGTATCGAATAGCATTTATTTTTTTATCGCAAACCAATTGTGCTTTAAAGGGAGTGCCTTGCCAGTTGTCTCTAAAATGTAAACTAATGTTCCAGGCAATCGCATACATCTTTTGTTCAGCGCCATTGAGTTGGTCGGCCCGGCTAAATTTCTTTTTAAAATCTGCTTTCTGATATTCTGACAATGGTTCCGAAATCATTGAAAAAAAGGTATCCAATGGACTTTCATTTACAATTTGTCTTGCCAGTCTTCCTTCATACAAAAGAGGTACAACGGCTTTGTCTTTTACAGCCTGATCAACGGTGTAAGCGTCAATGATGCCTCCAAATTTAACAGCTGTACTTTTGTCTTTTTTGAAAAGCGGTGTTCCGGTCATTGCAATAAAACAGGCATTGGGCAAGGTTTTTTGCATTTCAATATTGAAAGTTCCATGCTGTGTCCTGTGACCTTCATCAACAAGCACAAAAATATCATGACTTTGCAAAGGCGTACTGATTTTCTTAATAGCAGCCACAAACTTGTTAATAATGGTTGTAACCACTGAATCGCTTTTACTCTCCAGCAACTCAACTAAACGTTGGCCTGTTGTGGCGTTCTCCACGAACATTCCGCATTTCCGGAATGTACCTGTTATTTGATTATCGAGGTCAGTGCGGTCGGTTACCAAAACTATTTTTGGATTTCGAATTGATTTTTCCATCGCAATTGCCTGGGCCAGCATAACCATTGTCAAAGATTTTCCGCTGCCCTGCGTATGCCAAATTACACCTCCTTTTCTTTTCAGCCACTCTCCATCTCTCCCCAAAGGGGAGAGGGTAAGAATGCGCTGCATTGCCTTCTTTACAGCAAAAAATTGCTGATATCTGGCAATTTTCTTTTCTCCATTATCAAACAGAACGAAGTTGAAAATTATATCCATTAACCGTTCCGGTCTGCACAAACTATATAAATATTTATCCTGAACAGTTGGCAAAATGTTTTCCAGTTCCAAATCGTCAAAATACTGCCGTACATATTTAAAACGGTCAGCAAATAATTTGTTTTTCTGTTCAGAACTTAAAACCTGATTTTTCAGTTCCTGTATATCGTTTTTGTATTTCTTTTCCTCTTCTTCGTTAATAAATTTTTCTTCCCATTTTGCCCAAAACTTCTCAGGTGTGCCATTGGTTGCATAAGCTGCTTCCTGTGTTGCCAAACTCAATGTAAGTTGAGAATAGACATAAAGTGCACGAATACCATCTTCCTGCTGGTTCCGTAAATGCTGACTGACAGCTTGTTTTATTGGCTCCTTCATATCTGGCCGTTTGCATTCAATTATGCAAAGTGGAATTCCATTTACAAACAATACCAAATCAGGCCGGTAATGCTCTTTACTTGTGCTACGCATTACGCTGTATTCTTCAGTGACATGATATACATTGTTCTCCCGGTTTTTCCAATCAATGTACTGGAGGGTGATACTTTTCTTATCTCCGTCAAAACTCTGTTCGAATGTTTTGCCAAGGGTAATTAGATTATAAGCAGTTTCGCAGGCAGCAATGTATCCTTCATTCATGGGCAATTCTTTCAAAGCCCTAATTCCATTCTCAATATTGGCATCGCTGATGTAAGTGGTTTTGGTAGAACTGATTCGTTTTTCGGAATTGATTTCCTTTAGCTGCTTACGCAGTATATCATCCAACAAAACATTACTGGTTTTTCCACCTCTAAAATTTTCTGCTTCTGCCGGACTGAGATAGTTATAACCTAAATTTTGCAACAACTGCAATGCAGGTATTTGGCTAATGTGGTCTTCTTTGAAACTTGGTGTATCCATCTTTTATTTTTTTGCAGAATTTAAATCCCTTTATGGAGAACTTCTTTCTTATTATTGTTTTTTCAGGAATGATTTTTACTTTATGAGGAATTAACTTCTTCACCTCTTCTATTTAAATTTCTTCTATATCTTCTCTTAAACTTTCTCTTAAATCTACTCTTAAACCTTCTCTTAAACTTTCTCTTAAATCTACTCTTAAACTTTCTATCAAATCTTCTATTAAAGAGACTCTCTAAAACCTAAAATTACCCTCTTAAATAGCGGAATCATAAATAATCCATTTCGGTTCTTTATGAATTCCTACATTTTCTATTTTTCCTTTCATTCTAAGTTCACTTAAAAGATTCCCAATTTTATATTTCCTCTGTTTATCATTCATCCAATCAGGAAGTTTATTCCAAAGCAATTCATCAACATCTTTTCTGCTAAGACTTTTGTGTTGTATTATTGATTTTACAATTAAATCAAGATAATATTGTTTGTCAAAAGCTTTGTTTTTTGTATAGGAAGCTTTTTGCCCGGTTTTTTGAGCGACTTTGATACCAATAAAAAAGTTAGGTTTTCTTCCTTCTATAAGTTTTTTTGATTTAAGTAGATTTTCTTCAATTGTTTTTAAGGGTTGTTTCTTCTGAACCTTATCCAGCAATATAATTTCTTCCAAAGCCAAATCCTTATTCCGTGCTAATAATCGGGCATAATCAATATCCAGCACTTTTCCTGAAATAGTCACCTTTACTTTTTCTCCCGATAAATCGTAATCAGGCATTGGGAAAAAACGCTCTCTTTGAAAATTGAATATCTTTCTAATGCCACCACCTGCTGTATCAACCATTTTAAGATTAAACATAGCAGTTGCCAAAAATCGATTTCGGTAGTGTTCTTCAGGGGCATCATCCGTAACAACTTTTTCCACACTCCCTGGAATGAAACTGCCCAAATTGGTAAACATCAATTGATCTTCCATTTCAATTACATTAATGCGACCATGCTTTGTATAATCCTGATGGGCAATACAATTATTTAATGCTTCACGAATACTGTAAGGTTCGTATTGATTTATTTCGTCGGGGAAAAGCGTACCTTCCTTAATGTATCGGTATTTTAAATTGCGGATTTTAGCATAAACCTTATCAACAGCCAATAACAAAGGGCAGCTGTAAATTGCATAGTCTTTATCCTGTCCTTTGGCATCTTTCAATAACCAACGCACTTTTGCTTCTGCCGGATTTATAAAATGCTCTGATTCTTCTTTACCCAGAAGAATAATGGCTGTTCGCGTGATTTTACCTTTAATGGTAATTTTGGATTTATTTAAAAATGTGATATCATTCCATATATCTACTTCGGATGCTTTTTCAGGAAATTTATTTTTATAGTTTTTCCTTGCCACAGCAATCGCTTCTTCATCCAAATCATCGATAGTTGCGTCAGGAACAATTGCTGCACTCCAGTCTTCGGTGGTGGCCTGAGCCCTGATTCGTTCTATTTCTTCCAGATTCAGAGGAACAAGTTCTTCGTTGTCGCGACCATAATAATGACCTTCAAAAGCGATTGGAAAACCTTTGGGAGCAGCCGGAATTTGAAACATAACAACCCTACCCTCCGGAAAAATCAGTTCATAAATTTCAATGAAAGTGATACGATTAGTCGTTTTGTTGGCAATCTCGCTCTTTAAACTATCCAAATCTTTCCGGCGAGGCCTGAATATACTGTTGACAATGTTGTGATGTTTGTTCTCAATACCAAAAACCAGCCAGGCATGCGGGTTGCCTTTCAAATTGGCTTCATTGCTAAGTGCCGAGAAATATTTACCCAACTTCGTAAAATCATATCCGTTTTTGGCTTCCTTAAACTCAACGACTTCTGTTTCAGCAGTTAAATTGCGTAGATTCTGTAAGATTCGTTCTAATTCGTCTATTGTCATAACTAGTGTTTTTTATCTTTTGGAGGATTTGGGTCATTCCCATAACTATTCGGGTTTTGAATAACTCCATCTTTTCTATGCGGAATTAATTCAGAACCTTCCTGTTTTGCCTTTTCTTTGCTCCAGTTCATTGCATTTTCTTTAGTCTCAAAATGTTCTGAAGATCTTTCAGCATTTTCTCTTTTTGAGTCCCAACCACCTTTGGAGTTTGGAACTACGTGCCTTTCTTTACGTGACATAATTTATGTTTTTAGTCTTTTCTCAAGCTTTGTGGTAAAAACTTATCAATTTCAGCATCAGAAAAAGTAAACTCCTCATTTTGCTGTAAGGCTTTGGAGGCAATTTGATAAGCTTTATTAATTGTTTTTGGTGCTCCCCTATATGAGGTCACAAGTTGCTCGTTCAATTCATCTCTTATTTTCTGAAGTTGTTCAATTTCCTTATTCCCAATTCTAATGTCCACAAGTAATGAGAGTAACTTTTCCCTTATTTCAAGAATATTTAATGCGGCTTGTTTGTGTTTTTCAGCTATTGCTAATAAGTTAAAATCTTTTGAATAAAGTGTTATCCCAAGCAAAATCGTTGAACAAATTGCGGCAATAAATTGAAATGCTTTTTCTTCACCGAACACTACAACTAAAATACTCGTTGTTGTTGCTGCGGACAGGAAAATTTCAGCGAATTTCAAGCAGTCACTTCTTGTTTTAAGAACATCAGCACATTTTTCATGGGTTTTGTGTGTGTAAATCACCCTACCATATATTTCTCTTATTTGAGATTCTAATAAATTATTTTGTTCATTCATAATTCTATTTTTATTTATTCTGAAATAGGAACGTCAATAATATCTCTGGCAACCACAACTGTATCCTTAATAATGTAACACTCCACAAAATGGCTTCCTTTGAAGTTTGTACTTTCCTTTCGTTCAAGAATACCCAAATCATCGATTATTTGCCCTCTGGTACAATCTCTTTTTATCGCTTGTTCTCCTCGATTGGTTACTTTCCATTTTACAGCATAAGGTGCAGGTACGTCTATTTTCTCAATAAAAAATCTTAAAGATTTATTTGGCAACAACTTAATCCTCTTGGAGAGAAATTCTCGTAGTAACCCGTCTCGATAACCATTTTGTTTTATTTCGCAATCAATTTTTAAATCAAACCGAATATCAATTGTATAATATGATTCAATAAATTGTTCAGTATTTCTGTAACTTGAATTAGTAATCAGTGCTTCTTTTTCTTCACTTTCATATTTCGGAAAATCATTTCCAAAAATATCTCGCCACTTACTGTGTTTTGTTTTGTCGGAATCTGCATCAATCGCTTCTGTAGCCAAATCATAAGCCTTTTTTGACTTTCTCTTAAATGATTTTTTGACCTTCACCCGTTGTTTACTTCCTAAAGCTCCATATTCTGTCTGATCTTTGGGCTGGTCATATAAAAACTTGAAGAAGGCTTTGCACATTTCATCGTAATAAGAAAAACTCTTTTCATCATAATAGGTGGTTGATTTTAAAAAATTATAAGCCAGCGTATCTATTAAAAGACCACCCATACAAACCCCATGCTTGTTTTTCCATGATCTGGCCATTTTACAAAGCCTCCTAAGATTTTTATTCTTATTAGTTTCAAATTCGACCATTGCATCCATTTCCTTTCTTGGCTTTGTAATTTTCCAAGTACCATCACCATATGTATCCGGGTATTTGTAGTCTTGGTCTTCTACCTCAAAAACAGGTTGTACATCAATATGAGAGTCTGTAAAATTTATTGTAAACACACATCTGTCTACCTTAATATCGGAAATAGGGTATGTATTAGAGATAGCAGTCTTAGTATCTTTCAATAGTTTTGACTGCCCTCCTGCTTTGTTATAGTCAGCCCACTTTGAAACAGGCATGATAAATAGCATATCTAAGTCTGAAATGCCGTTAATTCCAGTATATCTCCCATATGAACCAACTTGCAAGCTATTTGCAGTTTTCGAATCGGTATTACGAAATTCCTGGTTTAACGCTTTCGTAATACGGCCATAACGATAAGAAATGTCATCAGCTTTATCATCGCAAATCTTGATATTTGAAAGGAATTCCTTAAAGGTTTCAGATGTATTCATGTGTTAATGAGTATTTATTTTCAATCTTCTCTTCCCCGTTAACAACACCTGCATCATTCCCTTTTTTTGCTCACGCAGTTTATCGGTTTTGGTTTTGAGTAGTTGTATTTCATAATCGGCGGTTTGTAATACCTGGGCAATGGCGGTTTGTTCTTCTTGGGATGGAATATGAATTTTAATAATCGAAAAGGCATCCCATCTTAATCCACCTCGCCTGTCAATTGAACCCTCCATCCTGTTTTGATACTGATAAACTAACTTATGCGATTTGAGCAGTTTGTAAAAAAATGAATCGTCAATTGATGAATTCGTTTTGAAAACCGTGTACATTGGACTAATCAAAGCTTCATCTAAAATTTCCTGATAACCTATGCTTCCTTCTTCAATGTGATTTGTAGCATAAGCAAAATGATTTTTAGGAACAATCTTGTAGGTGCTAATATCGTCTGCATATATCTTTCTGCCCCAATACTCCAAAGATTCAACTAAACCATCATATTTGGTACAGGAAAGAACAGTCAACTGTTTATCTGTTTTATTTCTGATACTTACTTCTTTGGAAACATCTTTTATGTGGATTTCCTTCCACTCCCCACTATACCCCTTCAGCCGTTTCTTCCCCGTTAATAAATTTTGCATCAACCATTTTTTGCGGAGTTCTTTTTGGGCAATGAGCTGGTTGTTTGTGTTAATGACAGTGTCCATTAAACTTAGGACGTGGGCGATGGCGCATTGTTCCGGGAGAGGGGGGAGAGGAATTTTTCGCTTTTCAATATCTCCTTTCGTAACATGAAACATTGTCCCGCCTTGCTTACTTCCGAGAATTTTTTCCTTGTCATAATCCAAATGAAAAAATAGAAATTGCTTCAATACAAATTCAGACGGTACAACCTTCCAAATGTGATAATGAAAAATTGTCTTTTCTCCATTCCAATATTTTGGGCCAAATGATGCTGACCAAGCATACATCAAATCTCCATCAAAAACATATTTATTTTCTTCCATTTCTAAATCAGAGTAATACCAATCTCCTTTTGTAAAGAAGTTACCAACTCTTAGAACCTTGTATTTGCCTTCTGACAATAACTCCTCCTGTTTGTAAGCTTTCCCATTTACAAAGGTGGCAACCTCTCCCAACGTCTTCACTTCCCAGTTGCTGGGAATAGTGGTATTATACAAGGGTTTTGTAATTATAGTAATAGCCATATTATTTTCTCTTAATTTCAATAACGATACCCATTGCTTCACCAGTAATCTCAATAGCCTCATGATAGTCAAGAATGGTATCAGGTATTCCACTGTATGAGTTTAAATACTCTTCTGAAGATTGACTGGCTATTTCCGTATAATCAATATTATATTCAAGCTTATTGAATTTAGCTTTATTACGGAACTTATTATCAAGTATTTTTTCAATATTATCATGAAGCGCACTTCTCTTCTCATCTATTTCAGTTTGTGTTATAGGATGATTATTATTTTTGTAGGATTTTATACATCCAAAAAAACAAAAATCAATAGAATTGTTATCTGACAGGTCAGTAGTTATCATTGCTTTTGATAGCCTTTTTATGTCATTTACTATTCCATCGTAGTTTGTGTTTATCGCTTTGAGTTCAATTCCATGAAAGCTTCGTTCATTTTCGTCATCATCTTTACCGATTACGACTATATCTATTCTTTGCTTTGTTTTTTTCTTTTGGTATTCGCTTCGAATAAATTTAGATTGATTGAATAAATCCTTTTTATTTAATTGTTTTATTTTAGGAAAAGCATTTGTGTAAAACTGCCAGAATGGATACTCAAGTTTGATTTTCTTTTGATTTATCTTTAAAGTGATGTTGTTAAGTTCTATTGAGACAAATACTGTCAAAAGGTATTCTGTCATTTTATCCTCAAAGCCTAAAGGGGAGTCATTTAGTTGTTTGTATTGGTAATACCCCCTGCGAAGTCCTAATTGTATTGCTTCAATTATATTCATTTTATGCCTCCAACTCTTTCAAATATTTGTTCATTTCTAATTGTGTCGTTTTTAACTCATATTCCAGTTTTTCAATCTCCTCCTGCACGGCAGCTATATCCACTTCAGCTTCTTCCTCAAAGGTGTCAACATAGCGTGGTATGTTAAGGTTGAAATCGTTTTCCTGTATTTCATCAAAATTGGCTACATAGCTGAATTTATCTTCAACAATGCCGGGCTGCAGTTTGCCAGCATTAAAATTGCGGTAAGTATCAACGATATGATTGATATCAGAAGGCCGCAGTTTGTTTTGGTTTTTGGCAGATTCGTATTGTTTGCTGGCATCAATAAACAACACATCGGTATTATTACCTTTTCCTCTGTTGAAAATGAGAATAGCAGCAGGTATTCCAGTTCCAAAAAACAGGTTGGCAGGCAAGCCAATTACGGCTTCCAGAATATTTTCTTCAATGGTTTTTTTACGTATTTTCCCTTCGCTGGCTCCACGGAACAACACGCCATGAGGTACCACAACGCCCACTTTTCCATGGCCTTCGTAAGAGGTTTCAATCATATGACTAATAAATGCCCAGTCGCCTTTGCTTTTGGGAGGAGTGCCCCGCCAAAAGCGGTTGTATTTATCTGTTTCGGGGTCAAAACTATCGGCTGCTTTGTTCTCTTCTTTGTCGTCACTTTTGCCCCATTTGTCTAAACTAAAAGGTGGATTGGCCACAACGGTATCAAACTTCATCAAGGCATCGCCTTCTTTTAATTTGGGATTTCGGATAGTATCGCCCCAACGGATGGTTGCATTGTCGAAGCCATGCAAAAACATGTTCATTACCGCTAAGGCCCAGGTGCTTCCGTTGGCTTCCTGCCCATAAAGCGAGAAGTTATCGGAGCCAACTTCTTCACCTGCTTTAATCAATAAAGAAGCGGAACCGCAGGTAGGGTCGCAAATCCGTGAACCGGGTTTCGATTTTGTAAGTTTTGCAATGAGGGTAGAAACTTCTTTTGGTGTGAAAAATTCTCCGGCCTTTTTGCCGGCATCGCTGGCAAAGTTTTCAATCAGGAACATGTAAGCGCCACCAATAATGTCGGTGCCTTCGAGGTGTGATGGACGCAAATCCAAGGTGTCTTTATTAAAATCGAGCAAAAGGTTTTTCAACCGGGTGTTTTTGTCTTTGGTATCACCGAGCACCGAGCTGTTGAAATTAATGTTCTGGAAAATACCTGCACCGTCTTCGCTGTATAACTTTTCGCGATTGGCTTCTTCCAGGTCTTCCAATGCAATGTCAATTAGCTCACCAATATTGACTTCGTTACGGTGTTCGAATAAAAATTTAAAATGGCAGTTTTCGGGAATCACAAAGCGTTCGTGCTGCATAGCGCGTTTAGCACGTTCGGTATCGCCATTGTATTTTTCGAGATAGCCATCCATTTTATCATCGTGCACATCGCTGAGATACTTAATGAAAAGCATTGTAAGCACGTAATCTTTGTAAATACTGGGATCGATGCTTCCGCGAAAGGTGTCGCAGGCTTTCCAAACTGCATCGTTGATGTCTTTTTGTGTAATTTTTAAGGCCATGTTAATTATTTTATTGCATTAATTATTTGTTGTTGAATTTGCTGTTCTCTGAGGGTTTCGATTTGTTGTTTGATGTTTTTCTCTTTATTCCGAAGTTGGGAAACAGACAAAATCAATTGTTGTTTTTCGATATCCGGGACTGAAATTTCTAGGTCTTGCAGTACTGCTTTCGAAATAGACGCGATAGAAGTTCCACGGGCTTTACCTTTTAGAAATATTTGTGTGTTAGGGTGATTTAAGAACCAAGTCAAATATCCCGGCAGAATATTTTGGTCATGCAGACGGATTACAAAAAAAGAAGTTGAAGCTACAGCTGGCAAACTATCATTTTCGTACCAGGCAGCAAAATTCTTTGTCCCTTTGGCTGCAAATAACACATCTCCCTTTTTAAGTAAATGCTTTTCGATTTTGCTATCTGCATCAAGGTCAGGATACAAAATTTCAGTAAGCTCTCCATTTTCGTCGAAATGCTTTGACTGCAAATAGACAATTTCACCCTTTGAAATTGTCTTTGCAAAAACTCCTGTTTGTATATTCGCAATATTTCTTAATGTTGTTCTCAATATTTATTTCTAAGTAATTCGCCTACAAAATTAAATGATTTTTTTGAAACCACCAATAAAAATTATATTTATTTTTAAGTATGATTCCTACAAATATTTAGAAATGCAAGTTTTGGGGTTTGGTAAAATGCAACTATAGTTGATATTTGAACAACAATACAGACTTTTTAAAAATCCCGGTCCCCCGGGATTCAATTAAGCGTAACATTGTTTAAATGCTTCGTACTCGGAAGCGATGGTTTGTGTGTCGAGTAATTCGGAAGCACCCGGAAAATAGGCTGTTTCAAGATAGTCGATGAAAGCATCCCAAAGATTTGTTTTTACTTGTTGTTCTTCTCTGCTGTTTTTGGTTGAATTTGATTTCGTAACGATTATATCATAAAATCAAAGCATTAAGTAACTGAAATAATTTGTTTAATTTTAGATTCAATACCTTGTATAATCTTTTAAATCAGTTTGACATGAAAATAAAATTATCATTGCTTGTTATTGCTTTATTTACAGTTTCAAAATTGTTTGGCCAGGCCACTGACAATTGCGTTACCAGCGTAATACTTTCCGGATACTCCGAAAAAGCGTACACATCAGAACCTGTGACTGATCAGCAGCTTGATTTAATTCTGAAATGCGGTATTAAGGCTCCAAGTGCAAGGAACATCCAACCCTGGAAGTTCACGGTAATAAAAGACGAAGCCACCATGAAAGAGATAATCAATGATGTAATTTCAGGGAATGTACTGGTTATTGTTTCAGGGATAGAATCAGAAAGCGGAACCACTCCCGATTTTGATTGCGCATTGGCCACCCAGAGTATGTTTTTAGCTGCACATAGTCTTGGTCTTGGCGCACGTATATATGAAGGTCCAACCGGAAACATCAATTCAAAAAAAGAACTGTTTCAAATACCAACAGGGTACAAGGCAGTAATTGTCCTGCGAATCGGGAATATTGATAAAAGTGTGGATGCTGTTTCAGCAGCAACCCTAAGGAAGAAATTTGAGGAGGTTGTGAATTACAAGAAATAACTTCCCAAATATCTTTTAATATTCTAAGTATTTTAGAAAATGTCGAATCATATTTTCTGTTGGTGTGTGCATTTGTTAGGTAGAATTGGATAGGTAAATTCAGCAGCCAAATATCCTTTGAAATTTGTCTCTGCATCTTTATTGTACTCCGATGTACTTGCATCTCTTATAACTCCGGGTTTTCCCATTTCCCTCAAAGATAGTCTGCCGGCAGGTTCACCATGATTAAAGCCAACAAAACAATCGGGCTGCAAATGACAAACGAACTCAACAGTCTCTTTATGACTTAAACCACCATCACCAACTGCATGATCCATCCAGAAAAATTCGATAGGACCATACTGGGTGCATAACTCCTTCAATTGTTCTTTTTTCATTTCAGCATTTTTTCCTATTCCCTCATTCCAACCTTTCCCGTCAATAGCTCCCGGGCAGTTCCAGTCGCCTTCGGAGAAATATAGTGCAAGTTTCTCCCGTATTTATCGCATGATTTTCGAAGTTTGGCAAGGACATCAATTCCCAATGGGCTGTTGGTTACTTTTTATCTGTGGTTTTGGTATCCCACAAACAAAAACCATCGTGGTGTTTTGTCAGGAATAGGATATAGCCCATTCCGGCATCTTAAGCTACTTTGCACCATTTTTCGGTATCACAACCGGTAGCCCTAAAATAGGAAGCATTTTTGTCGAGTGCAGGTGTCCATTCGTTTCCGGAGAAAGTGATAAAAGACCAGCAGATGAACATACCAAACTTCATTTCTTTAATTTGTGAAGCACGGTTTTGATCATCCTTTTTCGGGAGATTGTAATTTGAAGGATTAGATGAATGGGCAACAACAACAAATCCTATCAAAATCGCGATTAGCAGTTTTTTCATTTTGTGCATTATTTTAGTTTAAAAAGACCTCAAACCTCATTTGTCATTTCATTCTTCCACGGGTTTATATGGCATATTTAGCCCTCGATTCTCTTTGAAAATAAAACGCTTTCAATTCGGGATAGTTGATAATTTCACGGTTAACAGCATCCCAGACAATTTTATCTTTCCCCGAGCGGACAAGCATATTTCCCAGGTGGCTGATGCAGTCGGAAAGAATGGCATCATCAAGCGGATCAAAAGGTTCGATTTCACCTTTTAATGACTTAACAAAATTCAATCCGTGCGAGTTATTTTCGCCGTACACTTCAGCATTCAATTCATTATGAAGTTTTGGAATATCAGAAGCGGCCGCTCCCCTGCCGAGGCTAATCCAACCTTTTGTACCATAAAAAGTTGTTCCGTTACTGTCTTTAAGATTTTTCATCATTTCGTCAGCATAGTTTGTGCTAACAAAATGTATTTGCAGTCCATTACTGTATTCAATTTGCAAATCCCAGAAATCGATGGTATCAAAGAGCGGATTGTTTGGGAATATTGAACCTGAACCTGTAATTGTGCAGGTATCGGTCATTTGCTTTTTGGCTCCCCAAACGGCAACATCGAGTGGATGTGCACCCCAGCCGGCAATAAAACCAAGTGCATAATCGTAAATATTCCATATGCCTGTGTTTGCAACCCTTGCCTCGCAATACGGTTTTACAGGGGCAGGTCCTAACCAGCGGTCGTAATCTAAATTTGCGGGAGGTTCCTCACTAATAACAGACCCATTAGGAGTCCCATCGGCAGGCGGAGCCCAAATATCAATTTTTTTAATTTCACCTATTTCGCCGGCTTTAATCATCTCAATTCCTTTTTTCACATGCACCAGCGACCTTTGCTGTGTTCCATACTGAAACACAAGGTTTTTTTCTTTCATTATTTTTTCCAGCTCAACCATCTGGCCTAAGTTCAACCCAAGTGGTTTTTCAAGATAAATATGTTTGCCTGCCCTGGCGGCTTTTATTGCAATTGGTAAATGCCAGTAATCCCCTGTTGAAATGTGAATTGCATCAATATCAGGTCTGTCGAGGATTTCCTGAAAGTCGAGATAAGGAGTACAGGTAAATTCCTCCTTGTACTTTTCCTTATAAAAAGCCGAAATATGCTTTGCCAAATCTTCCCTTCTGTTTGTAAATGCATCGCAAACTGCCAGCGAACGGGAATCGGGAACAGGCAGAAAATATCCTTTGGTTGTACTTGTTCCCCTGTCGCCCACTCCAATATGTGCCATTTGAATACGACTATTTGCTCCTTTTGAACACGATGACAATATGGTTGGCATTATTAAAGTTCCTGCCGCTGCACAAGCTGTCTTTTTCAGAAAACCCCTTCTGCCTGTATATATTGATTTCATAAATAGCTGATTTATATTATTTTAAACAAATAATGATTCGCCTTATTTGTTTGCCAGGTCTTTCAAAAATTCCAGGCTCTTTTTAACGGCTTCTTCACCTGCAATTTCAAAGGTGGAATAACCTTCGAAACCCATTTTAACCAATTCGTTAAAAACTTCTTCTACCGGCACAACACCGGTTCCCAGAGGGATTACAGCCATGCCGCAACCAAACATTTTGCCCCGATGAGCTTCCATTTCGGCCGGTAAATCTTTCCAATGGACATGTTCAATTTTATTTCCAAACTTTTTAATGTATTCAATCGGATCTCCACCACCAAGCCATAAATTACCTGTATCCAGGTTTAGACCAAGTGCTTCTGAATTACACTCATTTAGCACCTGTTCGGTATAAACTACTGAATCAGTGATATGTCCGTGTGGTTCTATCAAAATTTTAACGCCCATATCGGCTGCAAGTCTCAATGGTTCATAAAGTTTTTCTGTAATGGAAAATATAGCTTGGGCATCTGTCAGCTTTCTGCCAAATTCAGTTTTCGGATCTCCTTCGGAGGTGATTACATGTTTAATACCAAGTGCACCGGCAATTTTAACCGCTTTAATAATCTGTGCCGTTCCGTAGCGCCAGGGAGCAGTTGGGTCAAGAAGTTCGGCGTGTGCACAAACCGATGAGATTGTTAATCCCGCGTTGTCAAACATCCGTCTCAAATCAAAAGGATTGGCATCGAGACTGGCCAGCGATGTAAAGCCGTAAGCAGCACCAAGACAGGCACCATCGGAGCTATCTGTAATATCGGCGTTTGAGAATCCCCACGACTTAATTGTGCTTAACTGTTTTTCCAGCGTTGTAAATGCTTCCACCAAAGCAAAACACCCTACGTTATTTACTATTTGCAATTTCCGGTTTTCCATGATTAAAAGTTTTAATTGATTTATTATGTTATACTTTACAAAATTAATGAGTTTTTAATTAATGATTACTCTTTCAGAACATAGCTTTTGGGAGCATACGCATTTAAATAAAACGACAATATACCATTTGAAATATTTATTGGATTACCCTTATATTCTCCACGAAGATTCACCATTTGAGCGGTAGTAAACTTTGCTCCAGCGGGCAATGTAACTTCAAGATTGCCGGATTTGCCTCCTTGTTCCCATAATCGCAGGATTGTTGCCTCTCCATCGGGATTTGGGCCAAAGGCAGAAACAGCTACCCCCTTGCGTGAAAGTGAAATCCCTTGCTGAAAAACCGGCAATTTACCGTTTTTAACTTTAGAACTGGCCACCTGCATTGGAATCCGGATTTCCATTGCCGGTGTATAAAGTGAACTTTCAGTGGCAAATTTGCTAAAAGTCCATATACTTACCCTGGTACTCATTCGTTGCCCGTTACCAATCCAGGAAGAGAAATTGGTGCGCCAATGGTTATTGTACAAGTTGAGATAAACATAGGGTTTTTCTGGTTCATAGCGTTTATCAAATTTATATTCTCCAGGCTCGCCCAAACTTACCAGGGGTGCATCCGGCGAATAGATACCTACTCCCGATCCGCTTTTTCCGTCATAAACTGCAACGCCGTTATTTACCCACCAGAGGTGATAATTGGCATTATCAGTAACCATATCTTTTACCGGGTCAGTATCCGCACCAATACGTCCAAGACGGAATTCCGGGTTATCGCACTTAAATGGCAGGCATATCCAGGCTGCTTCGGGCCACGAATCAGGTTGTTTCTGCCAGCTTACTTCGAGGTCGGCAATCGGATTACTTCCCGACAAAGTAAGCGTAATGGAAATCTTTTGTGGTTGTCCCGGACCAGCTATTGTACCTGTCATTATGGCTTTTACATCAATATCTGATTTCTCCAGACTAAGGACCATATTCTCAGACAAGGCAGAACTATAATCTACATCCTGTGGCATATCGTAAGCAACAAATGCAAATTTGTGTGCCTGGTATTGAGGATAGAGTGATTTATCAATCCAGTCAGAGAGTTGTTTATATCCAAATCGTTCGTAGAAATACTGGCCAAATCCTTGTGGGGCATTTGCATCAACCAACTCCTTCCCCGTTTTTTTATCTATTAAACTGGCAATGCGGCCATGTTTGGCATCAATTGTAGCCTTAAAAAAAGGGCTTTCAATAACCCCGGCCTCATTATTTGCCATTAACTCAGGAGCAATTGCTTTTTCGTTTGAAGCAATAAAAGTACGATAACCCATTGGGGGAATATCTTTAACCACAAAGCGTGACATGGGTGCTTTATCCTCAATTGCAGGATATTCGTGGGAGACAACTATCGCAGGTCCGCCATCAACAGGTTTAATTGAAACAAAATCATTACCAAAGATCAAACGTGTGTCCAACTCAATGTATCCATCGCGTGTCCATGGCAAAGGATTATAAACCACGATTCGGTTTTGTTCAAAACTAACATTATCGGCAAGCGATGCAACAGCGTCCCGGTAAGGATTGGTTACCAGTTTCTTCACATTTCTGATATAATCAGTATGATCTTCCCACGATTCTTCCATTAGTTTGTATTGAGGAGGCAAGCCTTTTTCCCACAACTCCTGCCATTCTTTTCCATATGGAACTTTAAGATAATGCTGATTGGCAAGTCCCCAGGTATGTTCGCTGTAGAGCAAACTTTGTTCATAGGCATCGGCGGTTGTTTTACGTAAATCGGGGGAATAAATACCCCATATTGATTCGAGGGTTGACAACTGTTCCAGACCACCGATAGATGGCCTTATATTTTGTGCCAGTTTAGCCCCTTCAGGCCTGCTCATTATTCCATGAATCCAAACATCACCTATATCGGAGCGAACAACAGGTACTTCACTTAAATCTTCATTTAAAATCATTCTGGCAAAGTCATCCATGTTGCCAACTTTGGCATTTATTCCCCTGCTATTGTAAAATGCAAGGTCTTTGGCAACAATTTCGGGACTGGGAGGTCCCTGGTTGTCTCCTGTCATACTAATGTGAATCCAGGTTTTATAAGGCCAGTTATCAGGCGGAAGTTTATCACTGCCGTAGCCGTTATTATAAAGTGTTAGCAATCGCGAGCCATCAGGTCCTTCCCACCAGAAAAATAGTGGAAGGCCAAGTTCCTTATTTACAACCGGTCCGCCCATGTGATAAAACTTAATTCCTGCATGGGTAAAAAGTGTTGGAATAATCCAGGAATGCCCTGGCACATCACTCATTTTGGCGCTGATTGAGAGCGGTTGTCCATACTTGCGGGCAAGTGTTGAAGAAATATTTAATCCGCGAACAAGGTCTTCCAGATCAGAAGTTTCGGTGTGCATGGTAAACGGGAAAGCATGAATTGCCAGGTTTCCGTCACGGATTGCCTGTTCAATTTTTTCTTTCCGCTCAGGTGATTGTCCTTCCCAAAGGATCTGTTTCATGGGCCAGCCCGAAATTGTCCAAACAAATTGTTTGTCTTTTGGTTGACTGCTGTTTATATCAATTGCCTCAAGCACACGATCTACCATTGAAGTACGGTAATCGTGCAAAACCTGTTGCACGGTTTCCGAGTAACCAATATCAAAATGCGTTTTATAAACGATAATTACGTTCTCAACAGTTGGTTTTTGGGAGCTTATTTTTGTTGTTCTATTTATATCTACAGGGGAGTTTGCATCCGGCAAAGTTGTTTTAGTATCGTAATTCTGTGCCTTCGCTGATAGGAAAAAGAGTATACAAAACACAAGGACTACAATTATTTTTATTTCTTTATTCATCCGTATTACGTTTTTGTAATTGATTCTTTAATTTAATGTCAACTCTAATACAAAAGCGATAATCAAAACCTAATTCGAAATGTTGCCATCCCAAATGGTAATAGCGTTACTGTTCCTGAAAATGGTTCTCCTGATTCTTCACTAATAGTGCAGTTGTGGATTGACTCTGGAATTCCTGCCGGATACGCAAGTTTTACCGTTTCAGTTTTATCAGAGAGCGAGCGCAAACGGAGAAGTGTTTCTTTACCATCGCCTAAAGATTTAATAATAGTTACATAAACCTTGTCGTTATCAAGGGAAACCAAAGGATTGGTTTTTGGATCGATGTTGGTAGTAACGTGCACCAGTGGTTGCGATTGCTCAAGCCCAAATCTGTTGGCGGCTGCAACTTCAAATCTTCCGTGAGGTAAAATTCGGTAACGAAAACTTACTGGTCCATCCTGAGTCAACGGGAAGTTGGTAATCCAATGGTTGTTCATCACCCAAGAATAAATGGTTGAACTGGGTTCGAGTTTGTCAATCCATTTACCTTCGTTTCCCCATTTTGTATCAAGATTGGCTGTCATGTTTCCGTATTCAAATAGCGGGGCATCAAGTGAACTCCAGGTTACGCCATTTTTTTCGTTCGAAATATCGAGCCATCGTTGCATGGCAATCCAGTTCCGGTTTGCCTGTGGCAACTGGTCTTTTTCCATCTCCATTACACCCCAGGGAATGTCAACCCGGGTTTTTCCATTGGGGATATCGAAACCAAAACCAAAATGAACACCATCTTTTTCAATGAGCGGAAGCTTATCCACCGTATTGGTAATTTCTACCCATGGCTGTCCCTGAACCAGACGAACCGAGCGAGATACAGCCCGGCAACCAACCGCTTTTGAAGTTACAAGCAGTTCAACAACCAAAGGGCCAGATTCAACTGTGGTAATAACAATATTTGAGTCAGCTTTCGGGTCGTCAACATTAGCACGCAACCAGCGGAAAGCATTCAATCCTCCGTTAACATTTACATCGGCGAAATTGTGACCATTCGAGAGATTGATGAGTTCTGTAATATTTCCTGAAATTGGGTCGACGGTAACGCGAAGCTGCCCGTTATCAATTGTCGTGTTAGTTATTTTACACCCATTTAAAAGAGGACTTTTCCCACTTACAACACGAAAGTGACGGGAACCAAGTGCAGGAACGTTTGAACACATAAATACAAGTTCTCCGGTTGAAAGCCTTTGTGCCGGCACATCGTAGCCTTGTTCATCGGTAACTCTGTCGCCACGAAGACTTTCGGCTTGCGAAAGTTTTACAAGTCCCCCATGATTCCATGAATGGGTATTGAAAACTGCCACTCCACCAGCCGCCGCACCTTCCGATGGTCCAAGCGCCCCATTGGATTTGTCGGTTGCGGGTGCAAGTGCTTCATCATATAAAACCTGGGTGCGATCACTTGCCTGATGAAAATAACTTTGCTTGACCTTCCAAATGGCATCCTGGAAATAGGGTTCCGAGGGATTCTCGAAACACCAGGTATGCTCTGAACTTAGCGAAATATAACGCCACGCCTCATCAAACTCTTCCCTTGGCACTGATTTGCCAGTATTGAGCATCGTCCAAATTGTTTCAGCCTGCGCGAGTTTTTCTTTGGCATTACGATTCATTGCAGTTAACTCCGCGGCAGTACCCAATCCATCAGTCCAATATTCGGTAAAATCGCCTTTTACCTCGGGAAGTTGGTCGCCATATCTTTTTTCTATCATTTCCATAATTTCGTGGCCTCCGGAAATAATGATATGAGGGAAAGCATATTCTTCATTCCAGGCTTTTACTGCATCCGGAATATCGGCATCCAACGGACAGTTATCCCAAAGAGTCCAGGAAAGCACCCAAAAATCGTAGGGGTATTTTGCTTTTTCCATTTCAATTAGTTTATCCGTGAAATCTACATTGGCGCTGCCGGTTTTAATAACTGCCGGAATTTTGGATAAGTCTCTTTGACCAAACCAAGGGCGTCCGGTTTCTGCACCTTTTGTCATACTTCCGCTGTTGGCATAACCATCGGGTTGCAAAAACAGAACTTTTGATTTGCCATCGGGACCAACCCACCAAAACGGTAGCTGACTAATTCCTTCGTGTGTATGGCCCGAACGGGTTTTGTTCGGCCATGTCATAATGTAGCGCACACCTTCCTGTGTCAAAACCGGAATCAATCCCCATGACATGCCTGGAATATCAAATTGTTGGAAAACATCCATTGATTCGCCTGTAAGCTTTTGCATTTTGCGGCTGAAAGTAAAGGCATGGAACAGTTCTTCATCGGAGCATACGCTGGTGTTGAGATTTAAATAGCTTGCATCAACACACAATTGTCCGTCGCGGATGGCCTGCAGAACATTCTCCCGCTCGTCGGGCATTGTTTGCCACAGTCGTTCAAGTGGCCAGGTTACTTCAGGGTTCCAACGATAACGAGAGCCTTCTGGATAATCTTTTGTAGCTTTTGCAAGTTTAATACCCTCAATAATATTGGTTTTGTGCAGTATCTCAACGTTCTTTTGAGTATTTGTGTAGCCAATATCTACATGTGAATGGTTGTACAGGTAAACGTTCCAGTGGCGCATGGGTGGAACCATCACGGTCTTTTGCAATTTCTTTTTATCCTGAAGTAAAGTCAAGGTAACTTCAGCTTCTTTTTCGACCCCAATATTTGCAGGCAGCAATACACTACAAACAGTGTCGCCACCGGCCTGAATATTAAGTTCCGTGATTTCCGTCTGCTTGTTAAAAGCAACTTCTATTTGCGCATTCCCGGAGATTTCCCAACCAATGAAGGTGATTTTTACTTCCCTGCCCGGCTTGCCATCTTTGCGATAACGATAAACCGGTTGGGGCAGGCAATTCATGTCATTTGGAAAAGACGAAGCATTCATTTTTATTTTATCAGGTTCAACAAGCTTCACATTTTGTATATCCGCAGATACTTTTTTGTTGTTGCAATCAAGGTAACTTATTTCATGGTTTGCCGGCTTATCTTCAAACGTCGCTGAAATCAAGAAAGAAGAGATAATAATAAAACCGGCCATGTAAAAGCTTGTTGTCGTTTTCATGTTTTTATATTGATTTAATTTCCACCGTTTCATTTATTGCTGTTTCGAATAATATCCTTTCACCCTCAATCGTTTCAGCTTTTTTACCATTCCTGTAAAGCACTACTTTTTTATCAGGCCAGGGATTGACCAGGGTACAGGTTTTTCCTTTTTCACTAATCATTATTACATCAGAAATAATCCCATCTTTCAAGCTTGCCGAAACTAAAAAAGCGCCCCATGTCCTGATATTTTTAAAGCATGCATCCTGATCTTTGGGGAAAACCGGAAATAGTCTGATAACATTACCGGCACTCATGCACATCATTTCGTTTAATGCATTTGCCACTGTGCAACTGTTCTCTATTCCGTGAGGATTGTTTAACTGAAAACCGTTGGGATAGGTGTGCAAAGCATATTTATGCAGTTCATTTAAAATTATCGTTGGGTCATATCCCACCCTGATTGCAGCCATAAAGAAACTGCTACTTGTGTTATTGTCCTGCCACCGTTGCATTTCATCTATTGTGTTATGAGCAACGTTCAATAATTCTGAATCGCTGTCCAGTGTAATTGCGTTGGCCGGATAAATATGCTGAATACCCAATCCATTATCATTCCACCAGGCAACACCTTCTTCTGTGTAACGGAACACTTTCTTTTCGTTTCGAATTTGAACTGGGAAATCGCTGATTTTGCCTAAAATATCCCGCCACTTTTCCTGTCTGTTTTCATCTATTTTCAGGGTTGAACTTAAATCAATTATCAAATCGAAGGCGTTTCGAACCAGCCCAAGCGATAAAACCGGGTTTTTATCTTTCCCGCTACCTTCGTGAATTGCATCGCCATAAATAACGTACCGGTCATTTTCAAACTTCAAATAATCCTCCCAGAAATTTATAACCGCCAATGCGTATGGATAGATTTTTTTGCCGTAATCAATATCATATGTGCAACGCCAATTTTGAGCCATGTTAATAAGGCCATAAGCAGCATTTGAGCGTTGCCCGAAAAACAGACCACCCGATTCTTTTTCGTATCGGGGAAAGTTGCGGGTAACTTCAATTCCCAAAGGTCCGATGCCCACCGGATAAAGGATACCTCTTGTGTTTGTTACATTTTCCGCATACCATTCTCCACGTTGCATAAAATCAATCAGTGGTGCATCTTGTGGTTCTCCCTGCTCCAGGCGATTTGCAGCATACAAAGCATAAAATGGGGCCTGGAAATTATAATTCAAATGGTAATCGCCATTCCAAGCCGGTGCATCTGTTGTTGTCCAGCCAAAAATTCCGGGCGGGAACTTTTTATCGCGGCTGCAGGAAGCCATCGTATAAAGTCCCTGATAATAAGCTTTCATTAGAACAGTATCATTGATGCTTATTGAAGATTTTCCCCAATAATTTTCCCACCATTTATCATGCTCTTTTATTAAAGTTGAAAGTGAATTTTTACTGACTTTTTTTATTCGGTTCAATACAAATTCCAATGGTTCGTTGCTTTTAAATTTACTCTCAACGGCTATAGCGATAATGACTTTTTTACCCGGTTTCAATTCAATAATCTTGCCTGAAAAATCGATTGTTTTTAAAGCAACAACCACCTCAGAAGCAATATCAACGCTGTCGGCAAAAGCACGGGTTAGCCAGTAAACATTTTCTTCTTCGCCAATTACCAATTTTGCCTGGGGATTTTCCGGAGTAGATAAATTAATGGTAATTTTAGCTGATTCATGAATAGCGGTCAGTTCAATAAATATCAAATTTTCAGTTGCCGAAACCCATGATTTTGCTTCAATCTGTTGGTTGTTCTTATTTAATATGCTGGTTGTAGCGCCATTTTGGAGTAATTGTTCAGCGCTAAAGGTGGCATCGTCAAAGCCTGCAATACTGATATCCACAAAACCAACAGAACGGGGACCCGATAAACCATCTCCTTGTGAAACCAATCTCCAAAAATCGTTTTTCGATAAGTAAAAACGCAAACCATTTTCTTTAAGCCCTAAGCTCATTGTTACATCTCCATTACCCATTAATGGGGCATCGATGCTAACATTATTTGGAATATGGATTGGCGCGCCAGTCCAGTAATTTTTATAGCCAATTTGCTGAGCACTAATTGTGAGCAGTATAGAATATAAAACAATGATTAGTAAATATTTTTTCATCCTGTATTCTTTTGATTTACTTTAATATCTAATTCCAATTTTTTGAACAGGCTTTTGTTTGGTTTGTATGCAAAAGCTGGACTGTTACGGCTAAATTAGTTTAATCCTACAATTCGATTCTTCAATACAATTAAAAATCCTTTCCCTCCCTGAATGGTGATTTTTTCCAATGAGACAGTTTTATTTTACTAAGTTCATATTCGCTACCTTTCAAAAATTTCTAAAAACAGACGAACATGTTCCTAAAATAACGAATAAAAGGAATAATACAGAAAGTAATTTTTTCATTTTTTGATGAATATTGTTTTGATCCCTACTTTAAATTGTGAACCGAAAGGGCAGATAAATTAAAAATGCAGCCATTTAGCTATCATTATTCAAATTATCTGCCCATTAGATTGAGAATCTGATTATTTCTTCATCTCAATTTTTACCACGGTGTCATATTCCACAGGTTTCTGAGGTGAACTTCCAACAGTGATAAACAGGTTTCCCGGCTCATTGTTACCCCACCACGCTTTCCGATACGACAATTCTCCTCCGGATTTCAGCAGGTAAATATTCTTAACCTTATCGCCATCGACACCTTTGGCATTCAATTGACCCAAGTTTGGATACATCCAATGTGCATAGATGGATTTTCCCTTTTGTGTATAACGTCCCCAGTCTGGTTTTGCCAAATTACTTGCTCCACAGCCATAAATACTTTCTCCGTTTTCGGACATCCATTTACCCACTTCCACCAAAATATCCACACTTTCCTGAGGTATTTCCCCACGTGCATTCGGACCGACATTCAGCAGTAGATTTCCGTTTTTACTTACACAGTTTACCAGACAATGGATAATCAGTTCCGGAGATTTCCAGTTGTGATCCTGTTCTGTGTAACCCCAGCCACCATTAAGGGTAAGGCAGGTTTCCCAAGGGAGCGGATTATTGTATTTGTCGATCAGCGGCGCATCAGGAATTCCCTGTTCCGGACTTTCAAAATCGCCAATAGTTTTCAGCATGCGTTGTTTTGATGAAGTGCCTTCGTTAACAGTCAGACGATTATCGAGAATAATATCAGGCTGGTATTTGCGAATCATCGAAACCAGTTCAGTGGCTCCCCATTTTTCACCGCTATAATCGTCGAATGAATAATCGAACCACATGATGTCGAGCTTTCCATAGTTTTTAACCAACTCTTCAACCTGTCCATGCATGTATTTCAGGTAATTATCCCAATTGAAAGTACGTTTGCCATATTCTTTATCATTCACTTGCGGATGGTTGCCCACATTTGGATAGTCGGGATGGTGCCAGTCGATGAGTGAATAATAAAGGCCGACTTTCAATCCTTCAGCACGAAAAGCATCGAGAAACTCGCGGACCAGGTCACGACCTCCAAAATTTTTACTGAGTTTGTAATCTGTCAGTTTGCTGTCGAACATGCAAAAACCATCGTGATGTTTAGCCGTGAGAACCGCATATTTCATTCCGGCAGCTTTTGCTGTTTTTGCCCATTCTTTGGCATCAAAATCAGCAGGATTGAACTCATCGACATATTTCTGATACTGTTCGGTGGTTAAGTGTTCATTCGATTTTACCCATTCGCCGCGCGCTGGAACTGCATAAGCGCCAAAATGGATAAACATACCAAACCGGGCATCGCGCCACCACTGAGTTCGTTCCATTACTTTCTTGTAATTGGTTGTGTACTCTTTAGATGCTACTTCCTGAGCCGAGATCGGGCCAAACGAAAATGTCAGCCAGATTAAAATTAAAATAATTGAATTTTTCATGATTTCAATGTTATTAATATTGGTTTATCTTATTTTCCTTGTTCTGCTTCTTATATGTTGATTTCTTTATTATAATATAATTCGTCCTTCATCTGAAATTTTGAAAATCTTTGATTCTCCTGATTTTACGCCAACTTTCGGCCAATTAAGAAATGTGATATAACCAATAGCCTTTTTTGCTTGAGCCGACTTTTCAGCAAAAATGGCCACCTCTGCATCAAACTTTGTTGGATTTGTGATATTTATAGTCACTTCATTTTTATCGCGCTTTACTACTTGTGCATCTACATGGTCGAAAACATAAAATTCATTTTTATCCGTTTGCAGATAGATTCCGGGTATTTCCATGGCCATCAAAATGCCATTTAACTCGTTCCATCCGGTTACGTGCGTCCCTCTTTCACCCCGGCTGTCGGCATCACAATAAGTCAGGCGTTCATTCGTATATCCTCCGGGGCGGATGCTTTCACCATGTGCATGAATAATATCATTTAATAAATCGGCATAAAGCAGCTTGCCTGTTGCGCGGTATATTTTGAACAGGGCATCACCGGAGCTGGCACATATTCCGGGTGCCCCATGTTTATTCTGAGTACTTGCCCAGTAAATACCTGCAAGTTTTGCCCCAAGTTTACCCAACTCGGTTTCTATGGGAAGTTCATAATCGTATGAGGTTGTCCAGGTTGCAACCAAATTTGCCAGTTCACGGGATTTTCCCAACCATTTCTCGTCTCCTGTTGTTTCATACAAGGCCATTAGTGAAGTCATAAAACCAGCTGCTGTTTCGGAATCGGCATTTTGTAAAATATCAGCGCATCCTCCGGTGGTCATTCCCAGTGTTACAAAATCACGTTGATAATAAAAATCAGCAGCTTCTTTTGCAATTTTCAGATATTCCGGATTGCCATAATAATTGGCAGCCAGGGCCAGGCCACCAATTGCCATTACACCTCCTGAAGTATTGTATTCTGCCACTTCTCCTGTTTCGTTGTTTAGCATTCTTCCCCATTGCCCATTCTTTTTCCAGGTGGCAACAAAAGCATCTGCAAGACGTTGAATATTTCTTTCCCAATCAGGATGAATTGATTTTTCCCTGCCTTGCGTTTTAAGCAATTCAAATTGTTTGATCATCCAAAAAAGTACATCTGCGTTTTTTCGGGTAAGGATAATTTCCGGAAATTCGTCATATCCCTCGCGTCCAAAGTTTTTACCGTCATAATTCAATGCCCCGAAAAAATAACCCGCGTCTCCCTGAGCGCGGGGAATGGCAAAATCAAAAGTACTGCTTACCCGGTCAAGATGAAATTGGTCGCCGAGCGCTAACATGGGGTAAGTATTCATTAAACCACCCACCCATCCAAACGATATCCAGTTGGCATTTTCAGGGCAATAAAACTGAAAATCTACTCCGGCGTACCAACGGGCATCGATACGTTCTGTCATCCAGGTAGCTATCTGACTAAAAGGAATAAGATTTCGTGGGTTATTTTCGCCGGTCAGCTTTTTACGAACCTTCATAAATTTATCCAGGAATTCAGGTATCTCCGAAGCTTCAAAAGAATATACCCGCAGCTTCAAATTGATCTCATCTCCGGCAGTTAATTCAACACCTCTGTCGGGGCTTTCGGCAAAGCCAACAAACATTGGTTTTTTTTCCCGAACACCAGGTGCAGTAATTAAGAAACTGGCTGATTTACGATCGAAACTTTCCTCAATAATAAATCCATTATCTGCAAATTGTGTCTTTTGTTGTGCCAAAATAATAAAACCACGTTTAAGCTTTTTGCTGAAAAAACAGATTGCCGGTGTTGCCATATTACTTGCATTTACCTCAACTCTAGAAATGCCATCACTATTTGGTGAAAGTTGTGGAATATTTACCGACATCATTGGAATATCTTTCTGATACAAGTATTTTCGGTCTAACCCTGCAGCGTACTCTCTATCGACCAATTTACACCGATTCCCATTATAAACCGAGGCAGGAAGCATCACATAGTTATCGGTTGACCAATTAGAAAAATCAAAAGCAACAGCTACACCAGCCGAATTTTCCATTCCTTTTTCCATTTTAAATGTAACATTTATATCCATAGCCTGATTATCCTCTTTAACAGGCTTAGCGTTCACATTACAACTCCAGGTAGTGTCATCAACCCTTAGTTGATTCTCTGAGAAAGACGTTTTGCCTGCAAGAGTTGATCCATTATATTGGCAATGCAGCAAGCGAATTTGCCCATATAATGCATGCAGAAATTCATCCACTTCATTAGATATTGATGATGACCGGAATTCTTCCGGCAACCATTTACCCTGCGTACCTGCCAGAACCTTTTTCAATTCGGGCAGTACAATTTTTCTATACCCATCCAAATTGGGATGAATACCATCGGTAACTACTTTAATATATGCATCGCGCCCTTCCTCCTTTAAAAACTTCTGCCAATTGGGATAATGATCAATCAATAAAAGGTCATCCACCTTTGCAAGCTCACGATACATTTCCAAATATTTTAGCAAATCTGCTCTTTTTGTCGCTTCTGTCATGTTTAGTTCAGGCATATCAATCACAACATTCATCGTCTGTAAGATGATCTCAACCTCTGGATTTGCCCCTTTCAATGTATTTATCATACTCTCCAGATTTTTACGACTCTCTTCTACTGAAATATTATAAGGTTTATAGGCGTCATTTACAGCAAATTCGATGAAGACCACATCCGGTTTTTGTTTAGCCACCGTTTTAACCTTTTCCAAGCCACAAACTTCCGGGGGATAAGATGATGCTGAAGCACCTACTCCTTCATTGAAATAAGTTACTTGACCGGAATAATCATGCTCCAGCCACTCCTTCATCACATCGAACCATCGCCATGTCCCACCGGTAAGGCTGGTACCCAATGCTGCAATCTTAATGTGTTCTCCCTGTTTTAACCTCAGTATAAAACTTTGGGTTTTATTTCTTTCACCATTTACTGTTGCGTTGGTTCCATTTCCAATTAGCAACAACAACATTAACAGAATAAAATATTTCATTCCTTCTTGTTTATTTACTCAGATCAATTTCCTGTAGCTTTGGTCAAGATTATAGGATTTGTTTTTACACCATTAATAATTTGGAATAGTTTCCAGGTATTATTATCGACGGTTTCCAAAGTCCAGCTTTTTGCCGGATCTGCCAATTGTTTTTTTATACTTCGTGGAAAAGCATTTGCAGCCCGCGCATCTTCCCAGGTTCTGATGACTTTAAATATAGCATCCTTTTGTGGACAACTTTCAACATCTTTCTGGTTGAGATACAAGCTGTAAGTTACGCCAACTCCCACTGAAATGGCTTGAATATGTTCATATTGCTCAACTGTTGAATTGGCGTTTATGGGGAAATTGCCTCCGAAGGAAACCGGGAAAAAATTGGAATAGGTTACGTCTCGTAGGTCTTTTCCCTGACTTGTTGCGCTGCCCCATTCACGGGTGTCAACATCGTACAGGTTTTTGCCCCCGCCGACATTCCAGATACTTTGGTAATGCCATGAGCCTTCGGATAATGTGGCCCCTGTAAAACGGATCGGGGGAATACCAAGTGTTTCAGCACGTTCAAACATATGCCGGAAAAAACGTTTTGCCGAGTAGTAGCCATGTCCGTTGTTGAACAAAAACTCCTGGCCATCAAAATCATAATAACCCAAACCGTTAATAAAACAAACATCAGCATAGTATTCGGCAATTTTATCCTGAAGTTCCATATTGGGTATTAATCCGTCATAACCATAATTCAAAGTTACCTGCAGTTTGTAAATGGTGTCGTTCGCCTGATGAACAGCTGCTTGAGTCCCCCAGTATCCGCGTTTTACATTTAACAAACGATAGGGTTCTTCAGTTGAAATACCCAGATAATGAATCAACTCCTTGCCGATTTTTAACATGTTCAGATTTTTTGCATGCCCTTCCCAACTGGCAATTTCGTCCATGTACTTTGGGTCATCAATTAAAAGTATTGTATCGCTTACAGTGATATTATTCAACAACACACGTTTTTGCTGATAACACAGGCTGTCGTTTGGTACAGGGCTGGCATCCTTTGTGCCGGGAGCCAAAGCCGTCGTAATTGGTGTTCGTCCTATTGTAATGCCATATTTTGCAGCCATTTCAGAAAACTCTTTGTGCGATTTATTCCCGGTTGTTAGTTTTATCGGCCTTTTCTCAAAATCTTTCCCATCAATATAGCCTTCATTTCCCCGATCAGGCCTGATAAAACCCTGATCGTATAAACTGATTGTCTTAAAACCTAATTGTGATGTATATGAAATTATGCTGTCATACAAACCCCCGCTGGTAATGGCATCAGGGACAAAGGCCGTCGGGTCTTTTACCCATTTACCATTAAAAGTTGGGTGAGGCAACCCTTCGGCTAAAACTATATTTTGAATCACATCCAACAAAGCAGTACTATCGGGGCTGCCCCATAAAGCGATGGAAGAGCCAATAAAATCTACTCCCGGCAAAGGTTGAACTTCCAAATGGTTTGGAGTATTGGCGGCCATATTGGGAATAAGCGAATAGTAAACTTCTCTTTTGAAAGTCCTGTCTCTTGAGTGATAGTTGATTGAAATTCTTCCTTTATCGTCAACCATCGCGGCATTGCCGTACATTATCCGGTAGTAGGGTTCTTTGTGGGCATAAAACGCCACGTCACTTATTCCGTTACCTCCAAGCGTGTAAACTTGTCCTTCATGCAAATCATCGGGTAAGGGATAAAGGGTTGTGTCGGGTGTATGAATGATATATTGAAAAGGGGCAGCGTCGGCTATTGTTTCAGAAGTGCCGCCCAAGGTGTTATCGTCCAGCGCCAACATGCCAATGGAGTAATTAACCGCCTCGCTTGTATCTCGTGCAACTCCAATAATTTCGCCAAGAAGATTGGTAATATTTGTATGATACGGTCCCCACTGCACACCATCCACGCCATTCCGGGGTTCGAGCGATTGAAGAGTTAGCTTTAGATACTTTTCGTGAGGATCTATTGAAATCCGTGCAACTGATCCGTTTTGATAATTTAGTGTAATGGTTTTATCGGTTTTGTTGTATTCGGCTGACTGCGGTTCGTAATACACTTTTTCATTGCCATTGTACAGGCTCATTAACGGCGAGGGTTTATCAGCAGGGCTAAATTCGCGGCTGGGTGTTTTAGAAGTGTTCTTCATACTAGTTATGTAACCAGTTTTATCAATCCTGATTTTTAAATAATCAGTTGAAAAATCCCACTGTGTGCAGCTTGTAAATCCCACAATAAAAAGCGTAAAAAGAACAGGAAAAACAATTCTCTTAACAATAACTGTTGCAATGTTTAGTGTTTTCATATTATATCTATCGATTTAAAAAATTGTTTTGAAGTAAAAAGTAATCGATGCCCAGGGCATATTTTCCATTTTTTGATTTTGCAGCCTGGTTGTTTCCCTGAAATTCAAATTTGATTACAAACGAGTTGTTAACCGGTTCGTTTTCACCAAGATTTATAAGCGGATTTGTCATTCCGGCGTTGCTTGAAAATAAATCTTGCGATGATTTAAGCTTTCCGTTTACATAAATATTGAATTGACCGCAATTGCTCCCAACAACAGAACAAATTTTCAAGATAGATTTTTCAAACTGCTCGGTAATTTTCAGTTCAACAAAATCGCCAGCATTTTCAAACCAAAGGTTTTTTATTGCGCCATTACTTATCTCGCCCCACAATGGAATTTCGGCAAAGTTCTCCACCACATTTTTACTTTTATTTGAAATGGGTAAAATTTCTGCCTCCAAAGCTCCGTCAACCAGGTATTGTTGCTTTTTTGTTTCTTCTACTAATTTTTGCAGACTTTCCAGTGTTGGCAATTTCTTTTCGGCCATTTGAGGAAGTGGTTTCCGGTTATAAACGACACCGGGAACGCCATACCAAAAAGTAGTTTGTGCGTATTGTAGGAAAAACCACTGCTGACGTGTTCCGCATGACGATTCCATATCAAACTTAATTCTTTCCTTAAACGGAATGGCATCCAGTACGCGCGTCCGGGTGCAAACATTATAACCCGTGGAACGCGGATACCCTACGATGATATTCCCTAAAAAAGGTTTCGAAAACTGGTCTGCCGGAGTGGGTACAATTCCACCTGCCCAACCGTAATAATCTTCGGTGCCGGTGCCAAAATGCGAGGGAAAATTTCGTTCAAAATCATCGTCAATATAAATCTTTTCATCGCCTTCTCCCCACCATCCTTCACTCGGATTGAGAACCGTCCACTGGTCGCCAACTATCATTCCTTTTCCTTCTGCTGAAAGAAAATTCCAGTCGAATAACGGAAACGTTGGTGTGGGCTCATCCATTCGCCAGGAGGCGTAAAAATGCATTGAATTGCTATCCCACACATAATCATCGGTAATCACTTTCACGCTCAATTCAACGGGTTCATCCCAGATATTTTGAAGAGAAATCGCCCCTGCCGTTTTATAAGGCATTATCCACCGGCATATCATTGTACCATCAGCTTTTACTGAGCGTTCCCACATTTCGAAAGGCTGTATTTTTTCAACATTATTGAAAAAATCGCCGACGGGAGCCCAAACGGTTTGTTCACCATCGAATTCACCAATTAAGATAGTTGATCGCAATGCTTGAGGTAAATCTTTGGCACTATTAATTTTTATTTCGATTTGATTTACAACTGCACTCCCTTGGGGCAATTCAATTTGCAATAATTCGTTTTTAAGTAAAGTCTTTTTCTTTGTCAATTCAGTTCCTTTAGCTTGCGGAGGATTTACCAGCTTTAACGAAACTTCTGACCGAAGTTTTTCAATTGCATTAAACTCTTTCATTGTAAAAGTCTTCACTTTAGTATTTTCGGGATATTTTCGATAATTTATTATGTTGTAAAATGACTTTTTATCCATGGTGATTTTACAACTTTTTGCATAAGGAATTGGAAAATAAAGGTTTCCGGCACGGGTTGAATAATCTGCAAAAGGAGGTTTAACAAAATCCTGACCTTTAACCAATTTAAAGAAATTGCAGTTGACAACCGGTTCAGCGGCTCCATCGAGATAGAATTTGACGTTTGCACCAGTTGTATCCTGTAATCCGTAATAAAAACAAACCGCCCAAATTTTTGTAATCACTCCAGGTCCATCGTCTTCCATCAAAACCCACTCTTCAACACCATTATTTACTTCGGTTCTGATAAATCCAAGACCATCGCTATCGGCAAACCAACCAGGCTTTTCAGGAGATACAGACTCGCGGTTGTAACTACTTGCCTGCAAACATTTATACCCACTTTCAGGGAAACGGGTAATTTGGTCGCGGTTGACCATTTCATTCAAAAGAGAAGTAAGGTTAACCTCGTTTTTCTGCCCATGAACCACTGATGTGAGAAATAATAAAAATAGTAATGTGTAATTTGTCCTCATGACGGATGTTTTACTGATGAATTTTCACTGTTTCGCATTTGTTTATAGTATAAAACTGTGGATCTAGTTTGCTCAATAACAAGAGAAATTATCGATAGTAACTGAGCCTTCATTTTCAATGATTTCTAGCTTTAACGCATCAAACCGACCATTTACTTTTTCAATGCGCTTGTGCCCCACGCTTTGTCCTTTGGCAACAGATTTCCATATTCCATTAGTTTTCCCCGAAAGTTCATATTTTCGAATCTGTTCTCCCTTTGAAATATCTTCCCGAATAACAACAAAATTAATTTGCTGAGCTGAATTTAATTTCAACTCAAATAAATTGCCGGTTCCCGAAGTTTTTGCCAAAGTTTTCGAAAATGACTTCTCAACTTCTTTACCAAATTCATTCATTCTTTTTACATCCGCATCAGGTACTAGACCACGATCGTCAACCACAATTCCTAAAAGCATGTTTGTATTCCGGCCCACACTTTTTGTATATTTATCCATCAATTCATCCAGACTACGTATTTTATTATCCTGATCTTTATGCCAGAACCAGCCTCCCTGAAATGAAGAATTTAAGCGAAGTGGAAAATCGGATTCGCCCGGGCACCAGAATAGTCCATTGGGATTTCCATTGAGTCCTTTAATTTCGATAACTCCAGAAGCCGAAGTAGTGGAATCGGCCCTCGACCAGCAGGGATTAGGAGCGACTCCTTCTTCGTTACCGACCCAGCGAATGTTATTTTCGTAACCAAATGGCCCCTGAAATGCAATGGAATTTGGCTGATATTTGTTTACCAAAGAAAGAATATCAAAACCTCCCTTTTCGGCCGGCAAGACTCCACCGTCAAACCATATTTCGAAAAGTGGTCCGTAATTCGTCCACAACTCAGTGAGTTGCATTTCTACTATTTTATTGTAGCGTTTCTGTTCTTCAGGATCGCCCGAAAGTACTTTTCCCGGATTATCAACCTGTAAAAATCCATTTGCTGTGGTACTTGCATAAATACCTGGTTTTAAACCGTATTTTTTGCATGATGCCACAAAGTCTTTTACAAGATCGCCCTCACCGTTTTTCCACGGAGAATTTTTTACACTGTATTCATGCGCTTTTGTTGGCCATAGACTAAATCCCGAACAATGTTTGGCAACCAGCACCGCATATTTTGCCCCTGCAGCTTTTGCTGTTTTTATCCACTGGTCGGTATCCAATTGTTTTGGATTAAAGACAGACGCATCAGGATGTTTTCCCATATCTCGGCGCCATTCGTATTCGGGCTTAAAAACCTGCATGTCAAAATGAATTAATACTCCAATTTCAGCATCGGACCAAACCAATTGCGCTTTTGTTGGAAGTACAGCCTGATTATCCTGCGACTTTGCTGATACTGAAACGATCGATACAATTAACAGCAGTATTATAATTCTTTTCATAATTCTTTTTTTTATATAATTCACTCTAAAATCCTTTTTAAACTCCAAGCACGGGCAGGTAACAGATGCTATTTTAACCGTATTTTGTATATTCCCAATGGGATGAAAACATTAGTAAGGTTTTTCAAATTAGTCTTCTTTACGGTAATCGTTTTCTTTAAGTTCTTTGAGTTTTCATTTGCCAGTTGTTCATGCATAACCCGTTTTACAAAGAATTTCATTTTATTAGCGGGGCAGCACCTGCATCAGCGACTGAATTCCTTAAAATTACCAAATGCTTTGTTGGCTGTCAATTCTATATTTTTTTTGCTGATGTAGCATGTATCCTTCATTGACCATGCCTGACATTTCTAATTCTTTTTCCCACCTGCCTGATTTGTTCCAAATGGTGAGGAAGTATTTCACCCTCAGTATTTGTTACTACTTCGAGACATAAAACTCCATCGTTTTCAATAATTTTTTCAACTTTTTTAACAAGATCATCAGTTTCGAATTGCTGACCTTTTCCTCCCCATTTTTCACCAAGATAAGTAAACAGGAACCATTGCACACCATCATCAACCCATCTGCCTGAAGGGAACTCATCAATCGTTGATTTTTCGCCGGAACTATAATCACAGTAAGGCGTATTCACTTTTATTTTTCCAAATCCGGAATTGTAGGAGACAATACTATACTTATTACCGGCTTTAGCAGCCAGAGTATGCGTACTTATGTTGTGCTTCAGGGTCATATCCATTCGGGTATCCCTAATATTATTCCACTGGTAAAGTCCATCAAACCACCAACCTTTAACACCGGCACCGAACCTTAAACTCCATTCCTTTATCATGTTTTCAAGAATAGGTTGGTTGTACTGGCTGGTAGCAGAATCTTTAAGTGGGTAATGAAATTTTTCGGACACCAATTTATTATTTACCGGTGGATTACTTGGCAGGTATAATACTAATGGGATATTGTATTTGCCTAATTCTGTAATTAAATCCATTGGCAAATCACGAGTCGAGCATAATTCTCCGGGTTTTGAGCCGACGATGCTGTCGAAAGCGGCATTTGGTGAACAGTAATAACCGGAGTTCTGCCCCAGCGTAAACATTACAAAACCTGCCCCCGACTCATTTACCTGGCTGGCAAAGCGTTCAACATTAAATCTGTTAACTGCATCATTCCACTCTTTTGAACCTCCTTCGGGGACAATAGCTTCCTTCAGGTAATGTACCATAATACCGTAACCGGCATCTTTTAACCAGTCGGTATTGGTATTTCCTTTGTATTCAACAGGTTTTGATGAAATTACTGAAGCTGAAATTTTCTCCTCAGAATTTAACATAGTACAACTTACCTCGAATTTCAGGTATTTGCCGACGTAAGATGTTAACAGAATTATCTGATTAGTCCAGATACCTGGAAGTTTTTCCCATTCGCCATCAGGTGTTTGGCAAATGTACCAGGCGTACTCCGGATTCTCTGAATTTTCAGGAAAATCACACTGAACGCTAATCAGATTTTTCGCAATAAAGTCATCATCAAATGACATGTTTTTAATCTCATTTTTCTGACATGAAATCAGAATAAAAAGAATGATACCCGTTAAATACAAACTGATTTTTTTCATCTTAATGGTTTTGTTAATGTGAGTAAATTATTAATTATAACAAACGACCTTTTTTTACAATTCCTATTTTGTCAAGCTCCTCATGAATAAATCTGCAATTCTCCCAATTATAATCCGATTCCAGATGGTATTCAATTTTCAGGTTTCCTCCATCATTGTCTTTTAGTGTTTGTGCGAGCCAGCGCTGAATCCCTTCCGGTTTGGCACCTTCAACCAGAACATCAACTGGAGGAAAAACGTTAATTTCAAATGCTTTCCCCATTCGCTTTCTTATTGCAGCCAACGAAGTATTGGAACCGGTGTCAATGACCTGTAGATTTTGCACTTCACAGATGGAATCCATCACGTGATCAGCATTCCCGCAACTATGAAGGCGGATTGCACCAAACTCTCTACCCAGCTGACTGATAAAAGGAGTTACAAATTCACGATAAGTAAATTCATCAAGCATAGTTCCTGAACATTCCCCAACATGGACTGAAGTTACCGGCAAATCCCCCAATTTGGAAAAATGCCGGATGACAGCGATATAAACATCTGTTATCCACTTATGAATCCCTTTCACCAGTTCAGGTTCCATCATCATTTTGGAAAAAATATCTGACCCGATAAATTTCATTGAAGTTGTAACAATGCCATGTATCGTGGCTCTTCCTGAAGTATCCCAGAAAAACGGCGGAATAATAGTACAATCAGGATAATTATCACGTGCATTTAAATATTGGTTTTTAAGCTCCTTCAGGAAGGAGAGTGCCAGCACCTCTTCTACAGAAGGCAGTTGCGATATATCTGAAATATTTTTTAGCGGAAATCCTTTTACATCAGAATCCTTGTCGGGAGAAAAAATAAACTCAGCGCCCAGGGCTGCTGCGATAATCATATTCGGCTGAATGGCACCCACAAGGATCATATATGGTACTACATATTCAGCCTGAACCAGATTGTCTTCCATATTATATAAAGGATAATCAGGAAATTTTTCTTTAATGAAGTTATGGCATGCTTCGTCCTGTTTCATTCTATAATAGGGGTCCAGATAATATTTCCGGTTAAATACAAAACCACCGTGTTTGTTCAGCCATCCTTTCGATACACTTGCCTGTAATTTTATCATGACATAAAAATTTTTAAACAGCAAATGTTGGTTTTCTGGTCTTCCATTTACCTCTTGTAAAATCAGGGATTTCAACGGGCTGACTGCCTTTGGCAATAGAATCCCCGGAAAGCGCCACAACACAGCTCATTAAAACAGATTCATAAACATCAATAGGAGTTTGTTTTTTATCACGAACTGCCTCAGCAAAATATCCCAATTCGATTAGATCAACTCCGCCATGTCCTTCTCCCTGATAACTGCTTTTCCAAAATTTATGATTGTACTTATCCTGATAACGAGCAAATGCTTCCCATTGATGATATTCAGGACTTACATTTTTCAGGTAAAGAGAGGTGCGTTGTTCGTTGTAAATACCTTGTGTGCCCTGTATTTTCCACTCGTTGTCATAAGGGCGAGGTAACTGCATATCATAATTCACGATAATGGATTTGCCCATTTTAGTGCGAATCATACTGGTGACAATATCTCCCTGTGAATATTTCCGCCTGGCACTGGGATGGTCTTTCCCGAATTTTTCAGTGAACATGGCATTGATTCCTTTGCTATCTGTAGCCATCGAAGTAATGTGGTCGAAAGTATCGCCGCATGGTATATCCATCCAGCTTAAAACAGGCCCTAAACTGTGCGTCGGGTATTGATCGCGGTTATACTTTACAAGAAATTCTGCAGGCCATTTATCTTTGCCTGTCTCTTTATCAAAAAACCAATGATCAATACAATCATGAGAATGAGCACAATGGCAATGAACTATATCGCCATACATTCCTGTTCTTATCATGTTTAACACTGCCAGATTATCTTGCCTGAAACTCCAATTTTCCATCATCATACATGGCATGCCAGTCTCTTCTGAGGTATTTACCAGTTGCCAGCACTCATCAACAGACAAGGCAGCAGGAACCTCGACACCAACATATTTTCCAGCTTTCATGGCATCAACAGCCATAGGAGTATGCCATTGCCAGTAGGTAGCAATGATTACTGCATCCAGATCATCACGTTCTATAAGCTTTTTATAATCCAGTTCATCTTTTCCGTATTCGCTTGCCTTTTGCCTGCCATGCTTTTTGAATATTTCCTGCGAAGCAGCTAAGGCAATTGGGTTAATATCGCAAATTGCGGGGACCTCAACCCAATCCAATGTCAATATTTCATTTAATAATCCTAGTCCACGTCCTCCCACACCAATAAAGCCTATCTTAACTTTTTTAATTGCGTTTGATGCAAAAGAATAAGTTTGCCCAAACGTAATTGCTCCGGTGCTCAACGCTGCTGATTTAATAAACTTCCTTCGTTCCATATTTTTGAGTTTTAAATTATTCAACAACCAACCAGGTATAGCTATTTGCTTTAACCGGTACTTCGATCTCAACCTTATATTCCCTGCTGATTTTGTACTTTTTTGCAATTCCCTCTTCCTGCCGGATAGTTGCGGTTTCAGTCAATCCTGTATAATAAAGTGGCAGTGAAATATTTTCTGTTACATCGGTATTTTTGGGATTAAATATCATCACAAAACCTTTTTCTTTTAGTGTGGAATTTACATGCATCATATAATCCATATCAATCGCATTGGCACGTTTAAGTTGCAGCAATGGACTTTCAAGAATATCTCTGTATTTTTTGTACCAATCAACATTTGCTTTTACCATCTGTTTGGTCATTTCGGTATCGTATAATCTTGGCCCCCTGTAACAGGCCTGAACTCCAAAACCAAGATTGCTTTTCATCATTAAATCATAATGATGCAAATGATCGTTAAGTGGTTCTATTGTAGCCGCCGCTCCACCACCGTGATACTCAGTTAGCGGGACAAACATCCAACCCATCGATGGCAATTTTAAATGTGTTCCATCGAAAATATTTTGTCGTGCGTGTATAACCTGTTGTTCACGGGGCAGCGACCAGTTGGTTTCGCGGTAGCCCATTCCGGTTTTGTTACTCCCTGAAAGAAACCAGTAATCAGGAACATTCAGGAAGATATCTTTCCCACGGCACCATTTGTAAAAATCTGATAGCTTTTTCCATTGCATGTATTGTGAGTCGTTCAACCCTTTATGCCCGGGGTGAATCGTTGATGCACATACATCGCCCGGATAGGAACCATCGTGTTCAAAAACAGAAAAACCTGTCTTTTCATAAAAATTGTACAACTTATCGAAATAATTATTTCCCCAATCGCTGCACAAACAGGGTGAATTTCCAAAAGTGGCGAATCCGCCTGTTTTACCGGTCTTTGGATTTATCACATCATTTTCATCATCGATGCGTCGCGATGCCAGCAAAGAGTATCCGCCCAGGTCAATTCCTTTACTTTTTGCGTATTCCCTGTATTTTTTCATTTCAGCAAGGTATTCCAGATCATCTTTCTCAACATTAAAACCACTTCCAAAAGTAAGTATCACCATTTCGAACCCAACTTCGGAACATTGGTCTATCGAATTTTTTACTGATTCCCAGTCGGAAAAACGGGCATGCATCATTAACGGATTTTCAGTTGTCCAGGGAGCTATTATTTTATACATCTTCGCCAATGACAATCCATTTCGTTGCCGTTCGTAGTTATCAAAAGGCATAACATACGCATTGAACGATTCAAAAACCTCGCCTGCCGCAACAGCTACGTCAGGACCAATTTCAGGACTAACATTTAACAGACATGGCGTTTTTCGGGCATAATTTACCTGGGTATCAAACTGCTCATCAAACAGCCATTTTACCGAATGAGCGGTTGAATTCATGAGAGACATTCCCCCAAAAGCATAATTCGTCTCAACATGGATATTTGGATTTGGTATCAATTTGTCGTGAAAATCAACAAAGCTTGTGTATTCTACTGCCGCAAGAATCTCACTGACAAATGAGTTGATTGTTATGGCTTTTGAAGTGTTATTTTTAATCGTGAGCCATTTCCTTAATACTGGTATTCCATCGTAAAGCTCGTAATTGACCGAAACTACTACATTCTTAAGATTATCGGCATAAGCTTTTAATTTTTCAACCTCAGCATTATCGTATTTGCCATAAACGGTGGCGTTCAGAATATGTAAACGTACCAGTTCTCCGGGATTTTCACCATCGTTCCCCACTCCTATTTTATCGGTTTTTCCTAATCTCAATGCCACTGGACTTCCCCATGATTTATTTTTTACACTTTTATGAAACTGCGTCCAGTTACCTTTTGGATCCCTGCCTTCATAATAAATGGTATCTTCTTCCAATCGAATTCGCAATAAATAAGGATTATTGAAATCAAACTCATTGCCATTTCCGGCAATACGAACATTTTTTTCGCCATCATAAACACCCAATGTTGGGTTAGAATTGCGGTCGTCTCCTCCGGGTTTTAGATTGAATTTTACTGTCTTTTCCTTAAAAACCAATACAATACCGGGACCATATTCGCTGCTTTTATCTGTTCCTGCAAAAAAGGCAGCCTCAACAAGACCTACCTCTTCCTGCAACTCCTTTTCCATATAAACAGCGCTGTTGGCGGGCGTATAAATTTCTCCTGGTTTTCCTTCATTTCCCAAAGAACTCCTTTCGTGTGAAGGCGAAACATGAATTTTCCAGCCTTCAATTTCAGAGGTAAAATTTTCATTAATAATTGTTTTTCTACCCAATCCACTTTCATTGGAATTTTTCAACAAATAATCTACTGACATCTCAGGCAAACTGTAATCCATCTGTACCCGAACACCTTTTGGAGGCCATTCAGTATCGGGTGCATGATGGCGAACCGTGTTCCACTGCATCACAGGTAAGGGAGACCCAACTTCGATATTCGTGAGATGAAAACTATTCAGGCTGCTCTTTAATTCTTTTTTATCTTCAGGTGTGAGAAAAGCATAATTCTGCTGACCTTCCAAACCACCAATATTATATTTAATCCCGTCAATTTCAACAATTGCTTCCGGTTTTACCCCTCTTAAAAATTCCTGATTTGTTTGAAGATTTTTTAAACTTACGGTAGCAGCATTGGGGCTAATCTTTATTGCTCTGGACAATATTCCGTTTGAAAATACAATTTCAGAATTGTCTGCAGTTCTGAACAAACCTGATTTAACCTTAACATTTGTGACTAACCAGTCTTCCTTTACACCTGTTGTGTACACGCCTGAAAGTTCAGGTAATGTTTTTACAAAATTCTGTACATTTTCCTGTGCAATTATACTACCGTACAGCAGCATAGCTAAAATTACAACTACATATTTCTTCATATTAACCTGTTTATTTATTAAGCAATCAAATATCTTTTCACTTTTATTTCATTATTTTCCATACCAGAAGCAAGCTAAAGCATAATTTACAGGGCCTCCATAAAGCTGCCATGATTCCATATCGAAGCGCAGAGAAGTATTAAATGGGATAGCATCAAGGTTGCGAACCCTTGAATTTACAGAAGTGCCTCCATTATTTCCGGTATTTGCATTTCCAATTGGCTGACCAGTGAAAATATTATTAAATATTTCAGGGTGTCCCCATGCATAACCATAATAATCCTCAGTACCCGTCCCAAAATGGTCTGGAAATGCACTGCCATCGACATACACTTTTTCATCACCTTCTCCCCACCAGCCCCGAAAGTTTTTATATACCTGAAGAATGTCTCCAACATAAACACCTGTTTTATTATTGATATCAATGTAGTTGAAATCTACTGTTTGTTTTGCAGGCATCTCACTTAAGTGTTTGTAATTTGAGTGAAAATACATTGAACGATCGTTCCACAACCAATCGCCAATCGCCACTTCAATAATACCTGAAACGGATTTATCTCCTTTGTAAAGTAGTTTTATATCCGAATTTTTCTGAAAAGGCATTACCCAGAAACTGGCCATACTACCATCTTTGTCAACTTTACTATACCAATTCTTTGCTGTAATAAGCTGATCTCCGCATCCAAAAAAGAAACCTACAGGAACATCAATGGTATTTTCTCTATCAAATGTAATTTGAAGCCATGTATTCTGTACCGCCTCGTTCATATCCTCTGCTTTTAAGGAAATAAATAATCGTCTAATGGCTCCCGGGTTGTCTATACGAATTGTTTTTGAGACTCCTGATTTTAATGAAAAGGATACCTTTTTTACTTCCTTCTCCTCTGGCACCCGAGCTTTCAATGCTGATAATTCCATAAAATCATTCAACTGTTTATTCGTATTTTGAATTATTTCTGCATAATGATTTGTAGTATTTTTTGAAAAACTTTCCACTTTAGGTTTCCCATCATAAAGGCGATAGTTTATATTGTACCAAAAGCCTGTTCCTGCGCCACCCTTTGTACAGTCGGACGTGATTTTTATTCGTTTGTTAAATGGTATTGGTACATACAAATTATGACCTGGTTTTGCTCCCTTGTTAATGTTTAGCGAATCCATTTCAACAGATCGTTGAGACAAAGGAGAACCAATTAATGTGTTTTGCCCGATAAGTGCACCGGTATGATCAGCTTCCCAAAAAGGAATCTCTTGCCCATCAATATAAAATCTTAAATTGTTCTTCTGGTTTGGATGACCCCCTGTCCAAAATCGGGTAATTACCCCTGGTCCTTCAACATCCATTAAAACATATTCTTCCTTACCATTATTTATCTCTTTTCGCTCATAGTTGCTCCAATCTTCGTTTGCAAACCAACCTTCACTATGTTTTTCTGTTGATCTGCGATCGTAGCTACTCGCCTGTTGTAAGCGAAACACAGGATTAGGCCATTGAGCCAAATGTGCCCTGTCAGTCATTTCCAACAATAAGGATTTTACCGTTATTTCTGTTGCTGTATCCGAAGGATTGTCCTGCGCATTTGAAGTTCCACACAGCGCCGCAATCAACAATATATAAAAAGGTTTTTTCAATTTTAATTAGTTATTTATTAGTTCACTGGATACTCCTAAATCCATCACATCATTTACGTAAAGAAATCCCATTAAAAAGCCTTCTGCCGGATAAGGACATTCTATCTCACCTTCTGATATCTTTGCCGGAATTGATTTCCAGATGCGTTCTGCATTAATATGGATTGTATCATTTGAATACCAGAAATCTGCGGACTTTAGACTTAAATCACTTTTATAGCTAAACTTAATCATTTCAGCTTGTTTTTCAACACCTGTAATCCTGGGAAGTGGGACTGCTCCATTAAAGATGGAGTTGAAAAATGCAGCAATTTCTCCTGGTTGCCATCCAACCGGATGATCATGACCCATGTTTGGTGTAATTCGTATGTGTCTGTTTTTCTCCGGGATAAGTTTCACAGTTTTGTTAAAGGGAACAATATCAAAGCAACCATCTTTATTTCCATTGATAAACAGAGTCGGACATTGTGAAAATATCAGATAATTTTTCGGGTCAATTTTACTCATCCAGAGAGATTTACCTTCTGGAGTCATACGTTCATCCATATATTTCTTAAAAATAATTTCATCATGAAATGCACAGCCATAAACCGGAACAGCAGCTTTGAAACGATTATCGATACCCGAAACAATACACGTTTGAAAACCTCCCCAGCTAATACCAGTCACGGCAGTTTTATTTTTTTCTACCTCAGTAAAGCTAAGTAAAAGGGAATGAGCCAAAATAGAAATAGCTGCCGTTCGATAGGCTCGAACTGCTTTGGGTCCATTTGAAATAGAATCATATATTTCAGCTAATCGTTCCTCCAATGAACCAGGGGTTGGCCCACATTCTTCAGACATTCTGGTATTTCCATAATCGCAGGTAATTGCAGCATAACCTTCGTGAGCCCAACGTTCAACCCATTCGCTTATGGCTGGCTGATCACCTCCGGAAATTAGCAACACTCCCGGGAATTTATTCCCCTGACTCTTTCCTGTTTTCAAAATATCAGGATTGGAGTAATAAGCAAATACTTTTGTTTTTTTACCATTATCAAGCGGGCCATTAAAAAGAATTTCTCTGACCTTTGAAGTACTATCTAAATATTCAAAATCGGGCGTTTGTTGAAGAAGATCTAAATCCCAGATTAAATCATCCGCTTTTATTAATGACTGGTCAATTCGGGGAATATCCAAATTTTCCTGAGTAGTACAGGATATAATTGTCAACATCCAAACAAACAATAGTAGTGTTTTAATCATATTATTTTATTACAAAATACGTTTGCGATTTAGCTGGAACGGTAACCGGAATTGTTGCATTGTATGCTCCATCGAGCTTGTATTTAACCGAATTGCCATTTTCTTTAGCGATCATCGCAGTTTCTGACAAACCAGTATAATAAAGATTAACTTTAATATTTCTTGTGATTTCTTTTTCCAAAGGATTGTAAATCATCAATAATCCTTTCTCATCCAACTCAGGATCAACGTGCAATATGGCATCGTAATCCTGACCATCCGGCCGACGAATATGTATAATGTCAGCATTAAGAATTGCTTTATGTTCATTATAAAAATCAACCCACTTTTTCACCACATCCCTTGTTTCAGGTGCATCGTAAAGTTGTGGCCCGCGGTAACATGCCTGAACTCCAGCTCCAAAAAGGTTGGCCAATCGTTGTCCATAATGCGGCAAATGCTCCTTTAGTGGCTCAATGGTTGCTGCAGCGCCTCCACCCTGATACTGTACAAGAGGCACAAACATCCAACCCTGAGAAGGCGTTTTTTCCCATGTGCCGTCATAAATATTCTGCCTCTCAATAATCTCCTGTTCTGCCCTGGGCAACGACCAATTTGTTTCACGATAGCCCATCCCTGTTTTGTTACTTCCATTCAGGTAAAACACATCGGGTACATTCAGGTAAATACCTTTCGAACGGCACCATCTGTAAAAATCCTTAATCGTCTGAAATTGTTCCCAACGGCTATCTGCCAAACCCTCATGTCCTGGATGCTCAGTTGAAGCACAAACATCACCCGGATATGAACCATCGTGTTCTAAAATGTCACAACCTGTTTTTTCATAAAAGTTGTACAATGTTTTAAAATAATTCTGCCCCCACTCGCTCCCTAAACAAGGCGAATTTCCGAAACGGGGCTTCATTCCTTCAGGCATAACAACATCATCTTTGTCGCTTACCCGTCTGCTTGCAAGAAGTGAATATCCGCCAAGCGCAATTCCTTTGGAATGAGAATAGTCAGCAAGTGTTTTTAACCGGTTAAGATTTTTATCCGAATCATCTTCAATATTAAACCCACTGCCGAAAGTCATAATTACCATTTGAAATCCGACATCGGCGCATTGGTCAATTGCTTTTTTTACAGACTGATCGTCCGCATTTCGAACATGCATAAGAATTGGATTTTCTGTCAGCCAGGGAGCAATTGTCCTCCATGTTTTTCGCAGTGCCAGCCCCTTTCTCTCCCTGTCCCAGTTATCATGAATAAGTTCCCAAACGCGATAACTCTCAAAAGTACTCCCACTCTCAATCGATTGTTCAGGTCCGTATTCTGGTTTTACGACAAGCAAACAAGGATTACGTCTTTGGTAGTCAATTTGGGTGAGGTAAAGAGGATCTTTTGTCCATTCATATGACTTACTTTCGTCAGAACCACCACATGCAAAATCGGTATTAACAGTTATGTTTGGCAGCAGCCAGGCATCCAGCTCCATTTGATCATTGCGAGGTTCAATTGCTGCAAGAAGTTCACTTGTAAAACTGTTTAACCTGACTGTTTTACCGCTGTTATTCTTTACTGTAATCCATTTGCTAATAAGCGGTAATCCATCATAAATAGAATAATGAACCTGAACTTCAATCTCTTTCAGATATTGATATTGCTCAGCTGCCTCCGTTAAACTTTGATTTTTAAAATCTCCAAGTACCATAAAGTTTTCGACAAGGCAACGACTTCGATCGCCTTTATTTTCATCATCGGTATTTGCTCCCTGACCATCTGTTTTTCCAATTCTTACTTTCAGCGGGAGTTTACCACCTGTTTCTGATTTACCGAGTTGCTTCCACTCCAAATTATCAGTTGACACAGAGGCAAGTAATTCATTGCCATTTATTTCCAAACGCAGATAATAAGGTGTGTAACTTTCTCTCCTGCTGTTCAGTTTTTGTACTCCATCAGAAAATGTAAATCCATAAGTTCCTGAAAAGGCAAGTCTAACCTTTTTATCAGGAAAAACAACAACAATACCTAATCCGTGTGTGTCGCTAATGTCGGTTCCGTTATTGAGTTTGCATTTTATTACACGGGTATTTTTAGGTAAACTTTGCTCGGCATAAACCGAAGTGTTTGACATGGCCATTATTTCACCAGCTTTACCTTCATTTATAAATGAACTTCTATCGGATGCTCCTGCAGTAAATATCTCCCAATTTGAAGAAAGAACTGCAAATTTGTCTTCCAATAAAACCTTTCTGTTTATATCAGAATCCTTCTCGCCCAATAATGTATTAATAGTTGCATCATCAGCTTTATATGTCATTGTAAGCGTTTTGCCTTTAGGAGGCCAGGGCATATCTTTTGGCAACCATTCCATGCGTTTTTTCCATTGAAAACGTTCCTCAATTTCGTGAATCGAATAACTGGAATATTTAAAAGAACCCGGATTAACTGTCATATCCTTTATCCACGATTTTTTAAGGTAATTATGGATGGGTTGCCCCTGCAAACCTCCAACTTCGAATTCGATGCCATCAATTTCAACCAGAGCTTCGGGACGAATTGAACGTATCAGTGTTTCGTCGTTTACCAAATCATCAAATCCTATTGTAGCTCCGTTTGGGGAGGTAGAAAAGGTTCGTGAGATTAACCCGTTTGTGAGAATTAATGTTGATTCATTTTCAGTTTCCATCCTTGATTTTTCCTGAAAATTACCCAGCAACCAATCGTTCGATTGTCCGGAAACATTCATTGTAATTAAGGCTAACAAAATGCAAATTCCAGTCACTTGTATTAATTTTGTTTTCATTGTCATTTTATTTTTACTTTTTAACCGCATTCCAGATCGAAGAATAAACCACTGATTCATTTGCGCCATTCTAATATTTTAAATACCCCACTCTTTTCGCAACACCGTAATCGGGCGTTCTTTGCGCTCATCTTTTCCCCATGCGTAATGGCCACGGGGATCTTTGCCTGCCCACCTGTCATCTACTTCATCGCCAGCCGGTTGAAAACGAATATCACAACTTATCCTGAATTTATTGGTAAGATTGGTGGTAGAAGCATGGAGGGTGTAAAGTCCAAAAATTAATACATCGCCGGGATTAAAAGAAGTAGTCAACCATCTCCCGCCAAATTTATCTGTAATTTCATAAGGATCTGAGGAGAACCAACCCTCACTGATTAGATCCCTGTCAACATCAATATTACCATACGTATTTCTTAAACAGGCAAAAGAATCCTGGTTATGCGATCCTTCACAAATGGCCAAAGTTCCTTGTTCTACCGGGATTTTACCAATGGGAATCCAAACGGTATGAACCCTTTGGGAACCGCGGCCCATATAAACAACATCGTAATGGCAACCTGTGAAATTTTCATTTCCAACAGCGCGTAACCATTTATAATCGTATGTAGCTGCCTCTTCCCCAAAAAACTGCCGGAAAAAATCAAATAACATTTGGTTCTCGAAAACCGCAAGAGATGATGGATGATGAGTGATAACACTTTGACCAGTCATTCTGACCTCTTTTCCGGAACGTGGCATTACCGCATCCAACAAAAAACTTCCCTCAACAAGAGCGTTGCTTTCTGCCAAATGATTTATTATTGCTTCGCGGGCATTTAACACCGTTTCATGATTAATAAAATTACGTAATAGCAAATACCCATCCTGATTCATTCTCTCTTTTAAAGCATTAATGTCGTGGAGCAGATTATTTGAATCACGTAATTCACCAAGTTTATCGCTTGGATATTCAACTTCTGTTTTGCAAAATTTTACTTTCATGTTCTAAAATATTTTGTTGTTTGTCTAAATCTATTCGTTATTGTTCGCATTAAATAAATCTCTTTGCATTTATTCAATAGTTATCTTAATAGCTAATCTGGCAGGAGTTTTACCTTAGTACGTTTACCAACTTCATGGCCTTTCGCTGCAAAATATAATATAAACAGATAGCAGGGAATCACTACAATATAGGCTTGTTGCGGACTAATGATATCAGCCAGGCGACCGTACAGTAAAGGCAATAAAGCACCGCCCAGATTACCCATAATCAACAATGACGATCCGATGCGCGTGAACTTACCCAGTCCGTCTAAGGCCAGCGGCCAGATGGAAGGCCATAATAAAGCATTTGCCAGACCCAACAAAGCAATAAACACAACAGAAATTAATCCAGGCAAACCAATTGCAACTATTGTAAGAACAATACCAAGTATCGCGGATATTTTAAGCGCTTTTACTTGTGTAATATACCTTGGAATGGCAATAATACCGATGGCATAACCAAGGATTGAAGCAAGCATTGTCATTGAGGTGAAATGTTTTGCAATTGATATTGGGATTCCCTGACTTAATCCGAAGCTGATAATGGTGTCTCCGGCAATAATCTCCAAACCGACATCGCAAAAGATAGCGACTACTCCCAATAAAAGATAAGGATATTGAAAAATGCTGGTTCTGGAAATATGCTCATCGGAATCATCACCAGCATTTTGCACATCGGGATCAATTTCCGGTAAACCGGACACTTTCAACAAGATTCCAATCAACACCAGAATTGCTGCCATTGCAAGATAGGGGACGATTATCCTTGATGCCAGCTCATCTAATGCATCAGCTTTTTGCATTACATCCATCACCTTAAGTTCTTCAAGCAAGGCGTCACCATTTTTTAAAGCCATCATACCAAAAAGAAAGGTTGCAATAATACCGGCTGTTTTATTACAGATTCCCATTATGCTTATACGTTGAGCAGCACTTTCGATAGGTCCTAACATTGTAATGTAGGGATTGGCTGCTGTTTGCAGGATGGCCAAACCAGTGCCCATAATAAATAGTCCTGTAAGGAAAAAGAAATATGTTCTTGACAGAGCAGCAGGAACAAACAATAAGGCTCCAACTGCCATTACAAATAATCCCAACATCATGCCCATCTTTAAGCCGGTTTTTTTCAGCACCCAAGAGGAAGGAATTGCCATAATCACATAGGCAATATAAAATGAAAATGCTACAAGATAGGATTGAAAATGATTCAGTTCACATGATATTTTCAGGTAAGGAATAAGAATACCGTTTAACCAGGTAATAAAACCAAAAATGAAAAACAGGACACCTATTGTTCCAACGGTGATCCAATTTGCCTGTGATTCATTTTTTGTATGATTTAAATTCTCCTTCATTGTTTCAATTAATTTTCCGATACCCTTTTGTTACAAATTATATTATGGCAAGTCATTCACAAGTGTTCATTTATTTATTTATAATAAGAATTAATCCTTTTGATGCGGGAATAGTTAGATTATTCATATCTGCGATTGATGAGTCTTGTAAATCTTCAATTTCCGGAACTTCAACTATTGCGGAAGAAGGATTCATTCCAATTTTTTTCCAGTCAATAGTGAGACTTATATTTTGAACTTTGTCTGTCCAGTTCCCAATCGCAACCATTATTGCGTTTTCTTTGACATACACACTGGCCAAAACGTTATCATTAGAAGTTTTTACAGGATTTTCATCATCCCAGTAGCCAATATACTCTGAACCTGAAATGCCAAAATGATCCCACAATTTCCATATATTCATGGGCCGGCAGTTACCATAATAACGCGTGGACATCCCATACACCATACCGCGGTATGCATTTCCGCAAGACTGTAACATTTCGCCATAAAGACCTATCGGAATACCTGATATTTCAACTAACCAATAATCAGGTTTCGAATTATAATCATATCCCTCGCCAAGCCATAAACTATTAACATAAGGAAACAATTCCATGTAATTATTTGCAGGACTGTTTAATCCGTATGCCGGTTCAAATGCATTTCCGGAGTGAAAATCTATCAAACAACTGTCAGCCGCCCTGTCCATGGTTTTGCGAATGCGTTTCATAATTTCTCTATCGTAACCCACGCCATCCAGATACAATCCACGGATACCATATTCTCTGATTAAAAAATTCAATCCTTCGATGTAATAATTGTGCCAGCGCGAAAGTCCCTGGGTTCTGATTGACATATCCCCATCCCTTCCAACCGTAGGATCATGCCAGGCAGGATCATAATTTGTACGAAGGTGTTCAAATAACCATGAGTGTCCTGTCATTCCATAAATGCTGTTAGGGTCTTTTTTTTCATGAGTATCGGCCAGCTCTAAAACATTTGAACGCGAATAGATTTCGTCATCGAGATGCCACATGGCCCATAACTCGCACGCATGGGTTGACAATTCCCTAACTGTATAATACAATTTTGTTCTGATTCCCAGTTTATTCCCTTCTTTAATTACCGATATCAGTGTATCACCCGACAAAAATGGATAGTTGATATAGGGATTATAAACATTAGCATGATGGATGTTCATAATTGTTGCGCCACTTTTTGCAGCAGCAACCGGATTATTATCTGCATGATAATATCTTTCGTTCCAATGTTTGTCATCCAGAATTTTAAAGGGGGTGATGAGCAAGCCAAAATTCAACACCATTTCATCCCCTTTTCCCAGATTTTTTTCGCCTACATAGGCAGTAACAAGTACTTCTTTTTTTGTGGAATATACATTGCAGCCACCTTTCCCTTCGTTGCTCCAATCCCGGTATGGGCCCACTTTTTCAAATGTAAAAAGTTTCCAGTCCGGAAACAGGTGCTTTAGCTTTAATTGTAATCCGGCATTAACATCTCCCACCCAAAGCATATTATTGGCATATTCCTGTTGCCATTTCCATTCCAGCTTTTCGGGAATATAACCTCCTTGTTTCCCCATTCCCATTAGGTATTTGGCTGTCGTTTTTTCAAATGGGAGCACAAGTTGTATATCATCCAGTTTTATATCTGATTTCGCTTTTATTTTAGTTTCATAATTTATGTACCCATCGCATTCCATTTTAGCCTTAACAATGATGTCGATATTGTTTGAATTAAGAAGAGTTTGCCATTCAACAGCCCCATCTGATTGATAAACTATTTCAGGTTCAATGAATGAAAACTTTATAATTTCCCCATTCTGAATAAGATCAAGTCGAATTGGAGCAGAAAGAATATTTTTATCCGGCCCATCAACAGAATGGTTGCTTCCGGTAAAAGAACTGGTGATTTTTGAAGGGAATCCTGATTGATTAAAGACCAGTTTACGGCCAAATATGCTTACTGTTTTACCCTCTAATTTTACTAGCGTATAGGGAGCAACAATTTCATTGTCGATACCCAGTTCAGAATCCAGCCAATTCAGCCGCGATTGATTTTGAGGTGTATTGTATCCCCTGTTCTCTGCAACCTCATTTTTTATTTGAAGCGTTACATTTACCGTATAGCTCTTCGTGCCCTTTGCAGAAACCGTTACAATTCCCTGGTATGTTCCCGGAGCCTGATCTGCATTAATATCAGTCACTATCCACATGGCGCGCACTTCCCCTTTAGGAACGGTTACATTTTTCACAAATTTGTTCCCCAGGTGATCTGTCCCTCCCATGTTTATGCATTTCAATGATTTTGAAGGCAGGATTTCGCCATTCTCATTTTTCAAATCGTAAAAAATTATTTTTAGATCATTCAATTCCCTGAAGGGAGAAAAAATTCCCAATTGCCAGGAGTAAGATTCATTTTTCTTTGCTGTTCCTTCAAACTTTAAATCGGCTCCTTTTTTATACCAACGAAAGGGTATGGTTTCCGTCATACGTGTCGGGAAGTTGTAATTCTCCAGAAAAATCAAAAACTCCTTATCTGTATTTTTAATCAACAGGTCGTCCAACTCCTTTTGAGTGACAGGAACTTCCATTGGATAAAAGCTGTGATAGTCGCTTTTGCTTTCAAAGGCAATGGTTTTTGCCACCTGATTATCAATACTATTAGCTGTGTTGATTTTCCATGCAGGATCGAATGTATCTGCCGGTTTTTCATAAGTTGCATCCGGAAACCACCATTTTCCTGTAGTTTTTCCAGGCATATAGTACAAATAATACTTGCCTTCACCTGATACGGGTTGAAAAACAATCTCCCCGAAATCCTTATTTTTTTGTGTGATATAAATGTTTTTTACCCTTTTATTTGTTAAGGCATCATACAGAATTAAATTCTTATCCTCAACATTATCTAACCTGCGCCAAGGAACAAAGACCTTAACTGCATCCGAGTACTTTTCAACATAAATTACAGCGCGATGATTTCCAAGTCCTTCAAAATTCCATTGACCATTGCCATACCTGATTTCCTGTCCTCCAACACCCCAAAAACCAGTTATGAAAAGAAGTGTTATAAATAGTGTTTTATTCATAGTAGGTGTTTTAAATCAAAAAAGATAAAAGTGCAGCCAATTTACATTTCCAACTTTTTATACTTTATTCCAATAGAATCAGAAACCCCTTTCCTCCAGGAATTACGAGTTTGCTTAGTTCAACATTCGATTGTTTTTCCTGAAACTCATTTATTTGTGGGAGTGAAATTTTTGTTCTTTTTGAATTCAGGCCCAATGCCGACCAATCGACAATTAATGAGGTTTCGACAGTCTCTTTGCTCCAATTTGCCACAGAAACAATTACTTCATCTGAATCTTTATAAACTGAAGCCTTAATCAAAGGATTATTGCAAGTAACAGGACAATCCTGTTCCCAGTAGCCAATCATCTCCTTTTTCGAGAATTGGTATTTATCAAAGAATTTCCATAGGTGTTCAGGCGGAAATTTGGTCCAGCCAGCCCGGTTTGTAATGCCATAAACCATTCCACGCCATGGATTTCCACCGCCTTGTAACATTTGCCCTGGTATACCAAATGGTATTCCAGAAACTTCAATTAGCCAATGGTCAGGCATTCTATCATAATCGCGCCCTTCACCAATCCATACCAGGTCGGTATAAGGCAGCAAATCCATATAAATGTTTAGGCAATTGGCATAGCCGGCCCAATCATTAAAATGATTCCAACTGTGTATGTCTATCAGCCCATTGGGACGGTTATTATCAATGATTTTTCTGGCGCGCTGTATGGTAAATCTGTCCAAAGCCGAATCATCAATATAAACACCGTCAATTTTCATATTCTGAACCATCCAGTCTAAACCAGCAATGTAGAAATTATTCAACCGGCTGTCGGGGGTTGTAATTACCGACAGGTCAACTTCTCCTTTGAACTTTCCCCCACTAATTTCATTATACCATGCCGGGATATATTTTTTACGAAGATTATGAATATACCATTCATTGGGGCCTTTGGGATGTAAGGCTTCAGTGCGGCTTAAATTTCCCGGACCCGGGAAAATAACCTCTCCATTGAGACTATACATTGCCCAAAATTCAGGTAAATTCTTTGTGAGTTCGCGGGTAGTATAATAAAACTTCATTCTCATATTTTCCTGATGTGCCACTTTTACTATTTGGGTAATAGTATCTTTAAAAGCATCGAGGTAGGGGTAATTGATAAAAGGGTAAATATCTTCGTTATGGTGGATGTTGATTACACTGGCCCCCACTTCTTTTGCCATCTTTACCTTTGACGAAGCTATTGCACCACCTCCGTGAAAATATCGGTCACCATATTTTTTTTCATTATCCATCACTTTGAATGGTGTGATGAGTATTTCAAAGTTGTAGTTGAATACGTCACCCGGAACAACGGAACGAGATCCTGAAAAAGCATTTATTTCTACTTCATTGTTAACTTCCCTGACTTTTACCCCACCTTTTCCTGCATTTCCCCATGACGGAGGCAGGTGCAAAGGTCCAAATCCATAATAAATATTTACCAAAGGACGAACATAGTTTTCAGCTTTCCATTTCACACGAATTCCGCCATTAACAGCACCTACCCAAAGCATATCCTGATTTTTCGACACATCCCATTTCCATTCCCAGTCAGGGGTGCGCAAACCTCCTTCGTGTCCTAATCCCATCATATATTTTGCTCTGTCTTTCTCAACAGGTATCTCCAAACGAATATCTTTTATTTTCAAAACAGCCAAGGCCGTCAATTTTAGCTGATAATCCACAAACCCATCAAATTCTATTTTTCCACTACATTCAAGTTTACATTCGTCTGATGTATTAACAACCTTCCATGCTACTTTTGATTGTGATTGTTCGGTGAAAATCAGCTCTCCGGGATTTAACTGAATAATATCGCCATTCTCCCTTTCAACAACAAAACGAAAAGGCTTATTAACTATGGGTGTTGCCTTTTCAACAAGCGATTGATTTGATCCACCAAAATAACTGGTTATTGAAGAAGGGAGTCCGTTTGGTGCAATGAAAAGCTTACGTCCCAAAATGCTTACTTCTTTTCCTTTTAGAGTGACAGGTTGATATCCATTGGTAATTTTATCATCAATGCCAATGGTAGAATTTAACCAATTCAATCGAGACAATGAATTTCCTTCATTGTAACCATGATTAGCGACAACTTCTCCGGCAACTTTTATGTTCAGATTAATGATCTGTTTTTCTTTTCCGGAAACGACAGTAACAATACCGGAATAATCACCGGGATCTGTATCTTCCAGATCAATCCCAATCCATAGGGGCTGAATACGGTTGACAGGTACGTTAATTTCTTTCGAAAAAGGTCTGCCCATATAATCCACACCACCTTTGTTGAAACAGGTCATCCTGTTTTCATTAATTATTTTCCCTTTCACATCGGTCAGGGGTGAAAAATAAATATTTACATCCTGCACATACTCTTTTAAAGCCCAAACTCCCAATTGATAAGTAAGAAACTCTCCAGGTTGGGCATTTATCTGAAAATCGTGTTTAAGATGCGCGTCCTTAATTTTCCCTTCAGGAATTGAATCAACCCATCTTAACGGGTCTGACCGAAGTTCTGGAAAAACAAAAAAAGATAAGTCCTGCAAAACCGGCTTGTTTTGTTCAAAAGCCTCTGCCAATGACAAATAGTTTATCATCACCTTTTTTTCCTTTGGCGTTGTTTTGTTTTGAGCACTTGTATCCAAACACAAGACAATTATTACTATTGAAATGAAAAATGTCCGATTCATAATTCTATTTTATTATGAACCTATTAGCAAATTCAATTATGAGCATGTGAAATCACAGCATGAAGCTTTTTCTTATAACAGACAGGAATGCTGAATAACACCTTATAAAATAAATCTGCCACAGGTTTGTTATGAAGAAAAAAAAGCACGGTGTAAATCCGCCGTGCTTTTTAAAATTTATTATTAATTAACTACTTCAATGGATCAAATGTGCCTCCCCAGGTGTTGTTCTGTTCGAGTTTACTATTTCTATCCAAATAAGTAGCTGGAATACCAAAGAAAGAGTATTTATCTTCATCCAGCATTGTAATTGGCATTACATCATTGGATGGAGTAGCAGTAAACTGATTCCAAATTGTATTGATGTCTTCCAATCCGGTTGGGCGATTGGCAGTTGGTCCATCCCATTCCACCCTTAAACCATGCCTTGTGCCTCCCTGGAGTCCTTCCATTGTTGATTTATATACCCTCCATCTGCGTAAATCCCAGAAACGTTTGTTCTCAAAAGCAAATTCAATAAAACGTTCATCCATAATGGCTTGTCTGATTCCTTCTTTTGTTGTGGCAGTAATTCCATATTTGCCATTTGCACCAGCCTCAATTCCAGCTCTTCCCCTAATTTGGCTAAGGATTTGCAGCGCTTCATCGGGTTTACTGGTTTCATTAGCTGCTTCTGCTAAGTTCATAATAACTTCAGCATAACGTATTTCAATCCAATCAATCTGTCCATCAAGTTTATTTACAGCATTAAGGTTCGGATCCATCATTTTTGGAGTATAAAAACCTGACTTCGATTCATAACCGTCTATAAAATCAGCGCGCATCTCTTTTCCGTTTATGCCGGTTGCAGGATTCCCGTCTTTATCATACCAGTAGGTCCACATATTTTCTTTCCCAAACATAGGTTTAAGATATGGAGCCGCTCCATTATAAGCAATTGTGTTATAAAACCTTGCATCCCGATTATCAAATAAAGAAGTATAATCCATGGCATTCGGATCCCATTTAGATCCATCTTTCAAAGGAAAGGCGTTCACTAATTCAAGCGAAGGCTGATTTCCATGGGCGCATCCTGATTCTCCATACTTTAGTGGCATTACACAAACTTGCGAGTACCCGTTTGTTGCTTCAGGATAAGAATATCTCCTGACCATGATCACCTCTTTACTCATTTCACTCTGCCAGAGCTGACTGAAATCTTCGAGGAGACCTTTCCCTTGTCCGTTCAGGTAGGTAACCGCCGCTTTATTGGCGTCATATGCTGCCTGCCATGCCTGGCTGCTGTTACTTCTGTTGAACTGGGGACTTGCCATGAATAATGCTACACGGCCTTTAAATGCCAATGCTACTCCCTTGTCAATCCTGGCATTTCCTGATGGATTAGGCAGCAATGCAATGGCATCATCCAGATCTTTTATTATTTGGGTAAAACAAGCCGAAGTGGTAGCTCGTGAAACAAATACCGCTTCCTCGTCTTTTGGCGATGCAGGTTTCAGTATCAGCTCAACGCCGCCATAAGCTCTAACCATACGAAAATAAGCCCAGGCACGCCAAAACAAGGTTTCGCCTTTTAATCGGCTTTTGGTAGCCTCATCAAAAGTTGCATCGTCAATTCCTTCCAAAAATATATTCATATCTCTGATTCCACTGTAAGGCATGTAATTGTATGAATCTGCGGTGATCGTTCCCCTAAGGTACGAACTGATTACAACGTCATTCGTGCCACTCATGGCTTCATCACATTGTTTACCTTCATTGACATCAATGCCAGGCATAAAGTTCGCATATATATTATTTACATATGCTTCAGCTACTCCCGGGATTGTATAAACATCATTGTTTGTTATTGCTGTCAGGTTTTCTTTTTCAAGGACGTCACACCCGGAAATTATCAGTATTAAAAAAATACTTCCTGCTAAATATGTTATTTTATTCATTTCGGTTTAAATTAAAATTATTCTTTTAAAATGAAACATTAATTCCCATGGTAAAGGTTCTCATGGTAGGGTAGCCCCTTATTTCTCTGAGAGTAGGATCGTAATAATCGAAAGGTGAAATGGTAAACAAGTTGGAACCTGTAAGCATGAGCTTCACGTTTGCCAATTTTGCCTTCTCAACAATTCTTTTAGGAAGTGAATAATATAGGTTAAGGTATTGCAACCTTAGGTAATTCGCGTTTTTCAACCAGAATGTTGAAGCCTGGTGGTCCATGGTATAGTCCCATTCCACAGCCTGAGGATATTCGGCATTAATATTATCAGGCGTCCAGGAGTCGAGCCAGAACGAAGGAGGCCGCACTCCTACATGAAATCTTCGTCCGTAACCATCGTTATACATATTCGATACCCCAAGTGCACCCTGGAAGAATACATCAACTCCAAATCCCTTCCAGTCTCCCTTTAAATTTAAACCGTAAACATATGGAGGAAGGTAATGTTTCCCCTCAATAACCTGTCTGTCGTAGTTATCAATTTTGCCATCCGGTACACCAGGCTCCAATCCACTTACATCTTCAAAATTGAGTGCACCAAGCGCCGGCTGTAATCCAAAAATGGTGTACCCAGCTGGAAGAGCATCAATGTCGGCCTGGGTCCTTAGAATTCCTTTTGACACCAAACACGCCACGTAATCTGTGCTCCGGCCAATAGGATTATCTACATCACGGACGTTTTGCGGAACATCTTTTTCTATTACTTTATTTGTTGCATAGGTTAGGTTCCCTTTAACTTCATAGTTGAACTCTCCTGCCTGACCAGCGTAACCTATTTCAAATTCAACACCATGGGCATCAACTATACCATAATTCTCAGGAGGCATACTCCCACCGAAGGAAGCAGGAAGCGATACAATCCTGCTGTCGAGGATGTCATAATTGTGGCGCATGTAATATTCCAAATTGAAAATAACGCCCTGAAAAATGCGGGAGTCCATACCTATATTGATTTCACGTGATTTCTCCCAGGTAAGTTTATCATTTACAATACCGTTATAAACCACCCTCGGAAGTGGTGATGTTCCAATCATAAAACTGCCATTGGTTCTGTATGATTCAGCCCATGCCCAGCCCCCGACAACATCGTTACCGGCCAGTCCCCAGGTCCCGCGAAGTTTAAGGTAATTAATAAATCCATCTTTCATAAAATCTTCATTTGTTAAAACCCATCCTAATTGAACCGACGGAAAATTCCCCCATCTGTAATCTGGAGCAAATAACATGGAACCATCTCGACGAATAGTTGCGCTGAGGAAGTATTTTTGATCGTACTCATAAGATAATCTCCCGATGTAAGATGCCCGTCCATACTCATATTCAGATCCATTTACGTACGAATCAGTACGAGCGCTTCCGGTTGCCCAAAATTGATCCCTCTGAAGTAACGGAAAATTCTCTCTTACTCCATAAAACATCATATCAGATCCTTCGCTCTGTTCATAAACCCCTGTAGCATTTATATGGTGTTTGTCAAAGGTTCTGTCATAATTGGCCGAAAGGTTTAACTGGTAGCTTTTATTATTTATTTGTCGTTGCCCCAGGTATTCTTTACTTGGATAAGAGGTTTTTCTGGAACCAATTATTTCATCGGTATATATTAAACCATGGCTTCCCAACTTGTTTACCTGATAAACAGTTGGTTTAATTTCATAATGCTTGTTCAAAGAGCTGAAAGTATTTCGGCTAAAATTGACAGAAGCTTTCAATCCTTCAATTTTGGGTATTTTATAATTCAACCCAACCTGGAAATCAGAATTCTGATCGGTTGTAGTATTCGTACCTCCCCCTTCAACAAATGCAAGGGGATTTCCGATCCATCCCACGTCTGTGTAATGTCCGTCGGTAGTTAGCGGATTGGTAAAAGCCATGTAGTACTGCAACCGCCCAATAAGAAACCCACCTTCCGCGTTGGAGTCGAAAGTATTAGCATTATCTTCCTGAAATGAGAACCTCGAGTTTTCACCTTCATTATAGGCCATTTTGAATGTTCCGCTTAAGTTGTCAGTAAATTTCATATCGAGGTTAGTCCGGACATTAAATTTTTTAAAGCCTGTTGTTTCAACAAAACCGCTTTGGTCGAAAAAGGAACCTGCTACGAAATATTTAATCTTGTCTGTTCCTCCTGATGCTGTCAGTGAATGTTTTTGCAGAACAGCATCCTGGTATGTATTATCATAGTAAGCTTTTGCCGGGTCGTTTGCAGTGTAATAAGCCACTTCCTCATCATCGGCAAATGGAGCTGCATGAGAAGCAGCACGGGACATGTTTTGATACTTGATTGCGTCACCGCTATTCATATATTCAGGTAATTGTGCCGGCCGGTCGAAGCTGTAAGAATAGTTGTAATCCAGCCTGAATTTTCCGGTTACTCCTGTTTTTGTGGTTACAAGAATAACACCGTTGGCAGCCCGGGCTCCATAAATAGCGCCGGAGGCAGCATCTTTCAAAACAGTAATATTGTCAACTTCTGAATAATCCAGGGCATCGAAAGAACTTTTGTCTCCTATAACCCCGTCTATAACATACAAGGGGGAATTCCCCGTACTTTTCCAGGTATTCACAGCGCGTACCTGGATTTCTGAAGCGTAACCCGGCATCCCTGAACGCTGTGTAACATAAACACCACTTATGCGACCAGCAAGTCCATTTGAAAGATTGGGGACTGGTAGGTTCTCTACTACTTCCGCGTTCATTGTAGAAATAGCCCCGGTAATGGATTGTTTCTTCTGTGTACCATATCCAATCGCAACAACTTCTTCCAACCCAATAGCATCAACTTCCATAGTAATATTAATGGAAGTTTGATTTCCGACTGCAATTTCCTGTGATCTCATACCAATAAACGAAAACACAAGAGTAGCTTCAGCAGGAATATTACTTATTGAATAATTACCATCAATACCTGTTACAGTTCCGTTTGTTGTACCTTTCACTATAACGGTCACTCCCGGCAATGGTTGCCCACCTGTATCTACCACTTTACCAGATACATTTTTTTGCTGGGCATCTATAATTTCCTGGCCAAAATCATCTCCCTTTTTTCTTACAATGATATACCTGTCAACAATATTATAATTCAATGATGTGCCATCCAACACCTGGTTAAGGATTTCCATTATTGTGGCATCTTTTACATTCACATTGACATTATCCAGGTCCTTCAAGTCATCTTTCTGATAGAAAAAATAGAACTCGCTTTTTTTCTCTATTTCACCAAACAAATCCACAATGTTTTTATTGGATGAAATGTCAATCCGGGTCATTTGCGCATAGGTAGTTGCACTAACACTCGCCAGAGAAAACAAAAAAATCGCAATAGTTAATTTCATTTTCAATAACAATTTTTTTAAGGCCAGGTTATACCTAGTCTTTTTTAATAGTTTTTTCATAAATTTGCATGTTTTTTTTAAATGATTATTACTGTTTGTTTTAATCGTTAAACGGTGGGTATGTGGCGCATGTCCGCCGTTTTTTTTTTAGATTTAGAAAGGTAAATTTTCCATAGGCAATTATTTTTTAGAAATTATTACTACATCTTTTTCTCCCATTTTATTTTGATATTCAATTTTTACAGGTAAAAGGATTTCGAATGCCTTGGCAATTTGGTCAAAAGGCTTGTTTTTCAATATTGTACCTGAAAAACTTAAATCACCGATTTTGGGATTGGCCAATCGGATATCAACGTTGTACCATCTTTCCAGTCGGACCACGATATCGGCAAGTCGTTCTTCATGAAACACAATTTTACCTTCGATCCAGCTATTATAAAAACCTGTTTCGACCGTCTTTAAGCTATTGTTTTTTAAATCATCCGACATCGTAATTTGCTGAGATGGATTCAACCGGACAATTTCTTTTCCGGAAAGCGTATGCATTTTAACCGAACCTTCAACAAGAGTAACCTCACTAAAATTTTCATCCGAAAACGACTTGGCATTAAACGATGTTCCGAGTACCTCAATTTCACAATTTTTAAGCTGTACTTTAAATGGAATTTCGTCGTGTTTGACTTTAAAAAATGCCTCTCCATCCAAAATTACATTTCTGCTTTTGTCCCCAAAATCGTTGGCATATTTTAAGCTTGTCCCTGAATTTAACCATACCTGAGTGCCATCATACAATGTAATGTTCGACATTTGCCCTAACGGAACATTAATCTCTGAAAACAAAGGCACATCAACTTTACCTTTCCAATTTATATTTATCAACGTTCCAAAAATAAATGCCAGTAAAATAATTGCTGCATATTTCGAAATGTTAATAAATAACCTGATTTTTTTCTGATGAAATTTATTGGTAACCCTATTCCATGAACGTACCGATGAGACACCTAACAATGGCTTTATTCCTTGCAGTTTCTCATGGATATCATTCATCTGGTTATACAGGTTTTTGTTTTTTTCTTCCTGAATTAATTCTTCCAATATTTTGTCTTCTTCTTTTTCGGTTTCAGAAAGAATTTTACTTGTTACCAATTCCAAAAAATTATCTTCTTCAATTTCTCTCATTTAAACTTGCACAAAAGAACGACTGTTGCCAGCCGTTCTGTAATTAACTAACTAAACTAAATTTATGAAAAACCTGGATGAATTATTTTTTTATTTCATAATCCGATTGGTCTTCATATTAATGACGTAAATTGTAATACATCAGGGTGACAAGGAAAAGATATTTTTTTTGAAATTGGAATGAAATCGACAAAATTGACGTGATTAAAGACTTTACAACTCTGCTATTTTAAAGCGATTATTTTGCAGGATTGAAAAAACAGACTAAAATCTTTCAGATTGGATTTTTTCTTTTAAAAAATGGTAGGCCCGTGATATTTGTGTCTTTACTGTATTACGCGATATCTGTAATTTCTCAGCTATTTGGTTGTAACTGAGCGATTCAAAAGCTGCAAGTTCAAGGATTTTTCGGCGTTGTTCAGGTAATTTTTCCAAGGCAGAATATAAAACTACATACTCTTTTTGTTCATCAAAAACATCTTCACCTGCAGGTTCGCTGATATCATCGAGCGATTGAGTGAGGAATTTCTTTTTACGCTGATAATCAATTATACTGTTTCTTAACATTAGAAAAATATAATTTTTTACCGAAGTTTTGATTTCAATAGTTTTACGGTTCTCCCAAAGTTTAATAAAACAATCGGAAACCAACTCTTCTATGTATTCCGGTTTTTTAGCATACTTAAATGCATACAAACACAACTGATTAAAATAGCGATCGTGGAGCTTCTTAAAGTCAGTTTTACTTCCTTTCTTAATGTTTTCCCATAGGTATTGGTCTTCCACATTAAAATGAATTAGAAACAATTAAAATTCTAATTTAATTAAATAAAAGATTTATATAACTCAAAATTATTTTTTATTTTTTATTTTTTATAAACTATTGATATTTATTATTTTAAGTTTATAATCTTATAATAATTATGATTCTGACAAAGTATAATACAAAGTAAATAAAGATAAAAAATATAGAATTAAACCTGACTATTTATTTTGATTATTCACTTTGTAGTTTTTTGTGTTTTTCTATGTGCTTGTTATAATTCTAAATCACCATATATCAGTAACACCTGCTATAAGTCTTTAATCATTTTCTTAGTCTTCAACTAAAAGAACTTATATTATTAATAAAAACAAAAAATCAAAAGTTATTTCTTACAAAACCAAAAACAATACTTAATAATTTGAATATTCTAGGAACATAAAAACGTAACATTTTAAATTGATATTCAAACATATAACTGCAGTTTGGATAATCAAAACACACCAACTTATACCGAAATAAAGACCAAAGAATTCGATTGGAAATAGAATTTCTAATTTTATTTCCGAAAAAAACTGATGGGCGCCGATTCTTTTTTACCTGCTTTTTTTGCAAAAAAATATGATTCACACTTATTATCACTCAAATAACACTTATTCAGAATTTTATCTGATTAAATTAAATCAACGAAGCCGGTTTGAATGTAATCACACCACACCACCCTATAAATTAGCATGAAACATGAAACATGCTGTCAACCAATAATTCCTTCTGCAGAATTACATACAATTTTTGATTCTAAAGGCGTGGTTCAACATAAGTAGAACTATATGAATACAACGTTTTCCCATATTTCGTCCAAATCCTTTTATCGGCAGCATCGGAGAAATGGGTAGCTTCTTCGGGGAGTATTTTATTGTTTCTTTCGGAATTTTTATCCTTATCGAATTTTCCGTTGCGTTCAATAACCTTTGTATTGTTCATCGAGATAAGTGTGTATTTGCAATTTTTACCGTTGAAAATCACCTTTGGGAATCGTGGGTCGTTGGCTTTTAAAATGTTCATCCAGAGCAGGTATTTGTCGTGTTGTGGTGGCTCCATTCCCTTGTGACTTCTTGGCTCAACTTTCCATCCTTTTGTTTTAAAGTGTTCAATTGCCTGGTTGTTGTAAGAGAGTGAATTCTTGACGTTTGGTTGTCGGTTATCACCATACTTATCACGATAATACAAAACCCTTTTTGTCGGGTGATTTTCGTAATAAGCACAGAACTGGTCAACTAAATCGGTAATCATAACCTTGTTTACCTCCTGGGGCTTGTTGTAGAATTCGTTAATAAAGCAATCACAGGGTTCTACTATTTTTGTAACAAAGTTGAAGTTGCGCTCCTGCCCTACTGTAAACAGGTTTATTTTCGAGCCCCAATCAGGAGTGACTTCCAGTGCACGTGATGGGTCGCAATCCAAATCAAATCTGCAATTCACAGGGTTCATCGTTGAAATATCCCAGTTTGATTCAGAAGCTACTGTTCGGATATATTCATCATCATAAGCATCGTAGTAAATGTGTTTCTGAGAATCGAGATGATAATAGCAATCTTCTACCTTATCGATAATCCAGTTCAATATTTCTATCAAAAAAGTAAGCATTGATTGTTTTTCGTATTCCCTGAGAATGTAAGAAAAGCCTAAATTCTGAAGATTATCGAAAGCATTTGCCAGTATAAAGAGAACTCCTGACTTGGAAATAAAAGGTGTTATTTGTTTTTTAAGACGGATTATTTCATTCCAGATATCCCTGAAGAGTTTGTAATCATTGGAATGTTTGGTTTCTATCAACTGAACCTGCATTTTTACGATACGGTTCCAGATATCGAAAATAAATATCCCGGCTTCTTCCTGGTAGTAATTACCGAAATTAAGCAGCCATTTCTGATCCTGTGCGTATGGCATTGATGAAACATAACGAAACCCGTGGTGCTGGGCAACAGGCTTCCTGCTCAACCTGCCAAAGTGTTCTTCGTTTCCGCGGTTGGCCGGTGAAACTTCCTGATCATAGCGCTCTTTGTTTAAGGTAATTGCTTCATCAACAATTTCCCTGTCGAGGTTGGGGCCGCGGGCAGAACCTTCCCTTTCCTGCGAGAGCAAAAGAAAACCTGTACCATTGGCAAAAGTTATGAAATTGTCGAATTTGGTGATTTTCTCGTAAGGTACATTCCAATCTTTAGGCGGTTTTGTTCCAATAACATAATCTTTATCCTTTTGATAACCGATAGTGTCAAGGAATTTTAGCGAGGAAGGAAGGGTCCGTGTGTATATCTGGCCAAAGGTTCTGCCGGTGATGGCAGTAACAGAGCGGGGCATGTTTCTGACAATCTGGTTCATTTCCCACCCGATTTTGTAAGATTTGCCTGTTCCCCTACCCTCAATATTAACCTCACTCGGGGCATTGTAAAGAACCGAAAGAAACTGGGGATTATTTAATTCAACTGGTTCTACTATCATGAGTTCATTATTTCAACGGCGCCCTGTTCGTCGATTTCATCGTGTGAGTGCAGTGCCCGGGTTAAATCCTGAATGGTGTTTATTGGAAGTTCATGTAAAGCATTTAAATCAAGTTTAACCGGCTTTTTGTCGATATAAACCATGATATAAAAACTGTGTTTTTCATTTCTTAGGGGGTCGACAGGTTGTTCGGGGCGTTTCCCGAGAATACGTGCAAGGTTGGCATGTTCCATGGCAAGTATTTTCCGGTCAGATGACAAACCGCTTTCCCTGCATTTTTCAATGTTGGAAGTGATATCGCTAATGGTCCAGTTAAACCAGAAATCAAAATTGAAAGTCTGAAAATTGTTAAATATTTCGCGGGCAAGGTTCAAATCGTTGTATGCGGTTTTGTAGGTAATGTCGGGGTATTGGGCCATGTGGTATTTAATTGCATTTCTCGAAACCGGGTGCTTGTAAAGCAGCTTTGACATGGACAATGCCCTGTTAAACAACTCCTGGTGATTATGCGGAAGAGGTGAATTTGCCGGGTCAAGAACATGGGCTTTAATTAACTCAGAAGGTTGTTCCAAGAGTGATTTCTGGGTCATAGTTTTGATTGGTTGTTATAGTGTAACATTGCGTTTTGTGCAGGGTTGCTGCCATTTAATGCGGCCATCTTGATTGATTGGCGAAGCTCAATCTCCGCGCTGAGCCTGCCTGTGTGATAAGCTTTGTACAAGGGATGGGTATATCCGGTTTGAAGGATCTCTGTAAATTCCTCTTCGGCGTGTGGCGGCAATTCAATACAAATCATAATATCCCGAACTGACATAAATAATGCGGCCATTGATTCCACTTCTTCAAGCTGTTCCCCTGAGAAATTCATTTTCAAGTGCGTTTTTATCAAAGTTAAAAGTTTCAATATCGGTAAATATGGTTCCCCTTTCCAGCTTTGGATTGTCGGTGGCGTTCTGGCTGGTGACAACAGAAATATTCCATTTGTCATTCCATACAAGTGCAACTTTGGCGTGAATGGAAGAACAGCGATAATCAAAAGCGGTTGAGAGCATTTGAAACGGTATTGGGCTCATTGTTTTAACCCGGTTGTCAACGATAACCCGAAAGGAAAGTATGTTGCCTTTTTGCCGGTGGTTAAGCAACTGCTCGATGCTCGTTTGTGAAAACGAGTAAGAGGTCATAAATACATTGGCCGGGCCGGTTTGTTTAAGCAGGTGGATAAGTAGCCGCACCAGGTTAAAATTGCCATAGCTGTAATAATGGGTGGTTTTACCTTTTTGGAGCTGACCAATGGATTTAATCAGTGTTTTGGTTTTATCATCGGCAAACTCGCTGGCAAGCTGTTCCGTGACAATTACATCCGGTTGCGGTTTATTATCGGTACCTTCTTCTGCTGCTGCCATTACTTTGGTAATGATATTTTTTGTTTTAACCAGCATTTTCAAGGGCCGTTATCTGTTTTGCAATTTCTGCCATTTTTTGTTCCCGGAGTTTTAGTCTGAGTTCGATTGCTTCCCTTTTTGGCCCTTGTGGCATCGGGTTTTCCTTTTCAGCTTTTGTTCTTTGCTGGTAAAGCAGCTTGCAGCGGTCTTTTGCAGTGTCGCGGTGCAGCGACCATTTTATTTTCCTTAATTGCTCCAGGGTTTTAGGTTCTTCCGGTTCGGTTGGTTTATCAACCGGCCAGACAGTTTCTTCTTCAGGAACAATGCCTGTTTTTTTGTAACTTTCAATAAAGGCATAATGGTAATCCAGTTTCTTTGAAATGGATTTTATATCTGTTAAAAGGGTTTTCCTCAGAGCAACACTTTTTTCGGTATTGTTTTCATCAACGATACGCATGTCAGCATGAAGCATGCTCCTTTTTTTGTAAAGGGTTGAAGATTCATACAGCAGTCGGCGAATTACTTTTGGGTACTGGCCAAAATCATCAGGTTCTTCCTCTTCTTCCAAAGGGAAAGAAGTATCCGATAGATAGTACTTTTCTGGTGTTTGTGAATCCCGGGAAGAATTTTCCGCAGTTTGAAAATCAGGCGAAGGGTCTTTTGGCATCCGAAGCCAGTCAAGCTGAACTGCTTTTGTAACTTCATAATGAAGTTTATGAACAGAGCTGATAAAATTCTCTTTGCCCGGTTTATTAAGCGTGTGAAAAATGGTTTTGTTTCTGCAATACCTCGACAGAAGTGCTATTCCGGAACTATAATCCCTGCGGCCATACCACCAGGCGATAACTTCAAGTTGCTGATCATTCATAATTCTTTTACTGATTGAAATATTTTAGAATATGGTGTAAAAAAATACGGCATTGGTGTCATTTATTGGTGCAATATATCTGCACCAATCGCAATTCAAAAGGACAATTGAAAACTATCAGCAATCAAGGCCAGGAGCGAGTTTCAGGTCACTCCACAGGCGGGAGGTCCCTGAAACGACCCATCCGATCCGAAAATAAAGTTCAAATAATTCGACTGGTAATAGAATTATTTGAACTTTATTTTCGGATCGGATGGGCGCGAAGTTTTTTTTGGTGCACTTTTTTTTACAAAAAAAAAGCGGTTTTCAGCAAATATTAAATTGTAATTAATGATTTCATAAATCACATTTAAACAGCGCTTTAGCTGTTTAAATTGTGCCGGCGAAGCCGGTAAAAGTGGTTTCACCCCGACCCGCCCCACCAAAGCAGCACCAATAAAGCAAAAAAAACAGTTGATATATGACAGCCACCACGGCACACCACAGAACCATCCCGATAGCTATCGGGACACACCACAGCCACCACAGCGCACACCAAACATCCCAAACATGACAGCCGCCACAATGCACCACAGACAGCGCACCACGACGCACCATGCTAAAATCTCATTTACACCATGCACCATAGCGCACCCTCCCGATAGCTATCGGGACATCCCACTTATCACAGCCACCACAGCGAACCAAGGACAGCCACCACGCAGCACCACATAAAGACAGTCCTAACCCTGCAATGCCGGACGCCCCCGGCATTGCAGTCCATATCACAAAGAAGCGGTAGCGCCTTTGTTGTTAGTAGTTGTAGCAAAGCTGCAAGCCAAACAATATACCATTTGGCTGTTGGCTGTTGCATTGACTTGTCTATGCTCATTGTGCTGTTGGCTGTAACATACACTTGTGTATGTTGAACTGCTTGCCCTGCACCTGTGCGTATGAATGGCTGTTCACTGTCGCATCGACTTAGTGTTGCTCATTTGTGCTGTTGGCTGTTGTATGTGTGAGACTAACTGTTGGCTGTTGGCTCAGCATGAGCCTTGCAGTTGAGTGGGCGAAACTGCAATAAACAAATAGTCCTGGTGCCTTGGGCTGTTGATGGCGGCGTGCCGGCGTGGATGGGCTTTTATCACTTCTTTTTGATAAAAGGGCAAGCACCGCCGCCATCCATCCCGATAGCCATCGGGACCCCGAAGGGGACGTTAAAAAGGTTTAATTTTGAAATGTCTGGACAAAAAAAAGCCTGCTCACGCAGGCTATTTTGGTTTTGATGCTGACTTTCTCAGGCTACTTTAAGCGAGAGGATTTCAGCTTTACTTTTTTAGAAACAGTTGCTTTAACCGGTTCTCCGTAAAGAAAATCTTTCCCTTCTTCGGTAATGGCAAGATATGGAAAATCAGATTCAAACAATTTTTGGCACACTTCCACCGAAATGTTGTCTTTGCTGAAATCAATTGTTCCGTATCCCGGCACTACAACTTCACCAGGCACCAGTTTCACAACTTTGAAATACTTCTTCCACATTTGGCATTCGGATTATACGCTGGCGGCCACGGTAAGAGGCACTGTGCCGGTGTAAACATAAACGTTTCCTGTTTTGTAAGTAAATTCACAGCTCATTCCCTTGCGGGCCGAAGTTTCTTTTCCAGTTCCGCCACCGTCGGGTGCGCCCTGATAAACGGCTGGCCTCATTTCATCACCCATCACGTATTGCTGTCCTTCGGAATCCGTTACTACAAAAACAAGGTTATCGTTTTTGGCAGCGTTGATAAACCCGAGGATTGTCCTTTGCATTCCCGGATGGAAGAAATTCAGGTGGAGTACAAATGATTTCCCGTCAACTTCCCCAACAGATTCCACATTGAATTCGCCTGTATCGTCGGTGATGTACAGTCTGAACATGCGTTTGCCTGTTTTCATGACGATGTTGCCCGTAAGGGTCGCATTGGCTTCAAGTGTTTCCGGATTGACAGGTTTTGCCGGAAATGTTTCTACATCGGCATGAAAGCAAAAATAGATTGCCTGTTGCACCCCGCCCATATTCTGACCATTGGGAAGGTTCTTATTGATATCGGTAAATTCGATCATGTTTTACTTTTTTAAAAAGTTGCTAATGCCAGACTGCGTGTGCAGTCCGGCGTTAATTTTATACTGGACCAGGAACGGCTTTCTGGATATTGGTCCATACTGCCTGGTTGATACCGAAACCTAATCCTTCAGACCAGTCGGCCATAACTGCAACGGCACGTTTGGCCTCTTCAAACTTGAAGCTGTTTTTGGTGATGGTGGCAGGTGC
>JBGSMW010000075.1:0-117637 GCA_041739985.1 Draconibacterium sp. | reverse complement strand
CCTGATAACGGCGCTCCTCCTTTGAGTCGCTCGACTGCATCTTTCTCGAATTCTTCAAAATCAAAACTTGTTTCTCTTTTCATTTTGCCAAATTAAAAAATTTATAAATCCTTAATTTGACACACTTATTCGAACAGCGTCACATAGTGTGGTTTATAAATTTGCACACTACCTTTATTGAAAAAGGTAACGTCCATTTCAGACACCCCTCATTTCATCCAAATCTCCTTCCCATTTCACTTTTCCCCGCAAAGCGATAAGTTTTCTTCTACTTTGCAATTCAATCATTTTACTTTCAGGTAACTTAACCTTTGAATTCCCTTTATTAAATTTATTCGTGGCCATCACATTTAAAGTGTCATTTCTCCACTCCAAAATTAATAACATAAACTGAATTATACTCTTTACAAGTATTCAGAAAGGTTGAAGGAAATATGTATTTATGGGGACTATCAGAAGAAAACTATGTTTCAATGCAGAATGTGCCACGAAAGTCAAAAAAAGGCAAATTTCAATCTTGAATTGCGTTAAATAAAGCCTTAGATTTACAATACAATACTTCAACTGTTAAGAAAACCTGTTAAATCTGATAAATAATGAAGAACGCGATGGCTTTATTAATCCTGATAATCTTTGTCAACCTGATTTTCACAAGCTGCAAGCCGGCAATCGAAAAACAAAAACCCAACATTTTATTTGCCATTGCAGACGATGCCTCGTGGAAACATTTTGGCGCGTACGGCTGCGATTGGGTAAAAACGCCTGCTTTTGATCGTGTTGCAAGTGAAGGTATTTTGTTTACCCGTGCCTACACACCCAATGCAAAATGTGCCCCATCGCGGTCGTGCATTTTAACCGGGCGCAATAGTTGGCAATTGGAAGAAGCCGCCAACCACTCCCCTCTTTTCCCCGCAAAATTTAAAACTTATGCCGAAGCGCTGGGCGAAAACGGCTATTTTGTCGGAAGCGTTGCCAAAGGCTGGGCACCGGGCGATCCGGGCGAAATAAACGGAATAAAACGCCAACTGACAGGACCGAAGTTCGATGAATTTAAAACCGATCCTCCAGCAAAATACATTTCGAACAATGATTATTCGAAAAACTTTGAAGCATTTCTGGAAGCACGGCCTGCCGGACAACCGTTTTGTTTTTGGTATGGAAGTACCGAACCTCACCGCGAATACGAGTTTGAAGCCGGTGAAAGAATTGGTGGTAAAAACATTGCTGAAATTGATGAAGTTCCGCCATTTTGGCCTGATGTGGATACAATTCGCATAGACATGCTCGACTATGCTTTTGAAATTGAATATTTCGATAGCCACCTGCAAAGAATGCTTCAAAAGCTCGAAGAAATTGGCGAACTTGAAAATACAATCGTAATTGTTACAGCCGATAACGGAATGCCGTTTCCAAGAATTAAAGGCCAGGTTTATGAATATTCGAACCACTTGCCACTTGCGATAATGTGGCCCAACGGAATTAAAAATCCCGGACGTGTGGTTGATGACTTTGTGAATTTTATCGACTTCGCCCCAACCTGGCTCGAAGTTGCCGGACTAACAACCGAAAAGTCAGGAATGCAGCCGGTTACAGGAAAAAGTTTAACCGATATTTTTAATTCAGAAAATGAAGGAATTGTAATCAAAGAACGCAATTTTGTGCTTGTAGGCAAAGAAAGGCATGACGTTGGCCGCCCCAATGACCAGGGTTATCCGGTGCGCGGTATTATCAAAGATGAATTTCTTTACCTGCGAAATTTCCATCCCGAACGCTGGCCCCTTGGAAACCCTGAAACAGGTTACCTTAATTGTGATGGAAGTCCCACAAAAACGTATATCCTCGACACCCGCCGCAAAAAAGGCAATTGGGAGTACTGGCAGCTTAATTTTGGGAAACGTGTTCCGGAAGAATTGTACAACATTATAGAAGATCCATATTGCATGAATAATTTGGTTGGGGAGGAAAATTATGCAGAATTGAAATTACAGTTGGAAACAGAAATGGTTCAAAAACTTACTGAACAGAGCGATCCCCGAATATTTGGAGATGGAAATATTTTCGATAATTATCCATACCAGGGCGAAGTACAGAATTATTACAACCGTTATATCGCAGGCGAAAAAATAAAAGCCGGGTGGGTGAACGAAACTGATTATGATGAATCGATTAAACCTGCACAGAAGGAACAAGAGTGATTTGTTAAAATAATACACACTCCTGCAAAAATCAAATCAAACAAACACAGGTTTCAATCGTCATATTTGTATTGTAAAAAAACGAATATGAAGAAAGCATTTGAAATAGATAATCCCGACTTTGGTTTGAGCCCTCAAACCGGAATGACAAAACAACATTACATTGAACTGGCAAAGTACTTATTGGAAAGGGCATTTACGCATGTTAAATCCATCGATGATCCAATTTCATTTCCAATTGTACCCGGAAAAACTTATCCTCAGCCAAACTCGCCCGACTGGCGTTATCGTTCAGCAGAATTTGAAGCGCTGGAAAGAACTTTTACACTGGCCGGTCCGTTGATTCATATCGACCCCAAAACAGAAATAAAAGGTATAAATCTGCACGATTATTACAGTTTGCACATTTACAATGCGCTAACTCCGAGGCATGCAAATTCATTGCCGATGCCCGAAGATTTACCCGATTCAACCTACCAGTACACTTGCGAATTTGGGGGTTTATTCAAAACATTACTGCTGATGCCCGAAACCATTTGGACTGGTTATTCAGAAGAGCAAAAAAACGAAATGGTTGTTACCATTTCAAAATGGGCGCATCACCGTACAACACAAAACAACTGGCGCATTTTCAACATAATAACACTTTCATTTCTGAAAAAATACGGTTACGAGATTGATGACGACCTGCTGAAAAACCATTTATTGTGGGTAGCTTCCTATCATTCGGGAAATGGCTGGTATTTGGAACAAACCTACAACTATTACTCAATCAGCCTTTTCATAGTTTACACAACCATTTGGAACCGGACTTTTGGCGATGCATATTATCCTGAAATTGCTGCAATAATTGAAAAATCAGCGCAAAAATTAATGGAATCGCTTACCGGATTTTTTGGCCGCGATGGTTATATAAACATGTGGTCGCGTAGCATTTGTTACCGCACATGGGTTTCGGGCGCCTTTCCTGTTGCTTTTATGTTGAAGGATAAAACTTTGCTGGATCCGGGTTTGGCGCGTAGGCTTTGTTCTGGTTCGTTACTCCAGTTTGTTACCCGCGAAGAATTTTTCGATAACGAAATACCTAGTTTGGGATTTTACGGGCAGAAAGAATATATGGTGCAAAACTACAGTTGCTCCGGCAGCCCGTTTTTAATGTTCCTGCCGTTTATTTGTTTGGCTTTACCCGATGATTCGCCCTTTTGGACAGCCACTGAAAACGAAGGGTTTTGGGAAGAACTGGGTTCAGAAACACGTGAAATTGTATTGGAAAATCCGGGTCTTGTTTTGGCCAATCACGGTAAAACCGGTACTTCTGAAATCATTCCCGGGAAAGTTTATTATGACGATCCCAACTATTCAAAACTTACATATAATACGCATTTCCCGTGGGAAGATCACAATCCGGCAGGTGGGACTTCGATGGAATACAGTTTTCGCAGCCTTGACCCACGCGATGTTCGGGGCGATGATGTTAATTTTTATCTTACCGGAATTGCCATTGGCAACAGTTCAGATAAAAACAGCGTTTACACCTCTTCACAAAACATGAACTTTAACGGTGTTAAAAACGGGATTATTTACCGTCAGGCGATTATGCGAAAACCGCCAAACAATGGGGTTGGATACATTATCGATTTGGCAGATATAATCATTCCCGGTGGCGTAATCCGTGTTGACCGCTCGCGTCTGGCTTTTGAATATGAACTGACTTTGGGTCATTTTGGGTTGCCACACATAAAAGGTAAAAAACCAGTTATCAATCATTTTGAAGATGCTGAAAAGAAAATTATAACAGCCGCCATTCACGGACGGCAAGTTGCATTAATTACCTACCACGGCTGGGACGAACTGAATAGCATGACTCACACCAACCGAAATGCCGAAGCCAACGATAGTACTGTAATTTACGCCCACAAAAAACGCCTGGCAAAAAACCCGGCTATGGAATTGATGATTTCGGTAATGCTCCACAAAACCGATGATTCGGAATGGACTGAGGAAGAATTATCACCAATAAAGCAAATTGAAATATTGGACGTAACACCCGCTGCTTCAGCTCTGGGTGCAAAAATCACATTGGCTAATAATAAATTGTACGAAGTTTATTTCGAAGAAATGGACGGAAACAGGAGGTGTTAAAAGCCGCTTTCGGGTAATTTTTTCTAAGCAACGGTAAATTTATCGGATATTTTTCCCCATGCGTTAATTCCAGATAAATTACTTCAGAAAAACAGGGGAATTATAAACCCAAAGAATTTCGTTATTTTAGGGTTCTCAAAATCTAAACAAATTACAATGCGTAAAATCTTTCTGCTTCCGGCAATCCTTGTTTTTCTTTTTTCATGTACCGAAAAAAAACAAGCGAAAAACGAATATCCAATTACTCCGGTTCCATTTACCAATGTTCAGGTGAATGATAATTTCTGGTCGAAACGGATAAAAACCAACCACGATGTTACGATTCCCATTGCCATTCAAAAAAGTGAAGAAACGGGTCGTATTGATAATTTTGCAATTGCCGGAGGTTTAAAAGAAGGGGTTTTCTGTTCGCCTTTTCCATTCGATGATTCTGATATTTACAAAATAATTGAAGGCGCTGCCTATTCGCTGCAAATGTTTCCCGACGAAAAAATGGAACATGTTATAGATTCGCTAATCGACCTGATTGAATTGGCACAGGAAGATGACGGTTACTTATATACAAACCGCACGATTATGGGCGAAAACGGACATGAATGGGCTGGGAAAAAACGTTGGGAAAAAGTGGATGATTTGAGCCACGAACTTTATAATCTCGGACATTTTTATGAAGCTGCAACAGCATATTACCAGGCAACCGGCAAACGAAAGATCCTTGATATTGCTATAAAAAGCGCAGATTTAATTGATTCGGTTTTTGGCTATGGTAAAATTGAAAATTGGCCCGGCCATCAGGAAATTGAAATTGGGCTGGCAAAACTTTACCGCGTTACCAGCGAAAAAAGATACCTTGATTTGGCCAAATTTTTTCTTGATGTGCGCGGAACAGGAAATGTTCATGAACACAAAACTTACAATCAGTCACACATTCCAGTTGTCGATCAAACCGAAGCAGTGGGCCACTCGGTTCGTGCAGCATATATGTGGACGGGAATGGCTGATGTGGCAGCATTAACTGGCGATAAAGCATACGTGAATGCTATAACAAAAATATGGGAAGATGTAGTTTACAAAAAACTTTACATTACCGGCGGGATTGGAGCGGAAGGTGGACACGAAGGATTTGGCGGTCCCTATGAATTGCCAAACATGCGTGCTTATTGCGAAACCTGCGCTGCCATTGCCAATGTTTTCTGGAATCACCGTATGTTTTTAATGACAGGAGAAGCAAAATATATCGATGTTTTGGAACGCTCACTTTACAACAATGTACTTTCAGGGGTTTCCATCAGCGGCGATCATTTTTTCTATCCAAATCCATTGGAATCTATTGGCCAGCACCAACGTAGCGAATGGTTTGGATGTGCCTGCTGCCCTTCAAATATTTCGCGGTTTATTCCATCGATGCCCAACTATATTTATGCGCAAAAAGATGATCAGATTTATATCAACCTTTTTGTTCCCAGTTCTACTACTTTCGAAATTGAAAACAAAAAACTTGAAATCACCCAAACCAGTGATATGCCCTGGAATGGTAATATTTCGCTTACCATTCAGCCTGAAAATCCGGTAAAATCAAAACTTTATATCCGCATTCCAGGATGGGCTTCAGAGAATCCGCTGCCGGGTGATTTATATTCTTTTATTGAAAAACCAACTTCAAAACCTGTTTTTAAAGTGAATGGTGAAGAAGTAAATCCAAAGTTTGAAAACGGATATGTAGTAATTTCAAGAACCTGGCAGTCTGGTGATTTGGTAAAAATTGGCTTTCCTTACGAAATCAGAAAGATTAAAGCAAACGAAAATATTGAAGACGACCGCGGAAAAATGGCTTTACAATTGGGACCTTTGGTTTATTGTGCGGAATGGACTGATTTCGATGATCACGATATTTTGAGTTTGGTTTTACCTGAAAACTCAATGCTTTCATCTGAATTTCAACCTGCTTTGCTTGGTGGTGTGAATGTAATTTCAGGAAATGCCGAAGGAGCGGAAAAAGTGGAAAGTTCAGCAGAAATTAAAACGACACCCCGGAAATTTACAGCAATTCCTTATTATGCCTGGGCACATCGTGGTCAGGGACAAATGGCGGTTTGGATTCCAACAACAAAAGAATCAACACGTCCGAAACCGTTTCCGACAATTGCATCAAAAAGTTCTGTGGAAGCATCTTTGGAATCGAATTTAATATCCGGAATAAACGATCAATTGCTACCCAAAAACTCTGCTGATAAATCAAATACACTTTATCATTGGTGGCCTCACAAAAATGAAACACATTGGATAGTTTACAATTTCGAAAAACCAACCCGTGTTTCGGAAACCGAAGTTTACTGGTTAAAAGATATTCCCGATGGGGGTTGCGATTTGCCTGAAAACTGGATATTGTATTACAAATCGGGTGAAAAATGGGTTGAAGTAAATGCTGAAACACCCTACCCGATTATTGAAGACAAACTAAATAAACTTGTTTTTGAACCTGTTACAACAGCAGCTTTGAAATTGGAAGTTCAGCTTCAAAAAGAATATTCAGCAGGTTTGCATGAGTGGATTGTCAATTGAGGAATTCTGTAGTCAGGCAGGAATGCTTTTTTCTTTTCCCGCTATTTATGCCACGAACTTGCTTTGGTCTTCAACCTCCTGAATCTTAGTATCGGGTGCTTTCATGATAAATAATTATCGATTAAACCGACATCCAGCCTATTGCTGCTTCCTCAGTTGAAAAAATCTGGAACTTAATCTGAATTCCCAATTTCCGTAATCTTTCAATCAGCAATGTTGCATGCACAACTTCTAAAGGTTTTGTAGTAATAAAAGAACATTTGCGATTCATATTAAATAATGAAACTGTTTCCTGAAAATAATTCACAAGAATGGAACTCTTTTTTTTGAAGTCGGTAAAATTTGCTTCCCTGATATCAACCAATATATTGTAGGAGTCGATATAATCAGGGCTATGTACAACTTTATCAAGATCTTTTACAAAATCTTCAAATTTGAAATCACCTTTTATAATGTTATAATTAATTTTTAAATCGTGGTTTGCACGATGTTCAAATACTGGGTCCATTAGTAATTAAAAATCAGGTTTATAAATCGGGGGCAATATAAAGAATTTATCCAAGGACAAAAAATTTAAACTGTCCGGGCAGATTGAATCCTTCATTGTGATACTCAGGAAACGACAAAAAAGAGATGAAGTACAATTTGGCAAAATTACTACATTTTAAAAATTTGCTGGTTAAACAGAAAGGGCAGCTCAATAGCTGCCCCCCGGTACTTTTTTGTAATAAAAAAGCTATTTGATTTTTGGACGGTCAAAATTAAACATAATTCTAAGAAATCAAATTTATTTTCTTAGAATTTGACAGTAATTTAAAAACCTGAAAAAGAATACATAAAACGGAATGGTAGTGATTAAACGACCTGAAACATTAGGAATATTAGTTTACAACTCATTGAAGTTTGCCTGAATGACTTAAAATGGACAGTATATTCAAATTAGAATTTTCTATTTAATAAATCTATTCCATTCATTTGGATCAACCTAAAACCTGAAAAGATTAAACTTGTTATCCTGAATATTGAAAACCAGCAGTTTTCCGCTGATTACCTCACCGTAACCCGTTATGATTTTGATAATTTCATTCGCCTGCAGTGTTCCTGCAATTCCGGGTAAAACACCGATTAACCCAATATCATTTTCATTATAAACCCCGTCTTTTGGTACTGTGGGGTATAAATCGTTAAAAGCTGGACCGCCTTTGTAATTAAAAACGCATACCTGTCCTTCGTAATTTAGCACCGAGGCAAAGGCAAGTGGCTTTTTTAATTTGGCTGAAACATGTCCGATTAAAGTTCTTGTTTTGTAATTATCTGTACAGTCGGCAATAATATCGTAGTTCTGAAAAAGCTGTTCGGTATTTTCTTCTTTTAGTCTCAGGTCAAATGTCTGGATTTGGATATCAGGATACAGCGCTGATAGTTTGAGTGAAGCCAGTTCCACCTTTTTGAGGCCAACTTCGGCAGTGGTATATAAAACCTGTCGCTGGAGATTGGAGATGCTTACAATGTCATCGTCAACAATACCAATATTTCCGACTCCGGCGGCTGCCAGGTAAATCAGAAGCGGGCTGCCCAAACCACCGGCACCGATAACAAGTACGCGGGCATTTTTTAGTTTTTCCTGGCCTTCACGGCCAATTTCAGGCAGCGATAAATGGCGGGTAAACCGGGTTAAATCTTCTTTACTCAGCTTTTTCATGATGGTGGCTGTGTTCATGTTCGTCTGTCACACAATCGCAGTTTTGACCCCACTCACTGGTTCCGTCAGCAAAAAATTCGTGTTTCCAGATGGGCACTTCATTTTTTACTTTATCAATTATGTAGCGATTTGCATCGTAAGCTTCTTTCCGGTGACCGGCTCCGGTTACAACCACAACAGCACATCCGCTGATTTCAACTTTTCCCAAACGATGAACACATTCTGCCTGGTTCAAATTAAACCTTGATTTTGCTTCGTCCAGAATTTTCTCAATCATTTTGTTTGCCATTGGTTCAAAGGCTTCATATTCGAGGTGAGTAACTTCCCGGCTTTTATTATTGTTGCGAACCTCACCGCTGAAAAGCACAACTGCTCCGCTGTTTGGGTGACGAAATTCATCAAATATTTCGCTGTAACTGATTTCAGAATTTTGCAAATGTTTCATACGTTTTTAATTTTTATCCCCCACTCGATGGCGGAATCAGGAATAAAGTGTCTTCCTGTTTTATTGTTTCACTGAGCTGGACAAAATCTTCATTCACCGCAATCCTGCAACTCGATAAAATCTCGGTTGCTTCAGGATTGAGCAACTGAAGCGCTTCAATCACTTTTGCATAATTTGAATCCTGCTCAACAAGTACTGTGGTTTCGCTTCCAAAAAATTTCCGGAGCCCAGCAAAACATTTTATTTTAATCGACCTCTTTTCCATTTTATCCTCCTATATTTCTCATTGATAATTCACTTCCATGAAATTTAACGGGTTGTTTCAGCAGCAGCAATTCTTTTAGTTTTTCTGCCAGAAGAAAATCGTTGTGCAAATAAGGCGAAAGTTTTTCACCGTGCGAGTTACTCAGACAACCGTAAAAATATCCGTTGCTGTCCATTCGCAAACGGTTACAATCGTGACAAAACGGTGTCGATTCATTGGCAATAATTCCAAAAGTTCCGCCACCTGAAGTTTGCCAGTAATTGGCCGTTGAAGCATATTCCCGCTGAATTCTTTCAATACTATATTTTTCCTGAATGATGTTCAGTATTTCTTTTTCTGAATAAAACAGCCCGTTTTCAGCATGGTATAAATGCCCCATTTTCATCAATTCAAGAAATCGGATTTTAACTCCCTTTTCAGTAGCATAATCAAGTAAAGGAATAATTTGGGAATCATTTTTACCCCGCATTATTACGGCATTCAGTTTAACATTTAATCCCGCTTTAATTGCAACTTCAATTCCCTGAAAAACCCTCGAAGTATTTGGATGGCGCGAAATTTTATTAAAAACATCCAGGTCAATTGCATCAACCGAAATATTCACGGATGTAAGCCCTGCCTCAAAAAGCCGGGTTGCACTTTCCTTAAGATAATAAGCGTTTGTTGTAAGCCTTATATCGGGAATTCCAATCTTTTGAATTTCTTGGATCAACTGAATCAGGTTTTGATACAAAAGTGGTTCTCCGCCAGTCAGCCGGATGCTTTTCAATCCGGTTAAACGATGAACACCATTAATCAACCTCGTAAAATCTTCAATACTAAGCTGTTCTTCAGCTATCGGTTTAAAAGTTGTTTCCGGCTGATTGTTTCCAAAGTCTTCGCTAACACAATATACACACGAAAAGTTGCAACTGTTTAACAAACTTATTCTTAGTTTCTCAAATCGTCTCCCCAGCTTGTCTTCAATCCTAATCATGTTTCTTTAACCACTGATGCAATTCATTTGTTCAGTAATTAGGCTTACAAAACCAAAATCAGTTTTACTACAATGTTTAAGGTTTTAAACAAACGCGTTAATTCAAAATGCAAAAGCTTGATTTGCAAATTTTTTGATGTATCCATTGCACAAAACAACGATTATTCATTAGCTAGTTTCTCAAAAGTTACTTTGTGAACTTTTAGGAAATGTTTTCTGTTATGTTTCTAATTGAGACGGTTTTGTCTTTTTTAATTTGAAATCATGGCATTGGATTTCGGTATTTTATAAAATTTATGCTGTTTTCATTCCAGGCCGTCATGCGTTTAACCAATTGATAAAAACAATTAAATATTATGGCAGTTTTTAATTTAAAAGTCAACAAAAAAAATGTTCAGGTTGATGTTGATCCATCCACACCCATGCTTTGGGTTTTAAGAGATCATCTTGATCTTGTGGGAACAAAGTATGGTTGCGGTATTGCTCAGTGCGGCGCCTGTACGATTCATCTGGATGATTTTGCGGTGCGGTCATGTATCACTTTTGTCGATTCGGTTGGCGACAAGGAAATAACAACCATTGAGGGGCTTTCTGAAAATGGGGACCACCCGGTTCAGGAAGCATGGATAGAACACGATGTTCCGCAGTGCGGATATTGCCAGGCGGGACAAATTATGAATGCTGCTGCATTTTTAAAATCAAACCCACATCCCGGCGACGAAGAAATTGAAGCTGCAATGAATGGCAATATTTGTCGTTGCGGAACTTATACACGAATTAAAGCGGCTATAAAAACTGCGGCGAATTCGTAACAAAACGATGATTTCGAAAACAATTTATGATTTCCGGTTCACAGATGAAGGATTAAACTAAAATCGTGTAAAATGACAATTGTAAAAACAAAAATAGACAGACGCTCCTTTTTTAAAAGTTCAGTTTTGGCAGGCGGTGGAATGCTGCTTGGTTTTAACTGGCTGGCATCAGCGTGCAGCGCTGAAGCGTCTAAAACACTAACCATGCCCGACGAATGGTTTGAAATTAATGGTTTTCTGAAGATTGGCGAAAACGGTGTTGTTACCATTATGTCGCCAAATCCTGAAATCGGACAGAACGTAAAAACTTCGATGCCCATGATTGTTGCCGAAGAACTCGACGTAGATTGGGCAAAAGTGATTGTTGAACAGGCTCATTTAAATACCGATATTTTTACCCGGCAACTGGCAGGAGGAAGTCAGTCGATCAGGCAAAGCTGGCCCGGACTGCGGATGGCGGGTGCTACTGCCCGAATGATGCTGATTACGGCTGCTGCCCAAAAATGGAATGTTCCTGTGGATGAAATTACCACGGATGCAGGAGTAATCCATCATAAAAACAGCGGTAAAAAAGCCGGTTATGGAGAAGTGGCTTCAGCGGCAGCAAAGATTCCGGTTCCTGAAGAGGTAAAGTTAAAAGATGTAAAAGACTTTAAAATTATCGGTACTTCCCGGAAAAACGTTGACGGACATAAAATTGTAACCGGCCAGCCTTTGTTTGGCCTCGACTACAAAAAGGAAGGTATGCTCGTAGCCATGATTGTTCATCCACCTGCCTTTGGATTGAAACTGAAATCGTTTGATGCAACGGACATAAAAAGTATGCCAGGCATTAAAGATGTTTTCAGTTTTAAAACCTACAACGACGATTACAAATTGCAATGGACGGATGGTACTTCGTTTACAGAACTTGTTGCAATTGTTGGGAATACAACCTGGGAAATAATGAATGCCAAATTAATGCTGAATGTGGAATGGGAACCAGTTCCTGCTGCTGAAAAAAGCGATCTTTCAGGATTGGAAAGTACAAGCGAACACAATGCAAAAATGGCTGAAATGGGAAATAAACCGGGTATTGAAGTTCGCAGGGACGGGAATCCGGAAACCGCTTTTAAAAATGCAACAAAGGTAGTTGAGCGAATTTATACAGCTCCTCATCAGGCCCACAATACGATGGAGCCCATGAACTTTTTTGCCGATGTAACCGATACTAATGCAGTTTTGTTTGGCCCCATTCAAACTCCTGAAGTGATGGAAAAAACGTTGTCGGCACGGCTGGGATTACCGCTTGAAAATATAGATATTCAAATGTCGCGCATGGGCGGTGGTTTTGGCAGACGTCTTTACGGCCATTTTATGGTAGAAGCCGCACTGATTTCGCAAAAAATGAAAGCACCCGTTAAACTGATTTATTCGCGTGAAGATGATATGACTTATGGAATTTACCGTCCGGCATATCACGCTTTATACAGGGCGGCGTTGGACGAAAATAATAATCTTACAGGTTTTCATGTCCGTATGGGAGGAATTCCGGATAGCCCGCTACATGCCAACCGGTTTCCGGCAGGTGCAGTAGATAATTATCTTGCCGAGCGCTGGACCATCAACTCCAATATTAGTGTTGGTGCATTCAGGGCGCCGGGTTCCAATTTTAATGCTGTTGCTGAACAATCCTTCCTTGACGAAGTTGCTGAAGCTGCAGGAAAAGATCCCATTCAGTTTCGTTTGGATCTGCTGAAACGAGCAAAGGAAAATCCGGTTGGGGAACGAAACGATTATGATGCAGATCGCTACGCTGGTGTGTTGGAAATGATTCGTGAAAAATCAGGCTGGGAAAACGGATCCGCTGGCAAAAACCGAGGGGTAGCAGCATACTTTTGCCATAATTCATATGTGGCAAATGTGGTTGATATTACACTTGACGGCGACACACCAGTTATTGAAAAAGTATATGCGGCAATTGATTGCGGTATTGTTGTAAATCCCGATGCTGCCGTAAATATGACAGAAGGAAGCATTGTTGACGGAATTGGCCATGCAATGTACAGCGCCATAACATTTAATAACGGTCAGCCGCAACAGGAAAATTTTGATTCCTACAGGTTAATAAGGCATGCTGAATCACCCAAATCTATTGAAGTATATTTTGTTGAGAATGAAATTGACCCTACAGGTTTGGGAGAACCACCTTACCCTCCGGTTATGGGAGCGCTGGCAAATGCTTTGTACAAAGCAACCGGAAAACGTTATTATCATCAGCCATTCGTCAACAATACCTTTGATGTTTAAATTCTTAAAATTTAAGGTTTCTTTTCCTACTTTTGAGAAATGACACACGAAATTAAACAATTGTTTCTTACACTTCAATCCTGGCAAAACCAGGGTAAAAAAGCTGTATTTGTTTCTGTTGTTGCGCTTGAAGGTTCTTCTTACCGAAAGCCGGGTGTGCGCATGATTATCAGCGAAAAGGGTGAATTGGCCGGTGCGGTTAGCGGCGGTTGTGTTGAAAAGGAAATTGAACATCAGGCCCAAAGTGTTTTCAAAACCGGCAAGGCAAAAATCATGACGTATGATGGCCGTTTGCGTATTGGTTGCGAAGGGATTATTCATATTCTTATTGAACCTGTATTTCTTAGCAACGACCTGCTGAAAGTTTTTGAACAACAACTTAACAAAAGGCAGTCTTTTCAGATCAATTCAAGGTTTTCTTATGAAGTGGGTGAATATCAAAATGCCGGTTCGGTATTGGTAATAAATGGAAAAAAATATGCGCTTCACCCCACTTTTAATCCGTTAGAAACCGCCGGATTGGAGTGCTTTTCACAAACATTTGAACCCCTTTTCCAGCTCTTTATTTTTGGTGCAGAACACGATGCTGTTCAGTTGTGCCAGGCTGCCAGATTGCTGGGTTGGGAAGTAACTGTTGTTGCATCGCCCGATGAATCAAAAACATGCGATTATTTTCCGGGTGCCGGTTCGTTAATTACACCTTCTTTTGACAAAATTGATACTTCGGTAATTGATGAACAAACTGCTGTGGTTTTAATGACCCATAGTTTCAACAAAGATGTTCAGTATTTAATGGCTTTAAAAGAGACCAATCCAGCGTACATTGGATTGCTTGGTTCAATTAGTCGCCGGGAGCGGGTTTTGTCCATGCTGCTTGAATATTGCCCTGAAATTTCCATCGATTTTCTGGAACAAATTCACGGGCCGGCAGGATTAAACATTGGTGCAGTGGGCGCTCCGGAGATTTCTGTTTCAATTCTTGCTGAAATTCTTAGTGTGATTCAAAGTCAGAGTCCGGTATCTTTAAGTGAAAAATCGGGTTCAGTTTATGGATAACGTCAGCTTAATATAGATTTTTAGTTTTTATCGATTTGGCTTAACAGTGCTTGTTCGTAAAGTGGAGCCAGTTCATTTAGAATTTTTTGAGCCTGCAGATTGCCCTTTTCGGCGTGTTGTTTTACACTATTGTAATAAGCAACTGCCGCAACAAATGCTCTGTTTCCAAAAAAGTCGGCAGCGGTTGAAATAACAGGTATTGCCTCTTTAACAATCAAAAGGAGTTTTTCAAGTTCCTTTTCCTCATCGGGAGTACGATATTTCAGCGCTTGCATATCCTTTATCATTTCATAAACCGGTTTTAAAGTCTCATCCAGGTCGGTGAGCGACTTTTGTAATTTTATCAGATCTGGTTTTTTCATATCTCTTTTTTTGCTTGTTGAAAATCGAAATTACTCATATTTCATACAATAAAAATATGCTCTAAAACAGTTTTTTTATCATCATAACCTTGAAGACGATTTAAGTTTAATTTGTATTTTGTGACCTGTTAAACCGTTTATTGAAGGACACTTAAAAAAATCAAAAGAAAAAAAAATCCTGAGCAAAAAAATCAAGTTAACAATTGCGCGAATAAGCTCCAATTTACGGTTCAGTACTGAAAAAAAACCGGCAGGCTCCGAAATAGCCCGCCGGTAGAGATAATTAACGCCCTTTAAAGGGCAAGTAAAAACCGTTTAAATATAGTTTAATATGGCAAACATTGATGACTACAATGCAAAAATCGGGGACATTTTATCAATCCCCGATAATGAAGTAACAGAACCGAACATGCCTGTTGATGTTGGTTTACAGGAAGCTGAAAACCTGCACGCATGGAGCCTGATGGATGCAGTACCATTGGCTAAAGTGGGAATTACCACAGAAATGCTAAACGACCTCCCCATCCGGACCGGAGCCTGCCGACAGGCACAATCAAACTGGTTTAAAGACCGTAACTCACAACTCGAAGCACAACGCAACTGGGCCGAAGCAGCGCCCGAAGCTTTTGCAATGAGAGACGAACTGGTTCACAATTTCAGGTACGCCTATCGCAAGGATCCTGTTATTTTAGCCCGTGTAACCGAAATTGCCGAAGGTGATTCAAACGCCGATATGATACAGGATTTGAACGACCTGTCGGTACTTGGTAAAAGCAACATAGCTCCACTCGAAGCCATTAATTTTGATCTTGAAAAGTTGGACATTGCTGCCAATGCATCTGATGAGCTTGCCGAAATACTGGCGCTTGCCAATGGCGACAAATCGCTGCAGAGCGAAACTAAAATGATACGCGATAAAGCCTACCTGTATATGAAACAACTGGTTGATGAGATTAGAGCAGCCGGAAAATTTGTGTTCTGGAAAAACGAAAAAAGACTGAAAGGTTACAGAAGCGAATACCTGCGGCAGAAAAACAGGAATGCCGGATCGGATGAGTAAACTCCGGGAACAGAAACTCAGCAAGACTAAAGATATCGTCCTTGTCATGACGATTTAAGGTTAATATTTGAATTATTTGGTTGAGCGGGAGACGTAAAGTTTCCCGCTCTTTTATTAGAGATTCCGGTTGAACTTTAACTCCCAGTGACCTATGAAATCATGACATTCAATAAAAACTGCGAGTTTATTAACTTCTGTAAACAAAATTTAGTGATACTTAGAATATTTTTAAATCGATTAACATAAGTTTGTTATATTTTTGAGAAATCAACTTAAAAATCAAATAACATGAAGAACCAAAACATATACCGTTATGCAATTATTTTCTTTTTAACCATTGTTTTTAATCCAGGGAAAACTGCAAATGCGCAATCAGAATTCGGTGTTAAGGGAGGCCCGCTTTTTTCGGGATGGAAACATGATCACGGTGGAACAGTTTTCAAAACCGAAACAAAAACCGGTGTTTCGGCAGGCGTGTTTTATCGTATTAACAACCTGTTAGGCCCTGTTAATTTTCAGGCCGAATTTTTATACCAGATAAAAGGTGCCAAAACTTATATCACCTATATCCCAAGCTCTTCGGGTTACAATCCGTATGGTTATAGCAGCTATGGTTATGGTTATGGAGGTGGGTATGGCTATGATAGTTATGGTTATAGCTATAGCGGTTATGGAAGCGCCTATGGTTATGATAATGGCAATGGCCCATGGACAACAGGGCAGGAAAGTTTTCATTACTTTAACATTCCCCTGCTTGCTTCAGTTACTGCCTTTAAGGTAATTGACTTTTATGCCGGCCCCGAAATAGGATATATGTTTGCAACTACCCATCACCGAAGACTCACCTGGGGCGATGTAAAAAAAATCTCAGCAGGAGTTTCATCCGGGATTGCAATCCATCTGGGCGTAAATACAAAACTCGATTTGCGCTATTCAACCGACTTTACCACTTTATCAAAAGCTGGAACAACAGAATTTAGAAACCAAAGTTTTGCGTTTACCGTACAGCAAACCTTGTTCAGAAAACAGAAAAAATAGTGGCCTCAAATCCATTGATTAACAATTAAATTTGTTAAGGATTCTTCCGTATGGGGAATCCTTTTTTCATTTCAATTTATAGAGAAGATTGCAACCAATCCGGGAGGGGTAAAACCTTATCCGGATGGGTGGAAACCCTATCCGGACGGGTCATCAGGTTATCCGGACGGGTCAAATGGTTATCCGGGAGCCGAAAAAATGAATCCGGACGGCAGGAAACCCTATCCGGGCACCCCAACCCCCTATCCGATTTCAAAAAAACAGCTATCCGGGAGGGTCGCCAGGTTATCCGGGAGGGGTAAAACTCAATCCGGGAACCGAAATTTACCTATCCGGGAGGGTGAAAAGGTTATCCGGACGGGTCAAATGGTTATCCGGACGGGTCGTCAGGTTATCCGGGAGCATAATTATTTCACTCCTGAAAAAAACTGACAGGCATATTCCTGAAACAGTTGAACATTCTTTTTGTCGAGTTTAAAGGCTACTGAATTTATGAGCAAACAATCATCAGCCATAATTTTTTTTCCCTGCACAATCTGGTTATACGAAATGCATCTGATATCTTTCTGAGATACCACAATAAACCAGGCGTTGGTATAAGGAAAATTAGTTAAATCATCAGTATCGGTTGGGAAACGACTACTTTTCCGGTATTTAACTTCAACGTAAAACAACTCATTTTCGGGCGGAGGCGACTGCACAACAAAATCGGGCATTTTGCGAATTTGCAACGCTGTTTCCGAATTATCGAGGTTGAGTTTGCCGGTTATCAACGGCATCGATCGTTCCATACCGTAATCGAATACTTGGTAACCCGATATTAAAAACAGCTCTTTGATAATTGTTTCGGCTACACGGGCTTTAATTATGCGGTAATGAAAATTATTTGTGTTCATTTATTCAACTCCTGTTTTATCCACTTCCTGCATGAGGCGGTGGGTTTCGGTGAGGGCGACTATGATTTTCTGGTAATGAAGAATATCTTCGAAATTGAGGGTACGGCCTTTTCTGTCTTTCAGCCATTTTTGGGCTGGCTGATAACCGCCGATGTAAAAATTCCAGGCAATTTCGGGGACGTTGTCGAAATATTGGGTGTCGTTGATGTAAACACGTCCGACCACCCCGTCCTGCGGACACCCCTCCAAAGGAGTTTCGACCACCCCGTCCTGCGGACACCCCTCCAGAGGAGTTTCGACCACCCCGTCCTGCGGACACCCCTCCAAAGGAGTTTCGACCACCCCGTCCTGCGGACACCCCTCCAGAGGAGGGGAATTTAGCAACCCATTCCCCTCCTCTGGAGGGGTGCCTGAAAGGCGGGGTGGTTCATACTCCTCAATTATATACTCTTCCAACGCCTTCATCACTTCCGGCAACCTTTGCATAACGTCTTCCACCTTTATCCTGTAAACCCTCAGACCAAGTGAAATCAGATAATCTTCTCTTTCCCTGTCATAATCCTCTTTCCCAACATGGCTTACACCATCAATTTCAACAACTAATCCTAACTTTTTTACATAGAAATCAACAATGTAATTCCCAATTATTCTTTGCCTGTCGAAATCAATTTTGTGGAAGCCCCCCTTTGTGACCTGCATCCAAAACAAAACCTCCGGCAAATTACCGGCCTGCCGAAGTTCTTTTGCTCTTTGTTTTAATTTGGGGTTGTATGGTAATTCCAGAATGGGATTAAGTATGATTTTTATCTTTTTAATAAATACTATTTGATCATGGGTTTCTACCACCCCGGTCTCCGACCACCCCTCCGAAGGAGGGGAATTTTGGAAGTGTACTTTTCCAACCGTATTATCACCATCAACAGGATAACTTGTAATAAATTGATTAACCCTGGGCGATTCCAGCAAATGAATTTGCCTGAGTTCACCTCCCAATTCAACCAGTTGCCAAAAAGTTTCGGCATCTTTTGGAAATGGCACGCGTGGAAAATCGATTTTCAGGAACTCCTTGTATTTTTCGCGGTAGGTTGGCGAATGCAAAACTGCATAGATATAATCCAGAATATCAATTGGCGCAAAAGTTGTTCTGAAATCAGGCCTTACTTCAGCATTATTTACAAAACAGACATTGCCTTCCGGCTCTTTTTCGGGAACGAAAGTTAAACCTAGCTTTTCAGCCAGTTGCTTTACGATTTCTGGGTTTAGATTTGGTGTTCTAATTTCCCCTTTTGAGGGGTGGTCGAAGACCGGGGTGGTGGTTTGCCCAATGGTTTGTTGGGCGTTGGTTTCGGGGTAAAGGTAAAGAGGAAAGATGTATGACTGATCGGCAAGAAAATTTTTATCAGTAACTATATTGCAAATTGAAATATGTGAATAAACATCGTTATTTCCTAATAGTCTTCCACGCTTACAAATAATTGCAATATTCTTCTTCTGAATTAATTCTTTTTGAATTTCGAAGGATGCCCTTCTAAGAATCTTTGGATCATAATAACAAAATTTAAAATCAAAAGGTTTGGATAGATATCGTTGTATGTTTGATCTTGAATAAGAACTTTTCTGAAGATTTGTCAAGAATCTAAAACTACTTCCATCTTTGATTTGAAATTTATTAATTGTTTCTTGATTAATGTTTTCAAATCTGTTGATCAACTCATTTTTATCATCTGAAATAAAAAAGATGTCTTTGCCTGTCTCAACTCCAGTATTTGTTTTGTTCCAAATCACATCTAAACTAAACCCGTTATTGTATTTTGAAGAAATTTTTAAATCTTTTTTTACAAACAAATAATTCGGATTAAGACCTTCAAGAATATTCCAATTTAGCTTCTGTATTGAATTCTGATTTAAAAAATCATTCTTGAATTCTCTCTTTCCAAATAAATCGAAATGTAATATCTGCCCTAATTCATTTTTCTTTTTCGCACCCTTTTTGACAAAAATATTTATAGAAACACCCTGCATTATGTCAAACACATTTTCATCAGTAGTACCATCTGGACAAACCTCTTGTTTTTTAGAGTTTCCGTGCAAATCTAAAATGTAAATGGAGTCAAAACTTTCCAGTAGATGTTTGCGCATTTGACGATGAATTATTCCATCGATAAAGCTGTTGTTCGAAATGTAAGCCAGAATACCTTCACCGTTCTTTTCAATAAAATGCTGACCAAAGCGAATAAACTTGATGTAATCGTCGGAAAGCGGTTGAATGTTTCGTTCGTTCAAATCCTTTTTATAATCGGCAACAAGGTTTTCAATCCATGCACTTTTGTTCGAGCTGCTCACACTGTAAGGTGGATTTCCCATTACCACCATCACCGGTGTATCCCGTTTAATGTGGTTGGCTTCGTTGGCTTCGGAGCTGAGCCAGTTGGCAAAAAGGGTTCCGGTGTCGGGGTGGTGTTCTTCAAGACTATTGGTTAGGTAAATATTAAAGCGTTGTTGACCACCCCGCCCTCCGGGCACCCCTCCAAAACCCGGAGGGGAATATTTGTAACCGGTTTCAGTTAAAAGCATATCGAGTTTAAGGTGTGCCATGCTGTAACTGGCCATCAGTATTTCGAAACCATTGAGTCGGGGAATCAGGTGTTCCTCTACATACCCGCTCCAGGCTCCCTGCATGGTCTGAAACCGGTTGCTGTAAATGTGTTTCACCACTTCGGCCAAAAAGGTGCCGGTTCCGGTTGCCGGGTCCAGAATCTGAACTTTATGTACCTCCACTTCGCGTTCAATTTGCCTGGTTTTTGAACGCAAATCGGCAGTGGCTTTTGCAAAATCCTTGACCTTTATTTTGGTTTTGCTTGTATCGGCAATTCCATCGGGCAGGTTAAATTCTGTTTTTAAAATATCGTCAACTGCCCTAACGATAAACTTTACAACCGGTTCGGGCGTGTACCAAACACCACGGCTCTTTCTTAGTTTCGGGTCGTATTCAGAAAGAAAAGTTTCGTAGAAATGAATAATAGGATCGTTGGTTTGTGTGCTTTTTCCAAAGTTGTGCAACAGCGCGTTTACGTCGGTAGCCCGAAAAACTTCGGCAAGGTTATCGACAGTAGTTTTTATTCGCTCGTCTATATCGAAACCGGCTACATACTGAAACAATTTCCGCAAAAAAGGATTTGTTTTTGGTATAAGTTCTGCGGCTTCCTGCCGACTGAAATTTTCGAGCGAGGGGTCGTGCAACCGGGCGGCAAACATTCCGTAAGCCAGGGTTTGGGCGTAAATATCGGCAAATCCTTTTGGCGTTAAATCGTGAATCAAAATCTGTTTGAATGTTTCGTACTGACTTTTTAACGAGCTGTTTTCACTGTTTTCCTCGTCGGAAGTAACGGCACGTTCAAGAATATTTTCGAGCAGACGGGCTTTGGCGGCCATCATTTCGGCCAGCTTTTTACTCGATTTTATGGTTTGCCCAACGAACGTGCAAAAATCTTTTATCAGCGTTTCGAATAGGGCGAAATTATCGGTTAACGGAATAATTTTATTCCCTTCAATTTCACCTATTCTGATTTCGTGAATCAACTCACCATTTTGAAAAAACTGAAACCAGAGATAGTTTGTAATAACCAGGTTGTCAAGGGCTTTTTTGTACCGGTCGAACTGCTCTTTGTAGGTTTTGTTTTTTAGATCCTTATCGATATCCTTTGCCTCGATGTAGCCAATGGGAATTTTTTTGCGGGTAATTACATAATCAGGGTTTCCACAATCGGTTACATTGGCAGGTTCATTAGTTATTTCAACTCCCTGCACCAATTCGCGTATTAAACTTTCAAGGTCGGTGCGGTAGGAATGTTCGCGTGAAATACCAGATTTAAAACGGGTGTTGAGTTGGGCTAAGTATTGATGGATATTCATATACAGGTTCGGTTAAAGAAATTGCAATTTAGAAAAATAATTGTTTGGTCAATAAAAGATTGAATCCTTTCCTACAATTGTTTTTCTATATTCTTTTTACCTGTAAAAGGAGTTTCGGGGCTTGAGTTAATTCAAATTCCTGTATTCATTGGGTGATAAACCGGTGGCTTTTTTAAATAATCGTGCAAATTGTATATTCTCTTTGGTGGCACGAGCCGGAGGATGATATCTTCTCCACTAACCATGAACTGTTTTCCGGATTTATTTTACAAGCGACATTTTCTGAAAACATGTTTTGTTGCCAACTTTTAACTGGTAAAAGTATATGCCACATGGCAGCGAATTCCCGTCAAAATCAAATTGATGTATTCCTGAAGGCAGCTCCTCGTTAACCAATGTTGTTATTATTCTGCCAGTTTGATCTGATACAACCAATGATACTTTTTCAAATGAAGTAGTTTGAAACTGTATTGTTGTTTTGTAAGAAAACGGGTTGGGATAATTTATCAGCTTTAGTTCGTTTTTCAATTCACTGGTAACTGATGTCGGATACAATAAATTGTTGCCAGCTTCAACCATAATAAACTGAACCGACCGCGCAGGAACATTCAATTTAATGGCTTCATCAATGGAATAAGCATTGGCCGGAATTGTTTCCAGCGTTTCGCGGGGACCCCATTGTGTTCCTGTCGGGTTCACTCCGTTGACAGATACAAACAACGAAAAATCACCATTGTCGGTGCCACCGGTTAATGAATAATTATAGTACTGATTTCCAACACCAATATTCTTTGGGTCAATTTTTACAACCTGGGCAGTTTTTCCTCTGTTGACAAGCACAACTCCGGTTTCGCCTGAAGCAAATTTAGATGCATAAGCTAAAATGGTTGAGTTATCAGAAGTAGCATTAATTACATGATCTCCGGTGAATTTCTGCTGATAATAGGCATAATAGAAATCAGGACGTGGCTGCCATAATAAACTGCTGTTATCCCCCTGGTAAAGCATGGCATTGGCACCGGAGGCCAGCAACCACCTTGCACCTAAACCAAAGTTATTCTTTATTAACTCATTAAACAGAATAGTGGCTTGCATTCCATTGATATATGAAATAGTGCTGGATTCGTTCACCGGATTAGTTAGCGTATTCATATTGTACTCAGTTATTGCCACTGGTTTTGGATAAGCTTTTTTGTTAATAATATCCTGCTGAATAAAGCTGATGTTTTTCTTTGGTTCGGTTGCTGCAACCGACAATAAATTATCCACGGTAGCAGCAGTTCCAAAATAGTTGTGCATCACATAGAAATCGGCAGCATCGCCAACTTCCTTAAAAACTCCTGCATTCCATGTCTTATCCACCGAATTCCAACTTGTTGTTCCGTCGAAGTGCAATACCTGTGCACCGATGAAAATTTCAGCTCCCACCTCTGCAGCTGCTGCTCTCATTGAATCGGCAAAAACTTTAAAATGCTGACCATAAAGCTGACCTGTAATTATTTTCGGCTGACCATCCTTGTTGGTATTTGTATCAATCATCCAACCAGCTTCCCAAGGACCTCCATTTTCATTTCCAATCTCCCAGAATTTTGTACGTCCCTTATCGTAACGTACCCATTGGGCAGCAAGATGAGCAGCCTGTTCAGCCGGTTTTTCGCTTAAACCATATCTGGCATAACCATAATTAATCGTTATCAGTCCTTGTGAACCCGTTTGCTGACGCAATTTGTAATAATTATCGGTTGTGGTGGGCCAATCGTTCTTCCCTGAAATAGCATAAAACAGTTCCTTTTTGCTTGTTGTGCCATTGTAAACAGAATCGGGAACATCAGTTGGTTTTCCGTTCCAGAAAAAAATATCGCCCCAACTTCCTCCGGGAAACCGGATTAATGAAGGATTCAAAGCCTGGACATTTTTAACAAATGTGGCGCTGCCTGTATTATTTCCCATCCAAACCGCCAGCGCATTTCCAAAAACATATTTCGAAATTTTACCCAGAGTATCAGTCGTTAAGGTGACAGTTACTGAAGGTGCGCTATCAGTTTTGTTTGCAATTGCTGAAATTGGAATAGTGGCGTTTTTGGGTTCAAAATCCTCTAAAAAACAATTCGTGTTTTGTGCGAAAATTGAGAAGGAAGAAACAAACATTATCGCCATAAATAATGTTGTCCTGATTTTCATATTTTTCATGTGTTTATAATTTATTGTTTTTCAATGGTAATCCCGATATTTATCGGGAGAACTCGCCATAATCATGCTCTTTGTCTTAAAAAGCTTTTTGTGATGGCTCGTTTCATCTGTCTTTCAAATATTTCTTATTGATTAATTATCAAGTTTCTCAAATAATTGTCCGCAAAATTAACCGTAGCCGATGATTTGCCTTTTACATAAAGCGATAATCTGTTTACATAAATGGTAAAGTTTGAAAAAATACTGACACAAACAGGTATAATCTGCTGGAAAAATGATTATACCTTGAGTTTGTCGCGGTACTCGGTGGGACTACTCTGAAATTCTGATTTAAAAACCCGGTTAAAATGACTCTGGTTGTTAAACCCTACTTTAAAGGCGATTTCTCCAATATTAATTTCTTTGTTGAGAAGCAATCGTTTTGATTCATTTAACCGCAAACGATTGATATAAGTTTTAAAATTACATCCAAACTGATTCTGAATTTCGTTCGTTATTCTGCGCTGACTGACTCCCGTTTCGGATGAAACAAGGACTATCGTAAGTTCACTGTTTTGAAAATTGTTGTTGATATATTTTACAAAATCGGATTTCGGGCTTTCCACCAATTCATTTTCAATAGCTTTATAGGTGATGGTTATCGTTTTTTTCTTCTCCCTCATTTTCTCCAAAATATAAATTGCGGTAAAAACAAAAAGAACAAATAGAATTTCTATAGCTATTATCAGAATAATGAGCATGTTATTGTTTCGGGAGAAAACCATTGAGTAAAGTTCAAAGGAGAGTGTTTTACTTGTATTGGGTGTAAATGCGCTGCTGACATTTATCGCTTTCAGATTTTCCAATTCAGGCTGGACTGCAGATGCTTCTTCAATCCGGTTAAACTCTCTCCACCAGTCGGGCATCTTAAATTTATCAAGGCTAATCCTGTATGTATTAATTCCCGGCGAAATTTCAAAATTATGGTAAAACATTATTTCCTGATTCTCCCTGTCACCTTTTTTTAAGGAATTTTCCGTAATCAACGCTATTGAAATCCCATTAATTTCATTTCCATTGAGTGTCACCGTTAGCTGGTTATATCGTTTAAGGTTAATCGTTTTACCTTCTTTTGGCCCAACATTTAATCCAACATACGGGTTACTAATATTATTACCAATTTGAAATTCGAGTTTAATGATGCTATCAGTCATAATATTTTTGAGGATTCTTGAATTACCACCGGCATTACTATCAGAGTATGTCCGGTATTCAAAAATCTGGTTGTTCGGAAAAACGTAAAAATTTTGAATGCCTGAAAAATAAGCCAGCATGATGATTCCTGATATAATTGCAGGTACTGTAAACCAAATGAACAAATTTGATTTGAGTACTTTTATCAACAATCTATTTTGAAGTAGTTCCATTAATATTCTGACTTTTGGTATTACTTCTGTTTTCCTTACAGGTGTTTCAAAAATACTAAAATTACAATCATTGTCTGATGCTTCAGTCATCGTTTTCGAATCAGCCTGACCAAATTGAGGATAAAATCTTTCCAGTCAATTTTCGTACTTTTACGTCATTAACCTCCATCTTATAACTTTCTTCATTTAACAGCTGCAAACCATGATTTTCAGTTTGATATTTGAAATACAATTCCGTTTGATAAATGATTTTTCTGCTATTGAGAAAACCAGTCATTAGTATAAAATAAAATGGAATAAGAAAAAACAATCAAACAAAATTCAGATGACTTTTTACAGAATTATTCACAATTTCAAAAAAAGGAAAGCTTTTGTTTCCAGACATTTATTTTGTAGTTAACCATTCAACAGCCAAAATCAAAATTCGGGAAGTACGTTATCCCAAATCAGCGCTAAGGATTATTGACAGGTGAATCAGTAAGGCTATGTAAATAGGGAATGGTTCCTATAATTGAAAACAGTCCCTTTTCACAACATGATAATCTTCCCCTCAACCCGCAACAACAAAAGTTATTTAAGGATTCACTTCCCAAAACTCCACTTTACCAACTTCCCCAACTTTAATATACCGGCGACTTTTCAAAATTTCAGTTGAACCGTCTTTAACAAATTCCGATAATATCAGATAACCACCTTTTTGTTGAGGAAGTGTAAAAAAAGCCGGAATATTTGTTCTTTGGTAAGCTGGTATTACTACTTTCCGTTTTTGCTGTGAAATGATTTCTCCGTGAGAATCAATAAGTTTTGCAGTAACCATTCCGGAAATATTTTCTTTTAAATCGTTTATTCCAACCAGATTAAAAACCAATTGTTCGCCGGGCACATAAAACCCATTTGAAAAATAACGCTGGTCGGCCAAATCAATAAAAATATTGGCTGGAGCAAAAGCATGTTTAAACCATTTTAACGAAATGCTTTGCTCTAAATCTTTGATATTGTTGATATACCAGTCGCCGGTATAGCCATAATTGTTGGTAAGGTGGCAAAATGCCAGAACACCGGCCATAGTACGTTCACCGCGAATCCACTCGGTTTCGCAGGCCAGCCAGTACGCCTGCAATTCACGGCGACTTTCTGCCGAGGCATTTTCACTTAAAAAGCTATCGTAAATTGTTTTTGTGAGTTTTGCCGGTTGCCCGTCGCGCCACAGCCAGTTCCAGCCGTATTCGTTTACAAGTTGCGTTGCTGATGCTTCAAGATATTGTAAATGTCCTGATTCCCAGTCATCCATCTTCCCCAGCCGGTAAGGATTTTCAGCCAGGTATTTTATTGGATCATTTTGTTTCATCACATTCCAGCCGGCGCGGTACAAATGGGGTTCGTCCATCGGATCAACTCCGGTTAAATCGCCTTCCTGCATATATCCGGCATCCCAGATTCGTGTGGGGTCGAGTTTTTGAAGTTCGGGAATTAAAGTATTCCCTATAAAACTGTTGGTATTTTCGTTTATGGCATCCCAAATAACAATGCTTGGGTGGTTTCCATCGCTCCAAACCCAGTCGGTAAATTCTTCACGAATTTGCTGGTCCCAGCCGTGATTTTGCCAGTATAACCATTCATTCTGAAAAACCATTCCATATTCATCGGCTAAATCGTACCAGAAATCAGGAACAACTCCAACGCAAATCCGCATGGCATTCCAGTCGATGGCTTTTGGATCGTCGATCAGCATTTTCTTTACCCATTCACGGTTCCACGGTAGCGCCTGACAATCGGGATCTTCAAAAAAGCGGTGAAGTGTAATGTTGCTTCCACGCAAATAATATTTTTCGTTGTTCAGGTAAAAAAACTTTCCACGCCTTTCAAAATCACGTATCCCAAAGTTTTCGGTTACAACATCCGACAGTTGATCTCCATCAAAAAGCCGTATTTCGGCAGTATATAAAAAGGGTTTTTCAGGTGACCATTTTACAAATTCATTTAACTGAATTTGAAGTGAAAGCTGGGTTTCGTTATCGCGCACAGTTTCACCTTCAACCTTACCTTTTGCAATTTCCTTCCCCGAAATTTTCTCCTTTATTACAACTTCAGCTTTTACCTTGTCCAGCATCGGATCGCCATACATTACCTGCTGCGGATAAAAACTGCGGATTAAGAGTTTTACGCTTACATTTTTATCTTTAACTGAAGGAAGTACAAGGTTTTTCAGGATTTTTTGTTTGCCAGAAAACGAGAGAAAAACATCGTCCCAGATACCGGGAATGTAATTTACCTTTTCTTTGTCTGTGCTTCCCACGGCGCCTGGTGGCAGCCAGATCCGCTCTCCCACCCTGATCAAGATTTCGTTATCCGCTCCAAATTTCAACGCATTTGTAACTTTAAAATCGATGGGAGTATAACACGAAACCGATTGTCCGATGTCTTTCCCATTAACATAAACCTGGGTTACATATTTGCTTTTCAGGATTGATAACATTGCTTCGCTGCCTTTCAAACCGGCCGGAATGTTCACTGTTTTTTTGTACCAACTGTATTTTGGCTCGTATTGTAGTTTACGGTAATCATATGCTTCATCTGCCAGCACCTGATCGGGGCGTTTGAAAAGTTTTTCATACGCTTCGATTTTGGGTTCAGCTAAATGAATTAATCCAGGTACAGGACATTTTCTTGTGAATTTTTGAGGAGGAAAGGCATCAGTTGTTTGGTCGAAATCCCATTGCCCGTTGAGATTGATAATCTTGCCTTCGTTTTGGGCAAATGAAGTCAATGCCAACATTAAAGTTAAGGTCAGTATAGTCAGGTTTTTCATAGGTTGGAAAATAGATTTGAGAAAAATAGCCCCGATAAATATCGGGGTGAGTATCAAGACAAGGAACCCAATTTCCGGAAGATTCTGGGTTAAAAGATTTTCGTGTTTTAATGATCAGGCTTCAATTAATTTGAAACCAAATCACCAAAACACGAATTATCATAAAAAGTATCAATTCCTCCTTCTTTACCCCTCCCTGGGAGGGGAAGGGGAGGCTTCTTTTAGTTCACAATTGCAGCAATTCCGGCTCCAATTAAACTTGAATTCGGCACTTCAACAATTTCATAGAACCTGCGGTTTTTACCCGAGAAGAATCCCTGCAGGAATGCTTCGAACATAATCCTGAAGTTGTTCATTTTGTAAAAAGTTGTGCCTTCAATTGTCATTAAAATTGGTTTATCGGCAGTTTTTGCCTTGCCTGTTTTTAAAACTACCGCGGCAAGACTTGCAGCAACCAATTTGGCAGCGCGTTCAATAAAAGCATTTATTATTATAGCTGCAGCCTCTTTATCTTCAGGGCCAACAAGAATTTCTGACAGAATATTTGCTTTCAGGTCGATACAACTTACAAATTTATTAACCTCTTCTGAAGTCAGTTCGCCCATGCTTTTCATGTTAACTTTGGTTTCGGCACTGAAAACATCTTCAGCAGCAGCCATTCTTAAAGCCATGGTGCAGAGTCCCCCAAAATATCCGCCGGCTATCATTTTCTCAAAAGTGTAACGGCCGGGCAATTTTGTTGTATTGTCAAAAGCAACGTCAATATCTGTACGCGGCATAAGATTAAAATTACCGGTTTCTATGTTTATGATTTGACTTCCTTTTTTGTCGAGGCCCGTTGTTTTTGTGATGTTAGCATTTTGCTCAATATAGCAGGCATTTGTCCCCGTTCCGAGAATAAATCCAAGGTAGGTATCAAATTCTCTTCCGGCCGTGGCGGCCTGACCAGCCAGCAATGTCGAAACTGTATCGTTCATCAAAACAATCTGTTTTTTGGGTGTGCCCATAGCATGAAGCAGGTTTTTGCCAACCATTTGACCGATAACTTCCGGCGCTTTTACTTCCTTACTCCACTCCAATAGTTTCCCGTCTTTGTTTGGAAATATTTCAACTGCATACGAAAAACAGAATCCTATTTTGTCTGATACATTTTTATACTCCGTTAAATAGGCAGCCAGTGTTGCAAAAAATTCCTTGTTCGACAATTCTTCATCGATAGCAGGCATTTTGCGCTGTTGCAGGTTTTCTGTAACTAATTTTAGGTTATCATCGAAATACATTTTCACCGCCCTGAAATTTGTACCACCGGCATCAATTGCAACTACAGGCTGGTTGGGTTTAATTGTCCCTTCGGCACCAAGATAGGTTGGAAGCATTAGCAATGAACCCGCTTTCCCCGCGAGCCCTTTTTCCATTTCCGAAATAAAATCATCGGTAAGTGATTGCAAATCAAGTTCTGCTGCCGATAATTTGTGCGCTTTTAAAAATTGTTGTGTCTTGTTCATTGTTGTTATTAATTTTAAAGAATAAATTATTTTTTGGTAGAAACTTATGTTTCTAAATTCACTTTTTAATTTTTAATTCCGATAAATATATCAAATTTAATTTCTTTTAAAGGATGGGATTACTATTTTAAAATGGATTGCCCTCATTTCAGTTTTGATTAATTTTCCTTTAAAAACTTCTGTTACAAAGCTCCTTCAACCTTAAAAACCCATGCAAATTCGCTTGGATTATTTACGGGTGAGAGTTGTGGTATATTAATTATCAATTTACTTCCTGACTTTTTGAAGCCTGTTTTTGCGTTCGTTCCCAGCAGTGTAACTTTTGCTGCTCCTTTTAAACCTTTTACTTCGATAGGTTTTTCAGGGAATTTAGTACAATGCACATACAAATCGTTTCCTTTTTTTGTATAGAACACATTTTCTGCTTTGTTTTCTTTGGCACCTTCCCATTTACGTGTTCCGTAAATAGCATCGCCATTAATTTCGAGCCAGCTTCCAATATCAAGCAGGCGTTGTTGCTGAATTACAGGAATTAAACCATCGGCAGTCGGACCAATATCCAGAAGCAGGTTACCACCGGCAGCCACTTTTTCTATCAATAAATCAATAAGCGCATCCGAGCTCATGTAGTTACCCAAATCTTCGATACGGTTGTAGCCAAACGAAGTACCAATTCCACGGCATTCTTCCCATGCTTTTTCAACATCACCGATTTTACCTTCGTGTACCAAATCATATTCGGTGGTAAAATAACCACCGTCAACTCCCCTTGTTTCTTTTCCCCAGCGGTCGTTTACGCAAACACGGTCTTTTACAGGCGAATCATTGTACAACCATGCCAAAAACTCGGTGCTTTTCCATTTTTCACTGGGATGATCCCATTCGCCATCGGTCCAAACAATATCAGGTTCGTAACGGGTTACCAAATCCTTCATTTGTGGTATCATGTGGTCATCGACATATTTTTCAAGGTTGTTGTGGTAGAGCGGATTAAACCATTCGTAAAGTGAATAGTAAAATCCCATATGCAAACCGGCATCTTTTACAGCTTTACTCAGGTCGCCACATAAATCGCGGTGCGGGCCAACATCAACGCTGTTCCAGTTCCAGCTTTGTTCGCTTGGCCAAAGCGTAAAACCCTCGTGATGTTTTGAGGTAAGCACCACATATTTTGCCCCCGAGCGTTTAAAAACCTCAGCCCATTTTGCAGGTTCGAAATGTTCGGCTTTAAAACTGCCTGCAAAATCCTGGTAATAGAAATCTTCGCCATACATTTTATTGTGGTAATCACGGAAAAGTATGTCTGCTTTTTCATTACCCGTAATACGTTTCCAGTACCACTCGGCATATTTTGCATATATACCAATGTCAGCATTTGCAGGCGCCCAGGCAGGAACTGAATAAACACCCCAATGGATAAATATCCCAAATTTTACATCCTCAAACCATTGAGGAACCGGGCGGCTGTTGATTGACTCCCAGTTGGCCTGATATTTCTGGGCAAAACTTGTTGTAGCAACAAATATTGCAAAAAGAAGAAAAATTGATTTTTTCATTTTTTTATTGGTTTAGATTTTTGTACAATATTCTTTTTTTGATGCCATCTGAATTTGATTATTGAATTCAGGTGACAAGATTATAAAAACAGCTGATGTAAACAGCTGCTACCTATTATCTCCCGTTAAATTCCTGAATTGCTTCAAGCATAGCTACCACGTTTTCAACTGGAACATTTGCCTGAATGTTGTGTACAGTATTAAATACAAAACCACCATCCTTATTGAAAATTTCGCAGGTGCGGAGTACTTGTTCCCGCACTTCTTCAGGTTTGCCAAAGGGCAGCATTTTTTGTGTATCAACACCCCCACCCCAAAAAACGAGGTCGCGGCCATATCTTTGTTTTAATTTTAACGGATCCATTCCGGCGGCATTAATCTGAACCGGATTGATGATATCAAATCCGGCACGAATGAAATGGTCCATTAATCCTTCAACTGCGCCACACGAGTGTTTGAAAGTTTTCCACTGCGTATTTTCGTGAATCCAATCGTTTATTTTTCTGTAATATGGAAGCCACATTTCATCAAATTGTTCGGGTGAACAGAATGTGGAATCCTGTGTGCCAAAATCAGTTCCGCAAATAAACATTGCGTTTACCTTGTTCCCGACAACAGCAAAAATCCGGGTTAAATTCTCAATTGCAATTTCAACCTGCCGTTCATAGATCGATTTGATATAATCGGGACGCATAACAGTGCTCATATACCATTCAGCAACATCGCGTACTCCTTTTGGAGCCTTTAAATTCATACCCGGAACAAGCGCAATGTCACCAAGTGCAGTGCCACCAAAAGCTGCAATAACAGCTTTCCCCGAATAATAAGCTTTGTCAACTTCAATGCGCCAATGTTCCAGATCAGAGTCAGAGATCAATCCAAACTCTTCAAGGTTATTTTGAACCTCCAGTTCTTCCTCAACAATTGGTTCCTGGCGAATTATTGCATCGAAGAAATACCCCGTTTTTGGCATCCGTGCCGAAGGTGGAATTGACGTATCGCCTTCAGGATATATCAGTATATCACCCTTTTCATCGGTTGTTGTATTGAAATTCCGGGGCACCATAACCCTTTGTCCCCAAGGAGTTTTCCACTCTTTAAAAGGAGCATGGTTGTTGAACCCGAACATATTGTTTTTCCCCCAGGCTCCAATTACATCGATTCCAATTGAATCAATTAATTCCCAATCAACTTCACCCAGCATTTGAAATGGTTCAATAATCCGGATTGGTTTACGTTGCAACCCATAGTGGCGGCGCAACTGAGAAATGGTTTGTACATGGATTCCGGTAACTGCCGTGGCGCCCAGATCCAAAACAATCCGACTGGGTTGCTGGTGGTTTACTGTCTTTAAAAATTGTTCTCTTGAGTTCATATTTCGATATTTTTATTAATCACAAAAACATGGGGAAAATGGTTTTTTCAGTTTCATTATATTTCCGGCTAATTAAATAAGATTCCTTAATTCCGATTTTTTCTGCAAGATAAGCCGTTCTTTTTAAATCCTTCTCTGTTGCATTAATTTTTACCTCGAAAGCAATTTCCTTATTCAAAATAAAATCAATCTCAGCTGTGTTTCGCTGATTATAAAAACTTAAATCGCCAAATTCTTTAAGCTGGTTTGCAATAGCATTTTCAAACAATTGTCCCTCGGTAACTTTCCCAATAATATTCAAAATACCGGTATCAGCAAAATACACCTTTCTACCTCCGGCAACAGTTTTATCAATACTTCTTGAAAATTTTGGTATCAAATCCAGGAAAAATACGCCCTGCAAAAACTCGATATAACTGTATAATTTAACTCGATTTATCTCTAATTCGCCCGAAAGTTTGGTAATATCGAGAATATTCCCTGTTCTAGGCACAAGCAGCAAAATCAAGTTCCGTAACTCTCTAATGTCTTTTATATCAGTCAGTATTTTTATATCTTTCTCGAAAAAAGACGAAAATATGTTTTTTAAAACCGCCTTTTTAGTTTCAATGTCTTTGGTTAATACTACTTCAGGAAAACCGCCAAATTCAATATAATTTTCATAATCCATGCTTCGTTTTTCATATTCCAATTGGCTTTGCTTTTCAATTACAGACAGGAAATCAATATTAATATCTTCCTCATATTCAAGTTTATCATGAAAATAAAGGTATTCACTAAAACTCAAAGGTGGTAGGATAAACAAAAATTTACGCCCACTCAATGATTCAGGAAAAAGGTTTTTCAAATAATAATTTGAAGATCCGGTTACAACATATTTTACATTGTAGTGGTCAATATGGTATTTAATTATTTTCGTGATTTCGGGTAAATTCTGAATCTCATCAATAAAAACATAAATTCTAATACCTGATGAATTCAATGATTTTTCGAGACTTCTAAAAATTTTATTGTAATCAATTTCTTCAAATTGAAGCATATCAAGTGGGTTGTCAAAATCGAACCATAACTTTGGGGCATCAACTTCATCGTATATTTGCTTCATCAAAGTAGTTTTACCAACCTGGCGCATACCAGTAATGATAAGGGCGTTTTTGTGATCAATATATTTTTTTACAGTGTGGAATAAAAACCTCTTTTTCATTTAAAAAACATCAATACATGCAAATATGTAAATTTTTCTTTACAAATATGCGCATATTTGTAAAGAAATATTTACAAATATGCAGGTTTTAGGTTTTTTCAGTGGCTTGCTTGTAAGCTTTTAAAACCCTTTCTCTGGCAAATTTATGTTCAACAATTGGTTGCGGGTACTGAACTGTTCCAAATTCGGGGACCCATTTCAAAATATATTCCGCCTTTCCATCAAATTTTTCTTGTTGCGATTCGGGGTTAAAAACCCTGAAATAAGGGGCAGCGTCGCAACCACAACCTGCCGCCCACTGCCAGTTTCCGTTGTTGGATGCCAAATCAAAATCGAGCAGTTTTTCGGCAAAATATGCTTCACCCCAACGCCAGTCGATTAACAAATGTTTTGTAAGGAAACTGGCAGTTACCATTCTTACACGGTTGTGCATAAAACCTGTTTCGTTGAGTTCGCGCATTCCAGCATCCACAAGCGGATAGCCGGTTTCGCCGCGGCACCACAATTCAAATTCCTTTTCATTGTTTCGCCATTCAATTAAATCATATTTTGGTTTAAATGCACTTTTTTCGACATATGGAAAATGATATAAAATTGAACTGAAAAAATTTCGCCAAATCAGTTCGTTCAAAAATATTTCAGAAAACTGACGTGCTTTTTGTGTTGCTTCGCGGATACTTATTGTTCCGAAACGTAAATGGACACCGAGTTTCGAAGTAGCATCCAACGCCGGCAAATCCCGTTTATCTGCGTAATTTCTGATTAGTTCTTCTGAAATATCAAAATCAGGGACATTGATACTGCTTTGTTCAAAACCAAGTTCCTGAAGTGTGGGTATTTTAAAAGGTTCTGTTTTTATAAATCCATCCTGAAAATTTTGTGATGGAAATTCCTGAATTTCTTTATTTGCCAATTTCAGTTTCCATTTTTTGCTGTATGGTGTGAAAACCGTGTAAGGAGTGCCGTCATCTTTTAACACTTCATCTTGTTCGAAAATGACCTGATCTTTATAAGTGTGTAATCTAATTCCCTTTGATTTCAGAAAGGCTTCAACTTCTTTATCGCGTTGAATCGCGTAAGGTTCGTAATCCCGGTTTGTATAAACCGCTTCAATTTCATATTCCTCTGTCAATTTTCGAAATGCACCCAAAGGATTTTCATGCAACACTTTTAGCGAACTTCCAATTTTAAAAAGTTCGTTGTTGATTTTTGAAATTTCAGCGTGAATGAAAGAAACCCGTGCATCGCTTTTTGAATTGAGCTTTATAAGAATTTCGGTATCGAAAATAAAAATCGGAAGCACTTTGTGTTTTGATTGTAAAGCATAGAAAAGTGCAGTATTGTCGATCAGCCGCAAGTCGCGACGAAACCAGAAAACGGTTATTTTTTGTTTTGTCATCTATTTTATATCAATCCAACTATTCGTTTTAACAATTTTGGGATTCAACAATTCGGAATAACCTGTTTTATTTTACCTATGAGCTGTAGCAGCGGTTACTGCAACAGATGCCGCCACTGCCTGAGCTGCGGCAATTGCCTGAGAAACGGCTTCCGAAACCTGGTTACCGATCATCATATTCTTTAACTTTTCAGTAGCTAATTTTCGTTTTTCCCGCTCGGGAAAAATTCGCTTTAATAATCCTGCAGGTTTTAACATGGACAACAACATAATTTCTTCTTCGTTTTCAGTTCCTTTGAAAACAAGGTTTTCAATTTCGGAAACCAACTTGTAAACCACCTGATGATTGAGAATTTGTGACTTTTTCCAGTGGAAAAACAAAAACTGATGCGGTTCCATTTTTATTAACCGTTTGTCAACCAAGCCATGTTGTATTTCTTTTCTGATAAATTTTTGCGAAAAATTTAACTTACTGATCCATGTTCCCAATTTAAGGGGTCGCGGTTTTTGTTTTATTTTTTCAAGCAAAAACTGATGAATTGGGTTGGAAGTTTTGTCGTTCAGCAATACAACTTTTTTTTCTTCAAATTTGATATTTCCTTGCTGAAAAAGCTCTAAAAACAAGGCTCCGGAAAGTACAAAACCTATTACATGATAAGTTGCTGAATTCAATCCTCCTTTTTCGGGATGAATTCCAAGCAGGTACAATTTTTGGGAAAGCGGAATTGGTTGATCCATTTTTTTATGCCTTTGATTTTTTATTTCTTTACACTCGATTTTCAACGCTGAAAGTTACAAAGAATCTGCCTTATCAACTAATTTAAAAATTCATGATGCAAGTAAAAAAAGGTTTTGCAAGCGATAATAATTCGGGTGTCCACCCAAGTATATTAAAGGCCATTGAATCTGTTAACCACGGGCATGTTGTGGGATATGGAAATGACATTTACACCCAAAAAGCAATTGAAATATTTAAGGAAAAGTTTGGCGAAAAGACCGAAGTATTTTTTGTATTTAATGGCACCGGTGCAAATGTTTTGGGACTTTCAACAGTAACCCACAGTTTTAACTCGATAATTTGTGCCGAAACCGCGCATATACAGGAAGACGAATGTGGCGCACCCGAAAAATTTACGGGTTGTAAGTTGCTGCCTGTTGAACCTGTTAACGGAAAACTTACTCCGGAAGCAGTGCAGCACCATTTAAAAGGATTTGATTTTGAACACCACTCACAACCCCGCGTAATTTCAATATCCCAGGTTACCGAAATGGGAACTGTTTATGAACCTCTCGAAATTATTGCTTTAGCTGATCTGGCTCATAAAAACGGAATGCTCCTCCATATGGACGGCGCCCGGATTGCCAACGCAGCTGTAGCTTTAAATCTCGGTTTCAAAGCTTTTACAAAAGATTGCGGGGTTGATATTCTGTCGTTTGGCGGAACTAAAAACGGGATGATGATGGGCGAAGCAGTACTTTTTTTCAATCCTGATTTGACGCCGCTTACAAAGTACATCCGCAAACAAAGTATGCAGTTGTATTCGAAAATGCGGTTTGTTGGCGCCCAGTTTATCGCCTATTTCGAAAATGATTTGTGGAAAGAAACCGCAACCCATGCCAATAAAATGGCAAAATTGCTTGAACGTGAAGTGGCAAAAATCCATGAAATAAAACTTACCCAACCAGTTAACGCAAACGGCGTTTTTGCCATCGTTCCCCGTGAAATTATTGAACCTTTACAGAAACAATTTTTCTTTTATATCTGGAACGAAACAACTTCGGAAGTGCGCTGGATGACTTCGTTTGATACGACAGAAGAAGAGATATTTGAGTTTGTGGGGATAATAAAAAAGTTGGTTAAAAAACTTTGAGAATAGAATTTCAACTCCTGTCATTGAATTTCAATTATGATTTAAACATTTTAAAAAATTGCATTTTATTTCAATTATAATTGAAACTATCGTATATTTGAGAAACATTTCTATTATAATTCACAAAAATGGATATTCCATATATTAAACGTACACTTTATCTTGAACAGATAAAACCTTTTATCGGAAAACAGATCATTAAGATCCTTACCGGTCAAAGAAGGGTTGGCAAAAGTTATATTTTGCTTCAGTTAAAAGATGAAATTCAAATTCAATATCCTGATTCCAATATCATTTTTATTAATCTCGAACTCCTTGAATTCGATTCAATTCGTACTCATACAGATCTTTATCATTTTGTTGACTCGAAATTGGTTTTAGGGAAACAAAATTTTTTGCTTATTGATGAAATTCAGGAAGTTAAATCATTTGAAGATTGCATCAGAAGTCTTTTGTCCGAAAATAAATGCGACATAATTTGCACGGGAAGCAATGCACAAATGTTATCCGGCGAACTTGCCACAAAACTTTCCGGCAGGTATATTCAATTCCCTGTTTACTCTTTGAGTTTTGTTGAATTCCTTGAATTTCATGGGCTTGAAAACACAAATGAAAGTCTTTTAAAATTTTTACAATTCGGCGGAATGCCTTTTTTGATCCACACAACACTTGATGCATATGTGGTTAACGAATATCTCAAAAATGTTAATTCCACCATATTGTTGAAAGACGTTGTGGCGCGTGAGAATATTCGAAATGTGTCTTTTCTTGAAAATCTAACTGCATTTTTGGCAGATAATACAGGAAGTTTACTATCCGCACTCAACATTAGCAATTATTTAAAATCACAGCATCAAACTGTGCCAACTCAAACAGTGATAAGCTATTTGAGGGCTTTAACCAATGCTTTTTACGTTTATAAAGTTCAACGTGCCGATGTAAACGGATTAAAAATATTCGAGGTAAGCGAAAAGTATTATTTCGAAGATTTGGGATTAAGAAATGCAATCCGCTCTTTCGATTTTAGGAATGAAGCCAACAAATTGATGGAAAATGTTGTTTTCCTGCAACTTAAAAGGGAGAATTACAATGTTTATGTGGGCAAATCAGGCGATAAAGAAATTGACTTTTTAGCTGAAAAAAATGGGGAGCGTGTATATTTTCAAGTTGCATACATGTTGAGTAATGAAAAAACCATAGAACGTGAATTTGGAAATTTAATGCAGATTAACGACAACTTCCCAAAGTTTGTTATTACAATGGATGAAATTGCTTTTGGTGCTTCCTACAAAGGAATCAGGCAAATCCATCTTCGTGATTTCCTGACTTCAAACTATTAATTTCATTTGAAAACAATTTATGGCACTTTTCAGATACTATCCAAGTAATCCGAGAAAGCTGAATCCGAAAATGGAAAAGCGGATTTTTTTCCACAGTCTGATTCTTCCGGCTGCTTTTGTTTTCGTGTTCTGGATGGTAGAAATATTTGAACAGACAACCGGGATAAGTTTAGTCAGATTTGGCGTTTATCCCTTGCATTTGAAAGGGTTACCGGGAATCCTGTTTTCTCCGTTTATCCATTCTGATTTTAACCATCTTGTATCGAATTCAGTCCCGTTTTTTATATTGCTGACGATGTTGATTTATTTCTACCGACGCATTTCGTACCGCTTGTTTTTTATGTTGTATGTTTTTGCAGGTGTTTGTCTTTGGCTTTTTGGTCGGGAAGTTTGGCACATCGGAGCCAGCGGCGTAGTTTATGCAATGGCAGCATTTCATTTTGTGAGCGGGATTATCCGAAACGACGTTCGGTTGCTCACTTTGTCGGTAACCGTGGTATTTTTGTATGGCGGATTAATTTGGGGGCTTTTACCAATTAACCCTGAAATTTCATGGGAAGGACATTTATGGGGAGCTATTTCAGGAGTTGTTCTCGCACTGATTTACAGAAAATATACAATCAGGCGCGACAAATTTGATTGGGAGGATGAGGAGGAAGAAGAAACAGAAACAGATGGCAAAGAATATTGGAAGGAAGGAATTGAAGATTCTGAAAGCTTAGTTGCTCCAGAAGCTAAAACCATGAAAAATGAAAAAACCCAAGGTTTTAAAAAACCTGACAATATGAGCCATACCGGACAGTATTGATTTTTAGATATTTTAATTTTTAATTTTCCACTAATTTTTTGTTATAATTAATAAAGCGAAAAGTTAAGGAACTTCTTTCATGCCTATAGGCATGAAATGATTATAGAAAATTAACGTTTCATTCAAATTTCATGAAATTGAAAAAAAGCGGCACTGTTGCAAAAAAAAGTTTATTTTTGCCGCACAAATAAAAAGAAGTTCATTAAAAAATGATTAGCAGAAGGATTATCCGTACAAAGGTGTTACAAGTTTTATACGCCTACTATTCCTCGGAAGAGAAATCAATCAACAATACCGAAAAAGAACTCTTTTTCTGCATCCACAAAACATATGACCTCTACCACTATTTATTGGCTTTGGTTATTGATATTGCTGATTATGCTGAAGGTCGTATTGAAATCAAAAAAAATAAACACCAGCCGACACACGAAGATTTGCACCCAAATACAAAATTTGTAAGTAACCTTTTTATTAATCAGTTACGCTCAAACCGTCAGTTAAATGCATATTTAAACCAAACAAAACTGAGCTGGGTTAATCATCCTGAATTAATCAAGGAACTATACCTGATCATGATCGAATCGGAAATTTACAGTGAATACATAAACAGTGAAATTCGATCTTACGTTGACGACAGAAAGTTTGTTGAAAGGATTTTCAATAAAATTTTCCTTGTTTCGGAAGAGATTTACGAAGTGTTGGAAGAACAAAGTATTTATTGGAACGATGACATTGAATTTGTAATATCGGTAATCACCAAAACCATCAAAAAATTCAATGAATACAGCGATTCCGACCAGCGTCTTATGCCAATGTACAAGGACGACGAAGACAGGGTTTTCGCAAAAGAATTGTTCCGAAAATCGATATTAAACCACGATGAACTTCATGCGCTGATAAAAGTTCACTCCAGCAACTGGGATGTTGAACGGATTGCTTTTATGGATATTTTGATGATGCAACTCGCAATTACCGAGTTTTTGTATTTCCCATCAATCCCAACAAAAGTTACAATGAACGAATACATTGAACTTTCGAAATATTACAGCACCGAAAAAAGCCGGAATTTTATTAACGGAATTCTCGATAAAACCCTAAAGGACCTGAAAAAAGAAGGTAAAATAAATAAAACCGGAAGAGGTCTGGTTGGCGAATCATGAACAGGATTATACTGCTTGCTTTGATAATATTACAGTTTTCATGTACAGAAAAAAGACCAAATATTAAAAACGCGGAAAAAATCGAAAACATAATAAGTAATATACCTAAAATAGAATTCGACGAAGAAATGCACGATTTCGGTCTGATAAAAGCCGGAGAAATCCTCACTTATTCCTTTCAATTTACAAACCGGGGAGAAACAGATTTAATAATTAACAAAGCCGAAACAGATTGTGGTTGCATAGAAGCAACAATTGGAAAAATTACCATTCCATCAGGCGAAAGAGGATTTATTGAGATAAAATTCAATTCGGCTGGATTGTTTGGCAAGCAATTAAAAACTATAGAAGTTCAATCAAATAGCAAAGAACCAAAACATTTAATTATTTTTGCCGAGGTTGAAAATGAGCAAATTGAAATTAAAAATTAAAAATGATAAATTAAAAATTAGAAAGTTATGATGAATATTATTTTAATGACCGCACCAGCCGGACAAGAATCCAATCCGTTGATGAGCATGTTACCGCTACTTTTAATTGTAGTTGTGTTTTATTTCTTTATGATTCGCCCACAAATGAAACGCCAGAAAGAAGTACGCAAATTCCGTGAAAGCCTTGCCAAGGGAGACAAGGTTGTTACTACCGGAGGAATTTACGGTAAAATTGTTGAAGTAAAAGAAACAGTAATTGTACTTGAAATTGCAAAAGACGTACAAATCACCGTTGATAAAAACGGGATTGTGAAAGATATGAGCGACGTTCAACCGCAGAGGTAAATAAGCCCCTCCCAGCCTCCCTGATGGGGAGGAGCCAAAAAAAGGGTTGAGAATTTTTATTCTCAACCCTTTTTTGTTCTTCCTCCTCTCCGCCAGCTGGCGGAAGGTCGGGAGGGGCTTTTATACATTAAACCTAAAATGCATTATATCACCATCATGCACCACGTATTCTTTCCCTTCGATGGCAATTTTACCGGCATTTCGGCAGGCACTTTCGGAACCCAGAGTTACATAATCGTTGTATTTTATTACCTCGGCACGAATAAATCCACGTTCGAAATCGGAGTGGATAATACCGGCAGCTTGCGGAGCTTTTGTTCCCTGGGTAAAAGTCCACGCACGCGACTCATCAGGACCGGTGGTAAAATAGGTTTTGAGGTTAAGTAAATGATAGGCTGCATGGATGAGTTTATTAACGCCCGGTTCATCCAAACCAAGTTCTTCAAGAAACAATTGTTTTTCTTCGTAGGTTTCCAACTCGGCAATATCGGCTTCAGTAGCAGCAGCAATTACAAGCAGTTCGGCATTTTCATCCTTGACCGCAACTTTTACTGCTTCAACAAATTTATTTCCTGTTTTTGCCGAAGCTTCATCAACATTGCAAACATACATTACCGGTTTGTTGGTAAGCAGAAAAAACTCTTTGGCAATCTTCCGGTCCTCTTCATCCAATTGCAAAGTACGCGCAGAAAGCCCTTTTTCCAAAACCGATTTATATTTGAGTGCGATCTCGTACATTTTTTTTGTTTTATGATCCACACCACCATGTTTTACCTGCTTTTCCAGTTTATCTATGCGGTTTTCAACGGTTTCCAAATCTTTTAACTGGAGCTCGTAATCAATAACTTCCTTGTCGCGTACCGGGTTTACCGAACCGTCAACATGGGTAATATTGTCATTTTCGAAACAACGCAAAACGTGCAAAATAGCATCAGTTTCGCGAATATTGCCCAAAAACTGGTTGCCCAAACCTTCACCTTTGCTTGCTCCTTTTACCAATCCGGCAATGTCAACTATTTCAATAGTTGTAGGCACTACTTTTTTTGGTTTATCAATTTCGGTGAGTTTTATCAATCGCGGATCAGGCACTGTAATAACACCAATATTGGGTTCGATAGTGCAAAACGGAAAATTAGCCGACTGTGCCTTGGCACTCGACAAACAATTAAACAATGTTGATTTTCCAACATTCGGAAGTCCAACTATACCACATTTTAAAGCCATTTCTTATTCTTAAATTTCGCGCAAAGGTAATTCTTTTGAACTGATTTGAATTGAAATGTTTCTGCTGAAAACAAATTGAAATTCAAAATTAGTAAAGCAATTCGGCTATTAATTCCAATCATCGATACATTTTGTAAATTGCCGTCGTACATTTGTGTTTGTTTTATTTATGGTTTAAAGCTTTGATTAAACCTTTAATTTAAAACAACGTCTTAATTGCAAACAATTTTTCGATGGAAAACAACGACCTCGTTTTAATTGCCGATTTAAAAAATGAAAAAACAAGGGAGCTTGCTTTTCAGACGTTGGTAAAAAAATACCGGGAGCGGTTGTACTGGCACATTAGAAAAATGGTGATGGACCACGATGATGCAGATGATATACTTCAAAATACATTTATCAAAGTTTGGCGCAGTGTTGACAATTTTCGTGAAGAATCTAGCCTTTATACCTGGTTATACCGCATTGCAACAAACGAATCACTTACATTTATTAATTCCAATAAAAGACGCAGTATGGTTCCGATGAACGATACAAGTGAATTTTTGATGAACAACCTGGAATCGGATGAATATTTTGATGGAGATGAAATACAATTGCGGTTGCAGGAAGCAATTTTAAAACTACCGGAGAAACAGCGGATTGTTTTTAATCTGAAATATTTTGAGGAGATGAAATATGAAGACATGTCGCAGGTTCTTGATACCTCTGTAGGAGCGCTGAAAGCTTCATTTCATCATGCTGTGAAAAAGGTAGAAGAGTACCTGAAAAATATTGATTAACGAATTGAAATTAAACCTTTAAATAAGAATAAAGTCAAACAACAAAACATCATATAAAAGATGGAAGATTTAAAAAACATAGCACCGGAATTATCGAAAATAAAAAAGGAAACACCCTTTAGGGTTCCTGAACATTATTTCGAAGACTTTTCTGCCCGCCTTCAAATGAAGCTGGATGCAGAAAAAATGGAAGTTCCAAAGAAACAAAGAAAGATTGTTCAGATTTTGAAGCCGGCATTAAGTATGGCCGCCGGTTTTGCACTACTTTTTACTTTGGCATACTGGCCGTTAAAATTAATTACGCCTAACCAACAGGCAAATAATACAAATATTGAGATTGAGATTGACATCAACGAAATGCTTTATGCAAATATGGTTGAAGGAATCGATCAAAACTCATTTTATGCTTTGCTTGATGAACCTAATAATTCGGCTCAGTTAAGTGATGAGGAATTGGCAGTTATTGTCAATTCAAATAGCTCGGAATACGATATTTACTCGGAATCGATTAAATAGGTAGTAATTATTAATTGATACTTTAGATACTTTAAATAAAAATAGAATGAAAAGAGAAATTGGAATAATCCTGACATTTTTAATTGTTTTAATGAATTTTGCGGTTTCTGCACAGGATAAAGATTCGCATGAAGCACGAATGGAAAAATACCGTGCTGAAAAGGTTTCTTTTTTAACTACAAAATTAGATTTGACTCCTTCTGAAGCAGAGAAATTTTGGCCCATTTACAACCAAATGGATAAAGAACGCTGGGAATCACAAAAATGCCGCCGCGATTTGGAAAATAAGGTAAGTGAAGCTGAAGAATCACTTTCGGACAATGAAATAATAAAGTTAACGCGGGAATTCTCGGGTAGTATGCAAAAAGAAGGCACATTAATGACAAGTTACAACGAAAAACTTTTAAAAGTGCTGCCTCCCAAAAAAGTACTAAAATTGTACAAAGCTGAAAACGAGTTCAGAATGAACATGATTAGAAAGTACCGGGATAACAAAGGTGACAGGGATTAAAAATAGATTGAAAAGGAAGAAACAAAAAAAAGACAAGTTTAGCTTGTCTTTTTTTTTGCCTGTTCTCTAAATACCTAGATTCCTTTAAACCAATCCTGAAAATATTTGCCAACAATGGGTGTTTCCTTCATTTCACCATTAATAGCACCTATCAGACTTAAAAGCCAAAACACAAATGCAATAATCCATCCAAACAAATTTATAACCGGAACAAAACTGATTACAATACCAAACAGGTATATACCAAGAAGTTGACGTATATAATAACTGGCAATTTCGTCTCTTTCGTTAGAATTAATAATCAACGCAATAAGCCATCCAATCCAGGTAATGTGAGCAACAATCGCTTTTGTTTTTCCATCCATGATTTTAATTTTTTATGTTTACGAAAAGTACATAATTTTTCAGGTTCTTTACAATTCATATTTTGAATTTTTTATTTATCAAGTGCTTTCATCCGAAACTTTTCCATTTCCGCCATTTCATGTTCATTGTTAAAAATCAATTCTATTTCCTTAACAATTTCGGGATTTTGGGATGAAATATCGTTCAGTTCCTGAATATCTGATTCAAGATTATACAATCGGATTTGCAAACTGTCTTTATCAATATTTTTTCTGATCCCTTTCCATTTTCCCATGCGTGCTGCCTGTTGGCCGCCCGATTCAGGAAATTCCCAATACAAAAAGTCGTGTTTTTCCTGATTCTCTTTTCCCAGAAGTGTTGGAAGAAAACTTTTTCCATCGATATCATTTGGAGCCTGAACTCCTGTAATTTCGCACAACGTTGGTAAAACATCGTAAAATGCCGAGATGAGATCAGATTTTGTTCCGGGTTTAATTTTTCCGGGCCAGTGGGCAATCATGGGTACACGGATTCCACCTTCGTTAACATTTCCCTTTCCCCAGCCAAATTCACTCTTAAACGGTTTTGCACTGTCGAACCATGGAGAATCAGCACCTCCGGTATAAGTTGGCCCATTGTCGCTTGTAAAAATAATGATCGTATTTTCATACAAACCCAAATTTTTCAGGGTTGCTACGATTTCTCCAACCTGTTCATCGAGATAAGAAACCATTGCGGCATAACAGGCGTGAGGATAACGATGTGGAAAGTATCCTTTGTTCCCAATAAAAGGTTCTTCATCGCCAAATTTTTTCAGATAATAATCGACCCACCGTTTTGGCGCCTGCAGCGGATTGTGCGGTATTGGTGATGCATAATACATAAAAAACGGGGTATCTTTATTTTCTTTTATAAAATTAAGAACTTCCGTTTGCATCAAATCAGGGGAATAATCAGTAAGCCAGAAATCAGAATACGAATCCAGATTATAAATATCTGCACCCTCCTGAAGTTTTGTATGTGGTGGAACCATTTTATTGTTCAATAAAACTTTTGTTGTGTCTTTCCATAAATGAACGGGGAAATAGGTGTGCGCCTGTCGCTGGCAATTGTAACCGTAAAAAAAATCGAATCCCTGTTTATTTGGTATTCCTTCGGACAAAGGGGCACCCAGACCCCATTTACCAACAACTGCCGTTTTATAACCGGCGCTTTGCAGCAGATTGCCAATGGTTTTTGTCCCCGTTTTTAAAGGTCGTTGTCCTTCAAGGTTTGGGTCTTTTGCCATGGCTTCAAAATCCCAGACCGGACCACGGTCAGCCCATTCATCGTTACCACGGATTTGTGCATGACCCAAATGTTTTCCTGTCAGCAAAACACAACGCGATGGTGCACAAACCGGAGCACCTGCATAATGCTGAGTAAACCGCATTCCATTGCTTGCCAAAGCATCAATATTTGGTGTTTCAATTTTTGCCTGTCCGTAACAACCTAATTCAGCATAACCCAAATCATCAGCAAGAATATATATAATGTTGGGATGATCAGGTTTTTCTTTCACCGACATTTTGCAGGAGACACCGATAATCAGGAGAAAAATCGAAAAAGCTTGAAAAATAATTGATTTCATGAGATGTTAAAGTTGATTATATAGCAAATTTAGCATTTCAATTCAATAACAGTTAATTCAAAATTACACTGATTTCCCTCATCTATTTTTATGATTTCCTTTTGTTCTTTTGCGCGCTTAATTCTGAAATACTTACTTTGCAATGTTTTTCATTCAATTACTCATGAAACATAAATTCGCTGAATCAATAAAAGATTATGTATTCATAACCTTTGGTTTGTTGCTTTTTGTATTGGGTTGGCTTTTATTTCTGATTCCTGCCGAAATTACAGGAGGAGGCGTAAGTGGTATTGCAGCTGTTATTTTCTTTGCAACTAAAATCCCTGTAAGTGTTACATTCTTAATCATAAACGTGATTTTAGTGTTGGTTGCCATAAAAATCCTTGGCGCCAGTTTTGGAGTAAAAACCATTTACAGCATTGCTGTGCTAACCGTTTTTTTCGCTGTATTTCAGAATATACTGGAAAAGCCAATTGTTGATGACACATTTCTTTCGGCAGTTTTGGGTGGCATGATGGGCGGAATTGGTCTCGGTGTTGTTTTTTCACGTGGCGGAAGTACAGGAGGAACTGACATTTTCGCGATGATAATAATGAAATACCGCAATGTAAGCCCCGGGAAAATAATCATGCTTTGCGATGTGATAATTATTGGTTCTTCCTATTTTGTGTTTCAATCGCCCGAAAAATTGGTTTACGGGTACGTTTCAATGTGGGTGGTTTCATATTCACTTGATTCATTTTTAAGTGGATCAAACCGTTCAGCACAAATGTTTATCGTTTCGAAAAAATATGAAGCGATTGCTGATTATATCAATAACGAAGCGATCCGCGGTGTTACTATCCTAAACGGCACCGGTTGGTACACAAAAGAGGAATCAAAAATCGTAATGTCAGTAGTTAAGAAACGCGAAACCAGTGCCATCTTCCGTAAAATAAAAGAAATCGATCCCGAAGCATTTATTACAATGGGAAGTGTTATGGGCGTTTACGGACAAGGTTTTGAGCAACTTAAGTTTTAAGTTCAGAGCACAAAGGTCAGAGTTCAGGGTTCAGAGTTCAGAGTTCAAAGTATAAATAATCAAGTATCCAGTATCCAGTATCTATCCTCTATTTTGTCAGTTTTTCAAATAAATCCCTGAAAATAGCATCGCGGTTGAGCGAAGTTGCCATCCGTATAAAATGTCTTGAGTGATCGACACTAAATGTTTTCTGGTCGGTAAGAATCGGACTATGCACCAAATCCGTTGAAACCCAGGCCGGATTTACCAACCATGCAATTGCAGAAACATCCCAGATTACTTTCGACCAGGCTTTTTGTCCACCACTGTACTCCAGTACAATTTTGTACAGGTAATCGGAAAGTTCGTTTTTTCCTTCCAGATAATATTTCAATTCCGGAATTGTTGTATGTAAATGCGAAACCACATTTTGGCATGGCAAAGTAACAAACGGAACACCTGAATTAAATACAACCTGCGCTGCCACAACGTCTTGTTGCAGATTGAATTCCCACTGGTGTGGCCAGTACAATGCGTTGCCTCCCAACCAAACAACAACAATTCTTTCGATGATTTTTGGTTCTGTTAAAATTGCTGATGCAATGTTTGTAATGCAGCCAATTGGAACAACATAGAGCGGATTTTCGGGACTACTTGCCATTGCCTTTTTTATAAGGTCATCAACTGCCGGACTTTTAACAGGCGTTTCAATACTTTCCAAATATCTGTTGGAGCCTCTGAAAGCAAAACCTTCAGCAGATTTATTCATGAATTTTAATAAACGCAAAATTTCTTCGTAGCTTTTTTCCATGCCATCGCCTGCATTTGCCGAACGGTCGTTGTGAAACGGTGCAGCATAAACCGCCTGTAAATCAATTTTCTCGGGCGAAAGCAAAGCATAAACCAGCGCAAACTGGTCATCTACTTCGTTATAGGTATCGGTATCCAAAACCATTTTAATTTTACCTGTCGGAGGTGCCAGTTTTTTTATACGGACCGATTCATCGATTTTTGGATAGTTTTGGGCACCAGCGACAAAAATCAAAAGTGAAGCAAGAATTGATAATAAAGATTTCATGTTTTTCAGTTTAATTTCCTGTAATATTTTTTATTTCAATACAATAAGCTTTCGATTGCATGGATAAAATCTTCCACTTTGACAATTAATGGGCTTATTGTTTTTTCGTCAAAAACCTGGAAGTCCTGATAATCGCTTTCATGTCTTTTACTAAATAGATTATTGTATAGCTTACCGTGTTCTCTATCTAATTTTCCGGATTTGATGAATTCTTGATTGAAAACAGTTTTTGTTCCGCTATGAGAAAAACTGTTCAATTTAAATTTTACAAGCAGAGCGTTAGCTGCGTAAAATGCTGCATAATATAAGCGGTTTGCAACTGTATTCCAATGGTTGGATTGTGAAAGGATTCTTGCTTCTTCCAAACTTTCAATGGCTCGTTGAATCCTGTATTTTATCAAATCATCTTCTGAATGCATTATAGCAGAACTCCTTCTTTTTCAATATTTTGATGAAATGGTGTTATTCTGAGGTTATTCCATTTCTTTTTAGATTGGATAATTGAACTTATTGCTTGTTCGGTTTCTAACTCAATTTCATACAATTCATCTCTTATTTTTTCTTTTAGTTCTTCATCGACTGAACAGTTCAACAAGATTAAAATATCCCAATCCGAATCAAGCTTGTAATCTCCTCTTGCCCTTGAACCATAAAGAATTATTTTAGCGTTTTTATCAAATTTTCTGATTCCCAGTTGTATTTTATTCAAGAATTTTGAAGAATCCATAGTTCTATTGTTTTATCCAACATATACAAATCTAATGAATATTCCATAAACTTATTTGTTTCACTCAACTACTTTAAAACTGTTTCATGTATTCCAGGAAAATCTTAGCAGTTTTATCCAGGTTTTCAATTGAACCACCACCATCCAAAACTTCGCACATTTCGTAAACTACCCAGCCCTGGTAACCTATTTCTTTTAACGCGGAAAACCATGTTTTGTAATCGATAATTCCCTGTCCCATCGGAACAGCGCGCATTACAGCTTGTTCAGCCTGATAATTGGTAAGGTTGTTTACATAACTGAATCGTGGATGCGAAACATAATCAGCAGCAATTGTATTTGCTAAAAATGGTTTCATTTTTAAAACCGATTCACGCAGTTGTTTGGCATTCAAACCCTCAAGCGACGGCGACCAGGCATCCCAGCCGGCTAAAACATTGGGCATGTTAATTTCTTTTAAGAGCCAGTACATTGCATCATGATGCAGCGCAATATCGTGGTGGTTCTGCACTACAAGTGTTACGCTTTTTTCGGCGGCAAGTTTACCGGCCATTTTTAATCCGGAAACTACTTCAGCATATTGTTTATCGTAAGGAATTCCGGGACGCTCGTACCCGGTAAAAACCCTGACCATATTTGTGCCCAAATCTATAGCCAGTTCAGCAATTTCACCAACCCAGCTTGCCTGAATTTCAGCGTTCGGAATTCCGGGCTTATCAATTCCGGCAGTAAAATCTGTGTAACCTGCCAATCCAACAAGAGTTAAACCCAGTGAATCGATTTTAGCTTTTAATCTGGCACGTGCTGCTTTGTCATAATCGTGTGGTGAAACATGCGGACGTTTGGCTACAAGCATAACACCTTCGTAACCCAGTTCTTTGGCTTTAACTAAAAACTCGTCAACCGAAAGTGGAGTTTGTCCGCGCCAAATCCCCAAATAACTTACTGAATGAAGACAGGTTTTTACTTTGAAATCAGCCGGATTTCCAGATGGGGTTTTCTGAGCTAAAGAGGGAAGGAATGAAATTGTAAGTGCTACAATTATCAGAATTGAGTTTTTCATCTTTTATGGTTTACTTGTGTAAAACAGGATATTCAATGTATAAGTTTCATTTAAGTTGTACTTCAGGAATTCTTTCCTGATTTTTCAATACTCAACAAAAATTTGCTTTTTGGAGCATAGTTAAAAATCAATTTATCTCCAATATTGCAACTGTCAAATAAATCTTTGTTTACAATCAAATTCACGTTGTCAACAGTAAAAACATATTTCAGTGTTACCGTTGTTTTGTAGTAGTCTGTAACAATATCTTTATTCTGAAGTGTTTTTATTGTTTGAATTTTTTCACTATTCAAAATATCGGAATAGTATTTCCAATTTAATCCTAAAAATACTATAACAGAAAGGAACAGGATTGCGAAACCAATTATAACAGCAATTTGATAATTAATTGCCTGAGGATTTGAATCGAAATATAATTCATAAATAGTTACTCCTACAATTGTTCCGAGAATGAATAAAATCGCAGATATCAAATAACTCATACTGCATTGATTTCTTAAATCTTTTATGTCTTTTGTTGATAAGCTTCTGTGCATTTTGAATTTATTTTTAACAGATGGTTAATTTTAAAAAGCTGTTAATTGTTACTCCTCACTTTTTCAAATACGGTTCATCTTCAATCTAAAACACCTCAACATTAGAAATAAACCCGTCTTTTAAATTTATTTTTGAAGAGTTTTTATTTCCTCCAGCAGTATTTCATAAGCCGGAGAAGCCATTCCTCCATGATCAAAACTGTCCAGTTCATAAAGTTTTGTTTTCTGATGCCCGGCAACTTTCATCATCCGCATCATGTATGCGTTTTCTTCGTAACGGCCAAGCATTTCACGTTCACGGTCGCCTGTTATTAAAATGAGTGGTGGAGCGTCAGCCCGAACATGGTAAAGAGGGGCAAACTCATCAACAACCGGCTGCGTGTCAGGTATTCCGCGTTCTTTTCTAATCGTCATGTGTGTAATGCAATGACCGCTGAATGGGATGAGCATTGCAATCCGGTTGGCATCAATTTCGTATTTTGCCAGCCACTGTTTATCCAGGCCAACCATACTTGCCAGATAACCACCTGCCGAATGACCGGAAACAACAATTTTTGCCGGGTCGCCACCAAACTCTGCAATGTGTTTAAAAGTCCAGGCAACAGCGGCAGCAGCATCTTCAATATATGCCGGACAATTCACTTTTGGGTTCAGCCGGTAATTTACAGCCACAACTGCAATCCCCTTGTTTTTAAGTTTTTCTGAAATGTGTTTTTCACCGCCGGTAATTCCGCCACCGTGAAACCAAACAACGGTTGTAAATCCTTTTTTGTTAGCAGGATAATAAATGTCCAACTTGCAGCGCTCAGCAATATATTCATCATTATTTGCCTCAACTACGGTTCGGTATAAAATGTTTTCTTTGAATAAATAAGCCTGATTTTCCTGTGCGTTGATTGCCTGTAGTTGAATAATCAGCAAAATGGAAACAAGGAATAAAAGCGTTGAAAATGATTTCATATTATTGATTTAATTTTTTTGTTGAAATAGTACTGCTTCAAATATAGGAAAAGTGAGTTAAACCACATAGGCACACAGGAAACATAGAGAATATTAAATAACACTATGTAAATCCATTGCTTTAATGTGGTTCAAATAAAATGAAATACATTTGTCGCCCTAATACAAAACAAAATGTGGGCATTTGTCGGATTGTTATCTGCTTTATTCCTTGGAATTTATGATATTTTCAAAAAGACTTCACTAAACGGCAATGCAGTTATGCCTGTACTCTTTTTTGCAACGCTTACAAGTACCTTCATCTTTTTGCCGGTTGTTGTTGGCTCACAATTTTTTCCTGAAACTTTTTCTGCCATTGGACTTTACTCACCAAACCTCAACCTTGTGCAACATTTGCAGGTTTTTCTAAAATCAGTAATTGTAGTTTCGAGTTGGATACTTGCATTTTTTGCAATGAAACATTTGCCGGTTACTGTGTTCTCGCCCATTCGTGCAACCGGACCGTTTTGGACTTTAATCGGTGCACTTATTATTTTTCACGAAAAACTAAACTTTTTGCAGTGGATTGGAGTGCTTGTTACATTGTTGTTCTTCTTCCTCTTTTCAACAACAGGAAAGAAAGAAGGAATTGAATATAAAAGCAATAAATGGATTTGGTTTATTGTTGGCGGAACGCTGCTTGGCGCTGTGAGCGGGCTTTACGACAAATTTATTATTGCACGAATTGACAGGATCGCAGTTCAGGCCTGGTTTTCGTTTTACCAGGTAATAATTTTGCTGCCGGTGCTCGCCATTTTTTGGTTTCCCGGTCGAAAAAAAACAACTCCTTTCAGATGGCGATGGTCAATTCCGGCCATTGGACTAACACTGGTAATTGCCGATTTCCTTTATTTCTATGCTTTGAGTTACGATGGATCAATGATTTCAATTATTGCAGCGTTGCGGCGGGTCAGCGTGCTTGTAACTTTTGGTTTTGGTGCTTTTGTCCTCGGAGAAGTAAATCTGAAACAAAAGGGGATTTTTTTGCTTGGCATTTTAGCCGGTACTTTGCTGATGACACTGGGGAGCAGCTGATTATAAAAAAAGGGAAATTTGCAAATTGCAATTTTCCCTTTTTCAAATTCATAACTCAGAACGTTACTTTGTCAATCTCTCCAACCTTTTCATTATTGAGAAAATAAACGCTGCCGAAACCAAACAACAGACAACAAAAATAGCCCAGAGTTGCCAGATTTCAATTTTGTCCCAGAAATAACTCCCTACACCAAGCAATTTGTTACCTACGGCTGTGGCCAGCAACCAGCCTCCCTGCATCAAACCCTGGAAACGGGCGGGTGAAACTTTTGAAACAAACGACAATCCCATCGGACTGAGGAAAAGTTCAGCAATAGTTAAAATCAAATAACTATTGATTAACCAATATGGTGAAACCCTGGATGAATCGGGAACCGGAGCACCGTTCAATTCAAAAGGGGAAACAATATCAAGAGAACTGACAAGCATAATTGCAAACCCGACTGCAGCAATTATCATCCCAATACCAATTTTTTTTGGGGTTGAAGGTTCTTTTCCACGGTCGGACAACCAGGTAAAAATACCCATTACAAGGAATGTCAGTGAAACAATGAAAAGTGGGTTGAACGACTGGAATACTTCAGGTTGAATATCGTTGCTGGTCTGCGCCTGTGTGTAAAAAAAGTAGGTTAGTGCACCAAAAATCACAAACATTATTCCGCCTATAAACCTAATTTTAGGTTCTCCTTTTTTCAACATTAAAACCAAACCTGCAATTGTGCCGATAAATGCAAGTATATTCCACATATCAAAAAACAGGTAAGTAAAAGCGCCAACTGCTTTGTCTGTGTAATCGCGGGCAAAAAAGGTCATGGTTAAACCGTTTTGATGGAACGACATCCAAAAGAAAATTACAACTAAAAACACAAGCAACATTGCCGTAATTCGCGGGCGCTCGTCTTTGTTTGAAATTTGTAAAATCCAGGCTACAAAACCGGCAAACAAGCCAAAGGCAAAACCAATATCAACATTACCAAGTAAGAAGTAAAATACTAAAACTGTGGCAGCCATAACCGCTGCTGAAATTAAAATCTTCACAAAACCGCCGCTTACCTTTATCTCTTTTTCAGTAGTCGAAACCTCTTTGTTTGGCAGTAGTTTATTAAAGAAAATATATACGGTTAACGAAACCAACATGGCGCCGGCAGCAACTGCAAACGCATAATTGTAGCCTCGGGAAAAAACATCAATATATTGTTGTGCAAACGTGGCCAGATCTGTTACGGGACCGCCTACATTTGCTGCATTCGCGAGTTCCTGAAACTTTGCCGTATCAGCAAGTTTTCCGTTTATCATTTGGTGGCAAAGTGCAGGTAAACTTCCATCGTGATTGAAACCGTTTGATTTTAACCACCAGTTACGTGCTGCATTTGCGGCGAACGGAGCAAAAAAAGCACCGATATTTATTCCCATGTAAAAAAGCAAATAGGCTTTGTCTCGTAATTTCTCATATTTGGGATCATCATACATTTGTCCGACAACAGCCTGCAGATTTCCTTTAAACAGACCATTACCCAGCGCGATGGTAAAAAGGAAAACCACGGTCAATGTAAGCGACATCCCCGGAATTGCCATCATCACATATCCTAGAAACATGATAATAATTCCCGTCATTATTACGGTCTTGTACTTTTTTGTAGCATCAGCAAGAATTCCTCCGAAAAGTGCAAGTGCGTAAATAGCAAAATAAAACCAACTGTAAATACTTCCGGCAGTTTGCGCATTTACATCGAATTTTGCCTGAAGGAAAAGCACAAGAATTGCCATCATTGTATAAAATCCAAACCGTTCGCCCATGTTGGCGAAAAATGCTACCACTAAACCTTTCGGATGATTTTTAAACATGTTTTGTAAGTTTTGATTGATTAATAATTACGTTAATTCAGCGTTGGCAAATATAGAAATCTTTTGTACTTATTAAAGTTGATAAAGGTCAGGTTCAAAGTGCTAAATTGAAAAAAGAGAGTTGCTATTTTTTGTGTATTTATATGATTTTACAGACAGTGGAAAGTTGGGGTACCCATCTGTAAATTTTGAATACTTTTTGAAGTTGAAATTTCTCTCCTCAAATTTACATTCGAGTGCGAAACCCTTCTCGTATTGGGTTGAAACCACAAAATCAACTTCATTTCCATCAGCAGTGCGCCAAAAGCGGATTTCATCAGTTGCATATTTATTGCGAAGTTGCAAAAACACATAATTCTCAATCAATTCGCCCTTATCAATTCTGTATTCAATGGGTTCAAACTGATTCAACAAAATGTTTCTCATTCCCAGATCGTTAAAATAAGCAACAGGCATTTTTGTAAGTTCCTTTTTTACATTCCTGTAAAATGGACGTGTTAAATGAATGTGGAAAGTTTTCCGCAATGTTGTTATGTAGTTTTCTATCGCAGTTGTCGATAATTGTAATGATGTAGAAAATTGGTTGATGTTTAATAAATTACCGGTTTGTGCTGCAAGCATTTTTAATAAGAAGTAATATTTTTCTTCGTTTTTTATACCGCTTTCAAAAATATCCCTTTTGATAAACGACTGCGATAACTCTGTTAAAAGAGTTTTTTTTCTTTCAACTGTTTCTGAAAGTACAACCGCCGGATAACCACCAAACGTGAGATATTCATCTAAAAGTTGTTTGATTTTATTAATTTGAAGCGAGTTATAATTTTCCCTTTTCCTGATTTCATCCAGTTCGGCAACAAGTTTTTCATTACCGGTTCTAAAATGAATAAATTCTTCAAAACTCAAGGTATAAAGATTATAAATCTGCTTTCTTCCAGCCAACGAATCCTTAAATTTTTGGTCGATATAAAAAGCACTGCTTCCACTGCAGATTATTTTTATTTTTTCGTTATGAATATCAAAATGATATTTTAAAAAATTGGTTGGATTTTGCAAGTATTGAATCTCATCGATTAATACAAATATTTTCTGTTTTGATGAAGGAAGCATTGAAAAAAGCTCTTCCGGGTGCGAATCCAATCGGGCGAGAATTTGCGGATCTTCAAGCGAAATATAAAAAACCGGTTGACTTTGTTTTTCCAAATAATCCTGTAATAATTTTAAAACCGATGTTTTCCCGCATTGCCGCGGACCAACAATTACACTGAATTCTTTATAATCCAGGTTTTTAATTATGGTATTTAATATTTTCCTTGAAATTAATTCCATGTTGCAAAAGTATGTATATTTCGATAATATTTACTTTCAAAATGAAATTTATCCGATATTTTTCATTTACAAAGTGAAAATTATCCGATATTTTTCATTTTCTAAATAAAATATATCGCTTATGAAGTTCATTTTGAATGGTCATCCAAACTTTTCCGAGATAAAACAATACCAGTTTTGAATAAATATTTTGAATTAGGCATTTAAATGATACAACTAAAAATGAGGCTAAAGCCATATTTTACAGCAACTTATGTAATCCGTCAGCTAAAGCAGACGGCAATAAAATACAACTAAGTTTTTATTTGAAAATAGAAATTGCTGTTCACTTTAGTGAACGGATTCAATGAATGCCAATGTCTATTGGGTTTTAACCCCATTTTGTTATAGTTTTTAATTATTGACAAAGTGCCTAATTTAATAACAATTAATAAGAATACCTGTAAATAAAATTTCCATTACAGGCTGAAAAACCGGGGTCAATTCCAAAATAAAAAATATGTTTTTCAATGAGTTTACCTTCTTTATAAAAGTTTTTCTCAATCACATTTCCATCCTGAATTGTTTCATCTGGGAATCCGTCGGGGGTATATGAAAAAGTTTTAATGTAACTGGTTGCGCCCGTGCGGATTATCCTCTTCTCTTCTATCAAAATCCCGTTTTTGTATTTGTAAATTAACTGGTCGTAAACTTCGTCCTTTTCTTCAGTTTGGTAACTGCTCTTTTTTAATAAGTCCTCGTTTCTGTCGAATTCAAAACCATGCGCATATTGAAATTGCCATTGGTTGCCGTAGTAGTAATAAAACTCTTCGTATTTTGGTTTTGTCCCGTTGTATTCATACACGATTTTATGCGTATTTTTTCCGTCAGCATCATATTTTTGAATCTCTTTCAATTGGGTTCCAGAATAAATATATTGATTTGAATTTTCATATTTCCAGCTATTCTCATTGTAATAGAATGTCGAATCTGTTAATCGCTGATTACTTTCATTGAACGAACCTTTTGATTTTGTATCTGGTGTATCTTTGAAAAATGTAATGGTTTCTATGATATTGCCATTGCTATCATATTTGAATGATTTCGACATGATTTCATTTTCAGGGTCGCTTTTACAAAAGGTTTTTTCAGTTTGAAAAAGGAATTCTTCATTTCGTTCTGAAATCGGGTCAATATTAAAATCTTCAATTTCGCAGGAAGTAAATAACACAACAACCAAAATTGTTGAAAATGCTGTAATTTTAAGGTTTGGAAACTTCATTTTTGGTAGTTTAGTATCTGCAAACCAGATGCACCTAAAACAAAAATAGTTGCGTACAAATGAAAACATTGACAGGAAATTTGAAATATAATTTAAAGTCTCATTACTCACCCCGATAATTATCGGGGCTAATCGTCTCAAATCTATAAAGAATGAAACTTTTTACAACAAAACAAATAGCAGCACTCGATAAATACACAATCGAAAATGAACCTATTTCCGATATCGATTTAATGGAGCGTGCTTCGTTGCAAATTACTAACTGGCTGTTTCAGAAATTTTCAACCGAACGAAAATTATTATTTTTTGCAGGACCCGGAAACAACGGTGGCGATGCACTTGCCATTGCCCGTCAAATGGCCGAACTCGATTTTGTTTGCGAGGTTTTCAAGGTCGATTTGGGAAGAGAACTAAAAGGTTCATCTGCAATTAACCGCCACAGATTGGAATTACAGCAAAAAATAAAAATTTCAATCATTAAAACTGTAAACGATTTCCCGGAAATATCTGAAACAGACATTATTATTGACGGGTTGTTTGGCTCAGGATTAACAAGGCCTTTGGAAGATTTGGCTGCTGAGATTGTTCAAAAAATCAATACCTTCCAGAATACTGTCATTTCTATCGATATTCCAAGTGGATTAATGGGCGAGGATAATTCAGAAAATATTGCTGAAAACATTATTCAGGCCGATTTCACACTCACATTTCAATTCCCTAAAATCAGCTTTTTGTTTGCCGAAAATGAAAGATACACAGGTGCGTGGGAAGTTTTACCAATCCGTTTGCACCCCGATGGAATTGCTCAAACCGAAACCAGCTACTTTTTTGTGGAAAAGGAAGATATTCAACCGTTTATCCAAAAACGTTCAAAGTTTGGACACAAGGGAACTTACGGTCATGCCTTGTTAATTGCGGGTAGTTTTGGTAAAATGGGCGCAGCAGTTTTAGCATCAAAAGCCTGTTTACGCAGTGGAGTTGGTTTGCTGACAGCACAAATCCCTCATTTGGGTTACCCAATTATTCAAACTGCCGTTCCCGAAGCTATGGCAAGTGTCGATCAGCACGAATATACTTTTACAGAATTCCCTGATTTGTCGCAGTTTTCAGCGATTGGAGCTGGCCCGGGGATTGGACAGAAATCAAACACAAAAAAAGCATTGTGCGAGTTGCTCGAAAAATCGCAGGTTCCTTTGGTTATTGATGCTGATGCACTGAATATTCTGGCGGAAAACCTTACCTGGCTTGAGAAAATTCCTGAGAACTCAATACTCACACCGCATCCTGGAGAATTCAAACGTTTGGTTGGCGAGTCGGCCAATTCTTATGAAAATATTCAAAACCAACTTGAGTTCTCAAAAAGGCATAAAGTAATTGTGGTTTTAAAAGGTGCATTTACATCAATATCAACACCCCTTGGAAAACTATATTTCAACTCAACCGGCAACCCCGGAATGGCAACTGCAGGTAGCGGCGATGTACTAACCGGGATAATTCTCGGACTGCTAACTCAGGGAATTCAGCCTGAAAAAGCTGCGGTTGCGGGTGTTTTTATTCACGGGTTGGCAGGTGATTTGGCAGCACAGGAAAAATCGCAACACTCAATAATTGCCGGTGATATAATCAAATTTCTTGGAAAAGCTTTTCTAACTGTTGAAACCCTTTCAAAATAATAATTTTAATACATTTGAGTTTTTATAAAAACAAAACAGAAAAACATGAAATATTTAGTATTGATAATTGGTATTGTAATGATTCTGCCGGTTTACGGGCAACGAAAAAAAGATGATGTGGTTGCACCTACCTTTGTAGAAGGAGTTGTTTATTCACTTCCGCGTACCGGAATCAGGGTGAATGTTAAGGCAACAAAGGAAACTTTCCGGCCCGGACCGTATGCAGCTTATGCCGAACAACTGCTGGGAATCAAAAATGCAAAAACAAAAGCTGCCATAAATTGGGCTATCGAAGAAGTTAAAATCGATGTTTTTTCGGAACCCGATCCCGAGAATACTTATAAAGCATTGGGATTAAATTTAGTTAGCCTTTCTGCAGATGGATGTCTGGCCGGGATTAATGCACTTTCTGCATCCAATAAAAAAGAAGTAGTTGTAACCAACGCCGTAGGACAAAAAACTGAATTCGGTGATAACAACTCTTTTGAATATTTCACTGATGCCCCAATTTATACCGCCGGAGATTCAACAAATAATTACCGGCCCGTAAAATTGGGCGAAGAACAGAAAATCAGCAAAGCCGCACAGCGTGTTTTGGAAAGCCGCCGCATTCAATATGAAATTGCCGCCGGTTTGGTTGATGAATTTCACCCCGATGGAGAAGCATACAAATTGAGTTTAAAAGAATTAAAGAAAATTGAAAACGATTACCTCAGTTTATTTGTTGGCAGGTCAACTTATGAAAAAGAAACTTTTGGTTTCGATTATATTCCTAAAAGTGGTAAAAGTGAAGCAATTTTTAGAATTTCAGAAGAAAACGGAATTGTACCGGCAACTGATCTTTCGGGGAAACCAGTTATGATAGAATTTGATATCGACAAAGATCTTGTACAGAAATATTCGGGACTGGTAAAATCTGATAATCCTAATGCGGGTCAAAGTGGGGTTTATTACAGGATTCCCGGCCGTGCAACGGTAAGATTGATAAACGACATGAATGTTATTGCTACTGCCCGAATTACTGTAGCACAATTTGGCGCAGTTGCCCCTGTTCCGGAAGATCTGCTTTTCGGCGATTTTTCGTTGGAATTTAATACCGAAACCGGATCAATTCAATCTGTAACAAGAAAGTAATCCAAAATATTCAGGGCAGTCGTTGCGGCTGCCCTTTTTTTATTATCATTTTTATAGCTTGTTATTTTTCTTATTTTTATCGGCTCAGAAAAAAATCTTATAAAAAAATCGTATGAATCAAATCATTAAACAAACGCTTCGCGATTCAAGCAAAGCACGTTGGACAGCCCTTGTAATTTTGTCGTTTACAATGTTTGCAGGGTACATGTTTACCGAAGTAATATCACCGTTGAAACCCATAATGGAACGCTCGCTGGGCATGGACAGCACGGACTTTGGGTTTATTACAAGCGCTTACGGGTTGTTCAATGTTTTTCTTTTAATGCTTTTATTTGTTGGCGTATTTCTTGACAAATTTGGAATCAGGTTTAGTACAATCGCATCAGCGTTTATAATGATTATTGGCGGATCGATAAAATATGCCGCATTCAAAGGGTTAATCGGCAGTCCCGATGTACCAATGCATATTCCGCTTGTAAATATCGATCTTACAACTCAGGTTTTTTGGGCCGGATTCGGATTCGCGGTTTTTGGGGTTGGAGTTGAATATGCCGGTATAACAGTTTCAAAAGCTGTTGCCAAATGGTTTAAGGGAAAAGAAATGGCGCTGGCAATGGGAATGCAGGTTGCAATTGCCCGTTTGGGTTCGTTTGCGCCACTTGCTTTCGGGGCGAAAATTGCAAATACTTATGATGTGCCAACAACCATCTTAATTGTAATTGTTTTTCTGATTTTGGGTTTGGCAGGGTTCTTTTATTACAATACACTTGACAGAAAATTAGACAAACAATTGGTTGAAGAGGCTGATTATGACGGAGAAGATAAATTTAAATTATCCGATTTACTTGTCATATTTGGAAATCTTGGATTTTGGCTGATCGCGCTTTTATGTGTATTTTTCTATTCAACTGTTTTCCCGTTTTACAAATACGGCCCCGATTTGATGGTAAATAAATTTGGTGTCAGTGAAAACTGGGCAGGTTTGTTGCCCAGTCTTGTACCTTTCGGAACCATGCTGTTAACACCAATTTTTGGCAGCATTTACGATAAAAAAGGGAAAGGTGCTTCTATCATGATTTTAGGTTCAGTTCTTTTAATTATTGTACATGTAATATTTTATTTACCTTTTATTACAAGCGTGGTTGCGGCGTTTTTCAACGTTTTACTCCTGGGAATCGCATTTTCATTAGTTCCTTCGGCAATGTGGCCATCTGTACCAAAAATAATTCCTGAAAGACAATTGGGAAGTGCCTATGCAGTAATTTTCTGGGTGCAGAATTTTGGGTTATGGGGAATACCGCTGGCGGTTGGAATTGTACTCGACAAAACAAATCCGGGTGTTGCCGAAGCAAAAGCTGCCGGTGAAGCAATAACCTACAATTATCAAACTACCTGGACAATTTTTGTGGGACTTACTGTTTTGGCTTTGTTAACTGCTATTTGGCTAAAAGCTGAAGATAAACGCAAAGGTTACGGTTTGGAACTCCCGAATATCAAAAGATAGTTTGCAAATTTAGTTTTGATAAAGGGACAACAATTCAAACTTTTTCATGTTAGAATAGGAAAATAAACTTCGGTCCTCGGACTTCCGATTTCCGACAAAATGATTAAAAATATGACAGCAATTAAAGACATTAAACCGACCGAAGTTTGGTCAGTTTTTTATGAAATGACCCAAATCCCACGCCCTTCCTTTCATGAAGAAGCAATTCAGGACTGGGCTGTAAACTTTGGTAAAAACCTTGGTTTGGAAACTGTAAAAGACGAAGTGGGAAATGTGATTATCCGCAAACCTGCAACTGAAGGAATGGAAAACCGCAAAGGCATTATTTTCCAGGGTCATCTGGATATGGTTCCGCAAAAAAACAGCGATAAAAAACACGATTTTACTACCGACCCAATCGAAGCTTTTGTTGATGGTGAATGGGTAACTGCAAACGGAACAACTCTGGGCGCTGATAACGGAATTGGGGTTTCGTCGGCACTGGCAGTTTTGGCTTCAAAAACCATTAAACACGGGCCGGTTGAAGTGCTTTTAACTGCTACGGAAGAAACTGGCATGGACGGTGCAAAAGGTTTGAAAGCCGGTATTTTGCAGGGTGATATCCTTCTTAACACTGACACTGAAGACGAAGGAACTTTTAGCATTGGCTGCGCCGGTGGTATTGATATTACTGCTTCTTTTAAAAATAAACTTTCAAAAAAACTACCAAAAAAATCGGCAGCTTTTACATTAAAAGTTACAGGATTAAAAGGCGGACACTCAGGCGTTGATATTCATTTGGGCAGAGGAAATGCCAATAAAGTTTTTTTCCGGGTTCTGAAGGAAATCAATAAAAAATCGGACATAAGATTAGCTGATATACAAGGTGGAAGTTTGCGTAATGCAATTCCACGGGAAGCTTTTGGTTTGATAATCGTAAAATCAAAAAAAGCCGAAAAGCTAATGTCACAGGTAGCTAAATTAGCTGAAACAATTAAAAAAGAACTCGAAAACGTAGAACCCAATTTGGCAATTGAATTGGAAGCCGCGGAAATGCCAAAAAAAATCATGTCGAAATCACTTCAAAACAAGCTGACAAATGCAGTTTGGGCAGCGCCAAACGACGTGGTTCGCATGAGCGATACGATGCCCGGCACCGTTGAAACCTCTTCGAACTTGGCTATTGTAAAGTCGGATAAAAACAAAGTTGAGATAAATTGCCTGGTTCGCAGCTTTTCTGAATCAGCAAAATTAGCGCTTGCATCGCGTTTGGAATCAGTATTTACCCTGGCCGGAGCTTGTGTAAGTTTAGACGGAAGCTACCCGGGCTGGAAACCGGATGTAAATTCTGAAATTCTGGAAGTAATGAAAAAGCTTTATTACAAACAGTTCAAAAAGAAACCTGAATTACTTGCCATGCACGCCGGTTTAGAATGTGGTATTCTGGGCGCAACATACACCAACTGGGATATGATTTCTATTGGCCCAACTATAAAATACCCACATTCGCCAGATGAAAAAGTGAACATCGCAACAGTTCAAAAATACTGGGACTTTCTGCTGAATGTGCTGGAAAATGTTCCTGAAAAATAAAACTTATATAAGTTGATTAAGAAGGTGATTTTGCGTCACCTTCTTAATTTTTCAATAATTTATCTGCAGCCAAAACCAAAAACATAAAGTGGGTTGCACCGCCGCCCATCACATATTCGGTTTGCTGCCAGAAATATGGCCACTCTTTCAGTTCAGGAAAATCGGGACGAATGATTCCGGTGCCTGAAACAACTCCACCCGGAATAAATGATCTGTCGGCACGATTTACGCCATAAGCCTGAATAACCGAACGCGATCCAACTCCCGAAGCAAATGACGACGTATTTTCTCCCGGATGATTTCCCAACATAAAATTCAAAGCGTTAAACAGTAAATCTTTCTGAAACAATTCAGGTAGGTTTTTATTCAAAAAATACTGCTGCATTCCCAGTCGCTGAATTCCCCAGCCATCGCCCCAAATGGCAATATTGTAGGGCACACCAAACGGATTTTCTTTTTGCCTTTCCTGCAGTTTTGAACTTAATTCCTTGTAAGCCGCAGTTACTTCCGATTTAAATTCTTCATTTTCGCAACGGCCAAAAATGCGTGCAACCGAAGCCCCGGTTTGAGAAATGCTTTTAACCACAGCATCTTTCATTTCAAAGATATCTTTTTGGTATTTTGAATCATCAGTAGTAATAAGCAATTCAATCGCAGCATTTATTTTTCCCGAACTGTTTCTTCCAGAGATCTGTCTTTCAACGACATACAATTCAGTCGCAGCTTTTAAACAGCGTGCAGCCAAATCATCATTATAACCTTTTAATACCCGGGCGGCAGCGGCCAGTGCCTGAATTGCAGCAAATTCGTGACCTGCATTTTCCTCTGTAAAAACCCAGCGGTCGTCAGTTTTGCCCGATTCAGTACCGGTTTTTTCGTTTTCTGCCAGCGCCGGATTGTATTTCAAATCATCGGTCATCGAACTTGCATCTCCCAATAATACATACTGCCGAAGGTCATTGCAAATGATGCCGCGGTACAACCTGCCCATGTTTTCGTAACCGCCCAAAATGGTTAAAACACCGTGTTCAACTTGTTGAAGAACGTCAGGTTTACCATCGGGTAAATGAATTTCCACAAGGTGGTTTTTTTGGTCGATTGTTGTTTGGTCCCAGTTAACGCCAAACTCTTCATATGCCATTGCCAAAGTCCAAACTGTACCGGCCTGCGATTCAACACGTAAATCGTAATCGCCTGCATCGTGCCATCCGCCAACATTTAAACCCGGAACCTGTTCCATCGGTTTGAATTTTGTTAAAGTTGAAGGTCCCTGCAGATATCCGTCAAAATGATTTGTGTCAACCGGCGCCATCAGTGCATCGTCCATGTGGCACTCGTCGTGCCAAACACGGTAGCCTTCGTTAATGCGCATGTGACACATTTGAACAGGTAAAAAATATTCAAGTGTTGGTTGCCAAACGTGACGTTCGTAAACATTGTTATCAATTTTAAAAGGTTCAGTTTTATAACCTTCATATTCAACCTGGTAAATCCCTGGTTTTTTAATTTCAGAAAAATCGAACTGATAATAATTGAAACGAAGATATTTACCCCATTTTTCAGGATTTCCTTTTTTCACCGTTTCAAAACCTCCACTTTCAGACATACGAAGCAGTGAAACTTCAGCAATTTTTGTTTCCGAATTATCCAATTCAACAGTAGCGATTTTTGGTTGAGCAGGATGATAACCGATCTGGCTGACATGTACAACAGGTTTTTGTTTAAATCCAACTGCAACATTTGGTTCAACAAACCACTCAATTGCATTCTTTGTAGCGCCAGCCTGAACTTCAGAACGAACCACAAACCAACCGTTGTTGTGGTAAAACCGTCCGTCAAGTAATTGAACATCGGCTTTCAAACTTGTGATTTTCATGGTTTGTGCAGGAACATCGGGAGCAATTGTCAGTTTTTTCCCTGTTGCTATCGGGAAAGCCTGCCAGTTTCCATCGGCATCCTTTTGCATGGGTCCGTTGGCCTGTAACGGGAAAATTCCACTTTGTTCATCCATGTACCACGATTTTCCGAAGAGTAATCCAGGAAAAAGTTCGAGGTTAAAACCTACTTTTCCAATCCATTCTTCAGGAAGTGGATTTTCCAGGTCCACAATTATTCTGAAATTTTTCCCTTCACCAATTACCCTGACATTGTAGCTAAAATTCAAATCGGGATAAAAAACCGGGTTAAAACCTTTGCGGTTTCGGCTTTCGTCGGGATAAGTACATTTAATACGAATTTCATTTTTATCGGGAAATACTTCGCGTTTGCCCGTTGCCGGAATAGGTTGCCACTGACCGGGAGTTGATTCCAGACGCAGGTCGCCATTTGTAGCAACCCGTGTTCCGTTTTGGATAATTCCGATTGCTCCCTGGTGGCCTTCGGGATAAATATCATAAAACACCATCACGTTCAGTCCGGGCATTTCGAAATATTCATCGTTGTTAATGATTAGTTTTTGGGCTGAAAGCGATAGCGAGGCCACAAAAAGAAGAATAGAAAAGAGTAGATTTTTCATTTTACAGTTGGTTTAGATTTTTGGTTTAATATTTATGGTTACTTCTGTTGTCAAAAAATGCAATAAGTTCAATAATACGATCATTCTTTATCTGATAAATAAGCGAAGTTTGTGAGGTTATTACACAACGTCTTAAATTCTTCTGAATTCTTGAAGCCGGACAAAGGTGTGTATGTGTTTTCAATCGGTTAATAAGACTTTCAACTTTATTTTCAAAATCTTCGGCCTCTTTTAAAGACCAATTTTCAAGAATATAGGATAGTGTGCTAGATATATTTCTTCAGCCAACGGAGACCAAATAATCTGGTATTTTTTCATATCCTGCCCAGCAATTTATCCACTTTTTTCTTAACCTCGTTATGTGGTATGCCTTTCCCTGCGTTAAGTTGTTGCTGGCTTTTATAAATCATTTCCTTTTCCTCAACCGTTGTTAATTCCCACCAATCGATATTTCCGCTTTGTAATGTGGTTAAATATGCATGAACTTTACCGAGGATAACTTCATCTTCAGTTTCATTAATCAATTTATGTAGATTGTCCCTTATTTCAGTTGATTTCGAAAACATCATTTTAAATTTTATATTGATATTGTACTTTCAGCACTTTTCAAATTTACAAAAAACTATCAACCGATTTTACAGTAACAGTTTTTTAGAATTCAGAAATGAGAAATTACATTCAGTTCAGTCTGATTTCTGTTAATTTAGATCCGTTAACTTTTCCCCACCGAATAAATATCATCAATCAAATGCTGGTACTTGGCAGCAACAATATTCCGTCGCAATTTCAGGGTTGGTGAGAGTTCTCCTGTGGCAGGTGTCCATTCGGCGCAAACCAGGCGGATGCGGCTGATTTGTTCGTGCGAACCAAGTGTTTTATTTATGATTTGAACTTCTTTTTGAATCTTCTCAATTACCTCTGGTTTTTGAATCAGTTCCTTATTGTTTTCGAAATGGATTTTATGCTCGGCACACCAGTCGTGTAAAAGTGGAAAGTTGGGTGAAATTAATGCACTTGCAAATTTTTCGTTGGCACCGATAACCATAACCTGTTCAATGAGGTTCGACGCTTTTAGTTTATTTTCGATCATTTGTGGTGCAATGTATTTACCGCCCGAAAGTTTAAAAATCTCCTTTTTGCGATCAGTAATTTTAAGGTATTTGCCGTCTTCAAAAACGCCAATATCGCCAGTATGAAACCAACCTTCATTATCGATTACTTCGGCAGTTAAATCATCGGCTTTGTAATATCCTTTCATCACACCGGGTCCTTTGCAAAGTATTTCGCCATCATCGGCAATTTTCACTTCAAAGCCTTCCAAAACTGCACCCACTGTACCAATTTTCATTTCTTTTGAAGCCGGATTGTTCACTGCAATCACAGGTGAAGTTTCAGTTAAACCGTAACCTTCTAGGTTCAGCATTTTCGACATTCCCAAAACCCGTGCAATTTTAGGTTGAAGTGCCGCGCCGCCCGAAACCACATAAACAATGTTTCCGCCCAGTGCTGCCCGCCATTTCGAATAAATCAATTTGTCCGCCAATTTTATTTTCAGACTTAAAAGTGGCCCGTAATTTTTATTGTACTCAAAATGCTGTGTTAAATCTAATGCCCAAAAATAGAGTGACTTTTTTATCCCTGTCAATTCCCTTCCTTTTGTCACAAAACCATCATAAACCTTTTCCAGCAAACGTGGAACCGAGTTAAACATGTGCGGTTTGATTTCTTTTATAGCAGAAACTATCTGACTTAAATTACCCACATAATAAATCCCCATTCCTTTGTATTGGAAGTGATAATTCACACTTCGTTCGTACACATGGCAAAGTGGAAGGAAACTGATAACATGATGATCTTTCCCCAAATGATGCATTTTTGAATGGGCAACAAAATTTGATACAAGATTTTTCTGTGTCAGCATCACACCTTTTGGAACTCCTGTAGTTCCTGAAGTGTATATTAAAGTAGCCAGATCTTCAGGTTGAATTAATTTCTTTATTTTCTCAAGTTCAGCGCTGTATAGTTCCTTTTTCTGTTCACCAAGCATAAGGATTTCTTCGTAATTTTTTGCCCCGTCAACTTCCTCAAAAGTGTAAACCTGCTCAATATTTTCCAGCAAAACCGCAATCGGATTTATTTTTTCATAAAGCTTTTGGTCGCCAACAATTAACAATTTTACCTCAGCATGGTGTAAAATATATTTGTATTCGTCTTCTCCAATTGTCGGGTAAATAGGTACATGAACAACTCCCGTCATTGCCATTCCCATGTCGGCAAAATTCCATTCGGGGCGGTTGGTTGTAACTGTGGCAACTTTATCACCTTTTTTCAGTCCCAAGGCCATTAATCCCAATGCAAACTGGTGCGATTTCTCAACATATTCCTGTGTTGAAAAGGTGTACCAACTTCCGTCTTTTTTTCCGCCAAGGGCATCTTTTCGTGGAAATTCTGTGATATAGCGATCAAGGATATCAAAAGTACGGGTAACTGGATTTGCCATAAGTTATATTGGTTTGTTTAAATTATGGCTAAAAATAATCAAACAGGAGTTACACTAATCTTATTGACCGGATGAAACTATTCTGCACCGGCAAAAAATCGTTGTACATGTCGATTATCTGTACTGATAATTCCAAAAATCAATGAAGATATATTAGTATTCGGGGTAATTGCTCGTCGGCACGGTGAATTGGATTTTCTTTCCAAGGGAACGGACTTCATTACCGACGTAATAAGTCTTCGTACCAACCTTAATAATTTGAATTTACTGCTCCTTAAATTAAAGAAGTCAAACTTGCCCGTTCAGATAATTCCAATAATTAATAAGTTTTCAAATTTTGATAAGTGAGGGTTTCACTCAAAGTGAAGCCCTCACTAAATAAAATAGTTTTATCATTCTCAAGCTTCGTTCTCTTTTTCAAACTTTGTTTCCTTAATGTAAGCCCAAACCATCAGTATTCCAAAAAGAATAAATGTAATTGGCACTGCAGGATTAACACCATCAGCCGAACCTTTTCCGTAAGAATGTAAGCCGGAGAGATAATAATTCACACCAAAATAAGTCATTAAAACTGAAGCAAACCCAAGGATTGCAGCCATGTTATAATTGAAAACTCCTTTCAGTGGCGGAATTAAACGCATATGAACGATAAATGAATAAATAACCACTGTAATTAGCGCCCAGGTTTCTTTGGGATCCCAGCCCCAGTAACGCCCCCAGCTTTCGTTGGCCCAAACACCACCCAAAAATGTTCCGATTGTAAGTGCATACAAACCCACAGTTGCCGACATTTCGTTAATGGTGGTTAATTGCTCAATATATCCGGTAACTCTAACCTGGTTTGATTTGTTTCGAAGTACAATTAAAATCAAAACCAAAACCCCAAGTAACGAACTCAAGCCAAAAAAACCGTAGCTGGCAGTAATTATGGCAACATGAATAGCCAGCCAATATGATTTAAGTACTGGAACAAGTGGTGTAATTTCAGGATTCATCCAACTGAGATGGGCTACAAACAATGCAATTCCTGACAAAAAAGCGGAGGTTCCAACAACCATCGGGTATTTCCAGCCAAAAATAAAACCTGCCAGCATAATAGCCCATGCAACGTAAACCAACGATTCGAAACCATTACTCCAGGGTGCGTGACCCGAAATATACCAGCGAATTGCCAATCCAAGGGTGTGAATAAAAAATCCAATAAAAATCAACCCGAAAAATGTTATACGGAGGTACTTTGGAAGCGGTTTTTGCCTGAAAATATTTACAAACAACACAAAAAGCAACGAGAACCCAAACAACATATAAAAAGGGAAAATTCGCTTGAATGGGTTTACTTTATTGTACATTATTTCAATGTCTCTTTTTGTTTGCGTAGGAATTAAATCTCCCCCATATTTTACCTGAAAGTTTGCAACAGCCTGCAAAATCTGATTGGCATCAACAACGTTTTGCTCAGCTATTGTTTGCAACAAAAGCTGGAACCCGCTTTTAATAAAAATCGAATCGCCACCTGAATATTCTGTGGCATTTGCGCCCGGCGGATACCATGAAGCTTCTTTTGTGTCGCGCGGGTACAAATTGAACATCGAACCCTGGAAAATCATGAAACTTATGTTTATCCGTTCGTCAACATTGATATATTCTTTTTCCAACCGGTTCCTAAAAGCCGGGGCTTTGGCATATGCTGCCTGAACATTATCTGAGATGGCATAATTTCCCTGAGCATCGAAAACCTGCTCGATAGTTATATATTTTCCATCGGCACCCAGTTGTTGAGCAAGTGGTTTTTCCGAAATTTTAATAATTGGCAGCGTCCGCCAGATTTCAGGATAAGTCATCATACTCAAAACCACTTCATCGGGCGAAAATCCGTACAATGTTGATTTGCCACTAATTTTGCGCACAATTTCGCTTGTTAATGTCGAAATCGGTTCAATCCGACCGTCAACTCCCTGCACCCAAAGTTTGCTGAATTCCTGAACCGTTGCGTCGTTAATGTCCGGAATTGCTGCACCTGTTCCGGGTTGTGCAAAAGCCCCGGAAGATAATCCGCCAACTGCAAATACCAGCATAACAGTTTTTGCCGAAACCTGTTTTAGTTTTCGGGATAAAAACTGGAAATATGAGTTTTTATTTACTAGTGATAGTATAAAACCAAGCGTTAACAAAAAATAACCGATATAAGTAATCCATGTCCCCCACAAATCGTAGTTTACTGAAAGTACAGTTCCCATTTCGTCGGTGTCGTAACTGCTTTGGAAAAATTTGTAACCTTTGTAATTCAATGTGTTGTTCATATAAATCCGAATGTCTTCTTTCAACCCGATATTTTCATCCTGCAAAACCACTTCCGAAGCAAATGAAGAAGGAGAATTTGAACCCGGATAACGTTCCAGTTGAAAATCTTTTAAATAAATGCTGAACGGTACAAAAATCGGCACCGAACCATAAGCCAAACGCAAATTGCTGTTTCCGAGCGGTACAGAAATTGTGTCAGCAGAAACCCCGGTATGACCGAAAACCGGCACAGTTTGCTTGTTAATTCCATCCGAAATCTCAATCATTACCGCATCTTCACGGGTATCATTCTGACTTTTAACGGCCGTAAAAGTTGCACTCGGCAAAAAATTCCGGATTAAAAACCGAAATCCACGGAAGCCATATAAAAACATATTTTTTGCAGGAATTGTATCGCCCGGCGCAAATTTAACCGATTGCTGGGTTGCCATTGTTGTTTCCTCAAGCGAATCGACAGCAGTAACAAACAACTGGTTTTCGTTCATAAAAAACTTTACATCTGTATTTTTACCCGACTGGAATCCCGCAGTAAATCCTGGATACTCCAACACGTCGCCTTTGTGGAACATAAACGACTGCATGCCTTGCGAAGTTGGCGAAGAAAAAACAAAATCGATAACCGGTTCGCCACTTTCAGCGGGAATTGCTTTTCGTTCGGCATTTTCAATAAATCCAACAGCTTTTATCTTTACCGATTTCCCATTTACATCGAATTTTGTCGAAAACTGTTTTGGCGCCAGTTCCGAAAACAAAACTTCCTCCTCTTTTTGCTGATTTTCGAAACCTGCATAAAAATAACTTTCGGTGGAAGTGATAAAGTTTGAACTTGTGCTTTCGCGGATATGCATCACACCTTCGTAGCTGATATAACGGGTAATTGCAGCCCCGATTAAGATCACAAGAAACGAAATATGGAACAAGCCCATCGAAATTCGTTGCCTCGTGTAAAACCTGTATTTTATAAAATTATTCACAAGATTAATGGCAAGTAAAAGCCAAATCAGCTCAAACCATCGGGTTTTGTAAATCAGGGCCTGAGCGGTTGGCGTTCCGTAACTGCTTTCGACAAAAGTTGCAATTGCCATAGAAAATGCCAGTGCAAGAAACAGAAATGCCATTACCGGCAGCGAAGTTATAAATGTGTAAATGCGTTTCATATTTTAAAAATTAGCCGGAAGTCAGAAGTTGGAAGACCGAAGTCGGATGTCGGAAGACCGATGACCGAAGCCGGAAGACCGAAAACGGAGATCCGAAGATTGTTTATAATTTTCAAGAGGCTGAAAATAGATGTTATTTAGAACATTTCAAAAAAGACAGGACTAAATCGGAGCTATTTGTATTTTATTTTACGATTGGGCAGGAGTTGGACTTACCAAGTCCTACATTTTTGAAAAAACTTATATTCGAAATAAAAGAGAGTTGATGACATATCTCACAAATAATAACTTCCGGAAACAATACTTTTGAAAGCACTAACCCTTGCAACCATAAAATTGCAAGCCGCCAAAAAGTTCATGATGAAAAAACTGATTCTAATAGCTGGGGCATTAATGTGTCTGAACATTTTAAGTTTTTCTCAGGAAGACAATACAATTCAGGAAGACAGTTCAAAACATTTCTTTGTTTCTGCCGGAATTGTCATGTCACATTATATTCCTACAGAAGCTGCAACTGATTTAAACTGGAAAACGCAGGTTTTAAGCCCGGGAGGAGAGCTTTTGTTAGGTTATGGATTTAATAACAAGTTAAGCTTAATGACCGGTTTAAATTACCAATACAGTAAGATATCATTATCCCATTTTTATTATGGTGACAGGACTTTTCTACATGAAATATCCGTTCCTTTTTTATTTGGCTATACCTTTTTTAATGAAGGCAGATCAAGATATATCTTAAAAGCAGGTGTCAATCTTTTAAAATTTTCTCATGTTAAAAGAGAAACTAAAGGTGGGAAACTTGGTTCCGACACCAATAAATGGTTTGAACTGGATAACGACAATTACTTAAATTATGTTAGTGATTTATATCTGGGGTTGAGCTATCATCCAGACATACCAAGGAGTCCAATTTCTTTTGAAATATTCACCAAATATCAGTTAAATGATTATTGGCTAAATGAATATGTATCCAGGTTTAATTATGGAATTAAAATTAATTACTCAATTGATTTATAAATCATGAAGAAAATCAAAATAAGAACTGCTCTTTCTGCATCAACACAGATGGATCGGTTCTCTTTTTTTGAAGGGAGTTGGACTTTCCAAGTCCAACATTTTTGAAGCTGCCGGACTTTGGAAAGTCCGGCTCTAGGCTCCCAATTATTGCGAAATCCCGTGATAAAGTTTTTTCACCACTTCAATTTTTTCTTCATCCTCAGCAATGGCATTTGTTGTAAACATCATCGCACCGCTTGATTTTTCTGCAAGTCCACCCTTGAGTACGGTTTCAAATTCGCCTGAAGAAATTGTATAAGGATTGTTGTATGCCTGCACAATTGGCCATACTTTCGGGGAAGCGCCGTTTTTGATCTCCAGGCGTTTACAAAACCAGCGGATGTTTTCCTCCACCCATGCCGGCTCGCGCCCCATTCTCGCGTGATAAACCATCGGGGAAAACACGTCAAAAACATCGCGAAGCAAATCGTAATCAAGTCCGAGAATACGCCGCCGGGCGCCGTCAAATTCCTCATCAGTCCACGGACAATGATAAAGCCCCAACAAAGTTCCGGGTTTCTGTTCGTCAATTATTTTCCGAATCTGAACCGACCAGTCAAGAATCACTCCGCAACGCCAGTCGCGCCATTCTTTATCTTTATTCTGTAATATCCACTGTGCTTTTTCGGCAGTGCTGCCTCCCTGAATTTCAAGGTTTTTATTTTCAGAAAAAGAGGAAAGACAATGATCACAAAAACATGTTTCGGGTAAAATGGGTTCCGGTTCTTCAAATTGCGCGTGCCAGTGAACGTAATCCATCCAAACCCCCGAAATATCGTAATCGTTTAACAACTTACGCAACTGGCCGAAGCGGTATTCCCTGAACCCGGGTTCGGTGGGACAAACCCCCATAAACCATGAAGCAGCTTCCACCTGTTCGCCTTTTTCGTTGATTGCCCACGCTTCGGGATGTTCTTCCACGTAGTTTTTACCGTTTAATGTAGCAAACTCGGCATATACTTTTATGCCTTCACTTTTTGCACGTTCCATCAAGGCCGAATCAATGGAACCACCATGCACAAACACAGCATTTATACCCAGATCGGGCAACGAATACCCTTTATCCCACAAAGGTTTCGGATGCCCGTAAATTCCCCTTATTTCAATTTGCCGGTCAGGTTCCTGTGCACATGAAACCAAAATGAAAAGCAATAAAAAAGCTGAAATGAAATTCTGTTTTGGTTTTGTTTGTTGTAATGTTTTCATCTGTTTCGATTTTAACTGTTGAACAAATATAGAACATACAAAACAATGAAACCAAATCACGCCAATTGTAATTTAATTTGCTCACAATGCCGGTTTGGAGATAAGGTTAAAAAAGGCAAAACATGACAATAAACAGTAAATGCAAAACATGAAAAGGATATATTCGAAAACATTAAATTAATGTAATATAATATTATGTATATCATCAAAATCAATAAACATGAAATCAAAACTCACAAAAATACTTAACCGTTAAATTTATACTCTTTCCCTATACTCCCCTAGAGGCAAATCGGGGTATCTTTTAATTAGAACCTGGTGTATAATTTCAATGTTAGTTTAAAATGAATAAATTAAATCGTTTTTTCATATTCAATATCATCCTGCTATTTTGCAACCAAATACATGCACAAACGAAAAATAATGGTTTAATAATTTCCGGAATTGCATCGCATTATATTCACAAACAGAATTACCGTGAAGATACCAGGGGATATTATACTTACCCTGTTGACCCCGGTTTTGAAATACTTTATTTCAGAAAAATCAGGGAAACTGTTTATTTAGGTGCAGGCTATAATTACCAGTCGGGAAGAATTGCGTCTGTAGTCGATTTTATAATGAGATTTCAATTCTCAGAACAAAACCTCCCAATTGTTATCCGAAAAGAATTTTCAATCAAAGAAAAAACTTACTGGTATTTAAGTTCAGGGTTTTATTTTGGCAGAAACAAAACCACCAGTATAGAGAGTCTTAAAAAAAATGGCGATTGGTCCCCGCCATTCGATATGGAATTGGTAGCAAACTATTACGATGACAATAATTTTATCGATTTTTATATTGATACAGGTTTTTGTTATTCTCTTAATAATTGGAGCGAAATTTCCACCTCTGCATTTCTAAAATACAGAATTGATAAAACATGGTTAAACTATCATGAAACCAGAACACATTATGGCATAAAACTTAGTTATAACTTTAAATTTTAATCAGGATGAAAAAAATAATTCATATAATGCTACCGGGCATATTTTACAGCTCATCTTTATTCTCCCAAGAATAATGCATGGTTGCCTTTCAAAATAATGTACATATATTTGTACAAATATATGTACTATTAAAATTTTAAAAATATGCTGACTACAACACTTTCAGATTTCAGGAAGGATATTAAGAAATATCTTGACAATGTTACTTCTAATTTCGAAACCTTAATAATCAACAGAGGAAAGGATTCCGGCGTGGTGGTTATGTCTCTTGATGAATACAACTCGTTAAATGCAACACAACATGAATTATCTTCAAAAACCAACGAACAGCGACTTGATTCAGCGATAGAAAAATTAAAAGCTGGCAATTCCTTTCATAAAGACCTGTTAGGCCAATGAAATATACATTTGTAGATGAGTCCTGGGAAGATTACCTCTATTGGCAAAAGACGGACAAAAAAATGCTCAACAGGATAAATGAATTGTTAAAAGACATCTCACGAAATCCTTTTACCGGCATTGGAAAACCCGAACCTTTAAGATTTAAATATAAAGGATTTTGGTCCCGAAGGATTAATGACGAACACAGACTCATTTATCAAATAAAAGAGAATGAGATTCTGATTGCGAAATGCAGATTTCATTATGACTAAAACGGCCTGGTAACAGCAAGCCTCCCTGCAAGTCGGGTTTCGGAGCTTCCCCTGCTGCTCCGCGATTATCTCTCATTTTTCTAAAAAGTCATTTCAGAATTATTTTCCCGGTTAAATCTTTCCGGGATTTACCGGAATAACACATTCCAATCAAAAACAAAGTGTATGCAAACATTTTCTTTGGAAAATGAGCAAAAAAAACCGTTCCTTCTGTGTAAAATGAAGAAAGAACGGTTGTTATTTCGATGGGAGCTGAACTGTACCAGGTCCAGCATTTTCAAACTAACAACCATCTAAAAGTCTGATTTCCTTGCGATCAACAGTCAATAAACCCATTTGCCTTATGCCGAAATACCCACTATATAGTGGATATTCAGATATGAGTTATCAGTATAAAAGAGACCTTGTTAAATTAAAATGAGGGACGACAATGATTATTTTGTAAATTTGAAAAACAATTAAAAAGGCTTGAAAGATGAAAACAGCAATACAAATAGACATTACATTTGAGCAAATACTTTCGATGGTTAAGAAACTTCCGAGACAACAAAAAATAAAGTTGACAAAAGAATTGGAAAAAGAAGCTATTGACACAAAATTGACTCGTTTGTTAAAAACATTTGAAGCTAAAGACCTTGACCTAAAAACCATTACAGAAGAAGTAGAAAGTGTGAGGCAGGAAATCTATGAAAAACAATGAAGTTAAAGTAATCTTTGACACAAATGTTTGGATTAGTTTCTTAATTGGCAAACGTTTGGCGAAAATAAAGCAATATATTTCGGACGGCAGTATAATAATCATTACAACAGAACAACTGCTGACATAAATAAAAATGGTTACTAATCGCGAAAAATTGAAGAAATATTTTCCCGAAGAAAGTGTAAAGGAATTGATAGAACTTTTAGAAACCATTGCAAAAAAAATTGAAATAAAACCGGCACATTTTATTAACCGGGATCCTAAAGACAATTTCCTGTTAGACCTGATTGATTTCTCAAAAGCTGATTATTTAGTTACAGGTGACAAAGATTTATTGACGCATAATCCATTTAAAACAGCAAAAATTTTAACACCAACAGAGTTTGAAAGAGAAATTAAAAATGAAATTCCGAATAACTAAAAATTTGCAGGTGTAATGCGGGGAAAATTAAACCCTCTCCTGCCCGATTGTCTCACCTTGTACATAAAAGTTATTTCTGGATTATTTTCCCGATTGACTCTTTCCGGGATTTACCGGAATAACATATTCCAATCAAAAACAAAGTTTAAACAAATATTTTCTTTGGAAAATGAGCAAAAAAAATCGTTCCTTCTGTTTAAAATGCAGAAAGAACGGTTATTTGATTTGGTGATTCGCCCTACTGTAAAAACAAAAGCCCCGCTTCTGCATGATTTTATCATTTCTTCAGAATCGAAAACAGAGGTATCAGAAGAATAATTATCTGCCAGTGCCAAAAGTTTACATTTTTTAGACTTCGAATGATAAGACTGTTCGTTTAACTACTAGCAACTCTTCACCATTTAACTTAACAAATCGAACTTTTAACCCGAGTTCAAATGCTAATTCGTACACACCATTCCCGGCAATCAGCACATTATCCTTATCAACCAAAACGGACCGACCGGCACCGCAATCTTCAAGGCTCTTTCTGATTACTCGTTTATTCTTGTCATTATGGATTCTGTAGTTTCTCTGGTCAAATTTTAACTCCGACATCGGCTTTTCTCTTAAAATATAACAATAGACCTGCTTTTTCTGGTAATACTGGACATGAAATTCACCCTTCAAATTCTGTCCTTTTTTTTTCGAAGTCAATTTTTCTATTTCGCAGGGCGAGGCAGGGCTCTCTCGAAGCATAATTTTTAAATGTGAAAATTATGTCTAAGAAAAAAGCTTCGAGAAGAAAAAAGAATAGAAATCAAAAGAGAAAAGGCAGAGAAAGTACAAGAGTATACCATGGTAAACCAAATACTTCAAAATTAATAGTCTACTTTTTAGAACTTTTTATAGGAATTACGTTACAAATAGTATTAGAGATACCTCTAAAGGAAGTATTATTAATGATAATAGACTTTTTGAAATCATAAGAGTATACCTTATAGAGGTAATTATAGAGATACTAATAGATGTTAAAGTTGATGATTGGTATACTTATTAAAGTACAAATTTTATACTAATTGAAAATAAATTTTTAAATTCGCGAAAAAATTGTAACTTTTATAACCAAAACTAATATGATGAAAAACGCTTCCTATCGTGGTATACCTTGTTGGTACAATCCCATTAATGAGGAAGTTAGAGGAAAAAACTGGTTTTATGACAATCTTATTTCTATTTTAATCTTGGTGGATGTTTATCTTTTACAAGTAGAAGAATTTAAATTATGGGTAGAGGTAGACAAGATAGAGAAATTTTAAACTATTCTTTGAAGATTTTGTTTTAAAAAAAAAGCAGCCACCGTGAACTGGCTGCTAATACTCAGGACTCAGGACAATTTTTATTGCAGTTTAAATTGTCCACGGAGAACATTAGATTCTTTAACCTTTTTTGGAGACTGGTGCCCAAAAGCGAAAGAACTTCGCAGTTTTTGGGTAAACCAGTCTTCCGTTTTTTCGGATGTATCTACAGAAGACAAGCTTCTCTTCAACTCCGTCCTTAATTCGAAAATTAGTATTCATAAAACGGATTAATTATCCCATTTTTAGGCCGGGACATATCCCCCACGTTTATTCGTGGAAACAATCAAGCCTCACGGCAGCTAGACAAATTTTTTTGGGTCGTGTTGAATAATAAATTCATCGTTCATAATTTACCTAACATCCGTTTTCGAATTAAAAAATCAGTCAAAGAACTGAGTACAAAAATAATAATAAAAAATATTTATTAAAGTATTGGACAAATTAGTTTTTAAACATGGGTTATAAACAATTGTTGATGCTTACAAGAAAAATCAGTCCGCTCAAACTTATTAACAATCTATATATCAAACGATAAGTTAAAAGATGGTTATAATTATTGAAATCATTCGTTATGTGATTAACGTTTAAAGGTTGAAAACTTTTGATAATTCTATATCAACACATTACCATCAATTCTATACTTTATAAGTTCAATTACCCTTTTATAAGTATCATAAAACCCCGCCCCTGCGCGATTGTCTCTCCTTGTTTTAAAAAAGTCATTTCATGTTATTCTTCTGGTTTGGCTCATCCCAATAATAACCGCAATAAAGATTGAAATCCAAAACTAAGTTTAAGTATATATTTCCTTTAGAAAAATGAGCAACAAAAAACCGTTCCTCCTGTATATAATGCAGATGGAACGGTTTTTTGATTTAGTGATTCACCCTATTGCAAAAACGAAAGCGCTTTTTCAATTGCAGCCTGTAATCCGGCTGCATTTTTGCCTCCGGCAGTTGCATAAAATGGCTGTCCGCCGCCGCCGCCCTGTATTTCACGGCCTGCTTCGCGTACAATTTTACCGGCGTCAAGTCCTTTTTCGGCAACAATATTTTCCGAAATCATGATGGTTAAATTTGGTTTTCCGTTTGTTTCTGTACCCAAAACCAGGTACAAATTTTCCACTTCGCCTTTTAACTGAAATGCCAGGTCTTTTAACAATGCAGCATCATCAACTTCAACAATTCCGGAAATGATATTTACCCCTTTTTCAAACAGCACTTTGCTTTTTAGATCGGCTTTTATAATTTTTAAACTTTCGTGCTGAAAACTCTCCAACTGTTTCGAAAGTTCAGCGTTTTGCTGTAACAGCGCAGCCACACTTCCCAGAATATCTTTTGAACCTTTAATTGTTTCGCGCACACTATTCAGGGTTTTAATCTGGTCGTTTACATATTTTTCGGCACGGGCTGCGGTAATTGCTTCAATACGGCGCACACCTGCAGCAATTGCACTTTCCGACACAATTTTCAGCAAGCCAATATTTCCTGTTGCCGGAACATGCGTTCCACCGCACAATTCAACCGATTCGCCAAATTTAATAACACGTACCGCTTCACCGTATTTTTCTCCAAAAAGCATCATCGCACCACTGTTTCTGGCTTCTTCAATAGGCATCGAGCGGTTTTCCTCCAACACCGAATTCACCCTGATTTTAGCATTAACAATCTCTTCAACCCTTTCAATTTCCTCGTCAGTCATTTTCTGAAAATGCGAAAAGTCGAAACGCAGGTGATCGGCATTTACAAGCGAACCTTTTTGTTCGACGTGCGTGCCCAAAACCTGTCGCAATGCGGCATGCAGCAGGTGGGTTGCCGTGTGGTTGTTTGCAATGTTCATCCGGCGTTCAGTATTTACACTCGCTTTGAAAAAATCAGATGGGTTTTCGGGCAGTTTTTCAACTAAATGCACGATCAGGTTATTTTCTTTTTGTGTATCAAAAACTGTTATCTTTTTCCCTTCAGATTCAATAAATCCTGAGTCTCCAACCTGTCCGCCCGATTCGCCATAAAAAGGTGTCTGGTCGAAAACCAGTTGGTAGAAAGTCTTTTTTTGCTGGGTAACCTTGCGGTATCTTGAAATCCTGATTTCGGCTTCCAGTTTATCGTAACCAAGAAATTCGGTTTGATCAATTTTACGGATTTCCACCCAGTCGTCAGTTTCCTGGGAGGCTGCATTGCGTGAGCGGTTTTTCTGTGCTTCCATTTCAACTTTAAAACCGGCTTCGTCAACTCCCAGTCCGTTTTCACGGGCAATCAATTCTGTTAAATCAAAAGGGAAACCAAAGGTATCGAACAACACAAAAGCATCTTTACCCTGTATCTCTGTCAGACTTTCCTGTTTTGCTTTCGAAATAATTTCGTCAAGCAAACGGATTCCAGTCGTTAGCGTTCTCAGGAAAGATTCCTCTTCTTCCTTGATTACTTTTTCGATTAAAACCTGCTGACTTACAAGTTCGGGAAATGCTTCGCCCATGGTTTCCTTTAAAACTGCCACGAGTTTAAAAATAAAAGCTTCGCGGAAATTGAGGAAAGTGTAACCGTAACGCACGGCGCGACGCAAAATGCGGCGGATTACATAACCCGCTTTATTGTTTGATGGCAACTGTCCGTCGGCAATGGCAAAGGCAACTGCACGTAAATGGTCGGCAATAACGCGCATTGCGATGTCGGTTTTCTCGTCGGCGCCATATTTTATATTACACAATTTTCCTATTTCAGTAATAGTATTCTGAAAAATATCGGTGTCGTAATTTGATTTAACTCCCTGGATTGCCATACAAAGCCGTTCAAAACCCATTCCAGTATCAACATGTTTTGCCGGCAGTTCTTCAAGCTGTCCGGTTACTTTCCGGTTAAACTGAATAAAAACAAGGTTCCAGATTTCAATTACCTGCGGATGACTTTTATTTACAAGTTCTAGTCCCGGTACTTTTGCAATTTCCGCTTCACTGCGGATATCAACGTGTATTTCTGAGCATGGTCCACAAGGACCGGAATCGCCCATTTCCCAAAAATTATCTTTTTTGCTTCCGTTTAAAACCCTTTCGGTGGGAAGATATTTCAACCAAAAATTTGCGGCTTCATCATCGCGTTCCAATTTATCATCAGCGCTACCTTCAAAAACAGTAGCATATAGCCGGTCAGGATTCAACCCCATTCTGCCTACCAAAAATTCCCATGCCCAGTCAATAGCATCTTTCTTAAAATAATCTCCAAACGACCAGTTACCCAACATTTCGAACATGGTGTGATGGTAGGTGTCCAGTCCCACTTCCTCGAGGTCGTTGTGCTTTCCGGAAACGCGTAAACATTTTTGAGTATCTGCAATTCGCGGCCATTTAACAGGCTCATTTCCAAGGAACAAATCCTTGAATTGGTTCATACCGGCATTGGTAAACATTAATGTTGGATCTCCTTTCACAACCATTGGCGCAGAACCCACTATCTGGTGGTTATTCTCCGCAAAAAAGTCGAGAAATGCTTTGCGTATTTCCTTTGAAGTCCTTGTCATTCGATTATGTTTTATTCTAAATTTTGTTAAAAATTGTAAACTCCGAAACACAAATAGTGCTATCTGCCAGTTATTTGCTTACTTTTGCCGTCTTGAAAAAGTAATAAATAAACGGCTGCAAAGTTATATGATTTAATTAATTTTAATTAAGTCGTTCAATAAAAAAGCCTTACAATATGACGAAAAAGAAATACAGATTTAATCCGGATACACTTAATTACGAAAGAATAGGAATTTCAATCAAAGAGAAATTCACAAAAATTCTGGCATATTTTTCCAGTAGTTTAGCGTTTTCACTGATCATTGTCGTAGCCGCCCTTTATTTTTACGAATCGCCAAAAACAAAGGCTTTAAAGCGTGAAAATCAAGAGCTTTTGTCGCAATATGAATTGTTATTAAAAGATTTGGACAACATTGATAAGGTGCTTTCCGACCTTCAACAGAGGGATGATAATATTTACCGGGTTATTTTTGAAACCGATCCAATTCCTTCGACAATAAGAAAAGCTGGGTTTGGTGGTACAAATAAATATGCCCACCTTGAAGGTATGACTAATTCAGCATTGGTAATAGAAACAGCAAAAAAGCTGGATATCCTTTCAAAAGAAGCTTACATTCAATCCAAATCATTTGATGAAGTGATGAAAATGGCTTTGAATAAAGAGGAAATGCTGGCAAGTATTCCGGCAGTACAGCCCATTACCAACCGCGATTTAAAAAGGACTGCAAGTGGCTGGGGTTACCGAATCCATCCGATTTACAAAGTGAAAAAAATGCATTGGGGAATGGATTTTACTGCTCCGGTTGGTACACCTGTGTTTGCTACAGGTAACGGCACTGTAATTGAAACTTCCGGATCGAAAAAAAGCCGATTTGATTTTGGCTTGTGCGTTGTAATTGACCATGGATTTGGATACGAAACTCTCTACGCACATTTGAACGGTTTCAACGTGAAAGAAGGACAAAAAATAAAACGTGGCGATATTATTGGATATGTTGGCAATTCGGGTGCTTCAACTGCACCGCATTTACATTACGAAGTTCATAAAGACGGGCAACGGGTAAATCCGTCGTTTTACTATTTCAAGGATTTGACAGCAGAAGAATATGATAAAATGATTGCCATTTCTTCCAACATCGGTCAAACACTCGATTAGGCAAACTAAAATCAATGCCCTACAAAAAACCTAAAATAGAGAAAATCTTTTACTCCATTGGCGAAGTTGCAGATGTCATTGGAGAAAACCAATCATTGATACGTTATTGGGAAAACCAGTTCGATGCACTGAAGCCGCACAAAAACAAACGGGGAACCCGCCTTTTTACGAAAGAAGACATTGAAACTGTAAAAATCATCCACCATCTGGTAAAAGAACGCGGCTTGACTTTAAAAGGTGCACAGCAAAAATTAAAAGACAATAAGGAAGAAACCATCCATAATTTTGAGATCGTTCAGCGTTTGCAGGATGTACGGCAGCAATTGGCGGAAATCAGGGACGAGATGCAGGATTAATTTAATATTCGAAAATGCTCATTTTAAAAGATGTTACCAATTTTTTGGAAAACCTTGCTCCGCTTGGTTTGCAGGAATCTTACGACAACGCTGGCTTGATTACCGGCGATATAAGTTCAGAAATTACAACTATTTTGGTAACGCTTGATGTTACGGAAAAAGTTGTAGAAGAAGCTATTCAAAAAAAGGCTCAGTTGATTGTAGCGCATCATCCAATCATTTTTTCGGGATTAAAAAAGATAACTGGTAAAACCTATGTTGAACGCTCCATCATTAAAGCCATAAAAAACGATATTGCCATTTATGCAGCTCACACCAATCTGGATAGTGTTGATGGTGGAGTCAACCGCAAAATTTGTGATAAACTTGGACTTGAAAATTGCAAAATACTACAACCCTCTGGCGGACAGTTGAAGAAACTTGTCACTTTTATTCCATTCGAAAATGCGGATCAGGTTCGCGGGGCAGTTTTTGATGCAGGTGCAGGAAATATAGGCAATTACGATAGTTGCGGATTTGTTGCCGAAGGAATGGGGAGTTTTAGGGGAAATGAAAATTCAAACCCTTTTGTGGGAAAAAAAGGAGAAATTCACACTGAAAGGGAGGTTCGTTTCGAGACAATCTTTCCCGGATATTTGCAGGGAAAAATAATTGAAGCACTTTTAAAATCACACCCATACGAAGAAGTAGCTTATGACATTTATCCACTCGAAAACAAATTTGACAAAATAGGATCGGGAATGGTTGGAACATTCCGTGAACCAATCTCTGAAATACAGTTTCTGAATCAGTTGAAACAAACATTTAATACTGGGGTAATAAAACACACCGCATTAACAGGGAAATCTGTTGAAAAAGTTGCAGTTTGCGGAGGTTCGGGATCATTCTTATTAAACGCTGCAATAGCCGCCGGAGCAGACTTTTTTGTGTCGGGCGACTTTAAATATCATCAGTTTTTTGATGCCGAAAATAAAATAGTGATTGCAGATATTGGACATTTTGAAAGTGAACAATTCACTAAAGAACTTTTTTATGAATTACTTACAAAAAAATTCCCTACTTTTGCAATCCATTTATCAGAAGTGGGTACCAACCCGGTTTTTTACTTCTGATTTTTATAGTGAAAATTTAAACATTTAAGCGATGAGCGCACCGTATTCAAAGCAGGACGAGAAAGACATTTCAGTTGAATTAAAGCTTCGGGCTTTACACGAACTACAAACGGTAGTTTCTGAAGTAGATAAGATTAAAGTGCTCAGGGGGGAACTTCCACTGGAAGTGCAGGATTTGGAAGATGAAATTGCCGGGTTAAAAACAAGGCTCATCAATCTTGATTCTGAAATCAAAAACCTGGATACAGCAACAAATAACAAACGTATTGCTATTAAAGATTCTCAGGCTTTAATAACCAAGTACACCGAACAGCAAAATAATGTTCGCAACAACCGCGAATTTGATTCCCTTTCAAAAGAAATCGAATTTCAAAATCTTGAAATTGAACTTTCAGAAAAAAGGATCAAGGAGTTTACAATCGAGATGAAAGAAAAGGAAGATTTGGTTAAGACTTCGAAACAATTACTTGTTGAACGTCAGGAAGATTTGGAAAGAAAAAAATCGGAACTTCAGGAAATTCAGGAAGAAACTAAAATTGAAGAAGAAAAACTGAGGTCAAAATCTGAAAAAATCGAATCATTTATCGAGCCACGTTTGTTGACGGCATTTAAACGCATCCGTAAAAATGCCCGTAATGGTTTGGCCGTAGTAACAATCCAACGCGATGCCTGTGGCGGTTGCTTCAACAAAATTCCACCACAGCGGCAAATGGACATTGCCAACCGCAAAAAAATTATTGTTTGCGAATATTGCGGTCGTATTTTAGTTGACTCCAACATCAATATTATTGAAGAAGAGGCTTAATTAGGTCAATTTAAAAAAATATAGTTAAAGCCGGATTATATAGTTAATCCGGCTTTTTTAATGCTTTGTGTTTCCTGTCAATGATATTTAATAAAAGTTTTTAGGATTGGGAAAGTTCGTGTTCCCGGAAAAAACCAATTCTCTAAGTTTTATTAATTCAGAAAAATGCAAAATAAATTTATTTCAGCCGCGTTTTCTTAATTACCTTTAACCGATGACAAATATAATTTTCAGGCAATGTCGGTAATAAAAGAAAAACTAGGGCTTTACACAGATTTCTACGAGTTGGCAATGGCTGCTGGTTATTTACACTGTGGCAAAAAAGATCAACAGGTTTCGTTTAACTATTTTTTCAGGACAAATCCATTTAAAGGAGGGCTAACTGTTTTTGCCGGACTTGCGGACTTTTTGGATATGCTCACCCATTTTTCCTATAGCAGTTCTGACATAAAGTATTTAAAAACGCAGGGTTTCAAACCTGATTTTCTGGAGTATTTAAAGGATTTTCACTTTTCGGGGAATATATTGAGCGTTGCTGAGGGAGAAATCGTTTTCCCAAATGAACCTGTTTTGCGGGTTGATGGAAATATCATCGAATGTCAGTTGATCGAAAGTCTTTTATTGAATATAATCAATTTCGAATCTCTGATTGCAACAAAAGCATTCAGGATAAAGCTTGTTTCGGGCAAAAAAATATTTTCTGACTTTGGATTGCGGCGAGCCCAGGGATTTGGAGCAATCCACGCCAGCAGGGCAGCTTGTATCGGCGGGGCTTCTTCAACTTCAAATGTTATGGCAGGAAAACTATTTGGAATCCCGGTTTCCGGAACACAAGCTCACAGCTGGATACAGAGTTTCGACACTGAATTGGAGGCGTTTCGCGAATATGCCCACGTACATCCGGAAAATACGATACTTCTTGTTGATTCTTACGACACATTAAAATCGGGTGTCCCCAATGCCATCATAGTAGCAAAAGAAATGGAAACAAGAGGCCATCATTTAAATGGCATTAGGTTAGACAGTGGTGATTTGGCTTACCTCAGCAAAAAAGCCCGAAAAATGCTCGATGATGCCGGACTGAAGGCGGTAAAGATTATTGCATCCAACCAGCTAAACGAACACGTCATAAAAACGCTTTTAAAAGATCAGGATGCGGCCATTGATGCTTTTGGTATTGGCACCGAATTGGTAACCGGAAAAAGCGATGCTGCGCTTGACGGAGTTTATAAATTGGTTGAAATTGATGGTTTGCCCAAAATGAAATTCTCGGAAAATATTGAAAAAAATACCCTTCCATCAAAAAAACAATTGTACAGGTTTTTGGATAACAACGGTAAATTTTATCGTGACGCAATTGCGCTCGAAAACGAAATTCCTGAAGAAATTGACACAATTTATCACCCTGTTTATCCTGAACTGAATACGATTGTAAAAGGAATGAAATGCGAAAAACTTTTAAGCAAGGTTGTACTTTCAGGTGAAATTTTACTTGAAAAGCAAACGCCAATGGAAATACATGAATTCGTTGAAAGCAGGGCTTCATTATTGCCCGATGAACACAAACGATTTATTAGTCCGCACATTTATAAAACCGGGATCACTCAAAAATTGATGGAAACCCGGAACAATCTGTCAAAGCAAATAAAAAACTCCCTTTAAGGTTTATTAAAATGACTGAAATTATACGACCAACCCTGGTCCTCGACAAAGCCGTTTGTATGCGAAACATTGAAAGAATGGCTAAAAAAGCTACTGAATACAAAATGCGTTTCCGCCCCCATTTTAAAACACATCAATCGGCAAAAATCGGTGAGTGGTTCAGGGATTTTGGTGTTAAAGCAATTACTGTTTCGTCGGTGCAAATGGCCGAGTATTTTGCTGCAAACGGATGGGATGACATCACTATCGCGTTTACTATAAATATTCTTGAAATAGATAATGTCAATCGTCTGGCAGGCAAAATCAAATTAAATGTTCTTGTTGAAAATTCTGAAGCTGTAGAATTTTTGGCCAAAAAGGCAAACCATCCGCTTAGTGTATGGATAAAAATTGATACCGGAAACAACCGAACCGGAATAGAACCTTCAAACACAAGCCTGATTGAATCTATAATCGAAAAAATTTCCAAAAACGACAGATTGAATTTCAAAGGGTTTTTAACTCATACCGGACACACATACAGCGCCGTGTCCACCGATGAAATTTTTAGCCGCCATTTTGATGCGTTATTAAAACTCAAAACATTAAAAAAACAGTATAAATCTGTATTCCACGATATAGAAATAAGCATGGGCGACACCCCGGCAGCCACGCTATGCACAACTTTCAACGGTGTTGACGAAATACGACCGGGCAATTTTGTTTTTTACGATTTAATGCAGCAAAACCTTGGCGTTTGTTCGTTTGATGATATTGCAGTAAAAATGGTTTGTCCGGTTGTAGCAAAGCATCTTTTGCGAAACGAAGTTGTAATTCATGGTGGTGCCGTTCATTTTTCGAGAGAAGAAATAATAAACATTGACGGGAAAAGCATGTTTGGTCGGGTTATTATCAGAAAAAATGATAATAAAATGATGCTCGATCCAATGAATTATCTCTCCAAACTCTCACAGGAACATGGAATTTTAAAAGTCGTCCAAAAAGAGTTTAAAAATTTCGAAGTTGGTGATTTGGTCGAAATCATCCCAGTACATTCGTGTTTAACAGCAAATTTAATGGGGCATTTCCGTACAACAGACGGGGAGTTGATTGAAATGATGCCAAAATATTGATAATGCCAATCGATCAGGTTTAATCCCTTACGCTGTTCCCAAACTTACTTTCTGCTCAGTCAGAAAATTGGGAATATGCTTAACACAAAAAAACCTGACTTAAATAAACGCTCTTTCCCATGGAATACCAGCTAAAACCAGCAACAACGCAAAACCATAAAATATAGCAACAGTACGGTGTTTTTTCCATGGAGCAATATCCTTTTTCGATTTTGCACGCCCTATATGCACCAAAACCAAAGCAATTATCATCATTAAAATATGCTCAACTGCGTAAAAACGGAGTTCGGGATTTTTCATAGCTGCGCCAAAATCATTAAAAGCAGCTTTGGTAAAGGGGCTCACAAACGCGTACAGTATCAATCCAACCAAAAACTGAATATCCATGAAAATGGTCAGCAGCAATCCTGATAAGTTGTCTTTTTTACTCCATTCACGCCTTCCAAACCAACCAATTAAAGCAAATAAAACAGCTAAAACCAAAGTAATTAATACCAACCAGCGAAACAAGTTGTGTGTATGCAAAAGTCCGGTGTACATATTTATAGTTTTTAAATTTCTATTGAAACACTTTAAAAGAGTTTTAGTTGAGAGAACAGTGCGAAACTCTGTTTATTGAATTTATCAAAGGTTAATAAATTGTGCTGTTTAGCCTGAAAAATAGAATGTTGCAAAAGAAAAGAAATATTGAGAAACATTAAAGAAAAAGGCTGAGTACGCAACGAACCCAGCCTTTTTATATTATTATTTTAAAATCCTATTTCTTTGTCGAATCGATAACGCCTCTAAAATAACCAATTGATTCAGCAATACCCAGAAATGGATTATCCATGTCTTTTTCGTGCTCAAGACTGCAAACACCAGTGTAACCCACTTTACGAAGCATTTTTACAAAAGAAGGAAAATCGATAACACCCCTGCCAATTTCAAGTGAATAACCAAGCTTTGTTGTTCCGGTTACATCTTTTATGTGTATATCGAATACGCGGGAGTGGTATTTTTTCAGGTCGGCAACCGGATCCTTTCCGTTGCGGGTGTCATGGCCAATATCAAGGCACATCCCAATTCTTGGATCCAGGTCTTTCACATGATTCCAAACATCTTCGGCATCGGGATAAATTTTAATATCAGGACCATGCAAATGAATTGCATAGTTAAAATCAAATTCTTTCACTTTCTTATCGACATAAGAGAGAAGCTCAACATTTGGCACACCAACTATAAGTTTAACCCCTACCCTTTTGGCGTATTCAAATGCGTTGTCAATTTCTCCTTCCGTTTTCATGTAAATTGGCCCAACTGCATAACCAGTAACACCATTGGCTTTAAGTTTCGCATGAAAAGCCGAAATTTCGTCATCGGTACTCTTCATTGGTAAATGAAAATCTTTGATACACAAATAATGTACGTCAGTCCTTTTCAAAGTTTCAAGAGTTTTGTCGAGATCGAATTTGACAAATGTGTAACCAGCCATTCCCACTTTGAATTTTTCCCCGGTTTCGGGCGGAGGTTGCGGACCTGGTTTTGTTTCCTGTGCGTTGCAAATTACCGTGGTTATTGCAAACAAAAGCGCCAATGCTTTTAATTTCATTATTGACTATTTTTATTGGTTAATGAAAACAAAGCTAAAAAAATAAAACAGATGGTGTAGCTTTTATATCTTAAAAACCACCTTCCCATTTCCAGGAATGGCGCGATAAATTGCTTTGGCATCTTTATCGTTCAACCAAAGATAAAGTGTTGGCATATAGGTTTTTGGAAGCCAGTTATTTTGCAATCTGGCAACATTGTATTTTAAAAAGTCGTTATTGAAATTCAAATCCAGAAGTGAGTCTTTTCCCAATCCAACTCCTGTAATTACGACTTCAATTTTATTATCAAGTATGAATTGCCAAACAATAGGAGATTCCGGAACTGTATCGTGTTTAAATTCCTTTACCTCATTCTCATTTTTCGGAGCCTGAACTTTTTTTACAGGTCGTTTTACACTTGTTGATTGTTCCTGTACTATTCTGGTAATAGCTGTAAAATCAAGATAAGCAGCATAATTTGGTGATTCTATAAAATGGGTTGGTGCCTGTTTCAAAATATTGGCCTGAAGTAAAACTGTACCCTTTAATTGTACCTGCACTGTACTATCGGCAAGATTGATCCCTAAATTAAGTGAATCGGATTTTGCCAGCAACAGTTGTTGTTCCATCCAATGAACTTCCTTTTTCTTCTGTTTAATTTCAGGAAAGTTCCAGCCTGCATCATTTATATCGTTGTCAGCAAAGCTCAATATTTTCTCATTAATCGCCAGTTTTACTGCATTTTCAGCTTTAAAAAAACGTACAATTGTAAAAGCTGACATTATCACAAACATCACAACTATAATAATAAAACCAACTTTATATTTTATAAATGTTTCTTTCATTTTCAGAATTTAATAAATGAAAACCTTTGCTCCAACAGGTAGTGTTTTGTACACCGTTTCCAAATCATCATCCAGCATTCTTACACACCCATGCGTAACTGGCGAGCCTATCAATCGCTGGTACAATGTTCCGTGAATCATGTAGCCATCACCAAGGGTTAACGCATAATCGCCCAACACATTGGCTTCAAAACGCGATGAATGTCCCCGGGGAGGAACAGGTAATCCTTCTTCTATAAAAGCCCAATCAGGCTTTGACCATACCGGGTTTGTTTTTTTCCCTTTCACCGTCATTACACCTTTTGGAGTTTCAAACATGTATGATTTGGTACTGTCAACTTCAAGCGAGATAAAACTTCCGGTTGAGCATTTTCCTTCACGGATGATTTCGTTGTTTTTATACAGTTCAAAGGTATTGTTTGTTGTATTTATTACAAGGAAAGCATTACCGGGAGTTAATCTCTCCATCCTTTTATTCAACTGATCGAGTTTTTTATTCAGGGCTTTTAGCTCGGTAACCTGATTAAAAGTTGTATCTATTGCAGTTGATTTACCCAGTCCAGCCCCATATTTTGAATACTGTATTACGGGAAAAACCAAAATATTTATATATGCAAAAAGTGATACAAGTCCAACAATTGCGCTTGCAAAAAGCAGGATGACGATATATTTCTTGATTTTTTCCATTTTAATTCAAATAATCTTCAAGTGGTAGCCTCGAACCCACTATAACAACAGTTGTATTTACACTTGTCTGGTTATAAACAGCATCCATTTCACTATTTTGCAACGCAATGCAACCATCTGTCCAATGAATGCCTTTGCCACCATCTCCATGTATTTCAATCAATCCGCCAATATGGGTTTTTCTCGGAATTTCACCTGATTTCACCATTTTATCAAATCTTCTTTGATCTTCATTATTCGGATAATTAATGAGAAGAGCCTTGTGATATTTAGTTTTTGATCTGCTCTTTTTTTCAAGTATTTTATACACCCCTTCAGGTGTTGCTTTATCACCTGCATATAACTTGTCGCCCATCCAGCTTTTACCGAATTCTGCTGTAAATGTTTTAAACTCTTTACCTCCTTTGAGGATAATTAAAGTAGATTGTATTTTATCTACAAGTATTACCGTTTGTCCTTTTTTCGACAGGTTATATGCCAATTTTGTATTTTTCTCCCAGGTTGGATAATTGCTATAAAACTCTACCAACTTAAAATGTGCTGACTTTTCAGCCTGAGAAATATTGTCAGACGCCTTTTTGGCAATTTTTGCAGCTTGTTGAAAATCTTTCTTTTTGTATTCAATCTGAGCTTCAAGGAACTGAGTTTTTCCTTTGTTAAAAGCATTTATTGTTGAATTCCCCAGCGCAAGGTTTTTATAATATTTTTCAAACTTCGCAATTTGAGTATTTAAAGTTGACAATTGGGATTCAACATTTTTTTGAAGTTTATTTTTTACACTACTTGCTTCTTTTCCGGCATTTGAACTTTTATCAATTGATTTTAAGGCCAAATCCCGTGTCAGCGAATAATCACGGAAAACAAAGAATTTACTGTTTTGGGTTTCCCACTCTTTCATCGACCAATTGTACAAACCCTCGGCTTCCTTCAGTTTTTCGCTGGCATAGCGGCCAGCCAGTTTGTTTTTTGCTAAAGCCAACGATTCCCGGGCTGAATTTATTTCCACAACGGGTGGTTTAACAGTTACATAAATAAAAACCGAATAACCAACAGCAAGAACTAAAGTGACAATAAACAGATAAATAAAAAAAGTGGATAATTTCTTCACCGTTATAATTTATATGAAAAAGCCGGGGTTTACAAGCCCCGGCACTTCTTTTCTATTTTATTAGCTTCTTAAAATTTGATTTTAGCTTTTTCCAATACAGTTTTCAATTCTGTATTGATTTCGGTAGCTTTTTGCTGAGCTGCATTCACTTTAGTTTGAGCTCCAAGTAAGTCACCGTTTGCCATTAAACCAGAAACTTCACCAACTGAAGCAGTGATACCGGTTAAGTCAAGTTTAATTGCTTCGATAGCTTCTTTACCTTCTTTACCTTTTGGGGCTTTTGCCACCAAAGCGTTGTTTTCTTCAATTAAAGCCAGTGTAGCAGCTTCGGCTGTAGCAACTTCTGTTTTAATTTCTTCTTTTCTTACATCGGTTTTTGCAACCAATTCAGTAGCCTGAGTTGCAACTGTAGCCAATTTTTCTTTTGCTGAACCGTAGCTTTTGAAAAGTTTTGAAGACTGAGCTTCGATTTCAACCATTACAGCATTCAATGAATCCTGAACAGCAAGAAAATCTCCCTCAACATAAAGGTCAGCCTGAGCTGTTTTTGCTTGTTCCAATGCAGCTTTTGCGGCATCAATTTCAGCTTGTGGAGCTTTAGCGCAACTTGTAAAAATTACAGATGCAGCTACAATCGATAGTACATAAAAAATCCTTTTCATAATTCTAATCATTTTTTTGTTAATATTTGTTTTGAATGTTCTTTTCATTGTCATTCATGTATTTTGACGGAGCGATGACATGAAGTAACACGCCAATGAAAAAAAAAATGTAATTTTCCGGAAATTTTCTACAATCCATCTTCATCATTTAATATGAAAGGCTTGAAAAACAGCGATATATCGGACGAACAAATAGTTGAAAAAATAATTGACGAGAAAAAAAATGAACTCTTCGGGGTGTTATATAATCGCTATTTTCCAAAAGTCAACGATAAATGTTACAGTTTTTTCAAGGACAAACAGAAATCGGAGGAGTTTGCAAACGACATTTTAACCAAAGCTTTTGAAAAGTTAGAGAGTTTTAAAGGAAAATCCTCATTTTCATCATGGCTTTATTCAATAACATACAACACAGTAATTGATTACCTGCGGAAAAAGAAACAGTTGCATTACCCAAACTGGAACCAGGAAAATGAATTACCTGAAATAATTGACGAATCGAGCACAGAAATCTCTGAAATAAGTTATGAAAACCTGATGGTTGTTTTTGAAAAAATTCACCCTGAAGAAAAAGCACTTTTAATGATGAAATATCTGGATTTACTTTCAATAAAAGAAATTGCCATATCGCTTTCAACAAGCGAGGATGCTGTAAAAATGAGGCTAAAAAGGGCACGTACAAGGGTTGTTTATCTCTATTTTAAAATATTCGGGAATGATTAAACTTTGCTGTTACTTTTTCAAAGTTGTTCGTCTAATAACTTGAAACATCGGTTTTCTGACAGCACCAGAATTAAAATGTTTTAACAAAACAGAAAAAGACATGAAATTACCGTTTATTAATATTTTTAAAAGTCAAAAAAAATCCATTCCCGATTCAGTAAAATCTTTGTTTGCCGATAAATTCCCCGAATCAAAAAATACCGAATGGGAACAAAAAGGAACAGTTTACGAGGCTATTTTTTATTTAAACGATATTGAACACATCGCCAGATTTTCGGGGAAGGGCATTTTGGAAGAATACAGGAAAAACCTGTGGCCCGATGAATTGCCCGAAAACATAAAAACTAAGGGCGCTTCATTTGGCGAAATCATGAATGGTATTATTATTTATCGTGGTGAAGATATTTTGTACGAGGTAATCATCCGCAATGAAAAACTCGATCGGTTTGAATATTTGTTTGACAAAAATGGCGAAGTTCTAAAATCGATACTATTGTAAATTTCCTAGTTGCCAACAATCGAAACCTCCGCTTTTTTCAATCCTTTTCCGCTAACCTCCAATTCTATTTCTCCCGGATTTTCGGATGATTGGATTGTAACAACCAGTTTACCACCAAAAGTTTTCATAGCAGGTAGATGAAATTGTTCAACAGATGTAGCATCACCGTTACATGCAGCACGGTAAGTTCCGGCTCCCGAAACATTAAATTGAAGTTGATTATCAGCAGTGGGGCACAGATTCCCGTCTTTGTCAACCACCGAAACCGTAACATAGGCCAAATCTTTTCCGTCAGCCGAAAGTTCTTTTTTATCTGTTGAAAGTTCTAAATGGTGCGGTTTGCCGGCAGTGTGAATTTCCTTTTCGGCAACCGGTTTTCCTTCTTTGTCGAAAGCAACAACTTTTAATGTTCCGGGTTCATACTTTACATCCATCCACATTAACCGGTAACGTTGCGTATTCGACTCTTTATTTTTTTTCTGAATGCCCTGGCTTTTGCCGTTTACAAACAATTCGGCTGAATCATAATTTGTGTAAACAAAAACAGGTGTTGTTTCTCCTTCGCGGCCTTCCCAGTTCCAGTGTGGTAAAATATGCAATGTTTCATCATTTGTATTCCAGCGGCTGCGGTACAAATAATAGCGGTCTTTTGGTAAACCGGCTAAATCGCAAATACCAAAGTAGGAACTGCGCGAAGGCCAAAAATCGTCATACGGAGTTGGTTCGCCCAGATAATCAAAACCTGTCCATACAAATTCGCCAATTACCCAATCATAATCATCTTGCCAGACAAAATCATCATCGGGGATATTCGACCAGTTGCAACATTCAAAATCATAGGAAGAACACTGCAAATCTTTATATTTTTTGTCTTTTGCAAACTCAACCGGGAATTTATAAACACCTCTCGAACTCAATGTTGACGCAGTTTCGGAACCAAGGATAAATCCCTGCGGGAATTTTTCGCGGGCCTCGCCGTAAAGTGGCAAACGATAATTCAACCCCGGAATATCGAGCATTGCACCAAACCCGTTTTTTAACGTGTTTGCCACCTGATCCATTCCAACTGTTACGAGGCGTGTCGGATCTTCTTTGTGAAATAAATCCTGTAAAAACTTTAATCGTTTTATACCTTCATTTCCCCATTGATCCGGGACTTCATTTCCTGCGCTCCACATTACAATACTTGGGTGATTGCGGGTTGCACGGATTAGATTTTGAACATCTTTTTCAGCCCAATCGTTAAAAAAACGGTTGTAGCCATTTTGAACTTTTGGTTTTGCCCATTCATCAAAACTTTCGGCAATCATCATAAAACCCATTTCATCACACAATTCAACCTGTTCAAGCGAAGGCATGTTGTGTGCCGAGCGGATTGCATTACAACCCATATCTTTTAATATAGCAAGTTGCCTGCGAAGTGCAGCTTTATTTATAGCTGCACCTAGCGGACCCAAATCATGGTGCAAACAAACTCCTTTAAACTTTGTGACTTTGCCATTTAAGAAAAAACCTTCATCCGCTTTGAATTCAATTTTTCGGATACCGAAACGAATGGTTTGTTCATCTTTTAAAACATTATCCTGAAATACCTGTAAAACAGCGAAATATAAATCTGGAGTTTCCGGACTCCATAGTTTTGGGTTTGGAACAGCAAGATTTTGTTCCAATTCATCACCAAACATTAGTGTGGTCGAACCTGAAGTTATCTCTTTCCCATCGGAATCTTTAATTGTGGTTACAAGCTTTACATCGCTGCCATTTACTTTGGTTTTGATATTCACTTTGGCAATTTCCTCAGAAATAAATGGAGTTGTAATAAAAGTTCCCCAATGTTCGAAATTCAATTTATCTTTTACAATAATCTGCACTTTCCGGTAAATACCGGCGCCGGGATACCAGCGTGATGATTTTGGCCTGTTTTCAAGTCGGACTGCCAGTAAATTATTTCCATTTGGTTTTAAATAAGAAGTAATATCGAAATAAAAATAACTGTATCCATACGGCCGTTCCCCCACTTTTTGCCCATTTATAAAAACCTGAGCTTCGCTCATTGCACCATCGAAAGTCAACAAAACCTGTTTCCCCTTTTGAAATTCAGGAACTTCAAAAACAGTTCGGTACCAACCTACACCAATAAATGGCAGCGCTCCTGTTCTTCCTGTTTTTTCGGTAGCAACTTTTTCATTGTTCTGGGTGATGGCAATCACCTGCATGTCAACTGTTTTGTCGAACGGACCGTAAATTGCCCAATCGTGTGGAACTGTAACATTTTCCCAGTTACTATCATCGAAATTGGCATTTATTGCTTCTGGAAAATCACCTTTTGTAAATTTCCAGTTTTTCTCAAGATTGATTTCTGTGCGTTGGGCAGCAACTTTCAATATCAGTATAACGAAAAATAAAACAAGCAATTTGGTTTTCATTTTTTAAAGATTGATAGAATTATTTTGAATTTAAAACAGCAATACATTCCGATTCCAGGGGAGCTTTCAGGGCTAATACTTTTCCACCGGAAACTTTACTTTCAATCATCAACTCCCCTTTTCTGATACCGAACCATTTTATATGGAATTCCTTATCGAAATTAGTTAAATCAAGCCCCACTTCGCCGCCGTTGGTAAAAAATAGCACATATGTTTCTCCGGGTTTGGAAGCTAAATATGCTTCGTTTTCTTCACGGTTTGAAAGAATTTCATTACCGGCTTTCAACTCCCAGAATTTTACATCTGATTCTATCCGGCGAGCTACTTTTACACAATTCGCCGACAATTCGGAAAGTCCCAGCCCTGAAGGCGGACGGTGAAACCGGGCACTTGCAACTCCTCCCAAAACATGTCGCCACCAACGTTCTATTCCATCTTTTGTGTTTCCATGCGGGCCACTATCCGATCCATAAGTTTTTACAGTATTCAATGGTCGCGGGCTGGAAGAAATGTAGTTTCGAACCCAAAGAAAATTATCCCAGTGAATTTGGCCGTTTTTCTGATTGTTTTGAGAGACATCGCAAAAGTTAAAACGTTCAGGATGATCGAAAGTACGTTTGTGTTGTTCTGAAGTTAAATCCCATGCATCCCACATTTCTGTTACACAAATTTCTTTGCCCGCCTCCTTTGCTTTTGCCAAAACCAATTCTGCCCAAAAAATTCCCCATTCTTCTTCCGCCGAAGTTTCATTGTCCATGCAATACAAAACGTGGTCGTATTTGAGCGAGATTTCAAGCATTTTTTCAACCCTGCTTTTCTGATATTTTAAAAGCAACTCATTATTTTTTTGTTTTGGTGTGGTAAAAAAGAAGGGTTGTTTGTTTTGTCCGGGATGATCGGGATATTCCAATTCCAATCCCGATGTTTCAGTTGAATAATTAATGTTGTTTTGCGGGTTATACGGGTGCAGCGGCCAGTGATTTCTTGCATAATCAAACCGATCCCAGATTTCTATCTGAACAATGATATCGCGCTTTGCAGTTTCTTTTAAAAAGAATTCGAAACGATTGTAATAATCCGGATTCAGTTGGTCGAGATCGTATTTTCCATTATTAAGTTGTACAAACGGATACAATTCAAACCCGAGATCCTGTCTATCGCTCATTGTATTCCGCACATAATTTGCCCCAATACTTTTCATCGAATCGAGGTGCGCGATCAACTTTTCCGCAGGCCACTGAAACAGGTTATCGTCGCTGCTGGCACCAAGCAACATGACAGGTTTGCCTTTGTATTGCCAGAACCACGGGTTTTCAGTCCACGGTTGAATGCGATTGTCTTTTGCTGAAATTGTTCCGAAACAAAAAATCAGTACAATGGTGATTGCTAAAATTTTTCTCATCGTGTTTTTTACTTTTTTATTTTTTCAAAAGAATCAGCATATCATTTTCAAAATTGTGGGTAAACTTTATCGTTTTTAAATCCTGGCGAATTGTTACGATTAACCTTTCTCCTGTATCGTCATTAAATTTCTCAGCAGTAAAAGTTGAATCCTGAACAATTTTCGCATCAGAATATTCATTTGTGACCGGGTTAAACCACTGTGCATTGTATTTTATTCCTTTTGGATTGAAAAGAGTAACCGTACTTTTTTCAGGAATGTAAACCAGTATTTCGGAGTTATCGTCTTTTTTCAAAACCGATATCCAGTGATTAAAAGTTGTGTTTCCGGGCTGCTGGGCCAGTAAATCTGAGGCTGGGTAAAATTTCCACCATTCCATGTTCTGAAAAAATTCGGCTAAATAACCCATTTGAATACTTCCGGGGAAATCCAAACTTTTACGCCAACCTGTTACGCCGCCTTTATCTTTGTGGTTCAGAATTTTTTCACCTTCGGCAAGCCAGGGCCAGATTCCGTTTGCTCCGTATGTTACTCCGGCAATCGGAGTTGCAAAAATACTCCAGTAACTGGCATAGCGTAAGTCTTTTGCAGTAATCCGAAAACCAATTTCCTCGTAGTTTGGTTCCATATTAATGTATGGCATCGGTTTCAATTTACTCCACATTTCTGCCATCGGACCTTTGTTAATCCAATTTACAACCCGCTCCCCGTTGTTGTGCGACGATTGGTATCCCATCAGGTTATACCAGTCTTCCTGATCGTAAATATCGCCAATCCACGAACTGCCATGCGGATGCAAAGTTACCGGGGCATGGTCAATGTCATTAAAAACCCGACGGCCAATTTCCTTCCATTTTACTTCCTGGTCGTCGTAATATCTGCCGTCTCCACCCAATGTCCAAACCACCTGATTTCCCTGATAACGTGCAACAATATATTTGGCAAGCAAAACCGCTTCTTCCAGCGGAAGAGAGTAACCCGGACTTAAATGCCGGCCTTGTCCGTTGGGCAACGCCCACAAAACCACGGGTGAAACCAAAAGTCCTTTCGCGTTGGCTTCGTCTATTTTCTGGTCCATTCGTTTAAAAAATTCAGGATGAATCTGAATATAACCTGTTCCTTCAATGGCAGTTAAACCCTCCGCATTTTTATCGCAGCCACGCCATTCTGTTGTAACCAGTTGAATTACATTGTAGTTGTTGGCTCTTCGTTGGTTCAGGTAATATTTCCATTCTTCATCGGTTGATTTTAGTGCGCCATTCCATGCTGTGCAAGCCAGCCAGAAAAACGGAGTGCCGTCATTGTATGATAAGTAATATTTACCGGATTCATGTTGAATTGCACCCTTCTTAAAAAGTAAATCGGTGTTATTGTTTTCAACACATTCAAATATTCCTGATTGATTTTGAAGCCCTGAATTCTCTTTGTCAGTGCATTCGGTTTTCCAGTTCCATGTACCAATTTCATCGGGTAAAAATCGCACTTTCCAATCCGTGCCGCCATCCCAAAATCCTCGAACTGTCTTTATTCTTCCCGAGGGCGCAGTGAATGTTATTCTGAAATCTTTTACATCATAAATTGGATTATCATATTGCTTTGAACTTTGAAACTGAATTTCGTGTTTGCTCCAGATTTGGGTTTGAGCAAAAACAGGCGTAAAAACAATAGTTAATAAGAATATGATGGTAAATTTTTTCATTTTTTTTCTCAATTTAATGTTTTCTTCCTGGTGCAACAAATTCAATTTTTGAGTTGTCGAGTACAAGTACCCAATCATTTCCGCGCCCTTCGGTTTTTGGTTTGAAATTTTTTACCTGGTTTGTTTCTATTTTTCCGGCATTGGTTCCTTCGCCGGTTTGGCAATTGTACCACCACACTTCAGCACTTTCCCATCCGCAAAGTTTCAGGTCGAGAATAGCTTCTAAACCTGTAGGAATGTACACCATTACATAATCCTTTCCCCGGGTGGCAGAAATAAATTCTGTTACCTTTTGGTTTTCATTTTGAATGATTTCCTGAAATGGAATCCTATCCAAAATAGGTCGCGATTCCATTAAATCTCGGACATGAATCATATCCCAGGCTCCGGGCAAATCTAAATCTGCTTGCCATGTATTTCTTGCAAAACCAACAGGTTCGCGGGCAGGAGTCAGCATTTGCCAAATGGCATGACAACCGTAAGTGTGACCAAATCCTCCGGTAAAAAGGTTCCAGTAAGCTGCTTGTCGCACATCAGAATCGTCGAACCAACCAAGTTCTTCCGGTTTCCAGTTATGCGGATGGTCTTCATACCGTGGTTCTCCATCGAAAGTGGGTTTCGCAGGTATTAAATTGTAATCGGCAACCATTAATTTCGAATAAACTTCATAAGAACGTTCGCTATGCCCGGTTTGTATCATGTTAAAATCGAGCCATTTTTCGTTATGAAACCATTTCGATGAACTGTTGTAACCCATCGGATGAAATGTCATTAAATGGTTTTTATCCTGTTTTTTAATTCCTTTTGCAAGCGCATTCCAAACTGTGAAATTATTTCCACCTCCCTGTCTGTCGCCACCGTTTATCCAAATAATATTTTTGAAATCTTTGTAACGGCTGCCCACTATTTCGCCATATTTTTCAGCATTTTCAGCATTAAAAATAACCGGACCAACTCCCCACTGTTTATCCACTTTGTCGCCCCATGTTGGAAGCAGCCCAATAAAAATACCTTTTTCCTCTGCCTGTTTAATTACCCAGTCAACATGCTCAAAGTATTTTTCATTGATTTTTGTCGGGTTGTTGTCAATCAACGGTTTTTCACCTTCCATGTTGGGCACATTCAATCCGTCGAGTTCGGCTAAAATTACGGCTTGAATAACGGTGAACCCTTTTTCCCGCCTATTCTCCAGATATTTCAATGCATCTTCCTTTGACAGCCGATGAAACAGTTCCCAGGCAGTATCACCGAGATAGAAAAACGGAGTACCATCTTCAAAAACCAGAAAACGCTGATTTTCGGAAACCTGTAGTTTCCCGTGAGAGAAATCCACCGAAGGACCTTGCCACTTTACTTCCTCTGCATATGAGAGAGTTGCTGTTAAAAATAAATACAAACCAAAAAAAAGTTTCATAAGTCGATTGTAAAAGTTATTGTTTACGCCAAAAGTAGTGACCAATTTGGAGGATTGCAATATTTAAAGCGTTTGAATTTTAAAGGTATTTTTTCTTCAAAATAAATTCAATTTCATGTTTCAGTTATTTAAAACGAATTTAAAAGATCCATATTAAAAAATCAGCATTTATTACCCCATAAATCAGCATTTAATTCTATCAAACAAAATGTTTTGTATTCATTTTTACATTGAAAATAAAATGATAGTATAATTGCAGGGTCTTATTTTATATCTGCTTTCAAACGAAAGTTATTTTGCAATCATTAAAATACTCATTATTAACTATTTAATTAATCAAGTTAACTGATGGACAAATTATTTGAATTAAAGATAATAGAAAACATTTCTCAAATTATGATAAGAAAATGCTAAAGCTTTTATTTTTTATCATTAGTATAACTTTTGCTACCCCTTTATTTTCTGCAATCCAATTTTATCACATCGGAACCGAAAAAGGATTAATTGAACCCAGAATAACAGGCATCACGCAGGATTCGGTTGGTTTTATATGGTTGGCCAGTGAATACAGCCTTACACGTTTTGACGGAAATCAATTCAAATTGTATAAAAATAGTAGTCAGTTGACGCTGCCCTGGAATAAAATAAATACAATTTTCACCGATTCGAATGGCACACTCTGGGTGGGATCGGATCGGGGTTTTTCTTACTACAATTTTTTAAAAGATCAGTTTGAAGTTCCAGTTTCCGATTTGGAAGGGATTTATATTTCAGATTTTGCGGATGGCCTTGATGGCATGCTTTGGATTTCAACAGATCAGGGATTGGCCGGATTTGACAAAAAAACAAAACAAATTACCTGGTTTACTGGCAATAAAAGCAAATTTACCTCCTTGAGAAATTCATTACCCATTGCGAACATTAAATATATTTGCAGTCAACCCGATGGAAAAATTTGGATTATACCATTTTCCAACGGTTTGTTTCAATTAAACCCTGAAGATGGTCTAATAAAACATTTTGAGACAATCAATGGTGTCAACATTAATCAATTTAATGTCACTGGCATTAGTTTTTCGAATGATATGTTGTTTTTGGGTACCGAATCACATGGCTTTTTCTGGTTCAAACCAGATGAAGACAAGTCAAAAAATTATATTATGGGTTACCTCACTAATGCCATTTACCACATTGAGGTGTACAAGGATTCTATCGTTTGGCTTGGCACAGGAGGTGGTCTTTACCGGGTGAACCTTCAAACGGGTGATTATATACAATTCTCCAATATTGCCGAAGATCCCCTCAGCATGATTAGTACAACAACAAAATACGTTTTTGTAGATAAAGAAAACAACCTTTGGATAACTTCAGGAATAAGAGGTATCGAATATGGGTTGAATAATGTCATGTTTAGTCATTTTATGTTTTCTGAAAAAGTTCCCTATTGTCTGACCCGAAAGGAAGTGGTCTTCATTGATTTCGATAAAACCGGTAATTTATGGATGGGGTATCAATCGGGTTTGCTCGAAAAGCATAGCTCTGTTCCTTTTGAAAAAACCAGCTACTTTCTTCTTTCTAAAAATAATTATGGTTACGGAAGTGCTTACCGTATTTTTGAAGACAGTAAAAATCAAATTTGGGCAGGGGGTTGGCAAAGCGGATTACAAAAATTTATTACGGAAGAAAATTCGTTTACATGGGCTTCGATAAAACCCGACTGGATGGCACGAAAGCTTGAACAGGCAAATATCCTGGATATTATAGAAGGACCCGGCAATAATTTATGGGTTAGCACATCCGGAATGGGTGTTATAAAATACAATCCCGATACACAAGTGGCAAAGTTGTTTCAATACAAAGAAAGTAATCCGTTAGCCGGAATTTCCGACAATTACACATCCAGTTTGTGCATTGATCATCAAAATAATCTGTGGATTGCGAGCGCTCATGGAATGTCAAGGATTGATTTGAAAAGCGAACAAATTACCACATATTTTCATAATGAGGAAGACACTGTTTCCCTCTCCGATAATACAATTCAATCTGTTTTTTGCGATAAATCAGGATTGATTTGGGCGGGTACAAGCAATGGTTTAAATTTGTTTATCCCGGAATTAAATAATTTCAAACCCATAAAAACAATTCTGGATAATTCTTTTTTCAATATTTCAAGTATTGAATCGGTAACACCCGGAGAAATTTGGGTTAGTACCAAAACGGGTTTGTTTTGCTTGACTTATTCTTTGGACAAAAACCCTAAAGAACTTGAATATGAAATTCAATATTCCTATAGTACCAATGGGCTTATTTCCAATACATATTTTGATCGATCTTCAACAACGGATGATAATGGAATGATTTTTTTTGGAGGTAATGAGGGTGTTGATTTTTTTAATCCTGAAGTAAACGTAAAAGATCCATACAAACAGCCAAAAGCATAAATCACTGATATATCGGTTTATGGAAAAACCATTTATCCACATGCTGACCGTGATAGTTCTGACATACCATTGTTCGAACTTGGGTATGACCAAAAAATGATTTCAATTAGGTTTACCTCAATAAATTTTACCAATCCGAACCAACAAAGATACAGGTACAAGCTGGAAGGATTTGATGAACAATGGGTTTATCCGCAGGATGAAAAAGTGGTTACATACACCAACCTGCAACCCGAAACCTATTTATTTATGGTTGAAACCACAGATAAAAACGGGCTTTGGAGTGAGTTGCGCAGTTCGGTCAGCCTTACAATAAAGCCGCCTTTTTGGATGACTATTCCCTTTTTGATAGTTGCATCAGTTCTGATTTTTACTTTTATATATCTCATTTCCTGGGCAAGATCGAGGGTGCTGATCATTCGACAGAAACAACTGGAACAAATAATTAGCGAACGCACGAATGAGTTGCTCCAAAAAAACCAGGAACTTGAAAAATCAAATCAGACCAAAAACAAATTTTTTTCCATTATTTCGCATGATTTAAGAAGTCCATTTTCGGGTGTGCTGGGAATTTTGGAACTGTTGAATGATCCGGAACATGAATTGGAACATAAGACACAAAAACAATTGCTGAACTCTGCGAAAGTTTCGGCCAATAATACCTTTGAACTGATGGAAAACCTGCTTATATGGGCACGTTCGCAAATGAATAAATCAGATTGTAGCCCCCGTTTAAACAATCTAAGTGAATTGCTCGTAAAAAGTATAGAATTGAAAAAGGTAGCCGCAGAACAAAAGGAAATAACACTGATCGCTAAATTTCCTGAAAAACTGGAAGCATATTTCGACTCGAATATGATTGATACTGTAATTAGAAATATACTAAGTAATGCAGTAAAATTTTCAGAGCCTGGAGGGAAAATTGTAATTTTGGCAGAAGCTCAAAAAGAAGAAGTAATTGTTCAAATTGCCGATTCAGGAATTGGGCTTAATGAAGAAGAAATCGGTAAACTTTTTAAAATTGATAAAGAAACCCGCAGGGGAACAGGAGGCGAAAAAGGAACCGGACTTGGATTAATAATATGCAAGGAATTTATTGAAAAAAACTTCGGAAGGATTTGGGTTACTCCGAATAGTCCTAAAGGAACAGTTGTACATTTTACGATTCCTGTTAAAAAATAAATAAAAAAGCATCAATGAAATTATCAGCAAACGTAATTGGCGCCACCGGATTGGTTGGAAAACAGTTGGTTGAACAATTGCTGGAAAACGAACATTTTAACAAAGTTAGGATATTTGTACGGCGCGATTCGGGACTGAAACATCCGAAACTGGAACAACAAATCGTGAATTTTGGCGAAGAAAAAACCTGGAGCAAATTGCTTTCGGGCGATGTACTTTTTTCGGCTCTCGGAACCACGCTTAAACAAGCAGGCAGCAAGGAAAAACAATATGAAATTGATTTTACATTCAACCTGAATTTTGCCCAAAAAGCCAAAGAAAATGGGATAGAAAATTATGTGTTGGTTTCTTCAGTGGGAGCAAACGCAAAATCATCGGTTTTTTATACCCGAATGAAAGGAGAACTCGATGAAGCTGTAGCTAAAATCGGGTTTAAAAAACTTGGCATTATACGGCCTGCATCATTAACCGGTGACAGAAAAGAAAACAGGATTGCAGAAAAAATCTCGATTCCCATTCTGAATTTTCTTACAAAGTTTATTTTGAAAAAATACCGCCCCATCAGCGATAAAACAGTTGCAAAAGCAATAATAAATGCAGTTTTGCTCGATTTAGGAAATAAAACAATCTGGGAGGGTGACGAGGTTTTAGAATTAGCAGAAAAGCAGTTGTGATACAATTTATTTTAAGACTACATATTTTTTATTCAAAACAAATTTTACACTATTTTTAATGAATTAAAAAAATTGTAAAATATTCTGAATATGAAAAATCAACTTTCAAAATTATCCATTTTCAATCAAGCGTTTATTTTTGCTGTAGTTCTTATCCTTTTTTCAGCTTGTGCTGATGTAGCTGATGTGCAGGCTTGTGTAACAGATGAACCCTACGGTTTTCTTTTAGGTTTATGGCATGGAATAATTGCGCCACTCAGTTTTTTTGGTAGTCTTTTTATCGACAACATCGCAATGTACGCGGTGAATAACAATGGCGGCTGGTATGATTTTGGTTTTGTACTTGGTGCCGGAATTTTATTTGGCGGAGGTTCGCGGGCTTCAAAACGGAGGTAAAATGAATTGATTTAAAAAATACTACAGGTAGTTTGGTACAGTTGCTGGTTAAAATTGAAATCACAAATCCAATCCCCAACGTTCCGTTAGCATCAAATGTTGGTAAAAAGTGAATAACCCATGATTCACATAAATAACTAAATTTGTTTTAAAAAAATGAAACTTAAAACTAACCAATTCTCAACCTTTTTACTGATTCTATTGGTAACCACATTGGGTTGTTCAAACCCAAAAACAGCCCGGGAAACCATCAAATTTACAAAAGAGTGGAAATTCATATTAGGTGATTCTGATGAATTTAAAAATCCCGGTTTCGACGATTCAGGATGGCGCGTTTTAAATGTACCCCACGACTGGAGTATTGAAGGCGAATTCAGCAAAGAAAACCCGGCATCACCCGGTGGCGGTGCATTACCAGGCGGAATTGGCTGGTATCGCAAAACTTTTCAGCTTGCTGAAACCGACAAAGACAAACTCATTTTTATTGATTTTGATGGGGTTTATCAAAATAGCGAAGTATGGATAAATGGCCAATATTTGGGAATTCGCCCCTATGGTTACAGTTCGTTTCGGTACGAGTTAACACCATATTTGAAATTTGATAAAGAAAATGTTCTGGCTGTAAAAGTTGACAATTCGGTGCAGCCCAACTCACGCTGGTATTCAGGTTCGGGCATTTACAGAAATGTTTGGCTGGTAAAAACCGGGAAAGTTTTTGTTGACAACTGGGGAACTTTTATCTCAACTCCATTGGTAAACAACGAAAAAGCCGAAGTACTTATTAAAACAAAAATCAAAAATCAGTCGGGTGTAAAAGGCGATTTGAAATTCAAAACAACTATTATCGACCCTTCCGGAAAATCGCTCGTTCATGCCGAAACAAAGGCAGAACCGTGGGAAAGTGAGTCAGAGGAATTCACCCACAACATAAATATCGAAAAACCGGCATTGTGGAGCATTGAAAACCCGCAAATGTACAAAGCTGTTACCGAGGTATTTTTCAACGGGAAACTGACAGATACTTACGAAACACCTTTTGGAATAAGGCATTTTGATTTCGATGAAAAAGATGGATTTTCTTTGAACGGCGAAAAACTGAAAATTTTAGGTGTTTGTCAGCACCACGATTTGGGATGCCTTGGAAGCGCCATCAACACCCGTGCTTTGGAACGCCAGCTTGAGATTCTAAAAGAAATGGGCTGCAACTCAATTCGTACTTCTCACAATCCACCCGCACCCGAGTTGCTTGACTTGTGCGACAAAATGGGTTTTATTGTTCAGGACGAAACCTTTGATATGTGGAGAAAAAAGAAAACTCCTTATGATTATTCACACAATTTCCCCGAATGGCACGAGCGCGATTTAACCGACCATATTCTGCGCGACAGAAATCACCCGTCAGTTATGATGTGGAGTATCGGAAATGAAGTTTTGGAACAATGGCAACACATTGACGCCGACACAATTAGTATTGAAAAAGCCAACCTGATTTTAAATTTTGATAAAAACGTTCCGGCAAATGTTGTCAATTCAGGCGAAATGTCGGTGAATTCATTAATTACTACCAAGCTGGCAAATATTGTAAAAAGTCTTGATACAACCCGGCCCGTTACCGCAGCCTGCAACGAAGTAAATCCATGGAATAACCTTTTCAAATCGGATGCGCTCGATTTGATGGGATTCAATTATCATCATCAGAATTATGAAGCTTTTCCTGAAAATTATCCCAGCAAAAAACTGATAATTTCTGAGGCTATTTCAGGATTAATGACACGTGGTTTTTACCAAATGCCATCTAACAGCATGTTTATCTGGCCCGACAGTTATCCTCCCAGTGGCAAACCATATGGAAATGCTGAACAACAATGTTCAGCATACGATAATTGCCATGCTCCCTGGGGTTCTACCCATGAAGAGAGCTGGAAGCTTGTGAAAAAAAATGACTTCATTTCAGGAACGTATATCTGGATCGGTTTCGATTATCTGGGTGAACCAACACCATATTGGTGGCCGTCGCGCAGTTCATATTTCGGCATTATAGATTTGGCAGGTTTTCCAAAAGATGTGTATTACATGTACCAAAGTGAATGGAGCAAAAAAGATGTTTTACATGTTTTTCCGCACTGGAACTGGCAGCCCGGACAAATGGTTGATTTGTGGGTTTACTATTCAAATGCCGATGAAGTTGAATTATTTCTGAACGGAAAATCTCTTGGAACAAAAAGTAAACAGGGTGACGAGCTGCATTTGGTTTGGAAAGTTCCGTTTGAACAGGGAACAGTAAAAGCAGTTTCGAGAAAAAATGGAAAAGAAATACTGGTTCAGGAAATAAAAACTGCCGGAAATGCAACTAAGATACTCGCAACTGCCGACCGTTCCGAAATATCAGCCGATGGTGAAGACCTTTCATTTATTACTGTTGAAGTGCTGGATGAAAACGGAACTATGGTTCCTGATGCCGGAAATCAAATTCAGTTTGAAATTTCAGGCGATGCACAAATTGTTGGTGTTGACAATGGAAACCCGATAAGTCACGAATCGTTGAAAGGCACTACAATAAAAGCCTTTAACGGAAAATGCCTGGTAGTTGTTCAGGCGGGTGAAAAGAAAGGTGAAGTTGTTTTAACTGCAAAAACCGATGGGTTAAAAGAAAGTACGGTGAAAATTCAATCGAAATAAAATAAACCACATAGACACATGGAAATCATAGAAAACTATGTGTCCTATGTGCCTATGTGGTTCAAAACAAATCAAATCAAATACGAAAATGAAAAAACTACAACTCTTCTTCCTCGCCGCGTTGGCCATCTTACTCGTCAACTGCGCAACCGAGAAAAATAAAACAGTCTCGGTGACATCGCCCGATGGCAAGAACACCATTCAGTTCGAAATAAAAGACGGTGTGCCTTTTTACGCTGTAGGCCATGCCGAAACAAGCGTGGTCAACCCATCGAAACTGGGATTTATATTCAAAGATGGTGATACATTTAACTCCGGATTTACTGTTGTCGATTCAAAAACTTCAACTTTTGATGAAACATGGGAACAGGTTTGGGGCGAGAAACATTTCATTCAAAATAATTATAACGAACTGGCAGTAACACTGCAGGAAACAAAAGGTGCAAAACGAAAACTCGAAATCCAGTTTCGTGCTTTTAATGATGGAGTTGCACTTCGTTATATTTTCCCCGAACAGGGAAATTCTGACAGCATTTTTATTATGGACGAATGCACCGAATTCAATTTGGCAAGTGATGGAAACTCATGGTGGATACCGGCATACCGCGATAATCGTTACGAGTATCCTTATGAAAAAACAAAAGTTTCAGAAATCGATACGGTTCACACGCCATTTACAATTCAGAGCGATAACGGGTTATATTTATCAATTCACGAAGCAAATCTTGTTGATTTTGCATCGATGACGATTTTACAATCTGAAGGAACAAGTTTAAAATGTGATTTGGTTCCATGGTCGGATGGCGTGAAAGTTAAAACAAAAGCGCCGTTTAAAACACCCTGGCGTACAATTCAGATTGGAGAAAAGCCGGGCGATTTAATAACTTCATATATCATTCTGAATTTAAACGAACCCAACTCAATGACCGATGTTTCATGGATTCAGCCACGAAAATATTTAGGAATCTGGTGGGGAATGCATATCAGCAAATACACATTTTGGGAAAGCGAAAAACATGGCGCATCAACAAAAAATGCAAAATGGTATATCGATTATTGCCAGAAACTCGGCATCGACAGGTTGTTGATTGAGGGCTGGAACAAAGGCTGGACACCGGCCTGGTACGAAAACGCCATGCACATGTTCAGTTTTACACAAAGTACCGATGATTTTGATCTTGAAGAAGTTGTGAAATACGGGGATTCAAAAGGCGTGAAACTGATTGGTTACCACGAAACCGGCTCGAACCTGATTAACTACCTGTCTCAAATAGATGAAGGAATGGCACTTTACCAAAAAATGGGAATTCATGATATAAAAATCGGACAGGTTGGTTCGAGGCTGAATATGAAAGAGTGGCACCACGGTCAGTTTGGCGTAAATTACTACCGCAGTGTTTTGAAAAAAGCTGCAGAATATCAACTGGCAGTTAACTTTCATGAACCGATAAAAGACACTGGTGAACGCCGCACTTATCCAAACATGATGTCGCGCGAAGGTGCCCGCGGAATGGAATATGATGCCTGGAGTGAAGGAAATCCGCCTGACCACACGTTAAAATTGGTTTTCACAAGAATGCTGGCTGGACCAATGGATTTTACTCCCGGAATTTTCGATTTGAATGAGGAACAGGGTTTTAATAACAGGTCGGTGCATACAACACTTGCAAAACAACTGGCTTATTATGTAACGCTTTATTCTCCAATTCAAATGCTGGCTGATTTGCCTGACAATTATGATGGAAATCCTGCATTTCAGTTTTTAAAAGATGTACCGGTTGACTGGGACGATACAAAAGTTTTAAATGGCGAAATTGGTGAATACATTACAACAGTGCGAAAAGACTTAAAAAGTGACGACTGGTTTTTGGGAAGCATGACAAACGAAAAAAGCCGCGAGTTTACCGTTAGTCTCGATTTTCTTGGCGAAGGAAAATATGAAGCACAAATTTATGCCGATGCTCCCGGAACAACCTGGCAAAATGAACCCGAAAAAGTAGCAATTTCGATGGTTCAGGTAGATAAAACTTCAACTTTACCAATTGTCCTGGGCGAAGGTGGCGGACTGGCTGTTCGGTTTAAAAAACTGGATTAAGCAAAACTGATATGTTATATTTTGTACATACAAATGATAAATATTAACGACTTTATTAAAGATTTTTCGTCGATTTTCCAGGGTCAAAATCATCTTTTACCCTGGGAAATCACGGATGATCTGAAAAATATTATCGTGAATTTAATTCAAAATCTTAATGATGATTTCGTTATAAATGATGGCGTGGCAATTCACAAAACCTCAATTATTGAAACGGGCGCAGTCATAAAAAAACCTTCAATTATTGACAGAAATTGTTATGTTGGGGCAAACGCATATTTTAGAGAAGGTGTTTACCTGGATCATTCAGTGAAAATTGGACCTGGTTGTGAAATAAAAAACAGCATAATTTGTTCTGAAACTGCAATCGCTCACTTCAACTATATTGGAAACAGTATTATTGGCAGAAATGTAAATTTTGAAGCCGGAGCTATTGCTGCCAACCATTATAACGAAAGAATTTCAAAGAAAATTTCGGTATTATTTAATTCCGAAATCATAGAAACAAACACAGAAAAATTTGGGTCACTGGTTGGCGACAATTCAAAAATTGGCGCAAATGCAGTATTGTCACCCGGTACAATTCTTGAAAAAGGAAGCATTGTAAAAAGGCTTGAGTTGGTTGAACAAATTAAACCAGGTTAAATTGCTGAAAAATACAACGTGCTTAATAATATAAACGATGAAACAAATTTATAATTTTCAACCTGATTACTAATTACTCAAACCATCTTCAAATAAACCAGGTGTTTAAAAAATCAAACTATGAAAAACCTAAAAATTCCTTTTATCATTTTACTAACTGTTATTACTTTTCAGATGAACGCACAGAGCTACAAAAATTTTAAAGTTGCAATTTACTGCCGTGCTTATGAGGTAGAAAAAATGGCCGATTTAAACTGGCTCACAACTGCCTGGGATGAAATTTCAAAAGGAGTTCATGTAGATAAAATTTACCTTGAAACGCACCGCGATTTACTGATAGTGCCTGATGAAACTCTTGAAAAAGCTAAACAATTTTTCAAGGACAAAGGAGTTGAAGTTGGGGGCGGAATTACATATACAATTGATGAAAGCAACAATTTTCAAACCTTTTGTTACACAAATCCTGAAGACAGGAAAAAGGTTCAGGAAATTGCTGAACACACCGCAAAACATTTCGATTTTTTTATTCTCGACGATTTCTTTTTTACAAGCTGCAAATGCGATTTGTGTATTGCCGCCAAAGGTGATAAAAGCTGGACCGACTTTCGCCTTGATTTAATGAAAAATGCAGCAGTAGATTTGGTTATAAAACCTGCGAAAATTGTGAATCCAAATACAAAAGTTGTAATTAAATATCCAAACTGGTATGAACATTTTCAGGGTTTGGGTTTTAACCTCGAAGCCGAACCAAAACTCTTCGACGGTTTATATACCGGCACCGAAACAAGAAACCGTTCATCTAATCAACATTTACAACAGTATTTAGGTTACGGGGTTTTCAGGTATTTCGAAAACCTGAAGCCGGGTAAAAATTATGGCGGCTGGGTGGACACTGGTGGCGGAAATCCTCTCGACAGGTATGCCGAACAATTGTGGCTTACGCTTTTTGCAAAAGCACCCGAAATTACACTATTCGACATTCGTCAAATGATGAACCCGTTTAGCGAAAATACCCGTGCGGCCTGGCAGGGAAATGGAACCAGTTTCGATTTCGATGAAATGAAAAAACCGCTGAAACAAGCTGACGGAACATTGTTTACGCCAACTAAATTTTCACGCGTTGCAGGTTATTCCCTTGAAATTGCTGATAAAGTAATTGGTGCTTTGGGTAACCCAGTGGGTGTAAAAAGCTATAAACCCTTTCATTCGGTTGGCGAAGATTTTCTGCAAAACTATTTTGGCATGATTGGAATTCCGATGGATATTGTTCCTGAATTTCCTGAAAATGCACCAGTGGTACTGCTAACTGAAACCGCGTGTTTCGACCCCAATATTGTTTCGAAAATAAAAAAGCAATTACAATCGGGCAGAAATGTAGTTGTAACTTCAGGATTTTACAAAACCATGCAGGGTAAAGGAATTGAAGATATTGTTGAACTTCGTGTAACTGACAGAAAAGCAAGTGTCAAGGAATTTACAGCTGGCTGGGGGCCTGCTTTTACAATCGACAAGGAAATACTGATTCCGCAAATCAATTACCTTACCAACGATTCATGGGAAAATATTTCGGCGTTGGATGATACCAACGGCTGGCCAATTCTTCACACAGCTGACTATTCAAAAGGGAAGTTTTATGTATGGACAATGCCCGACAATTTTATCGACCTCTACATTTTGCCCGAGCCGGTATTAAACAGGTTGCGTCAAACAATTGCCGGTAATTTACCCGTTTCCATTGAAGCCCCCGGCGAAGTAAGTTTGTTTGTTTACGACAACAATTCGTTTGTGGTAGAATCATTCCTTGACAAGGAAGTAACCATAAAAATACTACTCGATAAATCTGTAAAACAAATTATAAACGCCGCTTCCGGAGAGATAACCAGCGGAATTGAACGCCTGGCGCCATCATTCAGAAACCGAAAATTTGGTAAAGATGCTGCTGTTTTTGAAGTGACACTGAAACCACATTCGTTTTTAGCGTTTACTTTTTAACCATTTTAGAAGTTGAGAAAGTTTAAAAACAGTTTAAAATAGTTCGTCGTTATTGTCTTAACCCCCGATAAATCGGACAGATTTTCCCAAAAGGTTTGAGTTCATTTCGATATTTTCACTTTGAGTTTTTTGAGGGATATTCAACAAAAATGATTCATTGATGGAAGATGAAGGGGTATTTTCGTTTACCCCTTCAGTATCATTTCCGTTGGTCAGGTTATTCCTGACGGGTTGCTCTCCAGCATTGCCCGGTTCCGCTTCGCCTGACTGATTAAAGGTAATTATTTCTTTTTCAAAATAATCATTCCATTTTTGTTGGGGAGTTTTATACCCAATACCGCCGTGTATCCTGCGGTAATTATAGAAATCGACGTAAGCCTGAACAGTAAGTTTTGCTTCGTAAAAACCATCAAATTCAAACCGCTGCACCACTTCTGTTTCAAGTATGCTGTGATAAGCTTCGATATAGGCATTTTCTTCCGGCGTTGCAACATGGGTAAATTCCTGGTTTGCTTCTGCTGCCCGAAGGAACTGGCGTACATCATTGGCAATAAACTGGGAGCCGTTGTCATTGCGGATATTGACACCCTTGATGCCATGTTCAAGGTTAATTTCACGAAACAGGTTGATTACATCAATCTTCCGGACGCTTTTCTGTAATATCCATCGCAATACTTTCCGGGAATAAACATCCAGGATAGTCAGCAGAAAGTAATAACGTTTTTCGCCATGTACCCAAAGGTATTTGATATCCAGGCACAGATATTCCATTGGCTTTTCTGCATTTATTCTCCGGTGCTTAACCCATTGTCGCTTGCCTTTGGCTCTTATCACTTTTCCCAGTAAAAGATTGTTTTGGTCCATCAAACGGTAAACTTTTTTGTGGTTGATGATAAATGTTTCATGTTTGAGCTGTACGGTTATTTTTTGATAACCATAACAAACAAACTCCCCGCTAAGAATGGTCTTTATCCTTTCAACCACATTTTCGTTGGAAACGATTTCTCCATCTGCCTTAACAGTTTCCGTACTGGGTTTTGGCCCTCTTTTTCTCCCTGAAGGCTTATAGTAAAAACTGCTCCGTGCAAGCATAATCCAGACACACAGTTCCTTTGCCGATATTTTATGACGGTAACTCTGAACCATGTTTATTTTATCTTCGACTGGATAGGAGTTTTTTTTAGCATCTCACTTTGAACTTCTATCTGCAAAGCCTGTTTGGCAATGATTCTTTTAAGCCGTTCATTTTCCAGTTCCATCTCTCTAAGTTGAGGATCAACCTTTTTGTAAGTGTTTTGCAATCCCGATACTCCTTTATTCAAATAACGAGCTTTCCATTTGGTTAAAAGAGATGGTGAAAGATTGTATTTTCGACAGGTTACCGAATGTCCTTCACGCCCAGCTTCCTGAATAATCGATAAACGATCTTCCGGTGTAAATTTTCGTCTTGTGTTTTTCATACCCTAAAATTAAATTGTTACAAAATTGTTTCGCAAATTTTGTCCAACTTTTTAGGGGGTTAAGACATAACTATGATAGACCTTTTGCCTCTTATTTAAGTATTGAAAGAGCAAAAAACAGGACATGGAAGAATGGATTGGTTAGACATAAAGGTGAATTTCAGGTTGGAGCGATGGGTATATCGCAAGGCAGAAAGATTCAGGCGAAGTTGCATGAAGATGTTATAACCAGATCTCAGTTTGTTCATGGTTGGGATAAACAAATAGCCAATGGTGGAAGGTTGGTAATACAGGCTAACCACAAATTTGATTTTTTACTTCACTCAAATACAAACAGATATGCAACGATTTTTAAGAAAAATAGCTATCTGGTTGAAGACCCAAAAAAATATAATGGTAGAAACTTTATTGGTGAATTTGATTTAAAAGTTGGAACTATAATGACTTCAGCAGGCATGGGAGTTCGTTTTTCAACTTTAGATTTACTGAAGCAATCAAATAACCAAATGATATTTAGTAAGCCGGGAACTAAAGATGAACTTGGATGGAAAGTTGACGTTGGTTTTAATTATCGATATGTAGTTCACAATTCGTTATTGGAAGGAATAGGGTTATTTAATACATTTAAAGAAGACCCTTACGACAAGATAGCATTAGACAATTATTTACTTGGTAAAAGTGAAATTGACAGAAACGTATTTAGCCTTGACTTTGGGTTTAATTTGAAATGGAGAAAAACAACAGTATTTTACAGAAATACTTTCCATACCCTCGAATATAAATCAAAATTGTCAAAAGTTGATTTTCAAAATCAAAATCTAATTTCAACTATTGATTCTAATGACTTAGATTTTTATAACAATAATGTTATTAAAGAACAACAATCATTCTTAAATAATAAATTCTTTGGTAAACAAATATATGGCTATGGCACAATAGGAATTAGCTGGGTTATTGACTAAATAATCAATAATTATTTGTGAAAACAATGTTATGATCTAAATTGTAATACCAAAATTCGGGATGATCCTAATTACCATATTCAGGACTATTTTACAAAGGTGTTTGGCACAAAATCCCTCTCCCCTGGGTTTGCAATCCGGGGTAAGCTGCCGGGCATTTGTAATGCCAATTCATGATATGTTTTAATATTCTATGATTCAGTTCAGCCCTCCCTACAGGCATCTGTAATTACATATCCGTGCTCAAATTCTTTATTTACATAAGGGTTTTACCACCCACTCTTATATTCCAGTAATCTTCTGTCAACTTACTCCCGCATGCCATTCGGATACTTTAACGTAAAATCTTTCGTAAATAATAGCACTCTCTATTATGCCAATTTAAACAAAAGAAAAAAATACTAAATGGTATTGTATTTATGATAATCAAATTGTAAATTGTACAAAAATAATTCACAATAAACATTAACTCAATTATGCAAAATGCGCATTCGACATATTATTAGCGATTTAGTAAAATTAATATAATCCAATCAAACGGATATATTCACGATTTTGGGGATTTATAAACGTTGAGCTCAATAGTATAAACCTATAATTTAACTTCTTTGACATATGAATGGTTTAAAAAATAAATTTTATGCAATATGAAAACACTTAAAACAAAACTCATTTTTATTTTTCTATTTGTCCTAACAATGTCATCAGTTTATGCTCAGACATTTAGTACTTTCGACACTTTTTCTAAAAAATCAAATTCTAAAACAATTAGAACTGGAGAATATATTGTAAATATAGAAACGAAAAAGGTAAATGAAAAAGTTATTGTTTCTGGCAAAATCCTCGATAAAGAAACGAAGTCAGCCCTACCTGGGGTTAGTGTCACAGAAAAGGGTACTGTGAATGGCACAGTAACAGATTTGGAAGGAAAATTTACATTTCAAACAAGCGCAAATAGCCCTATTTTAAGCTTTTCTTTTGCTGGATTTAATCCAGAACAAATCATTGCTCCGGATGCTGGTAATGCTGAGAAATCAGGAGAAAATTCATCAACCTCATTGTCTGGTCTTTTCGTTGCAAATCTTGGAGAAGAGTCTATAATCCAACCAAATATAATGTTTTCGCAAGGATGGAAAATAGGCAGACAAAGTGTTGAACTTCGCATTTTAGGCCTTCAGAATAATAAGGACACAGCTCACTTAGTAAACGGACTAAACCTGATTAAACCTGAGATTAGCAAAATGAATTTTAGATTAAGTGGAAACTTTGAACCTTTTAAAAAAATAGAGAAGTTATCTACACATATTGAACTTAATATTTTCAAACACTGCTGGTGCGTTAAAAATTAAAACATATTGTTAAATAAATTATACTGTAGTTCTTTGACATTTTGATTGACTTGAGTCATGGTAAGTAAATCTCGGATAGGTGTTTTGTCGAAAGCAGAAACACTTAAAATTTGCATTATCTCGTAAATTGAATAATTGCTTTTTAAAATGTGTTTCATGTATGCAACTATCAGATAGGCACAAATAGCCGTCCAGATATGTGTTTTGACTGCATTCTGGGAATGTCCCCACAGTTTCCTGATGACAAGGTTTTGTTTTATCCACTTGAAAAATACTTCGATTAGCCAGCGATTTTTGTATAATTTGGCTATTTCGAGAGCGGATACTTCAAAATTATTGCTCAAAAAAACGAGGTACAAATCCTTTTCTGCATCATAATACTCAACCAACCGCAGTTTATCTGGATAAAGTTTTTTTGACTTAGTTACCGTCAGAACAACTGTTTTGTCGGTTCGTAACCCGGAGGTTTGATCAATGTTGAAGTTTTGCTCGATTACCTGGTATTTCAATGGAGATTTTGCCCTTGTAACAAAGTAAGCACCTGCCATTTGTATGCGATACAAAGCAGCAAAGTCAACATAAGCCTTGTCCATCAGGTAGATTGCATCGGGTTGTGGGACAATTACATCAAGTACATTGCTGTCGTGATACTTACCGTCGGTAACAAGAATAAATTCAGGAATGCTGCCACGCAAATTGAGCAAAGTATGCACTTTAACCGCTCCTCTGGTGTATTTTCCTTCAGCCCAGGTAAAAAGGTTTATACTCAATGAAATTGTGGTTGAGTCCAAGGCAAAAACTTCATTGTTAATATTTACATTGGGAACAGGATAGTCAGCATAAAGCGGACGGACCAATCCAATGAGATATTCACCGAAATCAGCAAAAATATGCCAGTCGCGATTCTCGTTGGCGCGCGAAAGGGTTGTATGATCAACGCTTTGTTTTACGCCCAGATGATACAGTTGCCCTTCGTGTGCCTGCAAACAGGTGCAAATAGAACGAAGCGAGTCCAACGAAGTTATTTGTCCGAACAACAGTTGTACAAACTGATTCCAGCATTTAAAATCACGTACACGATAATTGCCAGAATAGCGTTTTACACATTTATTAAATTCGTATTGGTTCACAAAGTCCAACATCTGACGGAATACATATTTGCCTGAATTCATAAATTACACTTTTTAAGTGCAAAATTGAACCTTAAGTCAATTCAAATCTCAAAATCAAAGAACGTTTGTATATACTTGTATTTTAATGTATTATAATAAAATATTAAAAATTAACGCACCACTAGTG
>JBGSMW010000050.1:0-4244 GCA_041739985.1 Draconibacterium sp. | reverse complement strand
CAGGCCCAACATGACGTTTTTCTTCATCTTTTTGACAACAAAAAAAGTTAATTGAAACGTATTTCAATTAACTTCCTCCTTTTGGTTCAAAACACTGGCATCCCAGAGCTTTTTACCAACTATTTTTGTCTATTATATCATAAATTCAATAAGCAACAAACATTGACAACTGGCAAAACCGGCAAGTTCCAAACCTATAACCATTTTCGATTACTTGCTCACCAAACAAACCTTTGTATATTTGGGGTTCTTTTGCATCGACTTTTTTTGAAAAGAATTGCTTACGATTTTAAAAATACAATTATAGAATATTAATGGCTGAAACCGAATTTATCATAGCTCTGACCGGACACCGGACATTGGGCAACATTTTCATTCCTTACCTAATTCAAAAAGAAGACCAGTTTTACACGGTACTCCGCCATGTTAAGCCACGCGATTTTAAAACTGAAACCAATTATGAATTTAAACCCTGGGAAAAAGAACTTGTAGAGATCATCGAAAAATACAGCGACGAAAGATTAACCAAAAAATTTTCACGGGCAGCTAATGTAAAAGAATTTTACGCGACTTTAAATCCGGCCTATTTCAAAAAGAGTATTGCTCCGTTTATTGAGCAATGTATGTTTAAAGTAGCTTCTATCCTGATGCTCAGTCCTGTCAGACTGTTAAATAAAGATATGAAATATGCCAATTTGTATGACGAAGACGAGATTAAAGTCGAGCCATTTTATGCGCGTCCCGTTTTTTATTTTGAACGACTGGAAAACGAAACCCGATATATTTTAAAAATTCTTCAGGATGACCGGGAAATAAAGTTGTTAAACAGCAATATCAATATAGTTGCAAACGATCCCTGCCAATTTGTGCGACACAACAAACTATATGTTTTTGAAAAACTGATCGCAAAAAAACTGACTCCATTTTTAGAAAAAGAAGTGGTAAGCATTCCACATTCGATGGAAGAGAAATACTATAATGGTTTTATAATGAATGCGATCCGCGATTTTGAAGTCCATTCCAAAGGATTCACAATTTTGGAAGAGGATGTAAAAAAATCGGCAGTTTTGAGTTTAGAGCGGAATTTACAAAATATGCCCGGTTTTGTTTTGAATTTTTTATACGGGAGCGAAAAATTTCTACCTAATTCAACCCGAAAGCAGGCAGTTCAATTCCACAACGAAAACAATTCATTCTTCTTTCGTAAAGTGAAACGTGATTTTGATTGGGAAAATAATATCCAGAAATTTTTAAACGAACTTGGGTTACTTGAAAAAAACGGATACTTTTCATTGCCCATGTTAGATTCTATTGAAAACGAGAATGCTATTTATTTTCTTGTAAACTGGATAAACAAACATAAACCTCAACTCGAAACCAAGCAGATCCGGGTTGTACAGGAAAAATTGGGAAAAAACTATTACACAGGATTGCAGCAAATCAATGTAAATACGAAGGAAAACGGTGACTGGTTCGACATTCACATTTCCATCAGTTTTGGCGAATTCAATATCCCTTTTATCAAACTGAAAAAATTTATTTTGAACGATATCCGTGAATTTGAATTGCCAAACGGAGAAATTGCTGTTTTACCTGAGGAGTGGTTTGCGCGATACAAAGGGTTAATTCCCTTTGCTAAAATTAGTGGTGATAAACTTCAGTTTGAAAAACACCATTTTTTGTTGCTCCAAAATACCTTACAGGAAACAAACGCATCGCTTGCAGAGAGATTAAGAAAACTGAACTTGCTTGAAAAAGCTGAATTTCCGTTACCTTCCGGATTAAAAACCAAATTACGGAGTTACCAGCTGGATGGATACAACTGGATGCACCAACTCTATGAAAATGGTTTTGGTGGCTGCCTTGCCGATGATATGGGATTGGGAAAAACCTTGCAAACTTTGGCGCTTTTGTTAAAACTGAAAAGGCAAAAACAAGGGGTACTAATCAACCATCCGCCTGACAAAAGTGGTCAACTTGATTTATTTGCGCCGACTGAGGTTCAGGAAATAAATCAACCGGCAAGTTTAATTGTGTTGCCAACTTCACTCGTGCACAATTGGGACAATGAAATTAAAAAATTCACCCCCTCTCTTAAAGTGTATAAACATGTTGGTATCCAGCGCAAAAAGGAGGCTGATCTTCTCAAAATCATTCCTTATTACGATGTCATTTTGACTACTTATGGTACAGTTCGTAACGATATAAATATGCTGCGAATTCCCCAATTTTTTTATGCAGTGCTTGATGAAAGCCAGTATATAAAAAATCCGTCATCAAAAACCTATAAAGCAATACTGCAACTGAAAGCAAAACAGCGGCTAGTTTTAACAGGCACTCCCATTGAAAATTCGCTATCGGATTTGTGGTCTCAAATGAATTTTCTAAATCCCGGGTTACTAGGCACTCAGGCTTTCTTCCAAAAAAGGTTCATTACTCCTATCGAAAAACTGGCCGATGAAAAGCAACAGGAACAGTTGCAATCGATTATCAAACCATTTATCCTTCGCCGTAAAAAGGATGAAGTTGCAAAAGATCTCCCACCCTTAACTGAGCAGGTTCTTTACTGCAAAATGGCCGATGAACAGGAAAAAATGTATGAAGAAGAAAAATCGATAATCAGAAATACAATTCTTGAAAATATTGAAACAGAAGGCATAAAAAAAACTTCGCTTGTTGTTTTGCAAGGTCTCACCAAATTGCGGCAATTGGCCAACCACCCTTCGCTGCTCGATAAAGATTCGGAAGAAAGTTCGGGCAAATTTGAACAGATCATGGAAATGCTTCAAAATCTTGTAGCAGAAAAACACAAAGTACTTGTGTTTTCATCGTTTGTGTCGCATCTCGAACTTGTTAAACAATTTATCGAATCGAAAAATTGGCGATTTAGCATGTTAACAGGGCAAACAACCAACCGTGAAGAAGTTATCAATGAATTTCAGGATGATCCGGAAAACCATATTTTCCTGATTTCACTGAAAGCCGGTGGCGTGGGACTTAACCTCACAAAAGCCGGTTATGTTTTTATTATCGACCCCTGGTGGAATCCGGCAGCCGAAAACCAGGCAGTGAGCCGTGCACACCGCATTGGGCAAGACAAGCAGGTTTTTGTATATCGATTTATTACCGAAAATTCAATCGAAGAAAAAATCCAGATTTTAAAAGAACGAAAGACCTCCTTGTCCGACAAATTTATCAACTCAAACAATCCATTTAAGGAAATTACAAAAGAGGAAATTTTGGAGTTGTTTGAATGAGTAATTGGTTGCGGGTTTCATGTTCCGGGTTCAAAGTCCAAAGCCCTGTTAAATGTGATATGGTCGGACACGTTCAAAGTTTTTCCTTTGCAGATCAATCTTTATCTTCAAACTTCCTGATTCCGTCTTCGGTCCCCAGTATCTTTCTTTCTCCCCCAGTTTTTAGGATTTAAGTTATTTTTGTATTTCGCAAATAGTTCTTTGCCAACCAGTAAGCCACCACTCCAAAATACCAACTCCATTAAAATCAGGCTGGTTGTTGAAGCAATAACCTTTGTTTTTGTAGGAAGGTCAAAAAGTGGTATGATAAAAGTTGCGGCAAAGAATACGCCTGAGAATATCATCAGGAAAATGCCTAATTTGATTTGCCAGTTTTTTGAATTATTCATGCAATAAAATGTTTCTCTTAATTAACCGGTAAAGGTTAATATTGTTTTTAATGATAATCCAGAATGAGGCCAAAAAATCTATTGACTTGAAAAGTCTCCCGATCCCGATTCCGATTCCGATAGCTATCGGAATCGGAATCGGGATCGGGATTCAACCCGCATGGTTAACGACCTGCGGAAAATTATACAAGAACAAAAATCTGCCTGAAAGGCAGGACGATAACATAAAAAATAGCTGTACACGACTTTTATATCACATACAGATAGAATGAATTTGTTCTGCCTTTCAGGCAGTTCGAATATGGGATTCAATGTCCTTAGGTCGTTGACCTAAGGTTATGAAAATAAGACACCTTCGGTGTTAGGTCATAAAACGGATAATCATTTTGTTTTTTCAACAAAAAAGGGACGATTGAAAATCATCCCCTTCGTATTTATAATCTCTTACATTCAATTTATTCGTTTTGTTGCCCAGTTAATGTCCTTAGGTCGTTGACCTAAGGTTATGAAAATAAGACACCTTCGGTGTTAGGTCATAAAACGTATAATCATTTTGTTTTTTCAACAAAAAAGGGACGATTGAAAATCATCCCCTTCG
>JBGSMW010000043.1:0-229880 GCA_041739985.1 Draconibacterium sp. | reverse complement strand
TCGGTGCGACAACAGCATTTATTGCAACAGCGACAGTATCTTTATTTGTAATTGTTTATTTCCTGACAATTCCTAAACCGACAATAATAACAAATGACACGAACCAACAATAGCGACAGAAGAAGGGCAGCCTATAACAGCGGTTTGGCAAAAGTGGCGGTTTCGGTCTCCGCAGACACATTTGTTGTTAATCAAACATTGGTTCTCCGCATCAACATTTGTGGTGAAAGTCGCCACCTTCGCCAAGCCGCAAACCGTTGTGTGCAACGCAGAAAAACCGAAACGATGAAATTGTATGATTGAATCAATTAAACCAACAGGTATTTTAAGCAAATACATAAATAACTATTTCATTGTTGAGACTGACAATTCGGAAGACTATTTACCTAATGAAAGAGTTTACCCTTGTGGATATGCAACATTGGTTTTTCATTATGGTTCTCCATCAATATTCCAGAAAAAGGATTCAAGCAAAAACATTGAACCAAATTTGGTTATATGTGGGCAACAAACCAGTTATTATGACTTGTCATTATCCGGTAAGACGGGCATGATTCTTATTGTATTCAGACCGCATGGAGTAAAATCTTTTTTCAATTTTCCAATTACTGAATTATTAAATGAAAACCTTTCGCTTCATGACTTGATTAATAATGAAACTATTGAATTAGAAGACAAATTGTTTAACTCTCCGAATAATAGACAAAGAATTACTCATTTAGAAAACTTTCTTATTAAAAGACTGATTCATAATGATGAATTTGAGCGAGTTGAATATGCCTTAGAAATAATTGAGAATTCAAAAGGACAAATTAAGGCTCAAGTTATTGCACATGAGGTTTGTTTGGGAATAAAACAATTTGAAAGGACTTTTTCAAAATATGTTGGTATTAATCCCAAAAAGTATGCAAGCATTGTCCGGTTTCAAAATGTCATACAAATGAGAAGAAAGCACGATAATTCAAGTATGTTTCAATTAGCTTTTGATAATGGGTATTACGACCATGCTCATTTTATACATGATTTTAAAAGTTTTACAGGACTTTCCCCAAAAGAATTTTTTATCGATTTCAATTAAAGACCATTTTTTACAATTTTTTATATGCACATACTACTATTTTTACAATAAAACGGAAAGCATGAATAAATTGGAATTAAAACATAAAGAAATAATTGACTTTTGTATAGCAAATACAGACGATTCGATTATTAAAAAATATTCGAGATACTTTAAAGAAGGTTATAATGGATATGGCCTTGATTCGAAAATTCTCGAATCGCAAAAAACTAAATGGTTAGTTTCATGGAAAAATGAAATGACTATTAATGATTACTTAAATCTAGGCGATTTGCTAATTGCTACAGGTAAATTAGAAGAAGCAAGTTTTGCTACCCAGTTTATAGCATCAAAAAAAGATGAATTTTCAATTGAAACATTTGATAGGGTTGGGAAGTGGTTGGAAAATGGAATTCAAAACTGGGCAACTACTGACGTATTGTGTATGTTGGTTTTACCCGAGTTTATTTACAACAAAATCATTGAACCCAAAGATTTTATAAATTGGACAAAATCTGAATCTAAATGGAAAAGGAGAGCAGTTCCAGTAACTTTTTATGAAGTGATTAAAAAAGACCATAGTCCTGAATCCATTTTATCTGTGATTGAGAAACTAATGGAAGATAAAGAAGAAGATGTTCAAAAAGGGTTAGGTACACTTCTAAGAGAAATTTGGAAAAAACAACCTGAAATAGCAGAAGGATTCCTTTTAAAATGGAAAGATAAATGTGGACGGAAAATAATTCATTATGCGACAGAAAAAATGAATAAGGACAGTAAAGCAAAATTTCAAAAAACAAAAAAATAGTAACAATGGAGCAAATAAATATTAACATGATTTCCTATTGTGGATTTTACTGTGGTGCATGTCCAAAATATACAAAAGGACAATGTGAAGGTTGCAAAGGTGATACTCCAAAATGTGCCGTTGGATACAAAGCTTGTAAGGTAAGACCTTGCTGCATTGAGAATGGATTTAATTCATGCGCAAACTGTAATAAATTTGAATCAGTTAAGTATTGTAAATTATATAATCCATTTATGATAAGATTTGGACAATTTATTACACGGACAAATCGGAGATTAGGAATTGAGATGATAAAGGAAAAAGGAGAATCTGATTTTGTAAAATACATGATTGATAAAAATTGGGTGACGATAAAGACTGGAAAATAATAATGCGCAGCACACAACACGTGGTATAGTTAATTGCCGTCGCAGTGCCGATTTCAAGCTTTTCCCTCTTATCAAGTTCAATGTACCTCGATAGATAATCGCTTCGAACTCGGCAACTAACCATACCACCAACGTTATGCACAACCTTAAAAAAGCTCCGATTGAACGGTGTGCGATTCAATCCGATTTTTAGCAATTAAGAAATTTGTTTCTATCATTTCAATTCCAATAAATGAACGGTTCATATTCTTACACGCTATTCCAGTCGTACCACTTCCCATAAAAGGGTCAAAAACTACCATACCTTCATCACTACTATGCAAAAGTATTTTTTCAATTAATTCAACAGGTTTTTGTGTTTCGTGGTATTCTTGTTTACATTTACCAATTTGCCAAACACTCCCATCTCTTTTGCCTCTTATTTGGTGTTTACCATTGGTTGCAAACATTATACTTTCGTAGTTAAAAGAAAAATTGCCTTTTAAATCGCCCATGCCTCCACCACCTTTAAACCAAATAATCTGATTTTTAGCATCAAAGTGGTTTTTAATTTTCAACCACCAATAAGGCATTACATCAAATCGGGTAAAAATATAAATGGCTGCATTGGGTTTCAATATTCGCTTAAACTCTCTCATTAATTCATCTACAAAAACCATTACAGAAAAACCATCATCTCCGTGTACTAATTCAGTTGAACCGCTTTTATATCCTTTTGTAAAGTTTATACCGTATGGCGGGTCTGTAATTATTAAATCAACCGAGTTTTCGGGTATTTCTCTAATTGCTAAAAAACAGTCCTTATTCATAAGATTAAAAAAAGGCTGTGCATAACACTCGCTATATGCAATTTGGGGTTCGGGGGTATTCGATATTTCGTTCATTTAATTTACTTTTTTATAGTTTGATAGTGCAGTGCTTTTAATTCCCAAACTGCACATAGCGGAAACGTTATGCGTCATAGTGAGGAGGCGTCGCAACTTGATAAAATGACTTGAAAATATGAATAGTTCTTGGACAACAATTATCAGCTTCATTTTAGCTGTACTTTTCATATTGATTCTGATTTCAAGATTCAAGAAAAAAAAGCCAGAGATAAAATTAGCGACTATTGACAAATATTCCATTGCTCCTTTTGGTCTTTCGCATAAGGGATTAGCAATTGGAGACAGACTTGTGATTTTCGCTGGCTATGATTATATGCCCAAATATCTTGGTGACAACGATTTCTATGTTGGTGAGATAGTTAAATTTATACCTGGACAAGCAGGTAGAAAAAGCGCACCAGTTTTGAGAATGGATAAAGCCGTTCAGTTTGACACTTTAATCGGACAATATTTTGTTATAGAAACAAGACATGTTGGTCAGGATTGGAATGGATATGGAGCTGTGCATATTGAATTATGTGATTTTGAGCCAGAATCAATAGACTATGAACAAAGGAACAAAGGTTTATGGATTGAGGCCGCTGCTTCTTATGAATTTGAAGAGAGATACTTTGATATTAAAAACATGAAAAATCAAACTACGAACGCATAACAAAAACTATATGTCAATTGGGGTTTCGGTGCGGACAACAAAGTTCGCAGCCCGCAACAACGGCATCGGGGTTCGACAGGAAAAGCAACCCGCAATCCCCAACTGCATATAGTTCCGTACGTTAACACCCATGCTAAAAAGACCGTGCGAGCAATGACTCTGGAAAATAATTTTCTACATAACGAATCGAAACTTATTAAAATAACTAGACTAAGACTAGTTGTTGGAATTTTAATTGGATTGGGATATTCTTTCGCATTTTATTCATTCTTATACCTAATTCGAGAAGTTTTTAGAGTTCTTTCAGTTACAGAGTCTTATGATATATGGATTCTCACAGATAATGAAGTTTATTTTTACAACTTATTCTTTGCTTTCATATCAGTCATTCTTGCTCAATCTGTTTGTTTCACATTCTGGGTTGACCGACCAAAACAAATGTTTGGAAAACAAAATCTTCGAAAGACATCAATTGGGAATGACCAAAGAGTCTTAAACTGGTACTTTTTAAGCTGGTTTTCAAAACTGGCTGTTGTTTTTGGAATTATGTTTGGACTTGCATTTCATGGTGGTTTTTATACTTTCAGTCTTTACCCCGATTACAATTATATTTTCATTCTAATTGTCATCGTATTATTCTTACAAACATGGAATACAATACGGTTGACATTTAAACGAAAAAGCTTAAAATGGATGTTATATTCAATTGTTATTGTATCTATTGCAGCATTTGGTTTGTCGAGAGTAAACTTGATTGATTACAAAACAATCAACAATAATTATCTTCAAAAAAATATTTATAACAATTACAACCTTGAATTACCTGAAACAGATAGTTATATAAGGCTTTATCAACGTTCATTAATAGAGAATATTTATGTGGTTAAAACAAAGGAGCAACTGTCGGATTCTGGACCTATTATAATTGTTGACAACGTAAAAATACCATTAGAAAAATTACATGAAAAGATTATGTATTGGCAATCAGCGAGAGATGAATCTGAAATTCCTTTCATGGTTTATAGATTAAATATTGATAAAACTGTTAAAGCGGATTTCGTTAATAAATTGAAGAATGAATTATCAAAATCAGGTGTCAAATTCATTGCTTTTGCTGTTATTCCCAATAGCCCAAAATTCGACAAAAGATATTATAGTGACTATTCATTTCCGAGCAGAATTACAAAATGGAATTCTACTTCGTTAAATCCATTAGAGATTTATAATGAATTGACTAAATTTCAAAATATTATTGAGATAATGCAAACTGAATCAGGGAACTGTTACATCAATGACACAATAATTGAATCAAATCAAATAAAAAAGACGATTAAAATACTAATTCAGAGAAACTCAGATTATGTAATCAAATTTTATATTAATGACAATGTTAATTTTTCTGATTATTTTAGAATCTTGTCCTATTCGAAAGAAGCAATCAATGAACTTAGAAATGAATATTCTGAAATTAATTATTCAAAACAATTCGACTGGCTTGCCAATGAAAATCAAGAAGAAATTAGAGATAAATATCCTTTACGAATTATTGAGTTGACAACAGAAATAAATAAAATAATTGAAAATAAATAAAGCACGGGGTGTTAACAAAAACTATATGTCAATTGGGGTTTCGGTACGGACAACAAAGTTCTCAGCCCGCAACAACGGCATCGGGGTTCGACAGGAAAGCAACCCGCAATCCCCAACTGCATATAGTTCCGTCCGTTAGCCCTCTACCGCGAGATTATATCTCGTAGTTTGTTAAGAAGCAAAAAGTTGAATATAGTTTATGATGGAAACATTCAGTATGGTTCAAAATTTCAGGCAGGGAAATGAATTATATTCCAGTTTGTTGACTGGGGCACTGATTGAAAAGAGGTGGGAACAGGGGGAAATTTTAAAAACTGACCTTTTCGAATCTAAATTTAGAAGTAATTAAAAACAACCAAAATGAAAACCTTAATTTTGTATTTTTTCATAATTCTACTCATTTTCATTTCCTGCTCAAAAGAAGATTCTGGAAAAATAGTATTAGCTGGGATTTACGATTCTGACTTATTCTATTATGAATTTTCTCCTCCATTAAAAGTTGAATTATCATTGGACACATTAACCGACAACTATATAGGGGAAGATTCAATAGATATAAATCAGGATGGAGATTATGATGTATTTATTAGCCACCGAATTCACTTTCCTCCCGAATCAGGAACTCCATCATATGAACATTTTCCTTATTTCAAAATAACTTTAAAAAACGAGGTAAAAGTAGCAACCAAAGTCCAATCCTATCCTGTTGGACATCATGGACAATATGATGATGTTCATTGGGTTGACGCGTTGAATTATGAAACCCGAATAGATGTATGGCCTGAATGGGCAGAAAAAAATGTTTTTCAATTGATGTGGGCTGTTCCTACAGCAGGCACATCACCTTATGGCCCTTGGTATGATTTGACAAATGAAGAAAAGTATATTGGCTTTAGAATGAAAATTAATTCGCGATATAAATATGGTTGGATTAAAGTGAAAGTAATTTCACGAGATGATATGCAATTTTTAAGTTATGCTTTGGAAAAATAAAAAGTTGAATTAAAAAAATGATTAAAATATCTCAGACTGGCGCGGTTCTGTCTAACCTCAGGCGAGATGTCTTTCTTTGCAAAAGCAAAAAATTAAATATAATTTATGATTGAAACATTCAGTACGATTCAAAATTTCAGGCAGGGAAATGAATTATATTCCAGTTTGTTGACTGGGGAATTGATTGAAAATAGGCAGGAGCAGAGGTAGCTTCCTACGTTAGCGGTTATTGCAAAAACCCCGGTACGCGCTTTAAATTGGCGACAAGACTTGACATTTTAAACTATTTTGACGTTATGAAAATATTTAATCACATCGGAATTCCAACAAATGAAGTAAAGCAAGATGAAATTCATCTTACTCATTTAAAAATGTTTGTGACTGATCATGAAAAGAGTCAGAACGGAATTCAATGGATGCGGTTTGAAGAAGGTGCGCCATATCCCGAACTGGTTCTAACAATACCGCACATTGCTTTTGAAGTTGATGATTTAGCAAAAGCAATAGAAGGTCAGAAGGTAATTATTCAACCCAATTCACCATCAGAAGGTTTAATTGTAGCTTTTATTGAGGATTGCGGTGCACCAGTTGAATTTATGCAGTATGACAAAAAGCATGGAACCACTACTCCCTGATGATTGAATCGTGTAGTTTTATTGCAGATTTTATGAAAGTTATTTTCTAACTTTATACATACCTGAAAATAAACTGTTTCATGAGCCGTAATTACAAATTATACAATTCTAATGGTGTATATTTTATAAGTTTTGCCGTTCATAAAAATAAAACTGTTGAATTGTAAACAGAGCCACTCTAAGCAATGCGCGGTAGCGGTGAGTAATAAGAAATCTTAAGCCGCAGTTTTATTTCCAGTCTTTTGACAAGCCATTTGTGTAAATATTTGGGATAATACTTTCAAGAATCATATAAATGACCACATCAGGTTTTTCCTTTTGAATTACTTCAAGATTAAAACTGTAATTCCAGCCATCCCAAATAAATGTGCTGTAATGAAATGAATTTTGTAAATAAGGCATTAAAGCATCACCAAAAGAGTCTCTGATAATGACAGCATTTGGCAAATTCTCGTTAACTGACTTAAAACTTTTTTGGAATTCTCCGGCATACGCTACATTTTCGGGTGCAATATGCTTGAATCTTTCAAATGGAATCGCGTCATTTTCACACATTCTATACTTAATTCTTGTTTCAGCATATTCTTCAGCATTTCCCATCATAAGAGCTAAATTTCCTGCCGAATTGAATATTGTATCTGTGCAGAATTTAGTTAGCGGAATTTCAGGGATTCCCAAATCTACCTGGTTGACAATTTCTTTTGCAACATAATAACCGGCCAAATCATTCCAATGATTATCTCCTTTATAGAACAATTCGTGTTCCTTCTTTTTGGAAACTAAAATATCCCTTGAATAAAAAACCTTTATATCAGAACTATCTCTAAAACAATTCATTAATTGTGTTGCCGAATTAATTTTAGGAACCGAATTCATAAATGGTGGCAGGTTCTCGGGATATACAGCATATTTGGTGGGATGCAACACAACAAGCATCTTAATCCCCATACTGTCAAGCACTCTTTTTCTATATAGGAATTCTTGCAGAATTTCATTTAACTGTTCATCATTAAAGTTTCGCTTACCGTTATAACAATCCAACTCCTTATCAACATTGTATAACCAATTGTTTTGTCCGATTATTACTCCATCAGGCTTTGGCGACTTTTCCCAGATATGCCTGTATATCCAGCCCATATATTTTATAAAGTAACCACGCAGGCTGAAGTTATCCCTGAAATAGGATTCAAATTGATTCGGATAATAATCAAGGCGGTTAATGTCCATTACAGGTCGTTTGTCTTTCTCTTTATTTTCGCTGTAATCAAGGTCCTGAATAATCGTTAACTTTTGATTGATATAGAAAAAGCCAATAATCAGAAAAAAGATATAAACTACAATATGGTTTTTAAAGCTCTTCATTTTCCTATTTCTATATTAAAACCTGAAATAAATAAATGGATTATAACTATCAATTACAAGGCTTCCGGTTCCATACAGCAATACAAATATCATGAAACAGGCAAAAACCAAATTTTTGAGTAATTGAATTCTTGAAACCGATAAGCGAGTTATATCCAATAACTTATTCAGTAAACCATTTATCTTCATAAAACCGCCCATAGCGCCAAATACTGCTATTATAAAAACAGCTATAGTTTCATAATTTAATATTTTTATAAGCTGAAAGTAATCAAATTCGGAACTGCCTGTGCTGAAAAGTACCTTGTAGTATTCAATGGCAAAATTCAGGTTTTCTGCTCTGAATAATACCCATGCCATTACAACAATAAACAAAGTATAAAACGACCTTACAAATGACGGAAGTTTATCAAGAATATAACCAAACCTGGTTCGTTCGATAATTAAAAAGAAACCATGAACAAGGCCCCACGCCAGGAAATTCCAACTTGCACCGTGCCAAAATCCGGTAACAAAAAATACAATTAGTAAATTTAGAATTGTCCTTCCGTTTCCCAATCTATTTCCACCCAGTGGAATGTACAGGTAATCTCTAAACCAACTTGACAATGAAATATGCCATCTCCTCCAAAATTCCTTTATCGACTTTGAGATATAAGGAAAATTAAAATTTTCAAGCAAGTCAAATCCAAACATTTTGGCTAACCCAATTGCCATGTCAGAATAACCCGCAAAATCATAGTAAATCTGCAGGGAATATGCAATAATCCCTATCCACGCAAACAAGGGTACTATTGAATCAACATTTAATGCAAACACCTGGTCTGCAACATATCCCATGGTATTGGCAATTATAACTTTCTTTGCAAATCCAATTATAAATCGTTTTATTCCTTGCTGAAATTTATCAAGCGAATGTATTCTTTGACTTATTTGTTTTTGAATATCATGATACCGAACAATCGGGCCAGCTATCAACTGCGGGAATAATGCAATATACAATCCCAAATTTATAATGTTCTTCTGTGATCTATTTGTCCTGCGGAAAACATCAACCAAATAAGAAATTGACTGAAAAGTGTAAAATGAAATGCCAATAGGTAATATTATTTTTGGATTTTTAACTGTTGGTATTTCAAGCCAGGTAAAGGCGTTATTAACATTTTCAATAATAAAACTGGTGTATTTAAAAACAATAAGAAAGGCCAGATTTAAGACAATCCCAACAATCAACCAGTTTTTCCGCCTTTGCCTTTTATTTATCTGTATTCCTATTACATAATTGAGAATGATTGAAATAATAAGAATTAAACTGTAACTGACTCCACCCCACGCAAAAAATACTAAACTCGATAAAAATAGAAATGAGTTTCTGAGTTTTGGATTTATTACATAATAGATAATTAAAGTAACCGGCAGAAAAATATATAAAAATACTAATGAGCTAAAAAGCATAATTTATTTTAAAACAGATTAATTAACAGGTATTTTTTTAATTATAGCGCCTTGAAAATATAACCCGATTTTCATTTTAAAATTGTGTCTGAAAAATCTTTACATTTTAATTTATTTGTGATACTTCCAGCGTTAAAAAATCTTTGGTTATACATATTCACTGGTTAACATTTAGGTCAGTTTTTCATTTCGTTTTAGTTTTTTATTGATTGCTCAAATATAGAATTATATTAACGAATTTGGGTTTTCACATTTAATTATTTAAAACAAAAAAAGCTGCCCGAAGACAGCTTTTTTCTATTTATATCAAGTGTTTTGTTACAGCTTGGCTACAGCTTTGTGTGTAGTTTTAATAATAACTGCAGCGATTTTGTATGGATCTCCGTTTGAAGCAGGACGACGATCTTCCAAACGTCCTTTCCAGCCATCTTCAACTGTTCCAACAGGAATACGAATTGACGATCCACGGTCGGAAACACCATAACTGAAATCGTTGATTGAAGCAGTTTCGTGTTTACCTGTTAAACGTTGGTCGTTATAAGCCCCGTAAACTGCAATGTGTTCAGGAATGTGTTTTGCAAATTCCTCACAAATAGCATCGAAAACTTTTTTGTCGCCACAGGTTCTCATTAAACCGTTCGAGAAGTTGGCGTGCATACCCGAGCCATTCCAGTCGAGATCTTTTCCCAGCGGTTTTGGGTGCAGTTCAACATCAACACCATATTTTTCGGCAGTGCGTTCCAAAAGAAAACGGGCTACCCAAATCTGGTCACCGGCACTGTGAGCGCCTTTTGCAAAAATCTGGTATTCCCACTGTCCTGCTGCAACTTCTGCATTAATCCCTTCAATGTTTAATCCGGCATCAATACACTGGTCTAAATGTTCTTCAACAATCTGGCGGCCAAATGCTTTTGAACCTCCAACTCCGCAATAATACGGACCTTGTGGCAGAGGGAACCCGCCTGCAGGGAATCCTAACGGAAGACGTGTCTGCGGATCATAAAGGAAATACTCCTGTTCAAAACCAAACCAAAAATCTACATCTTCCTGTTCGATGTGCGCTCTGCCATTGGTTTCATGCGGAGTTCCGTCAGCATACAAAACTTCGGTCATAACCAAATATGCATTTTTGCGATCCGGATCAGGACAGATAAATACAGGTTTCAATAAAAGGTCTGATTTTCCACCGGTAGCCTGGTTGGTTGAAGAACCATCAAACGACCAAATGGGGCAATCTTCCAATTTACCGCTAAAATTGTCAGCTAAACGTGTTTTAGCCCTTAACTGCTGGGTTGGTACCGTACCATCCAGCCAAATGTATTCCAGTTTTGATCTCATGTTGTAATAATTTGTTTATTAATATGAATATTTTCTTTTTTTCTGATACAAAAATAGAGTTAACTGAAATCTGTAATCCTGTTTTGCTGACAATTTGTAAAAATTTAATGCAAAATTTACATTTAAATTGGATTATTTATCGATACCCCTGTTAAAAACTACCATTTTTCCGACATTTTACTTTTTTTATGCAAAGTTGATGCTTTATATATATGTCTTGTGAAAAACATACCTATATATTTTTGTTCACCCCCTAAATAAATGCATGTCGGCAAACAAATAAATAACAAAGGGAATTTTGATTTTTTTTTGAGAGTATTTGTTATAAAATGCAAAAAATTAAGTTAAAAAGTGGAAACATTTTATAGCTTTTGAAGCTTCAATACTTAATTTGTTTTACTTTGAAAAAAATTTAATTTCAATATTATGAACTTAAACCGTCGTAATTTCATCAAATCAGGTAGCGCAGTTGTCGCCGGAAGTATAATTCTGCCTCCGTTTATACAGTCGTGCCAAAACATACAAATTTCAGAAAACGTGAAAAGTTATTTAGATCATTTTGAGGTTACACCCGAAATTTTGCAAAAGGTAGTTTCAACTGCAATGAGCAAAGGTGGCGATTATGCCGATTTATTTTTTGAGCATAAAATTTCGAACAATATCAGTTTGGAAGACAGAAAAGTAAACCGTGCTTTTTCAAATGTCGATTTTGGTGTGGGAATCAGGGTTTTGAAAGGCGACCAAACGGGTTTTGCCTATTCCGAAAATATAAGTTTGGATGATATGATGAACGCGGCAAAAATGGCTGCAAGTATTGCCAACGAAAATTCAGGTTTTAATCCGGTTGATTTAACCGAAAAAGTGCCTTCAGGTTATTATAATATAGCAAAACAGTGGAGTGATGTTTCGGTAAAAGACAAAGTGCCTTTTGTACAGAAAATCAACGACATGGTTTTCGATCTCGATGAAAAAGTGATAAAAGTGAATGCTTTTTTGAATGACGAAACAAGTTATGTACTGTTTTACAATTCAGAAGGCCGGCTTACCTATGATTATCGTCCGATGATTAGTTTTGGCGTGGTTTGCATTATGCAAAAAGGCGACAAAATCGAAAATTCGTATGCAGCACGTTCATTCAGGAAAGGTTTTGAATGGCTCGACGATAATCTTTTGACTGAACTTGCGCATGAAGCTGTTGATAGAACAAATATTTTATTTGATGCCGTTAAACCCAGGGCCGGTGAAATGCCCGTTGTGATGGGTGCAGGCGGTTCCGGAATTTTGCTGCACGAAGCAATCGGACATACTTTCGAAGCCGATTTTAACCGTAAAGGAACTTCTATTTTCAGCGATAAAATGGGCAAAAAAGTGGCAGAAAGTTTTATCAATATCATCGACGACGGAACACTTGAAAACAACCGCGGATCAATCAATATCGATGACGAAGGAAATGACGTTGAGAAAACCTACTTAGTTAAAGATGGCGTTTTGAACAGTTACATTCACGACAGAATAAGTTCGAAATTCTATAAAGTAAATCCAACCGGAAACGGACGGCGCGAATCGTTCCGTAATATTCCAATTCCGCGCATGCGGGCAACCTACATGGAAGCCGGAACAAGCTCTAAAGACGATATTATTGCCAATGTGGATTATGGTGTTTATGTCGATAATTTCAGCAACGGACAGGTGCAAATTGGCGCTGGGGATTTTACCTTCTTTGTGAAATCGGGCTACCTCATCGAAAAAGGAAAACTGACACAACCGATAAAGGACATTAATATTATCGGAAACGGTCCGCAGGCTTTGGCTGATATTTCAATGGCAGCAAACGATTATTTGATTGACAACGGAACCTGGACTTGTGGAAAAGATGGTCAGTCGGTGCCGGTAACATGCGGATTGCCAACTGTTTTGGTGAAGAAACTGACGGTTGGGGGAACGAATGGGTGAAGCCCCTCCTAACCTCCCCAAGGGGAGGGACAGGATGGCAGTTTAGAGTTCAAAGTTTAGAGTTCAGAGTTCAAAGTTCAGAGTTTAATGTTGAAAGTTTAAAGAAAATGACAAAAGAAGAAAAATATAGTTTGGCAAAGTGGGCAATGAATCATGCCCTTGAAAACGGAGCACAGCAGGCAAGTGTCAGCATTTCAAACAGCCAGAGCAGCAGTGTTGAGGTTCGTGAAGAGAAAATTGACAAATTGGAACAGGCCATTCAAAGCAGCCTGACAATTCGTTTGTATGTGGATAAAAAGTATTCGGCACATTCAACCAACCGCCTGAAAAAGGAAGAGTTGGCGCATTTTATTGAACAGGCAATTGAAGGAACCCGGTTTTTGTCGGAAGACGAGTTCCGCACACTTCCCGAACCTGAGTTATATTACAAAGGTGGAAACAACGATTTAAAAACGCTGGATACAGATTTCAGCAAAGTTGATCCGCAAAAGAAAATCGATTTGGCTTTTGCCGTTGAAAAAGAAGTATTGGGTAAAGATGACCGGATTATTTCGGTTTCTACCAATTACTATGACGGTTTTGACGAACGGGTTATGGTAACCAGCAACGGTTTTGAAGGCGACAGCGCAAATTCGCATTTTGGTATGTATGCATCGGTTTCGGTAAAAAGTGGTGATGCACGGCCCGAAGCTTCGTGGAACGAAAGTGCCATATTTTTTGATCAGTTGAAAAAGGAAAATGTTGGCGTAGCTGCTTTAAAAAGGGCAACCGATAAAATTGGGCAGCAAAAAATCGCCTCCGAAAAAATGACAATGATTGTTGAAAACAAACAGGTAGGACGCATTTTCAGCCCGCTGATTTCGGCATTGAACGGTGCAGCAATTCAACAAAAAAACTCGTTTTTAATCGATAAACTTAACCAAAAAGTAGTTTCTGAAAAACTGACAATTACCGATGACCCGTTTATTGTTTCGGGCCGTGGTTCAAGGTTGTTTGACAGTGAAGGGCTGGCAACAAAAAAACGCCCGGTGTTTGAAAATGGCGTTTTAAAAACCTATTATATCGACACCTATTACGGTAAAAAACTCGAAATGGAACCCACCAGCGGTTCAACTACAAATATTGTTTTCGAAACCGGAAGCAAAGATTTGCAGGGTTTGGTTGCCGGTGTAAAACGCGGAATTCTTGTAACCGGTTTTAACGGTGGCAACAGCAATGGCACAACAGGCGATTTTTCGTTTGGTATCGAAGGTTTCCTTATTGAAAACGGCGCAATTGTAAAACCCGTTTCCGAAATGAACATCACCGGAAACATGAAAGATTTGTGGTCGAATATTGGCGAAATTGGAAACGACGTAAACGTAACTTCATCGTGGCTGACTCCTTCAATTGTATTTGAAGGGGTTGATTTTAGTGGGATTTAAAGCCTCCCCCTGCCCCTCCGAAGGAGGGGAGATAAGAAAGAAGAATAAAAAACGGATTGGCTAAATGTCAATCCGTTTTTTGTTTTGGAACACTGACTTTCCAAAGTCCGTGATTTTGGTCTGAATTAGAGAAACACAGAATTTTTTGTTTTGTAAGTTTAGGCGAAATCGGAAACGACGTAAACGTAACTTCTTCGTAGCTGACACCTTCGATTGTTTTTGAGGGGGTTGATTTAAGAAGCCCCACCCAACCTTCCGCCAGTTGGCGGAGAGGAGTGAAGAAGGAAGAATTAAAAAACGGATTTAACATTAGGTTAAGATATGCTGTAAAACATGTGTTTTAACATTGAGTTAACGTCCGATTGGTTGAAACACCCTACTTTTGAATCAAAGTTTTAGTTCATAAGTTTAGGTTTGATTAGTTTTATTGGTTTAGTTAGTGAAAAGGATGAGTGTTGACTCATCCTTTCTTTTTTTACAGATATCAAGCCGCCAAATATCAAATCGCTTCAACCTTTTTTAAAAACCCGTTTGTCATTCAATACAGTCCATTTGTCGAATTCTTTTTTAGTTTTTGTTCAATGCTGCTTTCTTTGTTAATATTTTATCTTTGTGCCTTTTAATTTTAACAGGAAGGAAATTAACGATGAATTTAGCGCTTATCGGTTACGGTAAAATGGGGAAAGAGATTGAAAAGATCGCTGTTTCCCGCGGACATAAAATAAAACTGATTATCGATATCAACAATCCCGGTGATTTGACAGTTGAAAATCTGAAGAAATGTGATGTCGCTATCGAATTTACAATTCCCGGTTCTGCCGTAAATAATTATAATATTTGTTTTGAAGCCGGGATTCCCGTGGTGAGCGGAACAACAGGCTGGCTCGACAAAAAAGATGATGTGATTGCAAAATGCAACAAACTTGATGGCACTTTTTTCTACAGCAGCAATTTCTCACTTGGTGTAAATTTGTTTTTCGAAATAAACAGAAAACTGGCTGAACTGATGGCCAACCGCACTGAGTACAAAGTTGAAATGACCGAAATTCACCATATCCATAAACTTGATGCACCCAGCGGCACTGCAATTAGCCTGGTTGAAGATATGCTGGAAAAACTTCCCGGAAAAACAGATTGGGTAAATGATAAAACACCTGCTGAAAACGAAATCAATATTAAATCGGAACGGGTGGGTGAAGTTCCCGGAATACATACAATAAAATACGAGTCGGAAGTTGACTTTATTGAAATTACACACAGTTCGAAAAGCCGCAAAGGACTTGCTTTTGGGACTGTTCTTGCCGCCGAATACTGCATTGGCCGCAAGGGCATTCTTACAATGAAAGATTTACTGAACATTTAAAAACATAATATACAATGAAAGAATTGCTTTCAAACAAATGGTTTAAATTTAGCACTATGGGCGGGTTGTACCTGCTTTGGGTTATCTGGTTAGGGAATTTTTGGTGGCTGATTGGCCTCGCAGTTATTTTCGATATTTATGTTACCGAAAAAGTACATTGGGCGTTCTGGAAAAAGAAAAACCCGCCAAATGGCCGTCAAACAAAAGTGGTTGAATGGATTGATGCCATTATTTTCGCTGTAATTGCCGCATCATTTATCCGTATGTTTTTTATCGAAGCATATACAATTCCAACTTCTTCGATGGAAAAATCGTTGCTGGTTGGCGACTATCTTTTTGTGAGCAAAACTGCTTACGGACCGAAAACACCAAATACGCCATTATCGTTCCCGTTTGTACACAACACAATGCCATTGACAACAGGCACAAAATCATATGTTGAATGGATAAATAGCCCTTACAAAAGGTTGGCCGGGTTTGGAAAAATCAAAAACGATGATGTTGTTGTGTTTCACTTTCCTGAAGGTGATACAGTTGCGATGAATATTCCTACGCAAAGTTATTATCAGTTGACCCGAATGTATGGCAGAGACAGGGTTTGGAGCGATAAACGCAATTTTGGGGAAGTCATTTCGCGCCCTGTTGACAAACGCGAAAACTATATCAAACGCTGTGTTGCAATACCTGGCGATGAAATTAAAATGGAACGCGGACAGCTTTTTGTAAATGGCAAACCACAAAATTCGATTGCCGGAATGCAACATAATTACATTGTTAATACCAACGGTACTTCCTTAAATCCGAAGGCTTTGGAAAAATTGAATATTGCCGTAGCCGACCGCGAAGCCTTTTCGAGCGAACAATACATGTTTCCTCTTACAGAAGAAAATGTGGCAAAAATGAAGGAGTTTTCAAATGTTACGGCAGTTGAGAAACTAACAGAAGAACCTGGAAAGTGGGATCAGAATATTTTTCCATCCGACAAAAATTTCCAGTGGAATGTAGATAATTTTGGCCCGATTACCTTGCCTGCAAAAGGAAAAACTGTTCAACTTACTATTGAAAATCTGTCAATTTATAAACGCATAATCAGTGTTTATGAAAACAATAAACTTGAAGTGAGTGGAAGTGAAATCAAAATTAACGGAGAAGTTGCCAAAAGCTATACTTTTAAACTCGATTATTACTGGATGATGGGCGATAACCGCCACAACTCTGCCGACTCGCGTTACTGGGGTTTTGTGCCTGAAGACCATGTAGTTGGAAAAGCAAAATTCATCTGGCTTTCGATGGACAAAGACAAAAATTTCCCGGCAAAAATCAGGTTTGGCAGAATGTTCCGGTCGATAAAATAAGAAGTTTATTGAATCACATTTCCGAAAAATACTCCGTTTGCCAGCAATTTATTGGTACCTAACCAAATTCCGCGGAAGGTCATGTTTTCGTGATAACTGATGATTTTTCCACGGCCAATATTTTGCACTGAAACAACCGGAGCATTTTTAATCTGATCCAGGTTTTTATCCGACACAAACCCGCTTAAAAAAGGTTCTGCAGTAAATTTTACAGGTTCGGCATATTTTATTCCAAGCGGTTCGGCAACCTGATTTCCCGTTTTAAAAACCGGGAGTGTATTTTCAGTATATCCGTAACAAAGCGGATGGCTCACATCGAGGGTTGTATTGAAAATTGCCCCGCTGATTACATTGATATTCCTGTCTTTTTCGCGACTATCATAACTCACATTTAAAGTAGAATCGGGTTGTGCATCTTTTTTAAATTTTGTTTTGCCAAAATCATTTTTGGCTGTCCAGCCTGCAGCACTTTTACAGGCAATTAATGTTCCGCCCTGTTGTACCCAGCGTTTCAGGTTGTCAGTTTCCGGTTTACCCCACTTGCTGTATGAACCGCCTGGAAGTATAATTGTATTGTATTTCGATAAATTAATCGAACTAAAATCTTTTGTGTCTGCTAAAGTTACAGGTATTTTGTAACGCTGATCGAAAAGGTGCCAGATTTCACCTGCGTCGAGACTGCGACTGCTGCCACCCACAAAAAGCAAAATTTCGGGTTTATTTAAAACTGCAAAATTGTTGCTGCCTAAATCAATTCCTTGCGGCGAAAGCCCGGTTGATAATCCGTAAAAATCAATCCCTGTATTTTTCGAAACTGAAGAAACCAAATCGAAAATTTCGTTCTCACTTAAATCCTGGTCATTAACCGGAATCTGAATGGTTCCGAATGTAAAATCCTCATTGTTGCCATTCACAATAAAACTGAATTTTTCGGTTGCTGCTTTTGTTTTTAAACCCGCCTTTTGCAATTGGTAAAGCGCTGACGGAGAAGTATATTCATTCCACCTGAAAAGGTATGACAGCGTGCTTTTTCCACCAATTACCTTTCCTTCAGTTTTTTGGGTATCCACTTTTTCTTTTGAATATTGAATGTCTTTTAAAGAAGTAATTTCAGCAAAAGGAATATTAAAAGTATATGGGAATGTCCAGGTTGAAATATCATAAAAAGTGCTGTCGGCGAAAGTTATTGCTTTGTCGAAAAGCGATTTAATTAACCTGAATTGCTTTTGTTTCAGTGGCACAACAAAACTTTCTGCAGGTTTAAAAACAACTCCGTTTTTGTTGATTTCCTTCTCGTTTGCAAACACATCAATTTCATGCCGGTTTAACAAATCAATAAAAAATTGGGTTTTTACAATGTCGTTTTCATTTCCAAAAATGTAGGCTTTTACCGGGTCTTTATCGGCTAATTTCAATGCATCCAAATAAAAATCCTGTTGCATCTGAAGCAATTCATCTTTTAAATTCATGGCAGCATCTAGTGTGGAAAGCGTAACTGTAAACTGGTTTCGAATTCCATAGGCCAGCTTTCTTGTTCCGTTTGAAGTTTCGCGGATCCGGCCTCTGAAACCGGCCTGTTCAAACAAAATCCCAACACTTCCGTTAATGTCTGGGTACGATGAACCTTTCCCAAAATAATAGTCATCAAACTGTTCTTCCGAAAAATAGGCAGCTCCAATTTTATCGAGATATTTCGAATGAAAATCAGCAATTTTATGGGTAAGAATGTAATTGCTTTCCGGTGTCAGCGGGTTGTTTCGGGTTGGAACTCCGGGTTGAAAAAAGAACGTGGAATTTGCACCCATTTCATGGTGGTCGGTAACAATGTTTGGCAGCCATTCATGAAATTTGGCAACCCGTCCAACAGATTCAGGATGAACTAGTAAAAGGTAATCCCGGTTTATATCGAACCAATAATGATTTCCCCGGCCACCCGGCCAGACTTCGTTAAACTGGCGTGAGTTGTTGTCGCCCGTTGCAGTTTCGCTTTGGTGCATATTTGCCCAGGTACTGTGGCGGGTAAACCCGTCGGGATTTAAACACGGATCAACTAAAATGATTGTACTTTCAAGTAATCTATCAATTTTTTCGCCTTGTGCAGCAGCAAGATAATAAGCAGTTAAAACCGATGAATTGCTTGCACTCGATTCGTTTCCATGAACGCCGTATCCCAGATTTACAACCAGCGGAATATCCGATTTTCCGGTATTTCCAGCTGAATTGGCAAATTGAATATGTTTGGCTTTTAATTCTTCCAGATTTTTGTGGTTTTCTTCCGAAGTAAAAATCAGGTGAACAAGCGGCCGGTTTTCCCACGAACGGGCATATTCCTTTATAATTGCACGATCTGAAACCCGGGCGATCTCTTCCATATAAAACAAAATCTGGTCGTGCGTTAAATGCCATTCACCCATTTCCTGCCCGAAAAATTGTTTCGGTGTTGGTATATTTTTATCATAATCAACATCTGACGGTAAAAAATAATTCAGTTTTTCCTGCGAAACGGAAATCAGAGAAGAACAAACAAGAAGAAATAACGCGATACTTTGTTTCATTTTGTAGGTTGTTAAGTTGTTTTTTAACACGATTTATTTTTTCAACAAGATTGAAAAAAAAATGGTCTGTTCAAAAGAAAAGGTAACAGTTTTCACTAATCTTGAACTTTAATATAATACACGGTTAAACTATTTAAATCAGTGACAATCTAACAAAGCAATTTCACTCATCCCGGATTTATGGATATTAAACTAATCGACACTAATACAGGGTATTAAATATTGAAATCATTCAAACTAAACCATATTATTTTTGTTGTAGTCTTTTTTATTTTTATAAACGGAAGCTCGTTTGCCCAAAAGGTAAATGATATTAAAATTAATGAAACCTTCCAAAATCAACCGATCAGTGATTTTCTTAACCTGCTTCACGATAAATACGGGTTAAAAGTTTTTTATAAAGAGGGTTGGGTTGAACCTTTCACAATTACAAAAACTTTCGAAAATACCACATTGATTCAGGCATTGAACAATGTTTTTTACGAACACGAACTGACGTTTATGCTGTTTCAGGATGATGGAATTATTGTTTACAGGAAATCAATGGATGTGCGTTCAAAATTTGACAATCAAACACAAATGATGATAATTGGTGACCCTTTAAATATTGGGCGCTACAAAACCGCCACTTTAAAAGGCCGTGTACTTGATGGCAAAACTGGGGAAACTTTGACCGGAGCAGTTGTTTATAACAACAAACTTGAAAAAGGTGCAACAACAAACAGCAAAGGCGAATTTGAGCTGAATTTACCTACAGGAGTCCATCAACTTCAGTTTTCGTTTGTTGGTTTTGAAAATTCAAACCCGCAAATTAAGTTAATTGAGGATGGCTTTGCCGATTTTGATCTTTACGAGGAATCGCATAATATAGGTGAAGTTACCGTTTTGGGAATTCAACACGATTTACCGCGGTCGCAAATGAGCATGGTGCAAATGACAACCATCGAAATGAAAAGAATGCCTGCGTTAATGGGTGAAGTTGATGTGTTGAAAGGGCTTACAATGCTTGCAGGAGTTCAAACCGTCAGTGAAATGTCATCGGGTTTTAATGTTCGCGGCGGCAATTCCGATCAAAACCTGATATTAATAAATGGTAGCCCGGTTTTTAATTCATCTCACCTTTTTGGTTTTCTCTCGCTGATCAATCCGGATGTTGTTGAAGATGTCCGTCTTTTTAAAGGTGGAATTCCGGTTAAATTGGGTGAACGCGTTTCGTCGGTTATGGAAGTTGATTTTAAAGAGGGAAATCCTGATTTGGTTCGGGTTAATGGCGGAATTGGTCTTATCAATTCGAGGCTTGCGATTGAAGGACCTTTAACAAAAAACAAGAAATTAACATTTGTCGTTGGTGGCCGGACTTCATACACAAGCTGGATTTTAAAGAGAATTCCTGATGTAAATATCAGCAACAGCGTAACAAATTTTTACGATGCATCGGGAAAAATAACCTATAAATTTAACCAGCACAATAAAATAAGTGCGATGGCTTACCTCAGTAACGATGAGTTCAGCACAAGTTTGCAAACGGTTAATGAATACGGCAGTAAACTGGGAAATCTTACACTTAATTCACGATTTGCCGAATCGTTGTATGGCGAACTGGAGTTGTCGTACAGTGAATATAATTACAGGCTGACAGATTATGCAGATCAAAATCCGGAAGAGGCATATTTATTAAACAACATGCTGAAATACAGCTCGGCGGGTTACTATTTTAAATGGCATCCTACTCCGCGTCACAATATTGAAGCAGGTTTCAAAGCCAATTACAATTATATTGAACCTGGAGAAATAGTTCCACTCGAAGAAATAAGTTTAATTGATTATCAAAAACTTGACAATGAAAAACTGCTGGAGTGGGCAGCTTTTGTTAGCGACGAATTTGAAGTGTTGCCCAATTTCTCATTTTCGGCTGGATTGCGCTATTCGCGTGCAAATAATATCGGAACACCTGTTGTTTATATTTATGAACAGGGGAAACCGATAAGCCCTGAAAATGTTACCGACTCATTGGAATTCGGTCCCAATGATGTGTCAGCCCCTTACAGCGGATTCGAACCCCGCCTGCTTTTCAATTTTGATGTTGATGAAAACACTACACTAAAACTGAATTATCAGCGTACACGCCAAAATGTTTTTCAGTTGAGTAACAGCGCTGTAATTTCGCCTGCCGAAACATGGAAAACAATTGATTATTACATGAAACCACTGATCAGCGACCAGATTGCAATTGGTGTTGAAAACAAGTCCTGGTTCAATAAAATCGATTTTTCGGCTGAAATTTATTTTAAAAACCTTCAAAACTTAGTTGAATATAAAAATGGCGCACAGCTTTTAATGAACGAATATATTGAAACAGCATTAATTCCAACCCGTGGCTATTCGTATGGCATTGAACTGAGTGGGAAAAAAAGTATCGGGCGTTTAACTGGTTATGCCAGCTATGTTTTTTCGGCCACAAAACAAAAAAATACAAGTTTGTTTGATGAAGAAAATTTTTGGGACGGAAAATACTACCGCAGTATTTACGACAGGCCACATGATTTTTCGTTTACCGGAACCTACAATATCAGCAGAAGGTGGCGGGTTTCAGGGAATTTTGTTTTCATTTCAGGGAGGCCTGTAACTTTGCCGGAAATAAAATATGCCTTTGCAGGTGAACAGTTGGTTTATTATTCTGAAAGGAATAAATACAGAATGCCATCATACAACCGGGCTGACTTGTCTATTACCTTCGACGAAAACCTGCGCAAAAAACGAATGTGGAAAGGAAGCTGGACCTTTTCGGTGTATAATGTTTATGGTCGGAAAAACCCGTATTCGGTATATTACAAAAAATCGATACCGGGCGAAAGCAACGATTACAGGCTTTATTCACTGTATAAACTATCGGTAATTGGTATTCCGGTTCCATCGTTAACCTATAATTTTAAGTTTTAAATGAGGAAGTGGTTCACATATTGTTTTTTGTTATTTTTCGTGCTTTCAGCTTGCGAAGAAATTTACACACCAAATATCGAATCACGCGAAAGTGTAATTGTTGTTGATGCCCGGATCGTGTTTGGCAAAAACGATAATGTTATAAGACTCACCGAATCAAATGGTTTTAATGAAGAAAGCTACAAGTACCCTGATATTTCGGGAGCTGAAGTATCTGTTATCGACAGCAAAGGCTACGAAAGAATACTATCTGAATCAAAACCAGGTAATTTCCCTGCCAATTTTTATATAGATCCCGGTTTGAAATACAAATTAAAAATAACATACCGCGGAAATACTTTTGAATCGTCGTTTGAACCTGTTCCACCGTTACCTGATTTAGATACTGTTTACGGTATTGCCGAAAACAAAATTATAAAGATTAGTGGCAATAATGATGTTGACGATATTAGAGAATACCCTGGTGTTCAGCTATATGCCGATATTTCAAACGAAAAAGAAATGCCCTATTACAGATTTACAGCCCGAAAAGTCCTACAATATACCTATCCGGTTGAAATACCCTGGGGTGGTGATATATTAATTGAGCCAATGTATTCGTGGTTATCAAGTTATCCAAGAGATATATTCAATATTGCAGCTCCGGCCGAATTCTCCACAAATAGAAATATCGTAAAACATCCACTATTTTTTATGGAACAAAAAGTTGTTATCAGGCTTGATCAAACATTTTACGGATGGATTTTAATTTTAAATCAGTTTGGCTTGTCAGAATCAGGTTACAACTATTACTATGATTTAAACAAACAACTTGGTTCTGAAGGTCGGTTGTTTGACCCGTTATATGTGCAGGCACGCAGTAATTTAAAATGTACTTCAAACCCCAGCCAGTTGATCCTCGGTAATTTCGAGATCTCATCGTACAAAGAGCATCGTTTTTATGTAAATTATATTTCTAAGGAACAGGGTTATTTGATAAAACCAATACCTTATTTTTATGAAATACCTGCTATGGGAGAACAGCTTTCCAACCCGCCTGATTTTTGGGAATCAACGTCAAAAACATATCCAAATGAAAAATAATCTCAAAATATATCTGCTGATTATCCTGGGATTTGTTTTCGTTGATGCTGTTGCGCAAAACAATGCAAAACAGAAAATGCCTGTATTGTTTACCGATCGTGACTTTTGTGTTTCGGGCGATACAGTTTGGGTTAAAGTTTTTCAACCTGAACAACTTGAAAATTTTGGAAACATTGTACACGTACAGTTGGATGGTAAAAATAACAACCTGATTTCTTCAATAGCTATAAAAACTGAGAATAACAGGGCACAAGGTTTTATCAGTATTCCCGATTCATTAAGTACCGGACAATATTTTATTACAGCATTTTTAAATGCACAACGAAATACAGCAGATCTGGAAACTTCATGCAAATCGCTTTTTGTGTACAACCGATTTGAAGACAGGGTTGAAGAAATTGAATTGATTAATACGAATAAGCCAGAAAAAGATAAATCCAATAATTCGGAAATAAATATAAATACAGATAAAAATGAATACTTAACGCGGGGAAAAGTGACGGTTAAAATCGACACAAATTCCGGTTATAAAATTAAAAATGCAATTGTCAGAGCCACTCTTGTTGATCCGCTAACAAAAGAAATTGAAATTGAAAATAAATTCAGATTACAAAGTTCAAACTCCGACATCCCTGATTTTATAGAAAATGATGGTATTCTGCTAAATGGCAAGGTAACCGGCAAAAATGGAGAAGTAACTGCAAATGCGGTTGTACTGCTTACCATTGACGGCGATCAGCCTTATTTTGATTATTATGTTTTGGGCGAAAACGGAGATTTTCATTTTTATATAAAAAATGCTTTTGGCAATGGAAATGTAGTTTTGCAGGCGGTTTCAAATACCGCAGGTCAGTTTATTATTCAGCTTGAAAATAATTTCATGTTACGCTCTGAAGCCAAACAGTATTATCTGAAAACACTTAATCTAAAGCAAATTGACTTTATTAATACTTCAATAAATGCCAATTTAACAAATAAGATTTTCAATACTGTTTTTGAAACTCAACCAGCGAATTTCGAAATGCCGCCAAGGTTTTCAATACCATTTTACGGCAAACCCGATCAACATGTAATTCCTGATGAATTTATTGATTTGCCCGATTTTCAGGAGATTTCGCGTGAAATTTTGCCCGGTGTCCAATACCGCTCAAGAAATGATGAAATTACGATTCGTATAATTAACAGTTCATATCGTTGGTTTTTTGAAGACGAACCACTGCGGTTGATTAATGGAATTCCGGTTTTTAAAAATGATTTTTTCAAAAATTTAAAATCAACCGACATAAGTTTTATCGATATAGTTAAAACAGAACGAATTTTTGGAGATCTGATTTTTAAAGGTGTTCTTTCTGTTTCATTGTACGACAAATCAAATTCATGGCTTGCTCAGCAACCCAATGTTTTTCAGTTTAATGTCGATTTTATACAAATTGAAAAAATGCCAAATTATAAGCTTCAAAATAAATTACGCGAGAACCAACCTGATATGCGACAAGTTTTTTTGTGGGAAGTTCTAAAGAAGGATCAGGATGATTATGAGTTCAATTTGTCTGACAGAAAAGGAACCGTTGAAATTACAGTCGAAGGTTTAACTATTGATGATGAGTTTTTTAAATCTTCAAAATGGATAGAAATAAAATGAAGGTGGTTAAAAAATATATGATGTTTTATATGTTGTTCTTGATTCAATTTTTGGGATCGGCACAAAACTCAGGAATTTCTATTTCGAATTTGAGCAAAGACTCCAACCGTTTTCAGGGAAAACTGACGGGTGAAATTTATTATTTAAGCCCGGTGAGTAACGCCAATTATTTTTTGCAGAAGGATTGGGAAGAGGGTACAATAATTTTGAAAGATGGTGATGTATTTGAAAATATGAGAATGCGTTACATGGCATATGGTGATGAGTTGGTAGCATACAATGAAAATAATCGTTCGCTTTTTGTTGTTGATAAGTCCATAGTTAAGGAGTTCATTTTTTATTCTCATAGTGAAACAGAAAAGTTGACAGAACAAAAATTTATTAATATTGATTCCCTAAATAGATTATTTAACAAAAGCTATTTCCATGAACTTTATTCAGGTACTTCAAAACTTTTGTGTTTTTATCAGGTTGAGCAAAATAAAGTTAGCCCTTATATTGGTGTTGGAGGAAGAATGTATGACGTTGAATTTCGGTTAAAAACCATGTATTATATTTTGTCAAAAGAAAAGGGATTGGAAAAAATTCAATTAAAAAATCGTTCGTTTTACAACATTTATCCCGAACAGAAAAAGGATATAAAAAAAATACTCCGAAAAAACAAAATCAATATTTCTGACGAAAGTTCAGCAATTCAGGCAGTTAAAACACTTGATTCCTCAGGATTCTTCAAATAACTGTTTTTGGTTTTTTTCCAACGCAACCCATGTTCCCTATCTTTCATCTCAATGATAAAAACAACTTAACTATCATGAAAAAATTGTGCTTTTTGTTTTTAACTGCAATTATCGTATTTCCTGTTTTTGCCCAACCTCAAAAAGGTTATGTTTATCTGAAGAACGGGACAATCCTGAAAGGGAAATATCAGTATTCAAATGATTTATCGAAACTGCAAATAGAATCGGCTGGAAACCTCTGGATATTTCAATCCGATGAAGTAGAGCGTGTTTCAAATAAAATGGCTCAATTGGATGAAACTTTTGAGGAGCCCACTGCACATTCGCCATTCTATTTGCACACCGAACTGGGGGTTTTGGCCGGTAATTCGGAAAACAGCCAATCGGCGCCTTTTAGTTTTTCAGCTTCACTTAATTATTCAGTAATGCCTAAACTTTCGGCTGGTGTTGGAATTGGCTTTGAGTTTTTAAAAGAAACCTACCTGCCTGCATTTGTCAATATTGAATATAAGTTAAGAAATTCATATTCAACACCCTATCTTTTTTTGAAAACGGGATATGAAGTTCCACTGGAAGATGCAAATCCGATTTACAATTACGAAATTCAACCTTTTTATTATGACAATATGATATGGCCAAATCCCAACTATTATAGTAATGAAATGGATACAAAAGGTGGTTTTATGGTGAATCCTGGAATCGGTTACCAGCGAATGTTTTCATCAGGATTCGGTATGTCATTTGCATTTGGATATCAGTTTCACAGGCTCAGCTACAAGGGTGAAAATGATTATCAGCTTGATATTGACTACAACAGGTTAACAATCAAATTAGGTTTTATTTTTAATTAAAGATTTACAGCAATGAAAACATTCAAATTTATATCGCTTTTAATTTTATTTGCATTTTTCAACTCTTGCATGGATGAATACACTGAAGTGTTTACAGCAAACTCGCCTATTTATTTAACATACGATGATTTACGCGTCGCTGTAAAATCATCGGCAGCAACTGATTTAAAAAATCCAGGGAAAATTTATTTTAAAGATGGGTACATTTTCGTGAACGAAGAAATGAAAGGCATTCATATAATAGATAACCGAAACCCGGGTAACCCAATAAACATGAAATTTATAGAAGTTCCGGGGAATGTGGATATTGCTGTTAAAAACAACATTTTATATGCCGATAGTTATATTGACCTTGTAGCCATTGATATTTCTGACATTACAAATCCAAAAGAAGTAAACCGGGTAAAAGATGTTTTTCCTTATATGACACCTCCACCAGTTAATGAAGATTACCGCCTGGCATCAGTGGATAAGGAAAAGGGCGTGGTTATCGACTGGGAAATCAAAAAGGTGAGACAGGAAATAGAATATCATTACTACCCCAACTACTTTCCTTTTGCTGCAGAAAGGATGATGGATGCTAATTGGGGCGGTGGAGCAGCTTCCAATTCCGGAAACTCTTTTGGAGTTGGTGGTTCGATGGCACGCTTTGGGTTATATGATGATTATTTATATGTAGTTGACAATGCAACTTTATATATGTTTGATGTGAAAACTCCCGAAAAACCAAAAGATATTGGTAAGCAGAATGTTGGCTGGGATATTGAAACTATGTTTATTTACGACAGCCACATGTTTTTGGGAACACGATCCGGGATGCAGATTTTTAGTCTTAAAGTTCCGACTCTTTTAAATTATATTGGTAGTTTTTGGCATGTTACAAGTTGTGATCCGGTGGTAATTTCGGATGGTTATGCATATATAACTTTACGCGGCGGAAATGTTTGTGGCAGCAATACAAACCGGCTTGATGTCCTGAAACTATCGGATGACTATAAAAATAACGAATTACTGGCTTCATATCCATTAACCGGACCGTATGGTTTGGGTATCGATGACCAAACCCTGTTTATCTGCGATGGTGACGACGGTCTGAAAGTTTATGATGCGGAAGATAAACTGAACATTGACGATCATCAGATTGCCAGATTTGCAAATATTAAAACTTTCGATGTAATTCCATTTGATGGTTATTTATTTTTAATAGGAGATGATGGGTTCTACCAGTACGATTACTCTAATCTTCAGAATATTCAGCAAATAAGTTTTATTCCTGTGAAAAAATAAACAATCACAGCGAAAATGTAAACTGCTTTACTGTTATGTTCAATAAAATACTGGAAGCTTATTTTATGTTGATATTTTAGATGTTCGATGATATTTTGTTTGATTGATGATTAAATAGAAACAATGAATTATTGTTTGCTTGTAGGTAGCTTAATTGTTAATAAAAAATGATAAAAAAGTGCACGCAGTGTTCTTTGAATGCTAATTTATAACTATTCAAAATGCTTAATTTTAATTAGGATACTGTTAAACAGTATATTGCATCAATATCTTATTCTTCAAATATTTATTGCTTTTTATCATTTTATATTTATTTTTTATTTAAGTTTGTCATTGACTTTTTGAAAATACATTTCTAGGACGCATTTTTTATAAAATATTTAAGATTTGGAACTGGTTTTTGGTTTAAGTTGTACTTAAATGTACAATTGGTTAATTGAAAAACGCAGTACTGTTTAAACTTAGGGCTTTAAATTTTTTAAACCCAATTTGCTTTAGGTTAAACAGGTTTGAATTATGAATTTACTATTCAGAAACAAGTTCCAAATTAAACACAAGGTGAAAATTATAATAAGGTTATAATTTAATATTCTTCGCTTATTAATTAAGCTGATGAAATTTTGGAATTGAAATAATATTAGTAATAGTTTAGACCATTAAATTATGAATACAAAATCGTTTTATACCGAATCAAATGAGAATCAAATAGGTGGTTTCTCAGGTGCAAATCTCTACAATGAGGAAAAAATCCGGTTTGCAAAGGAAGTCATCTCTAAAGAACTTTCAGATGAATCCTATGGCAGAGCGAGCATTGACACCAGGTTATTCAATAAATGTTCAAGGGATTTTATTGAAACTGAAAAAGGCATCTTTGTACATAATGTGAAAAGCGAAGTTACTTCGTTTGAAATAAACCATTTAAAGAATCAAAATCTCCTTTTAAAACAGTTGATTGCTGAATTAAGCAATGAAAATCATTTACTAAAGGAAAAACTGTTTAGGGACAATTCATCAAAAATTTGAAATGAATAAAGAACTGATGTAATGATTTATTCTGATTAATTGAGAATTTGATCATTGGTTTGAATTATGCACATTACGATTAAATAGTAAAAATTCGGTAATACAATATTAAAAGCTGTAAAAAATGAAGGCAAGTTTGAAAAAATTCTTAACATTTTCCTTATCACAAACCGAAGAATTTGTTGATAATCAGGATGTAGTTGAAGTAATTAATTGTCCTTTGAAAGAAATGATGTGTAAAGTACATCTTACTGATATTTATAAAAACTATGTACAATCCGAACTTTATCGCAAGGAAAAGGACTATTTAAAGTCGATTAATTGTTTGAAAACTGCCTTTAATAAGGCCACCGAATTAATGGACAATCCCTGCACAAAATGTGCTCAACATTTTCGGTTAAGTATTATTAATACAATGGTGAATATCCATGATGAACTGGAAGAAACATCAAAAGGTATCTTTGGTGATAAAAATTACCAACCTGTTTATTTAAAATCAGTTGAAGTTTTAAATGAATTTAAAAATGCAAAATACTTGAATACTGTTCATTTGAATGAATCAAAAGTACGTTTTATTGGAAATTTTCTTAATTAGTTTTAGTTTAATTAGTTGTTGAAACCTAAAAGAAAGCCTGGTAAATTGCCAGGCTTTTTTCGTTGTTATCCGACCATTATAATGTATTTTTGCGAATTATTTTCAGGTTGGGTTTTAATAGATATTATTATTGAAATAGATTGTTATTGTGAATGAATTATTGTCCTGTAGTGATAACATTTGAATAAAAGGATTTTAAGGATGAAGAATAAAAAGTGGTGGAGGATATTATTGCCTGTTATAATTGGAATTAAAATAGCTGTTGTGGTGTTAATTTTAAGTTCAGCAACAACAGAGGATACAAAAGTAACGGTGGAGTCAGAAACGAAATTTACATCAGTTATAATTCCCGAAAAACTAACATTTGCTGGTGAAGAAATGCCACTTGATCGGTTTGATGTAAGGGAAGCGCTTGATCGTGAACTGCTCTCAAATGCCTATTTTCATTCGCAAACCATTCGCTATATTAAACTGGCACCACGCTACTTTCCTGTTATTGAACCAATTTTGAAATCGAAAGGAATTCCCGATGACTTTAAATATCTGGCAATGGCCGAAAGCGGATTAAATCCACGGGCGGTTTCTCCGGCAGGAGCCGTTGGATTTTGGCAATTCCTGAGTGGTACAGCCAAAGATTTTGGATTGGAAATAAGCTCCGAAGTTGACGAACGTTATCATATTGAAAAATCAACTGTTGCCTTTTGTGATTATATACGTACCTCATACAATAAATATGGAAACTGGACACTTGCAGCAGCATCATTCAATGGCGGAATGGCAAGGGTACAAAGCCAAATGGAACGCCAAAAAATGAACGATTACTACAATTTGCTTTTTGTTGACGAAACACAACGTTATGTATTCAGGATTGCAGCACTTAAGTTGATTTTGGAAAACCCGACGCAGTACAATTTTGTTGTTGATGAGAATGACAAATATCCGCTGATTAAAACCCGTGATATTGAAATAAACGGATCTGTAATTAATTTTGCGGATTTTGCGATTAATAATGGAATAAACTACAAGATGTTAAAAGATTTTAATCCATGGCTGCGTGACGATAAACTTACAAATGCTGCCAGAAAAAAATACACAGTAAAAATCCCCCTTTTAAATTGACAAGGAATTAAATTCAGTATGCAGAAAATTACAGAATCAAAAATTGAGGTTCCTTTGGAAATTGAAGAAACTGACGATCATGTTGTTGTTTATGGTGCCCGGGTACACAACCTCCGTAATATAAACGTTTCAATTCCACGAAATAAATTAACAGTTATTACTGGTTTGAGTGGTAGCGGAAAATCATCATTGGCATTTGATACAATTTATGCTGAGGGTCAACGCCGATATGTAGAAACGTTTTCGGCTTATGCCAGGTCTTTTATGGGAAATATGGAACGTCCTGATGTTGATAAAATAACAGGATTAAGTCCGGTAATTTCAATTGAACAAAAAGTTACCACTCGTAATCCACGCTCCACAGTTGGTACGGTTACCGAGATATACGATTTCCTTCGTTTGTTATTCGCCCGTGCAGCCGAAGCTTTTTCATATAATACAGGTGAAAGGATGGTGAAATACACCGAAGAAAAAATCATTCAATTGATTAAAGATGATTTTGCAGGTAAACGAATCAATATACTTGCTCCTGTTGTAAAAGGCCGAAAAGGCCATTATCGTGAGCTTTTTGAGCAAATTCTCCGCAAAGGTTTTTTATCGGCCCGAATTGATGGTGAAATAACTGAGCTTAAACACAACTATCGCGTTGATCGTTATAAAAACCATTTCATCGAAATATTGATCGACAAATTAAAAGTTGATGAAGTTAGTACTTCCCGATTAAAAGCAAGTGTGCAAACTGCCATGAAACATGGACAGGGAATTTTAATGATTCTGGACCATGACACACAATCTGTAAAATATTATAGCCGCTTGCTGATGTGCCCTACAACCGGGATTTCATACAACGAACCTGCCCCTCACAACTTTTCTTTTAACTCGCCACAGGGAGCTTGTGCAAAATGTAATGGTTTGGGTAGGGTTACCGAAATCGACATGGATAAAATAATTCCCGATAAAAGCAAAAGCATTACTAAAGGAGGAATTGCACCTTTGGGTGCATTTAAAAACTCAATGATCTTCTGGCAGATTGAAGCTCTTGGCGAAAAAATGGATTTCACATTGAATACTCCTGTAAGTGAAATTTCGGAGGAAGGTATAAATGCCATCTTGTTTGGAACAAACGAGCGCATTCAACTTAAAAATACCCCCCTCGGAACAAGCATGAATTACCAGATGAGCTACGAAGGTGTTGTGAAATATATTGACAGCCAGCGCGATGACAACCCTTCGAAAACAGCACAAAAGTGGGCCAACCAATTTGTGAAAACTATTGTTTGCGATGAATGTAACGGAATGCGACTGAAAAAAGAATCGTTGCATTTTAAAATCGATGGAAAAAATATTTCAGAACTGGCACAACTCGATTTAAATGAATTGGGGGATTGGTTTGTTGGTTTGGAAGAACGAATTTCCGAACGTCAACGAACAATTGGTGTGGAAGTGATTAAAGAAATACGTGACAGGCTTGGTTTTATGCTTGGCGTAGGTTTGAATTATTTGTCGCTCGACCGTACGGCACAAAGTCTTTCAGGTGGCGAATCGCAGCGCATCCGATTAGCCACCCAAATTGGCTCCCAATTGGTCAATGTGCTATATATTCTTGATGAACCAAGTATCGGTTTGCATCACCGTGATAATTTGAAACTGATTACTGCACTCAAACAATTGAGGGATTCCGGCAACTCGGTAATTGTTGTTGAGCACGACAAGGAAACAATGATGCACGCCGATTATTTAATCGACATGGGGCCGCTCGCAGGTGTTCATGGTGGCGAAGTTGTAGCGGCCGGAACTCCTCAGGAAGTTTTGCAAACCCACACATTGACTGCCGACTATTTAAACGACCGCAGAAAAATTAATGTGCCGGAAAACCGGAGAAATGGACAAACCGATTTTCTGGAAGTAAAAGGATGTTCGGGCAACAACCTGAAAATGGTTGATTTGAAAATTCCACTTGGTAAATTTATTTGTATTACAGGTGTTTCTGGAAGTGGGAAATCAACGTTAATTAATGAAACATTACAACCCATTTTAAGTCAGTATATTTATAAATCACTAAAAGATCCGCTTCCTTACAAATCGGTAAAAGGTCTTGAATTAATTGACAAGGTCATTCAGGTCGATCAATCGCCAATTGGCCGTACACCGCGCTCAAATCCTGTTACTTATACAAATGTTTTTGGCGATATCAGGGATTTGTTTGCACAACTTCCCGAAGCAAAAATTCGCGGCTACAAACCGGGGCGTTTCTCTTTTAATGTGAAAGGCGGTCGTTGTGAAGAGTGTCAGGGTGGAGGATTGAAACTCATAGAAATGAACTTTTTACCCGACGTATATGTACATTGCGACAAATGCAACGGAAAACGTTACAACCGCGAAACTTTGGAAGTACGTTACAAAGGAAAATCAATAAGTGATGTTTTGGAAATGACCATTGAACACGGAGTCGAATTTTTTGATGCTATTCCGTCAATTTCACAAAAACTGCATACTTTGCAGGATGTGGGACTTGGTTATATTACTCTTGGGCAATCTTCCACAACACTTTCCGGTGGCGAATCGCAACGTGTAAAACTTGCTGCCGAACTTGCTAAACGCGATACAGGAAGAACAGTTTACATTTTGGATGAACCCACAACCGGATTGCATTTTGAAGATATCCGTGTTTTGCTTGATGTGTTGAATAAACTGGTTGACAAAGGAAATACTGTCATCGTTATCGAACACAATATGGACGTTATAAAAGTTGCCGACCACATTATCGACATTGGTCCTGAAGGCGGAAAAAACGGCGGTGTAATTTTGTGTGCCGGAACACCTGAGGAAATTGCAAAAAACAAAAAATCGTTTACTGCGAAGTTTTTGAGGGAAGAATTAAAGGCGTAAAACTGTGTGCCTGACTTTTCAGGTTCATCGCTTTTATAAACACTAACACAGGAATCCTGCAAAACTTCTCCGCAAAGTTTCAAGTTGCTTTCTTAAAACTCAAACTCAAAATTCATTACCTCTTTCGCATATTTTTAATATTTTTACTTTTATGCAAATGCAAAACACAAGTAATAAATGAGACAAGTCGAAATATTCTGCAAAAATACAAACTCAACACACGAATATCCGTTAGGAACTTCTTTACTCGAAATCAGCCGGGATCTTGATATAAAACTTGAAAACAAGGTTTGCGGTGCAATTGTCAACAACCAGGTCAGGGAGCTTTCGTTTTGTCTTGTTAAGCCAAAGCGCATTGAATTTTTTGATGTTTCACATCCCGATGGAAGACGACTTTATATAAGAAGTCTGATTTTTGTGTTTTATGCTGCTGTTAAAGAAACCTTTCCTGAAATAACACTCAAAATTCAAAATGGGATTTCAAACGGTTATTTTTTTGAATTGAATGGTTTGAAAAGGGATATTACAGATTCAGATATTTTCACGATAAAGCAGGAAATGAAATCCCTGATTGAACAGGATATCGCCTTTGTTAAAAAAAGGATGCAAACTACTGAAGTTATTGAGTTATTGCAGCAACAGGGGCTTGTGGAAAAAGCACAATTATTCGAACAGCAGGGAAACCTGTTTTCAAGCCTGTACTTCATAAATAATCTTGCCAACTATTTTTACGGGCATCTTTTACCGTCAACCGGATATATTTCAAACTTTGGCTTGATTTCTTATTTTGACGGACTTTTGTTGCAAGTTCCAAAACCGAAAAACTTTGACAAACTGCACAAATTGGTTGAACGGAAAAAACTGTTTGGGATTTTTCAGGAACAAAAAGACTGGGCAGAAATTTTGAATGTTTCAACAATTGGCAACCTTAATAATTTTACAATAAATAACCACAGCGGGGATGTTATAAAAATATCGGAAGCATTACACGAAAAGAAAATTGCCGAAATTGCCAATATGATACATAAATTGGATGGCGATTTAAAAGTTGTGCTGGTTTCCGGGCCATCGGCTTCCGGGAAAACTACATTTAGCAAACGCCTCGGTGTGCAACTTGCTGTAAATGGGTTGCGCCCTTACCTGATTTCGCTCGACGATTATTTTGTTGATCGTGAACTAACACCAATCGATGAATTTGGCGAATATGATTTTGAATCGATAGATGCCATTGATATTGAATATTTTAACAAACAATTACTTGAACTATTGGATGGAAATGAAATCGAATTGCCGGGTTTTGATTTCCAATTGGGCCGACGAACGGCAAGTGGAAAAAAATTGAAACTTTTACCGGCAGATATACTTGTTGTAGAAGGAATTCATGGTATGAACCCGGAGTTGCTCACCAAAATCGACAGAAAATACACCTTCAATATTTTTATTTCGGCACTTACACAAATTTCTTTTGATGAACATTCACATATTTCAACAGCAGATAACAGGCTTTTAAGGCGAATTATCCGCGACAGTAAATACCGTGGATATTCTGCATCGGAAACTATAAAACGTTGGCCATCGGTGCGTAGGGGAGAAGAGAAAAATATATTTCCCTACCAGGAAAATGCCGATGTAATGTTTAACTCGGCAACTTTATACGAACTTGCAGTATTAAAAAAATATGCCGAACCTATATTGAAAAATGTACCTGAAAACCGTGAAGAATATATCGAAGCAAACCGGTTGCTGAAATTCCTGTCGTGGTTCAAACAAATCGACGATAGCGAAATTCCGCCTACTTCATTATTACGCGAATTTTTGGGTGGAAGCAGTTTTGCATACTGAAGTCGGAAGTCGGAAGTCAGAAGTCAAAAGTCGGAAGTCGGAAGATTAAACTTTAAACTCTGAACTCTGAACCCGAAACTCTGAACTCTGAACTTGAAAAAATTGAAACAAAATATTATGAAAATACTAACACTTCTCATCTCCTTCCTTTTCACTCAAATTGTTTTTGCCCAGCAATTCGAACCAAATTATGATGAAAGCAAAGTTCCTCAATTTGTGGTGCCTGATCCGCTGCTCACATTCAAGCTAAAAAAAGTAAAAAACGCGAAAGATTGGGAGAAGAATCGCCGTCCAGAGTTGGAAGAATATTTTACTCAAAACATGTTTGGTGAAGTCCCGGGCGATCTTAAAATATCATCTTTTGAAGTAGTTGAAGAAAGTGATGATGCTTTTAACGGCAAAGCAAAACGAAAACAAGTGGAACTCAGTTTTGAGAAAAACGGCAAAGAACTTCATTTTACAATCCTCATGTATTTGCCTAAAAATGTGGCGAAAGCACCACTTTTTCTAGGTTATAACGGTACTGGTAATCACACAGTTACTGATGATATAAATGTAATTATTTCTGATGCTTGGGTGGAAGATAATCCATCATTTGGGATTGTTTATAACCAACTGACTGAGCAATCTCGGGGGGCACGTATCAACCGTTGGGCAATCGAAAAAATGCTGGATGAAGGAATGGGTTTGGCAACAATTTTTAAGGGCGAAGTTGATCCCGACAAAGATGATTTCACCGATGGAATTCATCCTTTATTTTATAAAGATGGACAAAAACAACCCGCCGATAACGAGTGGGGAAGTATTGCTGCATGGAGCTGGGGTTTGAGTCGCGCAATGGATTATTTCGAAAAAGATGCTGATGTGGATGCCTCGAATGTAATCGTTTTTGGCCACTCGCGCCTGGGAAAAACCTCGCTTTGGGCAGGAGCAACCGACAAACGTTTTGCCGCGGTTATCTCCAACGATTCGGGTTGCGGAGGTGCAGCTCTTTCAAAACGTAAGTTTGGCGAAACCCTTTGGCGAATCAACAACAGTTTTCCTTTTTGGTTTTGTAAGAACTTTCACAACTTCAGCAACAAAGAAGATATTATGCCGGTTGATCAGCACGAACTTTTGGCATTGATTGCCCCGCGCCCGCTGTACGTTGCCAGTGCCGAGGATGACAAATGGGCTGATCCTTACGGAGAATTTTTGGGCGCTTATTACGCTACTCCCGTTTATCAGTTATATGGAAAAAAGGGAATTGAATCCATTGAAATGCCCAAAGTTAACGAACCTATTCAAAATACAGTTGCCTATCATATGCGAACCGGGGTTCATGATGTTACCGATTATGACTGGGAACAATACATAAAATGGGCAAAACAACAATTGAATATCAAATAACAAACAACTAATTTGACTTTATTTTCAACTTAAATTATACAAAAATGAAAAATCTATTATTTTTTGCTTCTCTGCTTTTTGTGGCGTATTCATGCGCTGTAGCACCTTTAGCTCCAAAAACAGTTTCGTTGTTCAATGGTGTCGATTTAACCGGCTGGCATGTTGATGTTCCGGCAATGGACCAAAATCCCGACACGATTAACCCATTTATTGTTCGCGACTCAATGCTGGTTAGTTTGGGAACACCCGGCGGACATTTAATCACCGATTCGGTTTATCAAAACTACAGGATTGTTGCTGAGTACCGTTTTGCTGGTGTACCCGGAAATTGCGGATTGCTGGTTCACGCCTCAACTCCACGTGCATTGTACGCAATGTTCCCCAAGTCGCTTGAAGTGCAAATGATGCACGAAAATGCAGGCGATTTCTGGTGTATTGTCGAAGATATTACTGTGCCTGATATGGAAGCCCGCCGCGGACCAAAAGAAAACTGGGGAGGCACCGAGGGAAAAGAACGCCATATTCTGAATCTTACCGACGGCTCGGAAAAACCGGTAGGTGAATGGAATAAAATAATGGTTGAATGTGTTGCCGATTCAATAAAAGTTTGGGTAAACGATGATCTTGTAAATTTTGGAACCAACTGCACCGCTACAAAAGGACAAATCGCTGTTCAGGCTGAAGGATCCGAAGTGGAATTCAGAAAACTTGAATTGACACCAATTGACAGAATTACAAAAACCGAATAATTTAAGACTTATCAGCGTGCTCCCGATGACTATCTGGGCTGACAACGTCATATAAATAAAATAACTCAATTGAAACAACTAACCTTTTTTTAAATATTACTTACATGAAAAACCTAATCTTCTTTTTATCGATTATACTCATTTATTCCTGCCAGACACAAGGAAAAAAAGCTTTTCAGGTTGAAGGCGAACTTCAGCAATGGCACAAAATCACTCTTGTTTTTAATGGTCCCGAAACTTCGGAGTGGGCAAAGGAAAATCCGTTTTTGGATTTTAAACTGGAAGCAACATTTACAAACGGCACAAAATCATACACAGTTCCAGGTTTTTTTGCCGCCGATGGAAATTCTGCCGAAACTTCAGCTGATGCCGGAAATATCTGGAAAATTCATTTCCGCCCGGATATTACGGGAACATGGAATTACAGAATATCTTTCAGAAAAGGAAAGGATATTGTTGTTAAAGATGGCGAAAATATGGGTGAACCAGTTGAAGGAGATGGAATTGAAGGAAGTTTTGAAGTTACTGCATCTGACAAAACAGGCGACGATTTTCGGGCTAAAGGAAGAATTATTAACGGTGGTAAAGGTTATTTCAAATTTCAGGATTCCGACGAAATATGGATAAAAAATGGTGCCGACAGTCCCGAGAATTTCCTGGCTTTTGCCGATTTCGACCAAACTTTGCGTTACAGCCTGAAAACTGAAGTACGCGAAGGAGAAGCCGACCCCAAAAAAAGTCTGCATAAATATGAACCTCATTTTGCCGACTGGAAACAGGGCGATCCAACCTGGCAAAATGGAAAAGGAAAAACAATAATTGGCGCATTAAACTATTTGCAATCGGTTGGCGTAAATTCAGTTTACATGCTCACAATGAATATTTTGGGCGATGGGAAAGATGTCTGGCCTTACACCGACCACAACGAACGCTATCGTTTCGATTGCAGCAAACTCGACCAGTGGGAGTTGGTTTTCGATCATATGGAAAAACTGGGTATTATGAACCATTTTGTGTTACAGGAAACCGAAAACGAATGTTTACTCGACAACGGTTACACCGATGTGCAGCGTAAATTGTACCTGCGTGAACTGGTCGCGCGATTTGGTCATCATCTGGCGGTTTCGTGGAATATTGGCGAAGAAAACGGACCAGCAAACTGGTCTCCAATAGGGCAAACTGAGGCACAGAAAAAAGATATGATGAATTTCCTGAAACAGGTAAATGGTTATCCGTCAATCGTGGTTTTGCACACGCATTCAAACGACAGTCACCAGGATGAATACCTGAACCCGATGTTGGGATTTGAAAATATGGACGGGCCTTCCATGCAAATCGGCGATCCGGCGCGGGTGCATAAACGGATTAAAAAATGGATTGACGAATCGGAAAAATCAGAAAAACGATGGCTAGTAAATCTCGATGAAATTGGCCCCGCATGGAAAGGTGTTATGCCTGATTCACATGATGCACAACACGATACAGTGCGCCAGGATTGTCTGTGGGGAACTTTGCTCGCCGGTGGGGCAGGTGTGGAATGGTATTGTGGTTACCGTTACCCGCACAACGATTTAAACCTCGATGATTTTCGCAGCCGCGATACATGGTGGAAACAATCGGCACTGGCAACCCGGTTTGTTCAGCAATTTCCTTTGGAAGAAATGAAATGCAGCGATGAACTGGTGAATATTAAAGATGCATTTTGTCTTGAAAAACCGGGTGAAATATACATTGCCTATTTACCTGCCGGAACTCAAAATGCTAAAATCAATTTGAGCGGCGACAAAATCTTTTCAATAAAATGGTTCAATCCGCGCGAGGGTGGTGAAATGCAGGCAGGGAATGTTGAAACGGTTCAGGGAAAAGGATTTCAAAGTGTGGGGAATCCACTGTCTGAAAGTGAAAAAGATTGGGTAGTTGTTGTGCAATAAAAATTTTGGAATTTGAAACGGTATTTTTTACAAATCAGTTATAAAGGAACAAATTACCACGGTTGGCAAATTCAGCCCAACGCAATTTCAGTGCAGGAAGTACTTGAAAAAACTTTATCAACCGTGTTGCGCGAAACCATTGAGGTTGTTGGCGCGGGCCGCACGGATACAGGTGTTCACGCCTCATTTTTTGTACTTCATTTCGAACTGGAAAAGGAAATCCAGGAACCGGAAAACCTGCTTTATAAATTGAACAGTCTTTTACCCTACGATATTGCCTGCCAAAAAATATGGCCGGTTGAACCCGATTTACACGCCCGGTTTAGCGCCGTTTCGCGTACCTATAAATATTACATTTCAACGCAAAAAAATCCGTTTAAAACCGACACAAGCTTTAAATATTTGCTACCGCTGAACATTGATAAAATGAATGAAGCCGCACGCTTTTTGGCCGAATATGAAGATTTTACAAGTTTCAGCCGGTTGCATACCGATGTGAAAACAAACAACTGTAAAATTCTTTGGGCAGAGTGGGAAGCTGTTAATACGCAACTGATTTTTACTATAAAAGCCGATCGTTTTTTGCGAAACATGGTTCGCGCAATTGTTGGTACACTCCTCGAAGTAGGAAAAGGAAAACTCTCGCTCAGCGATTTCAGAAAAATTATTGAAGCCAAAGACCGCGGTGCCGCCGGCGCTTCCGCCCCTGCAAAAGGATTGTTTTTGGTGAATGTGGAGTATCCGGAGGGGGGTAATGAGTGAATGAGTGAATGAGTGAATGAATGAATGAGTGAATGCAGGATTGAAAGAATGCTTAAATGCATGAATGCATAAAATCATAAGTTTATTTTTAAATACACTGTCTATTAGAACGTTTCTCCCTTTTTTTAAGGGGGAGTCCGGCTTCAGCCGGGAGGGGGTTTGAATAAATTGATAATGAATAAATCCACCGCCCCGTCTCGTTTAAAGCGAGACACCCCGCCTTTTAGAGGAATGAAGGCGGGGAAATTCTTGGTTCAAGTTGAATGTATTATTTCGAAATTTATAGTTCTTTAGAACCGTTTCTCGACCTTTTGTAAGGGGGAGTGGTCCGCCAGCTGGCGGACGGGAGGGGTTTGAGTTTAACAGCAGTTTTTTAAAATTAAAATCCCAACTGTTAAACAAAATATCAAGGTTGCTAATATTTTAGAAAGAAATGTTTTTACATTTGAAAAACATACTCAAATTAATCCAATCTTTATGAATAAAATTCTCCACTCCAAATCACAAGATTTACAAAAGAGCTGTATTAATCAGGAAATTAACATATCCGAGTAGTGGCGAAATACCAGGTATATGTGGGTGTACAGATGTTACCAGTAATACTAGGTGCAACTTGAAACATCATTAAAAATGACAAAAAATAATGGCAAAAAAGAAAAACAGTCAGGCAGAATTTGTACGTTGGTTCGGACCACTTTTAGACGCACTTAGACAATTAGGTGGTTCAGCAAAACCAAGAGAAGCATCTGATAAAATTGCAGAGAACCTCGACTTACATGAAGATAAATTGAATGAGTTACTTAATTCAGGTCAATCAAGATATTACAATCAAGTTGCTTGGGCTAGACAATATCTTGCTTGGGAGGGACTTTTAGACACTTCTCAACATGGTATTTGGGCATTATCTGCAAAAGGCGAGAATACAACTTTAACAGACGAACAGGGACGAGAAATATTCCTAAAATGGGTTGATATTCATCGAAAAGCGAAGTTGGATAAATCTGAAAAGGAAATAATTGAAGAGCAAGAAGAAAGCGAACCAGATGATATTCAACCCACGAATAAAACAGATTTATTGCAAGTTTTACAAAGTTTGACACCAGAAGGATTTGAGAAAATCTGCCAAAGATTATTAAGAGAATCCGGATTTGAAAAGGTTGTTGTTACTGGTCAATCTCACGACGGCGGTATTGACGGGTATGGCACTTTAGAAATGAATCCTTTTGTAAGTTTCAAAGTTTTATTTCAATATAAAAGATATAAAGGAACTGTATCCAGAGCGCAAGTTGGCGATTTTAGAAACGCTATGATAGGCCGAGCAGAAAAAGGAATAATAATGACAACGGGAACTTTTTCATCTGACGCAATCAAAGAAGCAAATAGAGATGGTGCACCTCAAGTTGAGCTCGTTGACGGTGAAAAATTAATTGAAATGTTTAAACGGGTTGAACTCGGAGTCAAACCTAAAACTGTGTACGAGGTTGATTTACCATTCTTTGAACCATATATGATTAAAAACAAGGAAAAATAAAGCACTAGCTGGAAACTTCAGCTACCCTTCAAGTGCGGCAGCTGTTGTTTTCGGAGTGCATCTTTCCGCTCTGTTTAGTCAAATGTGGGATTGAAAGAAAATTGCTCCACCGTTTAGCTTCCTACATCAACCACAACCCCTCCAACCTTTTCCCCTCCCCATCTTTTAAATTCCAATTTAACATGTACCTTTGCCGCTGTTGGTTGCGATTTGTATCGCTAAAAAGGGAATCCGGTGCAAAACCGGGACTGTGCCCGCAGCTGTAAGTCTGTATAATGTTTGTTACTCACGCCACTTTTTCCCATAAATCGGGACTGGGAAGGCAACAAATGAAGGACGAGTCAGAAAACCTGCCAGCAAAAATTTTTGATGAACGAACTTCGGGAATAAAGTTTTGGGAATCACTCAACTGATTTCTGCATTTTTTTCCGGTAAAAATTTTATTAAATGCGGTTTATTTCGTTTAATAGTAATACACTTTGCAGCTTGCCTGTTTCCCGGAGAATGGAGAAATTACTATTTACTTTTTCCCTTTTCCTTTTAACTTTTTCCTTTTCCCTTTTCCCTTTTCCCGGTTTTTCACAAACCGCAAAACGTGTTATTTCGCTGGCGCCTTCCATTACCGAAAATATTTATTTGCTTGATGCACAGAATAAACTGGTGGGTTGCACAAGTTATTGCACACCGGCAGTTGACGACGGAAAAGAACAGGTTGGTTCAACAATTGATATCAATATCGAGAAAATCCTGATGTTAAAACCCGATTTGGTACTGGCTATGACACTCACAAAACCACAGGATCTGGCAACAATGAAAAGGCTGGGATTGAAAGTGGAATTGTTTCAGACACCCCGGAACTTCGATGAAATTTGCACTCAAATGATTGATATTGCAAAACTGCTCGGTGTGGAAAACAAAGCCGGCGAAATTGTTAAGGCATCAAAACAAAAGGTTGACAGCCTGAAAAATACACTTGCCAAAAATCGCGAAAAACAAAAAATATTCTTTCAGTTGGGCGCTAATCCAATTTTCACGGTTCTCGAAAATACGTTTATGAACGACTTTATTTTATTATGTAACGGTGAAAACATTGCAAACGGATTGACAAAAGGATCGCTTACACGCGAAAGTGTTTTGATGAAAAACCCTGACGTAATAATTGTTGCAACAATGGGTGGTTTTGGTGTTGAGGAGCAAAATATATGGAAAAGTTATGCGGGTTTAAAAGCAGCCAAAAACAACAAGGTTTTTCTGATTGATTCAGAAACTTCATGCAGTCCAACACCGGCGAGCTTTGTAAAGGCATTTTCTGATGTTGTGAAATTTGTAAATCAATAAAATGGCAATTCAGAAAAAATACATTCACTGGATTTTATTTTTGGCCGGACTGTTTGTGTTGCTCATAGTTTCAATTATAATTTCACTTTCATCGGGCGAAGTAAAAATTTCATGGTCGCAACTTCCCGAAATTCTTGCAAATAAAGATAGTCTGGAATATACTGTACTTTCGAAAATAAGGATTCCACGTTTGATTTTGGCTATTTCTGTTGGTGGTGCACTAAGTTTGTCGGGCGCAATTTTGCAGGGCATCTACCGCAATCCGCTGGTTGAGCCCTACACCTTGGGTATTTCGGGCGGTGCAGCGTTGGGAATTTCAATTGCCGTGGTTTTTGGATTTTACACGGCCAGTTTTGTTGTATTGCCCATCTTTGGTTTTGCAGGTGCAATTATCACCCTGTTTTTTGTCTATTTTTTAAGTGTCCGCAAAGAAGGGTTGAGCATTAACAGCATGTTGCTGGTTGGTGTTATGGTAAGTTTTGTGGCTTCATCGGGAATGATGTTTTTGATGTCAATAACCTCAACCGATAACATTCAAAGCATCATTTTCTGGGTAATGGGTTCGCTTGACGAATCAAATATAATGCTCATTAAAGTTGCATTTTATTCAGCAATTTCAGGATTGGTTTTAACTTACTTTTTCGCACAGCCGCTCAACGCGCTTCGTTTGGGCGAAGTAAAAGCCAAACATTTGGGAATCAACACAAATGTTACTGTAAAATTGCTGTTTTTTGTGGCCTCTCTGTTAACAGGTGTTGCCGTTGCCGTTGCAGGTGTTATTGGTTTTGTGGGCCTTGTAATTCCACATTTAATTCGCTTGATTATCGGGAACGATTACCGCATTATCATTGGCAGTTCATTTTTAGGAGGTGCAATTTTCCTGATTCTTTCCGATACAGTTGCCCGTACTATTATTTCGCCCAACGAATTGCCGATTGGCGTTATTACCGGGTTTGTTGGTGGACTTGTGTTTATAATAGTTTTGAGCCGTTCAAAATCGAATTTTAAATTGAATTGATTTTTTAGACATGAGACATTTAAATATTAGACATGAGATTTTTATGCTTTCCTTGACTTGTCAGCGTGCGTAGCTCCTGACAACGTCCAAAATTAATATGACATTGACCTTACAGTTATAATTTTAATATGAACCAGTTTTTCAAAATAGAAGATTTTTCCTGTGGATATCCCGGCAGATTTGTTTTGGACAATATCAGTTTTGAAATTGAAAAAGGTCAGTTTGTGGGAATTATTGGTCCGAATGGCTCAGGTAAAACCACGCTTTTTAAAGGAATTTCGGGTGAACTCCCAACCATTTCAGGCAACTCAAAGTTAAATGGCCAACTTATTCAGAAATTGAGTTTGCGTGAAAAAGCCCAAAATATTGCAGTTGTTACGCAGAATATCGAGGTTGGAAATATGACAGTTGAAGAGTATGTCTTGATGGGACGGATGCCATATCGCAAATCATTTCAGTTTTTTGAAACTGCCGGTGATTTTGCCATTGCCGAAAAATACATTCAGTTAACAGGGATTTCCGAATTGCGTGATAAAAACATGAATGCCCTTAGCGGTGGCGAACAGCAACTTGCCGGAATTGCCCGCGCACTGACACAGGAACCGCAGTTATTGTTACTCGACGAACCCACTTCGCACCTTGACATAACGCATCAGGTACAAATCCTGAATTTAATCCGCCGCCTCAGCGAAAATCTTGGTCTAACAGTTTTAATGATTATCCATGATTTAAATCTAGCCGGAGAATATTGCGATTCGCTGATCATGATGCAGAAAGGAGCCATCCGCAAAAAAGGTACGCCGCACGAAGTATTGAATTACGAAGATATTGAAGCAGTTTATGACACGGTTGTAATTACACGCACAAATCCTGTTTCGGGGAAACCTGTAGTTTTTTTGGTTTCAGAGAAAACAATGAAAAAGGTTTGAATTTATTTTCGGGTGCGGCGAATTCCGATTCGCCTGAAAATTCGTTTTCAAACCGCATCACCCATATTCACTCCTTTTAAAACTCCCGACTCCCGACTTCTGTTTTCTGTCTCCGGACTCCCGACTTCCTACTTTCTTCCTTATCAACAATTCCTAAAATCTATCAACAATTTCAAACTGCCTTCCAAAAAACTCCCTATCTTTGCCCCTGAATTTAGGTTCAAAAGTTCATTTTTCGTGAACGGGATTAAAAAGGGAATCACGTGAAAATCGTGAGCTGTACCCGCAGCTGTAAGTTCCAATTGCCATGTGCAATTAGTTTTGTTGAACTACAAAAGCCACTGTCTCGCCTGAGGTGAGACGGGAAGGCATCAACAAACGGAACAAGTCAGAAGACCTGCCATAAATTCATTAAAATAAATTTAAGCTTCGGGATAAAAAGCTTGAGAAATATAACTCATATTTTTCACCAATTATCTAAAGCTCCTTAAAGTTAAGTTGATGAGGAGGTTTGTTGTTTTAGGATTTTTAATGTTTGTCTATGTTTCATGGGCAGTGGCGCAGAAACAGTTTTCGTTGCTCGACACAATTCAGCTCGAAGAAATTGTGAGTTACGGGAAACTGAAAAAATACCAGTCGGGCGCAAAAATCGAGAAGATACCCGATTATCAGTTCAAGTTGGGGCAGGACGGCAATCTTGAACAACTGCTTTCGCGAACATTACCCATTTCATTAAAAACCGATGCGGGAGGACTTTCAACCATTCGCATTCGGGGAACTGCACCCAGTCATACAAGCGTAAACTTTGGCGGAATTGACATAAATTCGCTTACACTCGGACAATCAAACATGAGCGTAGTTCCCATGTATTTGTTCGATGAAGTGGGTGTTCAGTTTGGCAGCTCAAGTTCGGTAAATGGTTCGGGAAGTATTGGCGGGGCTATTCACCTCGGTTTAAAAAACAACTGGACAAATGGGTTTAAAGCAGAAGCAAGAGCAGCACTCGGCTCGTTTGGAGAGCAACTTTATGGCACAAAATTGTTTCTTGGAAATGGTAAATTCGAGTCGGTAACACGGGCATACTACTATTACAAAACAAATGATTTCAGTTTTACAAACCCCAATTACCGCGATTTTGAAAACCAGGTTTTTGAAATTGAAGACACGCAACACAACGCGAATGTCGAAAACATGGGTTTGTTGCAGGAATTCAACTATAAATTTGCTGAAAATAATTTCTTTGTTTTTCGGGCCTGGCTGGAAGAAAATGATCGGCTAAACCAGCAAAACATGCAAACCAATTTGTCGCAGCCCGATTTTAAAGAAAAGTACAACGACAAGCATGTGAGATTGTGGGCTGAATATAAAAATCAAACAAAACCTTTTCAATATCAACTGAGTGGAGGTTATGTTTTTGATAATTCGGTTTTTAACAGCAATTCTGCCGACAGTATTCAAACCCAAAGTTTTATTGGCGAAGCGTTTGCAGAGCACGATTACTCGAAAAATGGCAGCTACAAAATTGGCGCAAAAGCAACCCGCATTTATCCGAAAGTTTATACCTATTCAAATGATCTGAAATTTGAAGACAGGATTGATTTTTATGCATCTTATTACCACCGGTTTTTCAATAAACTCACGGCATCGGTAAATTTACGTCAAGGTTTTGTAACCGATTATAAAGTACCTTTTACTCCAGCGGTTGGATTGAATTTCCTCGCTTTTTCAAAAGAAAAATATGTATTGAATTTTAGTGGGAACATGGCAAAAAGTTACCGTGTACCCACATTTAACGACAGGTTTTGGATTCCCGGCGGAAACCCCGGGTTAAAACCTGAAAAAGGAACAAACTACGAGTTGGGTGCAAAATTCAGTTACTGTGATGAAGATTTTTCGGGAAATATAAAAGTCAACACCTTTTACATGAACATTGACGACTGGATCCTTTGGAAAAACGGCGGTTCATTTTGGTATGCACAAAACGTTCAAAATGTTGAAAGTAAAGGATTTGAAATTATGACCGACATCAATTACAAATTATGGATTTTAGAAACCATTTCGGGCATAAATTATAGCTACACTTCAACACAGCGAATTGAATCGTTGAGCAGTACAAACGCGCTTTTCCGCCAGTTGGAATACGTACCAAAGCACAGTTGGAATTTCTTCAGCACTTCAACATACAAAAATCTCGATTTTACAATTGATGGAAATTACACGGGTGAGCAATTTACCGATGAAGAAGTCAGTAATATTCTGAATGCATATTTCCTTTTGAATTTTTCGGCCGGATACAGGTTGAAATTGGATAACACCAACAATTTTAAAATAACAGGTATGATAAATAACCTGCTAAATGCGGATTATCAGGCAAATTGGGGATATGCAATGCCGGGAATCAATTACAGATTGAGTTTAACATACAATTTCAAATAACCATTTTATAAAACAAGAAAAATGAAACACAAAATTAAATTATTAATGCTTTTTGCCTTTACAGCCTCCGTTTTTGTGTCGTGTAACGATGATGACGTAATTCCGGAACCTGTTGAACCCACTGTCAGTTACATTATTAATTACGGCGATTATACAGGGGCAAAAAGCACTGTAACCTCGTTCAGCAAAGAAACCGATGAAGTAACCACCGACTACTATGAAAATGTAAATGGCGTTGCAATGGTTTCAAATGTTCAGCATGCGTTTAGTTATAACAACAAAATTTACTTTCTGGGTAACAGTTCCGACCAGCTTTTTTGGGTTGATGGCGAAACTTTTGAGCAGTCGGAAAATGCGATTACGCAGGATATTGTAAAACCGCGTTTTGGTGTCGGCAACGGCAATTATTTGTATGTGTCGTGCTGGGGTGGCGACATTTGGGCTGATGAAACAACTTCATATATTGCAAAAATAAACCTTACAACCAAAACTGTTGAGAAGAAAATCGCCATTCCGGGTGGTCCCGAAGGTTTGGCAATTGCCAAAAACAAATTGTTTGCTGCCTTGAATTACAAAGACAGCGTGGCTGTGATTGATTTGACAAACGATGCCATTTCGTACATTAAAACTCCCGCAGTTACATCGTATTTTGTAAAGGATAAAAGTGAAAACCTATATGTTTCGCTGGTTAGCACTTACAGCGATTTTTCAGATAAAACCGGGATTGGTTATATCAACACAACGTCAAATAAACTGGATGCCACTTATGATTTGACAGGAGTGAGCACTTCGTATGTAAATATTATGGCCGCCGACAATGATTTTACTAAAATATACGTGGTCAGGGAAGGCGCTAACTGGGGCGATCCAGGCGCTGTAGCGTCTTTTGATGTTGCCTCAAAATCTTTTGATACGGGTAATTTTATTGATGGAATTGCAGGTTTAAACGGTGTTGCATATTACAACGACAATGTATTTTGTTTTGTAGCCGAAAGTGTTACAGGAAATGGCAAAGCAAAAACCTATGCTGCCAACGGTACATTTCTGAAAGATTATCCAACTGGCATCGCACCATTTATGTTACTTACTGTAGGTGAATAAATAATAATTTTCCCCTCAACATATTTTTTTGAAAATCGGGTTTCCATTGCTGCAAAGTGATGGATTCCTGGTTTTTAAGCAATATTGACCGACTTTTTAATTCTATAATTAAAGTCACGGGATGCTTGTTGAAATTAAAAAACGGGATAGAATATCAATAGACTTGTTTCGCCACAAAGTCGCAAAGGCTCTAAAAATCACAAAGATTCTCTTCATAGTTGTCGGAATTCAAATATTTTGTGAATGAACATTTTAATTATGAAATAACTTTTACATTTGAAACAGCAATCAATTTAAACCAAACATTATGAACAGAATTTTCCGCACCAAAACACCCCGTTTCACAAAAAGCGATATAAATCAAAGTATTAATAAATGCGCGTAATGCCGAAATACCCGCAATATGCAGGGATACAGATGTTATAACCAATTTTAAAAAAAAGATATGCCAACTAAAGCAGAAAAGGAAAGAAGGAAAAAGCTTCATCGAGAATTAGCTCAAAAAGAACAAGAAAAGTTCATAAATAATCTGCACATAGACAAGGATATAATTCTTGAGCTGTTTGACTTTTTAGACAATGAACTTGGTGAAAGAGATTGTAATCACGATTACCAATTGACAGAGGAATTTCTAAAATCAAAAATTATAGTAAATGAAAAAATATTCGACTGGTTTAGAGAACAAGGTGGATATTGTGACTGTGAAATTCTGTTCAATATTGAAGAGAGGTTTGAAAAATGAATGTTTTTAATATTGAAATATCATTGATAAAAGGAAAAGCCTCATTCGAAAAATCATTAAATGAGAGGCTTGTAAACTTAAATCAACAATCCATGCATATTTTCCCCTTTGCATTTTTCACAAAGGCATTCTATAGAGATTTTAAGCAGTCAAAAGGAGGAGTATTTACTGGAAAAATCAATGGAGATAAATTTGAAATATTTCCATCAAGTAAAATATTTTCGACAAGAACTTGGTTTCCATTGAGAATTGTAGGAATTATTGAGAACCAAAAAATTAGAGTTGGCTATATTATACCCAACTGGATTTTGGGGGTAATTATCATTTTACCATTGATAGATTTGATTGTATTAAAAAACGAAATGAAACTTAATGGGACTCTTATTGTCTTTGCAGGAGTCATCATTCTCTCTTATGCTTACAAAATCCAAAGAAACAATCGAATAATGAAGAATATTTGAATTTAAAAAAATATAAAACTGGCTTTAACAAAGTACATATTGCAGTGCGGGGTTCGGTGGTAAGCCAACTGCGCCCCGAGGCTTCGGGGCTCGTTTCGCTGTTCCTTGCCCTTCGGACAGGAACGCTCTTCTAAATCCGCTACACAACATGTACCGTCCGTTGGTAATGCTGAAAACCAAACAAATGCAGACTTCTTTAATTTCGAAGTTCGAATTTTAAAAAAGTTATCTTTGTATAAAAGGCAAATATGGAACTAAAAATACTTACATCTCAACTTATAAAAGCATTCACTGACTCGATAAAAGAATCTCCTTTGGACAAATTAGAGAATTTGAAGAAAGTTGAAATGCAAGTGGATTATTTTCAATTTTACAAATCAGTTTCTTCAGTTTATTCATCAAAAATTGAGGGTGAAGACATAGACTTCGACAGTTACTTCAAACATAAATTTTTAAACATCAAGTTTAAATCTGACTACACAGGAAAAGCCGATGATTTGTATGCTGCTTATGATTTTATTGACAATCATAAATTAAATCTCAAAAACGTAAAAAAAGCACACTCAATTTTAAGTTCAAAATTACTTCCCAAAAGTCAACAAGGATTTATTCGGACAAATCCAATGTTTGTAATAAACAGCGATGACAAAATTGAATATGTTGCTGCAAGTCCTGGAATTGTTAAAGGAGAATTAGTAAAATTATTTTATGATATTGAGGAATTAATAAAAACAGAATTAAATCCATTCGAGATATTTTATTACGCTTCATTAATACATCTGGTATTTGTGAAAATTCATCCATTTCAGGATGGAAACGGAAGGACTGCCCGATTAATGGAAAAATGGTTTTTAATTGAAAAAATTGGACAAAAAGCGGCTTCTGTCCAATTGGAAAAAAACTACTATCGGAAAATTAAAGATTACTACTCAAACATAAAAAAACTAGGACTGGAATACGAGGAGTTGGATTATAGTAAAAGTCTGGACTTTTTATTAATGACAGTTTCTGGAATTGATGAAGAAAAATAAAGTACATACCCATAACAAATTGTAAATGGCAGGCGGGAGTTTTAGCGGTCTGACACGTCAGACCTTTTGCCCACTTTCATTCAGGTCTGACAGGATTTCTCTTCGAAATCCCGCCCGGACCACATACAAGTGATCGTTAGGTGTTATTATAAAAGAAGAAAGATGAAACGATATTTAAAGATTTCCAAAAGTTTGATTTTCGGTTTATTATTACTGATTCTCAGTTGTAAAAATAATTCAAATACTTCATTAGAGATACTGCCTGATTTTAATTCAAACGTGCATGACCATATTTCTGAATTATGCAAAAATAATGGAAGATTTATTGGAAGTGTCTCTGAAAAACAAGCCGCGAATTATATAAATCAACAGTTCTCTGAAATTGGATTACAGTCAGAAATTGAAGATTTTGAATTTGAAAGCTATGAAATCGAACAATCGGTACTGACGATTGGGAATTTGACTTTAAAACCGGTTAGATTGTGTTTTAATCCTTACAAGGACAGCACTTTAATTCAAAATAATTTTGTATTAACTGACAGAAATACAGATGCAGACTTGTCTGATAAATTTGTTATTACCACAGAACAAGTTGATTATTTTCAACTCGTTTTCAAAAATCCTAAAATGATAATTTATGTTGACAGTTTGGATTTTCAAAAAATTAAAAATCAAGATTTAAATACGTTCAATCTTGAAATTAAGGGGACAATTAAAAAATACAATTCTGCAAATGTTGTTGCAAATTTAAAAACAACAGCAACAAAGGACAACAAAGAAATCATTATCTGTGCACATTACGACAGTTATGCAGAAAGTCCGGGGGCTGATGACAATGCGTCGGGGGTTGCGGCTGTAATTGAACTGGCAAGAACAACTTTTAAAAATTTGTCGAAATTAAATGGTTATAATATCAAATTTATCACATTTAGCGGCGAAGAGAAAGGGCTTTTAGGGTCAAGGCACTATTTAGATTCTCATTATGACGAATTAAAAAATTGTGTTTTATTAATTAACCTTGACCAGATTGGAGGTCATGGAAAAATTAATGTTGAAGTACTTGATAGTATAAGGGGAATACCTGGCACAAAAGGGGAAAGCCAATTTCCAAAGTATTTAAAGGATAAACCATTTGAGGGAATTTCTTCCCGTTGGACAATAATAGAACCCAATATATTTGGTCTGATGGCAATTTCGAATACACCAAATTGGTTGGTTGAAGTTATAAAAGAAAGTTCTGTTGGTATAAATGCAAATCAAACCACAGGTTCAGGCAGCGACCAAATGGTTTTTACACAGGCAGGAATAGTATCGACATGTATTTTTACCGGTGGGAATGAATACCATAGTAAAAAAGACATTCCTGAACAGGTAAACCTTTCGACAGTTGAACAAGCAGGTAAATTGACCCTAAATATTGTGAAAAATACAATTGAAATAAATGAATAACAAAACCTAATTAATTGTATATGGCAGGCGGGGGTTTTAGCTGTCTGACACGTCAGTCCTTTTACCCACTTTCCTGCGGGCCTGACAGGAACGCTCCGAAATCCGCTCCGCAACATGCACCACCGTCAGACAGCAACTACAAAATTAAAATTGTCATAACTTTGAACGGAATATTACAAAGCAACTGAATAGATAATATTTTATTTATGAGTAATACAAAAATATCCATACGTTTTTTTAATGACCGCGAAGTGCGGGCCGTTTGGGACCAGCAAAACGCCAAATGGTGGTTTAGTGTATTGGATATTGTAACTTTACTTACCGACCAGGACGATTACGCCAAAACCCGAAACTATTGGAAATATCTTAAAGCCAAATTGAAGAAAGAAAACAGTGAGTTGGTTAGTGCCACTACCCAACTGAAACTTTTAGCAAGTGACGGAAAACGATATTTAACCGATATGTTGGATTACGCAGGCATAGTAGCTTTGGGAAAAACTTTTCCAGGAACAAAAGCCAATCGTTTTATCGATTGGTTTACATTCAGCGATGAAAGCATCGACGGAAAAAGCAAAACAAAAGCGTATGCATTGTTTGAAAGTTCTTTTATCAAAAGCATAGAAGTTGGTACGACCAAAGGTTTGCAACAAATACACGCCTATTTGTTTGGCGGATTGTATGATTTTGCGGGACAAATCAGACAAAAAAATATTTCAAAAGGGGGTTTTCAATTTGCCGTATCACGCTTTTTAGGCGACACTTTAAAGCAAATAGAAGCAATGCCTGACACTACATTTGACGAAATCGCAAACAAATATGTTGAAATGAACATTGCACACCCTTTTATGGAAGGTAATGGCAGAAGCGCCAGAATATGGTTGGATTTGATACTAAAAAAACGTCTCAAACAATGTGTAGATTGGAGTAAAATAAGCAAGCGGGATTACATGAACGCAATGATGCTAAGTGCAACCAAAAGTAGCATTCTAAAAACACTTTTGGAAAACGCACTCACCAACAAAATAGACGACCGCGAAATGTTTTTGAAAGGGATTGACTACTCCTATTACTATGAAGAAAATGACCAATGAAAAACTGTAAAAAAGTGGCTACGTTTAGCTTACTGCATAATGCGGCAAAATAAATAGCGAAATGGGGAGGTAATTCAATTCTATTAAAATAGCTTACTGATTTATTCAAACTACAGACATCTATTTTTTATATAAAACGACTTAATTTGTATAACAAACGGAGTATTTTTTATATGAAACAAATTTTTATCAATCTACCAGTTGAAGATTTGGAAAAATCAATGAATTTCTACACTCAGTTAGGATTCACAAACTATCCATTATTTACAGGTGAAAATCAAAAGTGTATGGCCTGGGGCGAACAAATTTATGTAATGCTGCAGTCAAAGGAATTTTATAGTTCCGGAAACAAAAAACCAATTGCAGATACGAAACACAATATTGCTGCTTCTTTTACACTTCCTGTTGAAAGCCTTGACAGAGTAAATGAAATTATTGAAAGTGGCTTAAAAGCAGGCGGTTCAGAGCCAATGGATATGCTTGACGAAGGATTTATGCAAGTAAGAAGTATTGAAGATTTGGATGGACATATTTGGGGTGTAATTTATTTGGATATGGATAAATTCAGGGAAATTAAGTCAATGCAATAACTTAAGGAACAACAAACCGCTTTAGTGATACCATAATTGTAAAACCGAAAATTTATGAACAACAATATTTTGAAAATGACTTTCATTGCCCTGTTCATCAATACATCAGCAGTATATGCACAGAACATGCCTGATACTTATTCTGAATATACTTATGGAAAGCTTGAGTACGGTTTATTTGTCCCTGAAAATTACGATCCATCAAAATCGTATCCTTTAGTCATGTTTTTACATGGAATGGGCAATAATTATACAGTGTATTTAGACTTATACAACAAGGAGGTTCAACTTAAAAATCCATGTTTTGTATATACACCCAAAACGCCGACAGACTGGGGCGATTGGAGTGGTTGGAGTTGGGATGGGATCGGTTTTTCCGGTTTATCAATTCCAACACAAACTGCGGTACATGTGCTTGACAGTTTAATTTCGAAATACCCGATTGACACTAATCGTTTGTATGTATACGGTATTTCGATGGGTGGTGAAGGGGTATTTGACTTATTGCACAAAATGCCAAATAAATTTGCTGCCGGAATATCTATTTGTGGAGGCGGTTTTGCCCATTGGGCCAATAATATATCATCAACACCTTTTTGGATGTTTCACGGAGGTGCTGATGAAGTAAATCCTCCCGATTTGACTGAACGTGTGTATAATATGTTGCTTGAAACAGGTGCAACACAAATGCGTTACACAAATTACCCTGGCTATGGACATGCTATTTGGGACAAAGCCCTGTCAGAACCTTCGTTTTACGACTGGATGTTTGTATTCAATAAAAGTAAAACGGATTATACTCCACCTCATGGCAAGATTAATTTATCAGGAACAGTTGATCATCAGATACATTTGCAATGGAATGATATCAGAAACGAATCGACACTTTCGGATAAAATATGGTTTTACAATGTTTTCAATTCAAACGGTTTGCTTACAACAGTTGAATACGATAATACATATTACAATTTTACACCTGAAAATGCTATGGATACTTTTAAAATTCAAGCCGTTAATTATTGGTTTAAAAAATCAGAATTTTCAAACCTTTTATATTTTAACGATGATAAAATATTAACGTCTTCGCCTGATGTAGATGATAAAAAAAGTTCAGGTTCTAAGAAATAGTAACGCAATATTTATTTATGAATTTGATAAATGTGCATCTTCACATAGTTTCAGTTTGTTTTTTTTGAAGGGAGAATTTTATTTGCAAAAGAATATCATTCATCAAATCAGATTATATTAGATGATATAAAATACGTAAAAAATGCTAAAGAAAATTTTAATTGGAATTGGAATCTTAATTGGTTTAGTGATTCTGGCAATAGCATTTGGCGTTTATTATTTTTCGCCAAATGGAAACAAGATGCTGAATTTCATTGATAATAACCATGGAAAATCAGCAATACTATTAATCAGGAATGATACAATTATAGCAAGTCAAAACCCAAATAAAATTATGCCCCTTGCGAGTACAGTGAAAATCATTCTTGCCATAGAATATGCTGAACAAAGTGCAAATGGTTTAATAAATCCTGACGAATTAGTTCCTCTGAAGGAACTGGACAAGTTTTATTTACCAAACACTGATGGAGGTGCTCATCCCGGCTGGCTTGAATCGGTGAATAAAAAAATATCCGATAAACAAATTAGTATTCGTGAAATTGCAAAAGGTATGATCGAATATAGTTCAAACGCAAATACAGAATGGTTATTAAATAAACTTGGTATTAACAATGTGAATAACCGTCTGGATAGCCTGGGTTTAGAGAATCACACAAAAATTTATAATGTTGTTTCAGCACTTTTTGCAGGTAAAGAACTTTTTCCGGACTTAAAAGGAAAAGAACTTCGGGAAAAACTATCTCAACTTAGCATGGATGAATACATTGATGCTACAAACATAATTCACCAAAAACTTCTAACCGACACTTTATACAAAAAGGAGATTGGCGATTTCAGTATGGGCATACAAAAAATTTGGTCAGACAGATTACCTTCATCGACTGTTGAAGAATATGTGTCAATCATGAAAAAAATTAACAGTCGAACATATTTTAGTGAGGATGCTCAAAAATATCTGGACGAAGTAATGGAGTATATACTCGAAAACCCGGCAAACAGAGAATGGCTTGAACACAGCGGAATGAAAGGTGGTTCAACCGCTTTCGTTTTGACAAAGACACTTTACGCAACCGATAAAAATGGAAACAAGACTGAAATGGCATATTTTCTAAATGACCTATCAATTATTGAATCGACAAGTCTTAAAATGTCAATGAATGAATTTGAATTGAATGTATTAAAGAACAAGGGTTTTAGAGAAAAAGTAAAGAAAGAATTAATGGATTGAAAAGAATTTAGGTTGCAACATCTGTTATTTCAATTGCCGGCTGGTTTTATAGTCAAATTTTAATACCATAATTCTTGAAATAAGGAACCAGGCCAAAGTGGTTTCGGAAACTCCACACTCCAACATTTAACAGTTTTCATTCTTTCTCTCCCTCAAAATTTCCCTATTTTTACGGCTATGGAAAACGGTTTAAAACACATCCGCCTGGTAGCTACCGATTTGGACGGAACATTTCTGAAAAATGACCGCTCAGTGAGCCGGAACAATCTGGAAGCCCTGCAAGCGCTGGGTTTGAATAATATTATACGTGTAGCTGCCACAGGCAGGAATCTTAAAAAAGTACAGGAAGTTCTTACCCCCGAAATGCCTTTCGATTATATAGTGTATTCTTCGGGAGCGGGCATTTTCGACTGGAAACACCAAAAGCAGGTTACTTTCCAGAATATAGGTAAACATTCAGTGCGAAAACTGATTGACACATTTATTTACAAAAACTATAATTTCCATGCTTTTTTCCCGGCACCCGAAAATCACATGCACTGGTATCACAGGGGAGGTAATTATTGCGATGAATTTGAGCGCTATTTCAATTTTAACAATGCATATGCAACCGAGTTACAACCGCTTTCATTCCCCGAAACCGAACTTTGCCAGTTTCTTGTAATTATACCCGAAAACGAAACCCGGTTTCAACTGTTTAAGTCAGAAATTGAGGCAGTTTGTCCCGATATTCGGGTCATTCGTTCTTCATCGCCAATCACAAAAGGTTTTATCTGGATTGAAGTGTTTCACCATTCGGTTTCAAAAGGGAACGGGGTAAAGCATATTTGTAATTTACTGGATATCAAACCAAACGAAACTTTGGGAATAGGTAATGATTACAATGATTTCGATTTACTCGCATTTACCGGACATTCGTTCTTAACCGAAAATGCGCCAAAAGAAATAAAGCATTTGTATCCAATCGTTTCTTCCAACGAAAATGATGCTTTTGCCGATGTTATTCAACCAATAGTGCTGTAATTTGTTGTATTTTGCGGTTCGTTTATTTTCAGTTTCATTATAAAATTTAAAAACAAACAATATGAAATTAATTTTGAGTTTACTCCTTTTGTGCAGTTCTATTTTACTGTCGGCACAAACAAATTTCGATTTAAAGGACAAAATCCCACAAGACCCAAAAGTTAGCAAAGGCGTTCTGGAAAATGGGATGACGTATTATGTCCGTTCCAACGAAAACCCAAAGAACAGGGCCGAGCTTTTCCTTGTTGTAAAAGTAGGTTCAGTTGATGAAGATGACGATCAGCAAGGTTTGGCACATTTCTGCGAACACATGTCGTTCAATGGAACAAAAAATTTCCCCAAACATGAATTGATTAATTATTTCGAATCGATTGGGATGGATTATGGAGCAGAAATTAATGCTTATACAAGTTACGATGAGACTGTATATACATTAACAGTTCCACTTGATTCTGTTGAATATATTGAAAAGGGACTTCAGGTTTTATACGACTGGTCCTGCCAGAATACCGATTCGAATGAAGAAATAAATAATGAAAGAGGAATTATTCTTGAGGAATTGAGAATGCGGAAAAGTGCCGATGAAAGAATGAGGAAAGAATTCTCTCCTGTTCTTTTACATAATTCAAAGTATGCTGAAAGATATATTTCAGGGAAAGAAGACATAATCGAAAATAGTTCTCCCGATGTGCTTCGTCGCTTTCGTCAAGATTGGTATCGTCCGGATTTACAAGCTTTGGTTATTGTTGGGGATTTTGATCAGGAAAAAATGGTGAAATCAATACGGGAGAAATTTTCAAAAATACCATCTGTCAAGAATCCACGTGAAAAAGTAAATTTTGAAATTCCTGATCATAAAGAAACTTTGGTGAAAATTGTTACTGACAAAGAGGCCAGGATGCCAGTGGCGCAAGTAATTTATAAGCATCCCTTGAAAATATCAAAAACAATTGCTGATTATCGTGAGTCTTTGTTGGAAAATGTTTATAACGGTATTATTAATAACCGGTTAGCCGAAAAAACTCAGGAAGCAAATCCTCCTTTTTTGTTGGGGCAGTCAGCATATTCAAATTTAATTGGACCCAAAAGTGCCTATTTTTCTCTTTCTGTTACAAATGGTGATAAAATTATGGAAGGTCTAAAAACTGTTTTGTTGGAAAACGAACGAGTGAAAAAATTTGGATTTACTGAATCAGAACTGCAAAGACAAAAAACGGCAATTTTAAATTCGTATGAACAAGCTTATAATGAAAGGAATAATCAGAAATCAATAAATTATGCCAATGAGTACAAGCGAAATTTTCTTTTAACAAAAGAACCATTTCCCGGAATGGAAAACGAATTTGAATATTGTAAAAAGTTTGTTCCAGAATTTACATTGGAAGAATTAAATCAACTGGCCGGGAAATGGATTACTGATGAGAATAGGGTGGTGATTATTACTGCACCCGATAAGGAAGATGTTAAAGTTCCAACCGAACAAGAAGTTTTGGCTCTTTTAGAAGAAGTAAAATCAATTGAAATTGAACCTTACGAAGACGCAGTTTCAAATGTGCCTTTAGTTGAGTATGAACCTTCAGGAAGTAAAGTGACAAACGAAAAGAAGCTTGAAAATGTGGATGCCGTTGAGTGGACGCTTGAAAATGGAGCAACTGTAATCGTGAAAAAAACCGATTTTAAAGAAGATGAAATTCTTTTTAATGCATGGAGTTTGGGAGGAAATTCGTTGTACCCACTAAAAGATGATATTTCGGCGGATTTTGCAACAGATTTGATTGAATTGAGCGGAATTGCAGGTTTTGATAAAATTACGCTCGACAAAATGCTTTCCAACAAAGTTTTCAGCATTTCGCCAAGCATCAGCCAGTTACGCGAAAGTTTTAGCGGACAATCCTCAGTAAAAGATGTTGAAACCCTGTTGCAAATGTTATATCTGTATTTTACGGAGCTCAGGTTCGACCAAAGCAGTTATCAATCTTTGATGGCGCGAATGTCCGGAATCCTTGAGAATAAATCAGCTTCTCCCGAATCGGCTTTTCAGGATACAATGAGCGTAACCATGGCAAATTATAATGAACGCGCCCGCCCTATGACAAAAGAACTGTTAAGCGAAGCCGATTTTAACAGGATGAGGCAAATTGCAAAAGAACGGTTTAAAAATGCGGCTGATTTTAAATTCTTTTTTGTTGGGAATATTAATATGGATGAGTTCAAACCTTTGGTAGAAAAATATATAGGTGGAATTCCTTCGGTTCCGGAAAAGGAAAACTGGGTTGACCTTGGAATTGATAAACCGAAAGGTGTTGTTGAAAAAGTAGTTAAACGCGGTGAAGAAGATAAAAGCACACAATACATCGTTTTTCATGGCGATTTCGATTTTAACACACAAAACCAGTTGCAGTTGGATGCGGTTTCAAAAATACTCACAACCCGCTTGCTTGAGGTAATTCGCGAAGATAAAAGCAGCGTGTATTCTATTGGCGCTTATGGTTCATCAACAAAATTTCCTGAAGAAGAATATACAATAACTGTTGCATACGGAACTTCGCCTCAAAAACTGGACGAACTGAAAAAGGCAGTTTTTGATATTATTGCCGAATACAAACAAAATGGACCAACTGCAGAAGAAGTAGCAAAAGCCCAGGAAAAAATGATTCGCGAGCGTGAAACTGCGTTGCGGGAAAACGGATACTGGATGGGCGTTTTAAGCAATACATATTATTTAAAAGACGGCGATTTTTCTGAGTTTGGAACTTTCGATAAACTTGTAAAAAACCTCACTGCCGATTCAACCAAAAAAGCTTTTAACGATTGGTTCGACTTTAAAAATTATGTCAGTGTTGCACTTGCACCTGAAAAATAAATTGTAAAATATTGCTATAGGCCGGGATTAATTTTAATTCCGGCTTTTTTTTGTTCAAATAGTTTATTTTTGAGTTTTCAAATTCACAAGTCAATGAAAATCTATTCGCCATTGTTTATCGCCATTCGCGTTGTTGCCTACTCACTACTAATGTTTGGCGTTGCCGAAGCCATTTTTTTTGATGCCGCACATCCCATGGAAGACGGTTATTTTGGCGAAATTACTTTCACTGAAATCGGTCAGGAACTTATACTATTTATTTTGTTTGGTTTTTATTTGATGCTCGGTTTTAAATGGAAAGAAATCCAGCCTGTTTCAAATATTGTTTCGCTTTTTTTTCTGATTTCGTTTATCCGCGAGTTTAATTTTCTTATTCATTATTGGATTTATCCGGTTTCGTTGGTTTTTACAATTGTAATCTGGCTTTTAATCCGCGATTTCAAAAAGATAAAATCTGCCACGATCCGGTTTTTTAGTGTCCCGGCATCAACATGGTTTATGTCCGGTTTTTTAATTACCTATATTTTTAGCAGGTTGTTTGGCCGTTCAAAATTCTGGCAACTCCTGTATCACGATGAAAGTTACCGTCTGGCAAAAGCAGCAACCGAAGAAGGACTCGAATTGTTAGGTAATTCAATAATGCTGATTGGTGCAATCGAATTTTTATTGCATTTTATTTTTGAGGTTAAATCAAGAAATGAAAAACTAAAATCAAGCAACTGATTATGCTCTGCAATCCTACTTCCTTTTACTTCCCGCTTCGTACTTCCGTCATCCGTCTTCGGTCTTCGTTCTTCCGACTTTTTTCAATTTTTCGCCCATGAAAGTTTGTGGTTTTACATTTATCAGGAATGCCGAAAAATTTGATTTTCCGGTTGTTGAAGCAATCACTTCTGTGCTGCCAATTTGCGATCATTTTATTGTTGCTGTGGGAAAGTCGGAAGATAATACGCGGCAAATCATTCAAAATATTTCTCCCGAAAAAATCACGATTATCGATACTGTTTGGGACGATACATTGAAAAAGGGTGGGGCAGTGTATGCAGCCGAAACCAACAAAGCATTTGCTGCAGTTCCCAAGGAATACGACTGGTGTTTTTATATTCAGGGCGATGAGGTTTTACATGAAAAGTACATAAATGTTATTCAGCAATCAATGCTTGAAAATGTGAATCGAAAGGAAGTTGAAGGGTTACTTTTTGGATTCAGACATTTTTACGGAACTTTTGATTTTGTGGGCGATTGCCGGCACTGGTACCGCAATGAAATAAGGGTTGTGCGGAATGATAAAACAATTCAATCCTACCGCGATGCGCAGGGTTTTCGTAAAAATGGGGAGAAACTAAAAGTGGTTCCTGTTAATGCAGAAATTTATCATTATGGCTGGGTGCGCCACCCGCGTTTTATGCAAGAAAAAGTAGAATCGGTAAAACAGTTTTACGATGGTATTTCGGAAAAGGAAGCAGTGAAAAAAGCCAATGAAAAGGAGTTTAATTACAGTGGCGAATATGATGCACTTGCAAGGTTTGAAGGTACTCATCCAAAAGTAATGACTAATCGAATTAACCGGCTTAACTGGGATGTTGAGGTTGACCTGAAAAAAACAAACATGAAATTAAAATACAGGTTTCTCTATAAAATTGAAAAATGGTTTGGGGTGCGATTGTTTGAGTACAGGAATTATAAACTTCTGAAAAATTGAAAATTATTCGTTAATTTGGTTGAAAATTAGTGCTATGAAGAATTATCAGTTTACTGCAGAAATTACATGGGACAAGGAATTAAAGCAATATGTTGGAATTGTACCTGAATTGCCAGGAGCTCACACACAGGCTTCTTCTTTAGACGAATTAAATATTCGGTTAAAAGAAGTTATTGAACTTTGTATAGAAGAAATTTCAGAAGAGGAATTAAATGATTTGCCAAAATTAATAGGAATTCAGCAAATCAATATTGCAGTATGAGCAAACTACCTTTGATATCTGTAACTAACTTTGAAAAACTTTTATTTGAACTTGGATTTTAATTCATAAGACAGAAAGGAAGTCATAGATTTTATAGACATTCTGACGGAAGATACACAACTTTATCATTTCATGGGAATCAGGTTTTAGCGCGGTCGTTAATCCGTCAAATTTTAAGGGAAATCGAATTATCACCTGAAGAATTTATCCGATTGAAAAAATAAAATTAGCTATACAATCTTCTTGCTTCTTTCAATTGCTCCGGTTTCCCAACGTCCATCCACAAATCCGAATCATCAAAATATCCTTTAATCGAATGTGTTTTTGCAAGTTCAAGGTAAAAATTTGTAATTGAAAACCGATCTGTCTCGGGCATCAGTGAAAATATTTCAGGCTGAACAATGTGAATTCCGCTGTATGCCATTACAATTGCATTTTCGAAATTTTCCGGCCGCGAGATTTTTGTTTCCCCGTTTTTTTTGTTTATCCAACCCACCAACTGTTTGTTTTGGTCGAATTTAAAATACCGTTGCGTTTCACGGTTTCTCACTGCCAAAGTTACAAGTGCCTTCGTTTTTAAATGATCGTTCAACAACAACTTAAGATTTAAGTTGCTGATTATATCCACGTTGTAAATCAAAATTGGTTCATTCCCTGCAAAAAAAACTGCAGCTTTCTTTAATCCGCCCCCAGTATCAAGCAGTTTTTCTGTTTCGTCGGAAATATGGATTTTAATTCCAAAATCATTATTCTTCAAAAATGAGATTACCAGTTTCGAAAAATGGTGAACATTGATTACAATTTCTGAAACACCTTCTTTTTTTAGTTTTTCAATGGCATGTTGAAGCAAGGTTTTCCCACCAACATCAACAAGTGCTTTGGGTTTGTCCGAAGTTTCATCGTTTAACCGGGTGCCCAATCCTGCTGCAAAAATCATTGCTTTCATACAATTGTATCGAAATCCTGCGCGTTTAAAATCTTACAAATGCAAAGTTAAAGGATTATAATTTTTTTGCCGTTTACCGAATTTTCTGTTTGAACTCTCAAATAGTATATACCTTTTACCAATGAGTTTAGTTCAACTTCAGTTTTGAAATATGATGGAACTACAGTTTTAACAACTTTGCCACCAAGATCGATTATCTCAATAGATTTTATGATTTCCGCGGAATTATTCTCAACTGAAATTTTTCCGTTGGTTACTGGGTTTGGGTAAATGGAAAACGTTTGCATATTCTCTGTCGGGAAAATTCCTGTTGTATTGTCTTCACCGAACGGATAGCCAACATCCGGTAAACTTTCCATATATGTCTTTAACCAGGTCATAGCTGAACGTTCAGTGCCATTGCTGTTTAAAATGCCGGTTCCGGTTGACCATGTTGCACCCTCAACATATCCCCATAATGTAATACCAGCCACTGCCGGATGATTCCAATAAACCGGAAAAGAAGTTTTGTAACCATTCATTTGATTAACTTCGGATTCGGGTTTGCCTTTTAAATCAAGCTCAGTAACATAAATGGGTACACCCGATTTTGCCATATTGTTTAGTGCATTTTGCAGAGCTGTAGTGGTAATTCCATCTACATTGAAATGATGTGCCTGTGTTCCGAAACCGTCAATTAATCCTCTATCGCGGAGCACTTTTACAAGGGCCAATATTTCATTTAGCCCGGCGTTGTTGGTTTCAAGTTCAAAATCGTTGATTACAAGTTTCGAGTTGGGGAAGTAATGCCGTGCTTTTTCAAAAAGCCAGATTGCCCAGTCGTAGCCGGTTACACCCGGGCCACCCATTCCTGCCCTGAAATAGGGTGAGCCTGCTGCATGTTCCTGTTTATTCCAGGTATTCAGGTACATATTTTCATTAAGAACATCTATCTGGTCAATCAATGGATAACGCGCAGCAATTGCCGCCATGTATTCTTCTATTTCAGCTTGGAAATCTGCCGGACTCAGCGTTTTAATCCACGAAGGATATTGGCTTCCCCACGCCAGCGCATGATACCGAAATGGCAGATTATTATTTTTAGCATGATTATATGCCTTATCGGCATTTGCCCAGTTCATCACATCCCGGTTACTTTCAACTGATCCCCATTTGCACGAGTTTTCAGCAGTTACACCATTCCAGTAGGTGTTAAAATCGGAGCGAACATTATTGGGGATAATATTTGCGAGATACTTTCCTTTATTAGCGCTTAAACCTGTTGGTTTAACTGTTTTTGTGCCTACTGTAATTATTGCTCCTGCAGAATTAGAAACCGCATTTTCATTATCCGTGGCTTTGGCTGTTATCCGATATGTACCAGCAGGAACTTCAGCCCAAACAAACGAATATGTATTTGAAGTTGAAGTAACAGCTTCGCCAAGTATAATGTCGTTTTGAAAAAACTCAACTTTAGTTACATTTCCACCGGTAGTTGTTCCTCCCAAATCTGTTGCATATACCTGAATTGTTACATCTGTACCCTGTTCAAAATAGGCATTGCAATGAGGAAAAGTAATTACGCATGAAGGCAGTGAATTCTGACTGTTTGAATAAAAAGGAGACAACAATACGATTAGGAAAACTAAATAATTTGTAAAAGATTTTTTCATTGGAATAAATTTGTTTTTATGAGGAAACTCATCATGTTTTCTCTGGTTTAATTTTTTTGTGCCGGAAGTTTTATTAGCAATTATTTTTTAAAGGTAAAAAAATTACCGAATCCGGTTCAAACTCCTGATTAATGCTTCGTCTTTGCCAATTGCCCGAATGGCAAGAAAATCGAGAATAGCTGCTACAATTGGGAAAACAACAGGTATTTTGAAAGCTATTTTGGCCCCATCGAACCCGGCATAAGAGAAATAGAAAAACAAACCAAACAAACCTAAAAGTAATACAATCGAAAAGACCAAAATGCGGATTTGAAGGATTCGTTTTTTGTAAAGGAAAATAACCAAAAAATGAAGGAGTGCGATTACCGGAATAAAAACGAAAATTGCTATTCCATTAAAAATCAATTCTTCACCATTGTAGATTCCTTTCGCTACAAATGTGTAAAGTTCGTTGTTTACTGATAATTCAGCAAATGTCAATTTCATTAAAGAAACAATTAAAAGTGCTGAAATAAAAATGTAAACAGTTTGTATTCTTTGAATCATAGTTTTAAAATTTTTGGCAAAAATAGTGTTTTTTATGAATGTCGTGTTGCCAGTTACATTGACTTTCCAAAGTCAATGAAAAAGTAATTCAAAAAGAAGTGAACTCATTTTGAAAAGCACTGGTTACCGGACTTAGGAACTGCCGAACTTTGGAAAGTCCGGCTCCCACAGATCACAAACCTTTTCAACTTCGTTTTGATTTATGTACCACAAAAAGCCTTCAACTTTTTCGAACCCGGTATCTTTCAGGGTTTTAGCGTATCGTTTTACCTGCCAGTTGTAATTGTCCGATTTTTTTTCGCCTGTTTTGTAATCAACAACAATAGCTTCTTTTTCAAAAAACATAATTCTGTCGGGGCGTAATAATCTTTCGTTTGTTAAAAGCGTTCGCTCGTTTAGTACCTTGTATTTTCCGCCAAACCAGTCTTTTATAAGCGGGTTTTCAAAATTCTGAAATAAAGTTTTTTGTACTTCTTTTCTTTCAGTTTCATTAATTATCCCATCGAATTCAGCTTTTAAACAGGCACTTTCAATATCGTTTTTTGTTTTTACCGATGATAAAATGTCGTGAATAATTTTTCCCTTATTTTTTACTGCAACACGATTTTCCCCGGTAACAAGAAAATTTTCGCCCGAATTGCGTAACCTCACTCTTTCACTAAAGTCGTTAAACTGATAATTTTTAATCTGGATTGATTTTAGCGATTTGCTTTCATCTGTAGTTATTGGAATTGAACCATATTGAAACAGTGTTTTATCTTCGTTCAGGCAATTGGCAAAAAGCGCAGTGGAAGAAAGTTGTTCAAGTGCCAAATTCAGCAATGTAGCAATAGGTTTTAACGAATTCTCATTGCTGTTTTTCTCCTCTTTTGGTTTTGGACAATGCACAATTAAAACCGATTTCGCGCGTGTAAACGCTACATAAGCCATATTAAAAACGTCGATAAAAACATTGGCCGATTCTTCAAAATAATCGGCTTTGAAAAGACTTTTTTTCATGTCGCTGCCTGCAACAACCGGCAAAAGCGGAAATTTGTTGAATGGCGCTGTTTCAGGCCTGCACCAAAGTATGGGAGCGAATTTCCCGCTATGTCCGGGTTTCCAGTCGAAATAGGGGAGGAGTACGGCTTTGTATTCAAGTCCTTTTGATTTGTGGACTGTTAACAACCGAATTGAGTCAATTTCCTCGTTTACATTTACAGAAGTTTCAAAACCGTTTTCGTTCCACCAGTACAGTAAATTCGAAAGGTCGTTTGAAAGAGAGGTTTTTAACTCACCGGCTTTGTCAATCAGGGTTTGTAAAAACGGCAATTCGGTTTCAACTTCGAAAAGCTGAAAAACAGCACAAATTTGAGTGATTGCTTCATCAAGCGAAGTGAGCAAAACCTTTTCTTTTATCTGCTGAATTTTGGGCAGTATTTCCAAAACAAAAAGGTTGTTAAAATTATCTTCTCCCAACGAATTAACCTTGAATTCAGCCTCTTTTGGATTGTTGGTTGCCAACTTTTCACGTTTCTGAAGTTCAGGTTTTAACCAGCTTTCCCACTGGTTTAAAAGCGCAACTTTTGTAATTTCATTTTCGGGGTTGATAATGAAACTGATTGTGTTAATCACAAGTAAAACCCCTTGCGATGCATAAAGAAAAAGTGATTCGTTGGAAAGCACCGACAAATTATAATTTACATTTTCGGGTAATGCAGCGGCTGACAAAAATGCTTCAACAATTGGTGCGCCTTCTTTTTTTCTGCGAATTAAAATTGCTGTTTCCGAAGCTTTTATTCCATTGTCCTGTAACTGTTTAACCTGCTCAATGAGTTTTGCCGCCGATTCTTCTTCAAAATAATCTTCATCGATATATTCAATTTTTACAAAACCTTTTGATTCAGCATTTTCATTACCAGGCTTTTGAACTATCGATTCATAAATGTTCCTGAACCGTTTTTCAAGCGCTTCATCTTTATCCTCAATTGTCGAAAAAAGCTGGTTGGCGAATATTTCTTTCAGGTTTTCAAAAATTTGGTTGTTGAAATAGATGATATTTTTATCGCTACGCCAGTTTTTTTCGAGATGAATTTCGTTTATCTGTGATTCAGAAAAATCGGTTTGAATTTGTTCTGCCAAAATCTTGTAGTCGCTGTTCCGCCAGCGGTAAATGGCTTGTTTTACGTCGCCAACAATTAGGTTTTTGTTTCCTTCAGCTAACGAGTTTATGATTAACGGTTTGAAATTGTGCCATTGCAAACCCGAAGTATCCTGGAATTCGTCGAGCATAAAATGGTTGTAATAACTACCTGTTTTTTCATAAATAAATGGCGAATCGCTTTGACCGATTATTTTGCTCAGAAGCAGATTTGAATCAGACATTTGCAAAATTCCTTTTTCGTGAAGAAGCAGTTTTATTTCTTCTTTTAAATCAGTTAAAATCCCCAGCATCCGCAACTGTTTTAACACAACTTTCGCCGTAAAATACTGTTCTGAATTGACTGAAATATATGCTAATATTTCATTCAAAAGTGGTAGCAATTGAGATTCAGCCAGTGCATGAATTGTTTTCTTTTCCGTACTTTTTGCGCTGTACCATTTTCCGGGATCGGCCGCGGCAGCCAGCACCCGCGAACCAGGTTCCTTAAATCCAATTTCTGCAACATTGCTTAAATAACCCGCTACTCCGTTTTTCCCATATGAAAAATCATCAACGATCAAACCATTTTCAGCAATAATTGAAATCCCTCTTTTTCCAAATGTTTTAAACTGATTTTCAAACTGGGTTTTTATCTTTTGCAGTTCGGTTCCAAATTCAATTAAATTTTCCCGGCTGTAAACTGATTCGCTGTCATCAGGAAAAAAAAGCTGGAAGTTTTCTTTAAACAACTCTTTCCCGAGCGCTTTTATATTCTCTTCAATTCGTTGGCTGTAACTTTCTTCAATTTTCTCTTTACTGAAATCCCGCAGCCAGCTCAGCAGTTTTTTGTCTTTGTCGATTTTCGACAACATTCGGTCGGTGGCTTCGGCAAGTATCATTTCGCTGTTTAATTCGAGCCTGAAATTGGGTGAAATTCCTAGCTCGCGGTTAAAGGCTTTTATGGTGCGTTGGGTAAACGAATCGATTGTGCTGATTGAAAAACGATTGTAATCGTGAAGAATATTTTTTAGTACCAGTTTGGCGTTTTTTCGGATATTTTCTTCTGAAAGGTTATTTTCTTTTTGAATTTCGGCAATGTAACTGCTTACTTCACCGCCTGCAAGCTGGTTAAGTGTTTCCAGAATGCGGGTTTTCATTTCGTTTGTTGCCTTGTTGGTAAACGTAACAGCAAGGATATGGCGGTAGTTTTGAGGATTTTTCAGCAAAAGTTTGAGGTATTCTACAACAAGTTGAAATGTTTTACCTGATCCGGCTGAAGCTTTGTAAACTGTGAGCATAAGGTAGTTTAAAGTTTAAAGTTTAAAGTTTTGAGTTTAAAGTCTAAGGTTTCAAGTTGCAGGTTCAGAGTTTTGCGATTCACGATTAGTTTTTTTGTGTTGAGTTAAAAACCCGGATAACCTCCTCCTTTAGAGATGTTGAAGCGGGTTTCGATTTTGAAGTTTTTACCCACTTTATATTGCATAAACATTGTATTGCCATAACGCGAAAAATCATTCATACCCGGCATTGGCGGGGGCAAATTCATTGGGTTGGTGCCATAACTGTACCCACCAAAAGTAAATCTGTTGTTGATTTTATAAGCACCTTCGCTTAAAATCATCCCGTTTTGATTGAATGGCGAAAAAAGCGGGTTTAACGAACCTGCTGAAAAGCCAGATAAAGGAGAGTGTGCAAAAGAATAGAGATCGAAACTGAATCCGTATCTACTGGCAAATTCCTTATCGAAATCAAATCCGGTAAGTGAAATTGTTTCGCCATGTAAGTCGGGAAACATTTGTCCTGAAATCAATTGACGGTATTCAATTTGTTTTCCAAGTTGAATTTGCGTCGAATCCTGTTCTAGTGGCATCAGTATTTCACTGTCCTGTGCAGTACTTTTTAACGATGCAATTATCAAAACCAGAAACAATATTTTTTTAAAACTCTTCATTTCGACTAAAACCATATTTTCTCAAAATTAGGATTATTTATAATAAGTATCAAACTTCGGGGTTACAGAATCAAGTCTATGTAAGGCATGAATATTTTTCCCATTTTTTATACTTTTATGATTTATATAAATGTCAATATTTATGTAAGTCGCAGATTGCATTAAACCATCGGATACCATAAAGAAATATGTGGTATCAATGAATTTACACACTATGTTTCAATTTCAAAACAATAATCAATTGATATTTAAAATGGTTGCTGCCGAAATTTCCGACAAACTTGGGCAACCTGTAATCATTAATTCTGAAAGATCTTTGGGGGGAGGGTGTATTAACCATGCTTCAAAATTAGAAACCAGAGCAGGTGACTTTTTTCTGAAATGGAATACCAGTTGTGCCGTCGATATTTTTATACGCGAAGCCGAAAGTTTAAGAGAATTAAAAAAGGCTGTTGGGGAATTTTTAATCGTGCCGGAAGTAATTGCTGCAAAAACTGTTGATAAAACTCCCGGTTTTCTGGTTCTTGAATTTCTTGATAGTAGTCGTTCTGCTGCAAATGTCGATGAAAAACTTGGTAGGGGACTGGCAACTTTACATAAGTTTGGTAATCCGCAATTCGGATTTTATACAAACAATTATTGTGGTGCAACCCTTCAAAACAATAATTGGAATAAAAGCTGGCCCGATTTTTTTCGTGATAATCGTCTTCAATTTCTTCTCAACTTAATAGAAAAAGAACGACCATTTGATGCGGTTGAGCGAAAAATATTTGAAAAATTATTAAACCGGATTGAAGACCTGCTGCCTGCAGAATCGGTTCCAGTATTGATACATGGCGATTTGTGGTCGGGAAATTTTATGTTTACAGTAAAGGGTCCGGCATTGATCGATCCCGCTTCGTATTATGCCGATAAGGAAATGGAGTTCGCAATAATGACAATGTTTGGCGGTTTTACACAACGTTTTTTTGATACATATAATGAAATCAATCCCCTTCCAAAAGATTGGAAGCAGAGAAACAAGCTGTATCAATTATACCATGTTTTAAACCACTATTATTTGTTTGGGGGCGGATACAGGAATCAGGCCTTGCAGATTGCAAAAAGTTATTTGTAAAAGCTTATATGAAGGACATTTGATAATTATCAGATTTATTAGGGTTGTGATTGATTAATTTTGGTAATTCATTTAAAAGAAAAGGATATATGATTGTTCAAAAGGCAAATGATATAAGGCCATTCATCGTAATGGAAGTTTTAGAAAAGGCTGCTGAAATGGAAAAAAAAGGAATCAATGTAATCCATCTTGAAGTTGGTGAGCCAGATTTTAATGTACCTGCCTGCGTTGCTGATGCGGTAGGGATTGCTTTTAACGAAGGCCGCACTCATTATACCCACAGTTTGGGTGACCCGGAATTAAGAGAAGAAATTTGCAAGCGATATTTAAATAAATATGGCGTAACAGTTACTCCTGATCAAATCATTGTTACTTCGGGCAGTTCTCCAGCGATACTTTTAACGCTTGGTATTTTGTGCGATGTTGGTGATGAGGTAATTATTTCCGATCCAGGTTATGCATGTTATCAGAATTTTATCAGGTTTCTAAATGCCAGACCTGTAAAAATACCTGTTTTCGAAGAAGATGGGTTTCAATACAAACCAATTGAAATTTGCAAGCGGATTACAGAAAAAACGAAAGCAATAATAATTAACAGCCCAATGAATCCTGCGGGAAACCTGCTATCTGCTGATGTAATGGGGGAGTTGTTGAAGTTTGGTATTCCCATAATTTCAGATGAAATATATCATGGTTTAGTTTACGAAGGTCGTGCACATTCCATTCTTGAATTTACTGATAATGCCTTTGTTTTAAATGGTTTTTCAAAACTCTATGCAATGACAGGGTTGCGTTTGGGTTATGTAATTGCGCCAAAACATTGCATACGTCCAATGCAAAAATTGCAGCAAAACCTTTTTATATGTGCCGGTTCAACTGCTCAACGCGCTGGTATTGCTGCTTTGCGATCTGCTGATGAAGATGTTGCTAAAATGAAAGACGTTTATAACCAGCGAAGGAAATACATGATAGAAAGGCTCGGACAACTGGGTTTCGAAATAAAAGTGCCGCCAACAGGGGCCTTTTATGTTTTTGTAAATGTGAAGCATATATCAAATGATAGTTATAAACTGGCTTTTGATATTCTGGAAAAAGCCCATATTGGAGTAACACCGGGTGTTGATTTTGGCGAAAACGGAGAAGGGTTTTTGCGTTTTTCTTATGCTAATTCGATTGAAAACATTAAAGAAGGATTGGACAGGCTCGCAGAATATCTAAAAAACTTAAATTAACATTCTTACTTTCTGTTTAAATACAGCCGCAAACCAAACCATCAGCCAAACTGTCAAGTAATTCCAGAACTTTTTCTTTTTCCATTGGAGTACCAGTGCAATTTTTGCATACCGGCAAATTCACTTCCTTGTTCAAAATAGAATTTTCTTTTGTCGTTTCAGTTTGACAAACAAAACAATTTTTTAAAATATCTCCCATAATTGATTAATTATCAGCGAAAGTAATAAAAAGAATAATTTATCAGTTATTTATAAATTTTATAAATTAACCGTTCTGTTCTGTTTTGGTCAAATTTTAACTTTTTAATTTGGGTCGTATCTCTTTTTTTTTCTATGTTTGGCTTTTGATTTTTTAGGATAATTTAAGTTCGTTTATAATAATTTAACTAACATGACCAGAATAAAATCATTCCTATTGTTTGCTATAACTTTACTGCTTTTGTATAGTTGCAGGCAAGAACTGGACATATACAAAAGGCCTGAATGGTTGGAAGGGAAAGTATATACACAAATTTTAGCGCAACCCGAACTGTCAACATTTGCCAAGTGTATCGAACTTACCGGATATGATCAAATATTAAATGTATCAGGCAGTTATACTGTTTTTTCGCCGTCAAATGAAGCTTTTTCAGCTTATTTTACAAAAAATACCAAATACAATTCGGTTGAGGATATTCCTGTTGCCGAATTAACCAAAATTGTAAAATATCATATAGTGCAAAATCCCTGGAGTAAAATTCAGTTGCGAACACTTGACGTTTCTGGTTGGATTGATACATTGTCAACTGATAATAATAAACCAAAAGGGTTTAAACGCGAAACACTTTTACTGAATCCCAACAGGAAGTATGGTATTAATAGCAGTGGAGTAGGAAACGAATCAAAGTTTATAATTGTTGATACACTGCAAACCAACAAAACCAGAAAAGTGATTACTGATTCACGGAAATATGTGCCCGTTTTTTATCAGGAGTATTTTGATATATACAAACTGAATAAAAGTGATTATGAATTTTATTTCGACAGGCCGTTTGATAGCCCAAATGATATTTATTTTGCTGGTGCAAAATTAATCAGCGATGAAATTTCAGCCGAAAATGGTTTTGTATATATTATTGACAGGGTGGTTGAACCACTTGAAAATGCTGCAGAAATAATAGCCAACGGTTCAGGTTCAAATGATTATACTGATTTTTTAGATGTTCTCAATCTGTTCCCTAATTTCGAATATAACCGCGAAAAAACCTTTCTGCAACCCGGCGCTGATCAGGGATTGGTTGTTGATTCATTATTTGATTTAACATTCCCGTCATTAGCATTCGATTTTAGTTCGGAAAAAACAAGTCCTCCTTTAGGAACTTTCGGTTTACCGCCCAATGTTACTATTCGTTATCACCATGGTTTAATGGCGCCCACCAATTCAGCCTTTCAATCTTTTATTGATGAATACATTAAAATACCAAATGGGTGGGGAACTTTTGCCGGTGCACCCGAAAACATTAAAAGAATAATTGCCAATACATATATGTCGGTAAACACAATTTATCCAACAGATTTTCAACAAGGTTTTTACAATGGGGAACTTGATATTGTGAAACTTGATGAAGAGGATATAATTGAAAAGAAATTTGGAAGTAACAGTACATTTATTGGATTAAAAAAGGCCGTTGTACCCAGAGCCTTCAAAAGTGTTACAGGTCCCGTTTATTTGCAACGTGGTTATAGTAAAGTTATGAACGCAATTGAACAGTCTGGTCTTTTATCAGCATTGAAAAGGGAAAATCAGGATTACATGTTTTTTGTTGAAAACGATGCAAATACAGCACAGGACTCATCATTGGTTTATTATGCTTCAACCAAAAGATTCTCTGTTTTTCTTATTTCCCCTGGTATTTCCCAGGAGTATTCGCTGAATTTGAATGATTTACGCACACTTTTATTGAACCAAATTGCAACCCAAAGAGCCAGGGGGGATGCACGAAAGGAGTTTATTCCCAATCTTGCAGGGAATATTATTATTGTAAACAATGTTACAGGCGAAGTTTCCGGAACTGATTTAACAACAGGAGGGTACAGGGGGACTGAAATTGAGAAAGAGTTCCCTGTCCTTTTGAGCGATGCTACCGACAATGGCGTAACTTACGATGTTCAAAACTGGTTTAGCTTTAAAAGCCCAACATTGTTTTTTAAAATTTCAACCGATTATCCAAAATTTCACGCTTTGCTTCGTAAGGCAGGTTTAACAATTGATAAAGAGTTTAGGTATTCCTTTATTACAGACAACGATTTCTACACAGTTTTTATTCCAAGCGATCAGGCGCTTGATGATGCTGGAGTTAATGACTTATCAATACCTGAATTGAAAAAATTACTTCAATTTCATTTTGTACAGGGTGATATGATTTTTACTGATGGAAAAAAGCAACAAGGATACTATGAAACCTCCAGAATAGATGAAAAATCAACCCAATATACAACCATCTTCACATCATTGCATATCAAACCTGGAATTGACATTATCGATATTCCGGGAAAAGATGGGAGCAGTTATGTGGAAATCGAAGAGGCTGATAATATAACCAATATTTTAACAGGGGTGAGCAAGGGAACAGGTCAGGAAGTGTTCCCAATCATTTATAATAATGGTGTTATTCATCAGATAGATAAAGTTTTAAAGGTTGAAGAATTGGACATCAGGTAAAAAGATAAGATCAATTTTCATAAAAAATTAAACCAAAGGTTTGTGAATAAGATGAAACGAGCACAGCATAATTCGAAAAACATAGGGGTATTTTTAAGCGAGTTACATCGAATACCAATGAAAATTTACAATTTCAATGAGATGAAAAAAATCAAATCAGCTATTATACTAATCATTGTATTATTTAACCTAACATCTGTTTTTGCACAGGAAAAAACAATTTTAAGGGGACGTGTTATCGATGGCATGGATAAAACTACAGTAATTGGTGCAAATGTTGTCGAATATGATAAGGACAATCGGGTTATCAATGGTACAATAACAAATGTTAACGGCGACTTTGTATTAACAATGAAAGATCCAACAAACATTGTAAAAGTTAGTGTTATTGGATACAAAGCACAGGAAATAAAAGTTGATCCAACGAAATCGATAATGGTGGAGTTACAGTCTGATGACGTAACTATAGGCGAGGTAAAAGTTGTTGCCGAAGCCAGAACAACAAGTGGTTTAACCAATTTAGCTGAACGCGATAAAGCTGGAGCAAGTGTGAAGATCGATTTGATGGACATGCAGGATGCAGGAATTACTTCGGCTGCCGATGCACTCCAGGGAAAAATTAGCGGGCTGGATATCATCAGTGCTTCAGGAGACCCGGGTTCCGGCTCACAACTTGTAATACGTGGGTTAAGTTCGATGGGGAACAACCAACCTTTGATTGTGATTGACGGGGTGCCACAGTTTAAAATAGAAAAAGGCAGTATCGACCTAACTTCTGCCGATAGTGAAGATATTAGTAACCTTATCAACATTGCACTTCAGGATATTAAATCTATCGAGGTTTTAAAGGATGCCGCATCAACAGCAATTTATGGTTCGCGCGGTGCGGATGGAGTTTTGCTGATTGAAACCCACAAAGGCAGAATGGGGAAAGTGCAGTTCGACTTTCAATATAAAAACAATTACAGTATTCAGCCACCATCAATTCCGATGTTAAGTGGTGATGAATATATCATGTTACAGTTAGAAGAATGGCACAATGCTTACGGCGTTTTTAACATGGACAAGGAAATTGCCTACGATAGGGATTATGATCAGTTTTATAACTATTCAGCCAATACAGACTGGTTAAAGGAAATTACCCAAAACGGAACCTCAAACGATTATTATTTCAACATTTCCGGTGGAGGCGAAAAAACCAGGTACTTTACTTCTTTTGGATATCTGGACGAAGGCGGAACAACAATCAACACGGGTTATAGCAGGTTCTCTTCGCGTATCAACCTCGATTATTTCCTTTCAAGGAATTTACTTTTCCAGGTTAAATTCAATTATATTTCAAGCCTCACGGAGAAGAATCTTGAATTGAGGGGAAGTCACTGGCAGGATCGAAACATAAGGGAAATGGCGTATATCAAATCGCCAAATATGAGTGTTTATGAATATGATGCCAACGGAAGTCTCACAGGAGAATATTTTACACCAATACGAAGTTATCAGGGTGATGGAATAACTTATTTTAACCCGGTGGCAGTGGCTAAACTGGGGAGCAGGGACGAAAGTTTCAGTAAACTTGAAAATACCTTTATGTTGCAATACCGGGTAAATGACTGGATTACATTACGCGAAACAATTTCGTTTCAATATGCCGGTACCAAGGAAAAAAGGTTTTTGCCCTATAACGCAATTGGAGCCGATTGGTTGGATTGGCAAGTAAACAAGGCAGAAGAGGGGAACAGTTTGAACCAAAATATTCAAACCGAAACCCAAATGTCTTTTGGTTCACCGTTTAAAAACAAAAATCATGAATTATCAGGTGCTTTAACCTGGGCAACTGATCAGTCTTCTAATGAGTGGATGAACATTCAAAGTAACAAAATACCAAGTACCGATATCCAGGATCCTGCAATTGATGCAGCAATAAACTGGATTGGGAATAGTTCAGGTGAAAACCGGCTGATAAGCGGTTTGGCAAATATCAATTACAAATATTTAGACAAATACATGTTGCAAACCAATATTCGAATGGATGCACATTCATCATTTGGTTCAAACAACCGATGGGGTGCATTTTATGGCGTTTTTGTTGGTTGGAGGTTTTCCAGTGAACCTTTTATGAAATCAATAACATGGCTTGGCGAAAGTATGATACGGGCGAGTTATGGGGTTGCTGGCCGACAGCCAGGCGATGTATATGCACGTTTTGCAACTTATGAATCAACAGGTAAAGGTGCCTATATTTTAAATCCTGCAATTGCACCAACAAGTATCCAGTTAAATAACCTGCGCTGGGAAACAATTTCGTCATGGAACATTGGAGGAGAACTGAGTTTGTTTAACGACAGGGTGTACATGGAAGGAGATATTTACAATAAAGTTTCAACTGACATACTGTTCGATAGATATAAAATTCCCCTTAGTTCGGGTTATTCCGAGCTTAAATTCTTGAATGCTGGCGAAATGACCAATTATGGATGGGAGTTTATGGCTGATGGTAAAGCATATCGGACGAAAGACTGGTTGTTGTCATTTAATTTAAACATTTCACAAAACATAAACTCATTTAGCAAACTGCCCGAAAACTTTAATACCGAGCGCTCCACATCCATTGGGAATCAGCAATATCCACGACGTGTTGTTGAGGGCGAACCTATTGGTTCTTTCTTTGGGTTCCGTTACCTTGGCGTTTATGCCAGCGATGAAGATGTTATTGCCCGGGATGCCGAAGGTAATACTTTATATGATGCCGAAGGTAAAGTAATACCGATGAAATATACAGATACTTATGTTTTTAAAGGTGGCGACCCCATTTATGAAGACATAAATAAAGATGGTAAAATAGATATCAATGACGTGGTTTATATTGGCGACTCAAATCCAAGTTTTATTGGCGGATTTGGCACAACTTTAAAGTATAAAAACTGGGATTTTTCAATGTCGTTCCATTACAGACTTGGTTTCGACATTATCAACGGAATTGCGATGCAAACTCAGGGTATGAACAACAAGGACAATCAAAGCAAGGCAGTACTTAACCGTTGGCGGGTGCAGGGGCAGCAGGAAGAAGGGCTTTTACCCAGGGCTTACATGTACCATCCTGCCAATAACTTAGGTTCCGACCGTTATGTTGAAAAGGGAGATTATTTGCGCTTAAACAATATTAAGTTATCGTATATGCTTAGCAATGCAATGTGTCAAAAACTTGGGGTCAGAAAAGCCAATATTGCTGTAAGTGCACGTAAACTTTACACATGGACAGGCTATTCGGGGCAAGACCCTGAAATTGGACAGAACGCTACTGACCCGTTTTGGATAGGAGTGGATTATGCCCGGACACCTCCCCCAAAAGTATTAACATTTAGTATTGGTATAGGATTCTAAAAAAGAAAGCAAGATGAGAAAGAAAATAAAATACTTGATGGTAGTTTTAATGGTATTTACCCAAATATCATGCAACGACTGGTTGGAATTAATTCCTCCAGGTGGGTTGATTCGTGAAGAATTCTGGAAAACACGATCTGATGTAGATGCAGTTTTAATGGCTGCTTACAGTGATTTTTCATCAATGGACCGCAACTTATTTTTATATGGCGAATTGAGGGGCGACATGTTACAGGCAGGTCCAAGCTTAGGAGGGGATGAAAGAAAGGTAATGGAGAATAATATCTATCCTGACAATGGTTTTGCAAACTGGCAGAATTTTTATAAGGTTATAAATTATTGTAACGAAGTAATTGTAAATGCTCCTGAAGTACAGAAGATTGACAATACATTTACCGATTATCAAATGCAGGGATTAATGTCTGAGGCCTATTTTCTGCGCAGTCTTGCCTATTTTTATCTTGTTAGAATCTACAATCAGGTCCCGTTGGTATTGGAACCAAGTGAAACAGATGATACCGAGTTCTATGTGAAAAAGGAAACGGAAGAAACTGTTTTAAATCAAATTGTAAGTGATCTTGAAGCAAACAGGGCTTTTGCTCCATCTGAAAGCTTCCAAACTATAAGCGAAAATAAGGGAAGAGCTTCAAAAGCTGCATACGATGCATTGTTGGCGGATATTGCACTTTGGAGGTTTGATTATGACAATGTGATAAAATATGTTAATCAAATTGAGATTACCCAAAAGTTTGTGTTGATGCCCAGTGGAAGGTGGTTTGAACTTTTTTACCCTGGAAATTCATTGGAAAGTATTATGGAGTTCCAATTTGACGGTAATATGCAGCAACGCAATGGCACATATGACCTCACCAGCCGAAACAGTAATCAGTACAAACCCAGTCAGAAAGCATTGGAAATGTTTAGTTTCGAATTTGCCAGTGAGTTGGTAAGGGGGGAAGATGCTTCTATCAGAAAATATGGCGAAGATGATTTTATCATTTGGAAGTATGTTGGACAAGCTCCGGATGGTCAATCTGCCAGATCCGGGTCTCAACAATATAGCGGTAACTGGATTCTGTATCGTTATGCCGATGTTTTGTTAATGAAAGCTGAAGCACTGTCCCAAAAGGGTGATTACATATCCGCATTCCAAATTATTACCCAAATACGCGACAGGGCTGGACTTGGACCACTTAGTATTGCGAACACGCCAACTGCATTTGAAGACGCGATTCTTGAAGAACGGGCGCTGGAACTTTCTTATGAAGGGAAACGCTGGTTCGATTTACTGCGGATGGGCCGCCGTAACAATTTTGCAAGAAAAAGTAAACTGATTGATATTATTGTTAGCAATGTTCCTTCGACCCAAAAAAGGATTCTTGCTACAAAACTAACAAATCCGAATGGTTGGTATTTGCCAATTCTTGAGGATGAAATAGAACGGAATAAAAATCTGATACAAAACCCATTTTATGATTTCTAACTTTAAATATGTGGTCGTTTTTAGCGATAATAAAAATAAGTAAAATGAAAAAAATATTTTATATACTGTATTTAATTGCTGTGGTCTTTTCCTTTAATTCCTGCAAGGAACCTGAGAGGGTTGCAGGTTTTGAGGATGCTGATCAATTTACAATGTATGACTATATCGTTGAGAATAAAGATCAATTTTCTGATTTTTTGGCAATCCTCGAAGTCGGGGGGATCGATAAAACTTTAAGTGCATATAATCCCAATGGTAGTGGTTACACATTGTTTCTTCCAAGCAATAAAGCAATCGATAATTTTATAAAGAACACTGAAGGGATATCATCAATGAAAGACATCCTTAATAATCGCGAATTTGCAGCCGCCTTTGGAAGATACCACGTTTTAAATATGTTGGCACATACTCAGGATTTTCCTTTTGGTGCGTTTGCTGAACCAACCTTATCCAAAGATTATTTGACAGTAAGTTTTATTATTCAAACAGATACTTCTTATTACAAAATAAATAATCAGGCCGGAATATCAATGCCAAACATTGAGGTTTCCAACGGATTTATCCACGAAATTGAAACAGCCCTTGAACCAATTACTTTCACAAGTTATGGTTGGTTACAGCAAAATTCAGGATATTCCATTTTTAATGGTGCTTTGGAACTAACAGGTACCAAAAGTTTGGTTGATTTCAGCGTAAAAGATTTGGAGAATGTATCGCCGGTTACCATGTTGGTCGAGTCCGACGAGGTTTATAATCAGGCTGGGATTTTTAGTGTTGAAGACCTGGCAAGAAATATCAGTCCTGATAACGCAAATTATACAAGCACAGACAACCCGCTTTATAATTACTGCACATACCATTTTTTAACAGGTGGCAGATATATCAACGATTTTGAAGGAGCTGCAACCAATTATACAACATTGTCTGAAATACCTTTAAATATAAATGGTCTTGGCAATGACCTGTTAATCAACAAAGGGAAACAGGTTTTTGATACGATTATTGCAGGATTAGACACAACTATCATCGATTACATCGGATTTTTGTACGATGAAAGTAATATCACTACGCAAAGTGGTTCGATACATTTGATTGATCGTATGCTGAAGCAGGTATCACCTTCCCGTGCAATTGTTTCTTTTGAATTTTGGGAAGAACCGCTTATCACTGAGTTCAGGAGAGAAACCGGGTCTTATTTGATTGAAGAGAAAGAATCGCTTGGTTTTATTGATTGGGAAGGCGCTGAACTTTATTTTACCGAAAAAGGCGATGAACAAACTTCTGCATGGGGAAACGATTACCTTGAAATAACAGGCGATTTTAAAATTTCATACGAGATTCCCAGGATTGTTCAGGGAAAATACACGGTTTTTCTGGGAGCTGAAAGGTTTAATTCGGCCAATGCTTTAGTTGAAGTGTATATTGATGGCAAGAAGGTGAGTAGTTTAATTGACTTATCGCAGGGAGGAAGCGCCAATAGCCCGTTCCAGAAAATAGAACTTGGAACTATAGACTTTAAAAAATATGAATCTCATAAAGTGGAAGTTATCCCATTAATTCCCGGAAGATTTTTATGGGATTATATCCGTTTTGAACCAATTTAAGATGCACTAAAATAAAAAAGCAAAGATGAAGATCAGTATAAAAATATTATTTACAGGGTTAGTAATAATTATTGCTACTGCTTGCACAAAGCAATGGGACGATCATTACAACGTTTACCCGGAAACTGTGGATAAAAATATGTGGGATGTTATTCAAAGCGACCCACAGTTCTCAAGTTTTGTTCAGATCATTAAAGAGGCAAAAATGGATACACTTTTCCTCTCGGATATTTCGTACACCATTTTTGCACCTACTAATGATGCAGTTTCAAATTTTGTGGGAACAAAACAATTTAGTAATGTGGTATTAGCTTATCATTTTAGTTCTCACTTTATCAATGTCAGCAGTATACAGGGTAAACGGCAGGTGCAAACTTTAACTGAGAAATTTGCACTTTTCGAAAGAAACGGAAATGATGTGAAAATTGATGAGGTAGAAGTGGTTGCAGAAAGCCCGCTTTATCGGAATGGGAAATTTTTTACAATGGGAGAAGTAATTGAGCCCAAACCAAATTTATATGAATATTACCAGTTTACAAACCCTGTTTTTAGCCAGTATATTGATACCCAGGATACAATCATCCTCGACAAGGAAAAAAGTAAACCACTTGGATTCGATGAAGATGGAAACACCGTTTATGATACTGTGTCAATCGTTGCAAATAAATTTGAGATGAAATATTTCCCTGTAAAACATGAGTTCAGGAACTACACCACGACAATTGTTTTTCCCAAAGAAGAAGATTATCAGAGCGCACTTAATGTTATGGCACAATCACTTGGAGGGGAGTACAATGATTATAAGGATATTCCGATTGACTGGCAGGAAGAAATTTTAATTCCACATATTTTATATCAGGGAGTATTCCTCAATAGAATTGAACCCGAAGAATTTGTTTGGAAATCACCTTTGGATACATTAAAATTAATGAATGTTCTTGGAGATAGTGTTGTGATTAATTACGTCCCGACAGACAAAGCGTTGTGCAGCAACGGATATGCCTATAACTATGAAACTTACACAATACCCGATTCACTTTATAATGGCGGAACAAAATTCGAGGGTGAGGCACTTGTACATCCTACAGGCTATAACAAATACAGTTGGAACGACAGTGTTTCAGCAAAAAGCGACATTTCATTGGTGCCAATTCAGGAATTAATACAAGGTGCATCCAATGACTCAATCATCAGGGTAAATTTCCCAAAAGGTTATACCGGCAAATTCTCAATTGAGTTTAAAAGCCCTAAACTGTTCCCACGTAAATATGTAATGGCCATCAGTACACACATGGATATTGGTGGTGTTTACGATATTTATGTAAACGATGAATTGGTAAAAACTTTCGATTACTATGCATATGTGCAGGGGCGGGGTGTAATCTTCAGCGTAACCGGCGACAGGTATATTCCACGCGGACGATTTAACAAATTTGATATGTATGTAAATAATATTGAAGAATATGGAAGTGCTAAAATCAGGTTGGAGTATAAATCTCCGGGATTTGTGGCCAGCAATGGTTTGGTTATTGACTTAATTGAATTTATTCCGGTAACCGAGTAATTAAAGTGAAGGATATGCTTTTATTTAGTAAATCAGGCAAAATAGCGCTCTTTTTTAACAGGCTAACATGTACTGCTGGAAATGAGCAACAAATGCAAACAAGTATTATAATGGATAATAAATGCTTATTAGGGACTTTTAAAAAGATAGCCGCCGCTGCGGTAATGCTGATGTTTTGTATTTCAACAGTATTTGCGCAGGATACACTGCTTGTTAAAGGAACTGTTGTGAACGGTTTGAATAAGCCAGTGGCGAATGTATCGGTTGGGATAGAAGGCTCTTTTGAGCTACCCGTTGTGACAAACCAGGCAGGTGAATTTACAATAACGGCATTGTCAGGAAATGAATGGCTTAATGTTTCCCCTTCCGAAGGCTACAAAAAGAAAAGGATTTTCCTGAACAACAGGACTGAATTAAAAATATATCTAACTTCAAATAGCCTTGGATCGGGAGATGATGAATTGAATGTATTATCGCAGAACATTTTAAAACGCGATATGGTTGCTTCCTTCTCAACAATCAATTCAAATTCCATAAAAGAAACCCCGGTTTTATCTGTTAACCAGTTTTTTCAGGGACGGGTATCGGGTATGAACGTTATCAATCGTTCAGGAGATCCGGGTAGTGGAGCAGTAACATTTTTGCGTGGTGTAAATTCCATAAACTCATCAAATAGTCCGCTTTACGTAGTTGACGGAATTCCGGTAATGCCTACTAATGTTTTTGGATCAAATCTCGATGGTTACGAATACAATACTTTGCTAAGCATTAACCCACTTGATATTTCAAGAACAACTGTAATAAAAGATCCAACAATTACAGCAGCCTATGGCTCAAAGGCATCAAACGGTCTGGTAATAGTTGAAACATTAGATCCAAGTGCCACTCAAACTGTGGTTGAACTTGATTTAAGGAGTGGATATTCTTTGGCGCCAAACAATCAAATGCCGCAGTTGGACGGTGGGCAGCACAAAACTTTAATTAGTGAATTGTTGTTTTCATCGGGTAAGCCCGAGGAGCAAATTATAGAAGAATATCCAAATTTGTTTCTTACACAGGATGAAGATAGGTATATCGATTATCAGCACAACACAAATTGGCAAGACCTTGTTTTTTCAAATGCTGCTTTTACAAATATTAACGTAAAAGTTAAAGGTGGTGATGAAATTGCACGTTATGGACTTTCTTTTGGATACATGAACAGCAATGGAATTGTAAAAAGTACGGGTTACGATGGATATAATTTAAGGTTTGTGAGTTTGCTAAATATTTTTACATGGTTAAAAATGAATGCATCTGTTTCGCTCAGTTATAACAATTCCGATTTGAAAGAATCCGCCCGGATTTCACAAACAAGTCCTTTATATAGCGCTTTGGCAAAATCTCCTTTATTAAATCCATATCAATATGATGAACAGGGACAGGAACTTACAGCTCTTTCTAATGTTGATGAGCTTGGCATCAGCAATCCACAGGCAATTATTGATAACTATGAAGCTACCGGCAATAACTTCAACTTTATTTCAACATTAGGTTTTTCTGCTGATTTGAAAGAAAATTTAGTTTTGAACTCGAACTTCGGTATAACATACAATGTGCTTAAGGAGAAAATATTTATGCCAAATAAAGGTATGGAGAGGTATTATAACAACGAAGCAATCAACGTATCAAAAGCCACAAACAATACTTTGAATTCGTTTTATAACAATACCTATTTGAAATACAACAAAAAAATTGGTAATAATCATATAATTACTTCCAATACAGGATTTAACGTTTACACAAACAAATTTGAATTGGATTGGGGGCTTACAAAAAATGCGCACGAAAACGATGAGTACAGGATGATCCAGGACGGGCAAAATAATTTACGCGAAATCGGCGGTGCAAACAGGTCGTGGAATTGGCTATCGTTTTACGAAAATTTAACTTACGGTTACAAGGACAAATATCTGGCTTCCGCAACTGTTACTCTGGATGGTTCTTCACGGGTAGGAGATAATGCTGCAAATACAATGAAAATTGCGGATGTACCATTTGGTTTATTTTATTCAGTTGGCGGAGCCTGGAGAATCTCTAATGAATCCTTCCTGAAAGACAAATCAAAACTCGAGGAATTAAAACTAAGGCTTTCGTATGGAATATCGGGAAATGATGATATTGGGGAATCAAATGCGACCAGTTACTATAATGCAGTTAAATTTCGCGAAACTTCGGGTTTGATTCCTGGCGTTCTATTAAACGATGAACTAACATATGAGACTGTAACGCAACTGAATGGTGGAGTTGACATTTCACTTTATGGGAACAGAGTGCAGGCATCTGCCGATTTCTATCAGTCAACAATTGACAATATGTTGATTTATGCACCTTTGGAAGCTTATTTCGGATTTAACTTCAGACCCGAAAACGGTGGTAAAATGCAAAATAAAGGTATAGATTTAAGTGTATTTCTCAGGGTACTCGATAAACCTAACTTTAAGTGGGATGTACAGGCTTCCTACACCAAGGTTAAAAATGAAGTACTTGAAATTAAAGGGGAACAGTTAATTACAAACCTAAAAGTTGCGCAAGTCATAAATACTCCGGGTGAATCGGCAAACAGCTTTTATGGCTATATTTATGAGGGAGTTTTTTCAACTGCTGCAGAAGTTCAAAACGCAGGTGTTGTTAACGACCGATATTTAAAATATGAAGCAGGTGATGCAAAATTTAAAGACATTTCGGGTCCTAATGGCCAACCTGATGGCGTAATCAATAATTATGATAAAACAATTATTGGTTCATCAATGCCAGAACATTTTGGGGGTATTGGCAATACATTCACATACAAACGCTGGGCTTTAAATGCCTTTATACAATTTAGTTCAGGCAACGAAGTTTTTAACTTTTTAAGATATACAAACGAGAACATGATTGGGCTTGGTAACCAAAGTACCAAGGTGCTTGATCGCTGGCAATACGATGGGCAACAAACTGAAATTCCGCGGGCTTTGTATGGTGATATTATTGGCAACTCGGATTTTTCGACTCGTTGGATTGAAGATGGATCATATTTAAGGTTAAAAAATGTATCATTAAGTTATTCTATACCAGGCGAGTTTATGGTATTTAAAAATGCACAATTCTACATTTCAGGTACAAATTTATTAACACTTACAAATTATTTGGGATATGATCCTGAATTTGCTTTTTCAAGTTTACATGTTAACCAGGGTATTGATTATGGTTTAACACCTCAGCCACGACAGTTTGTAATTGGAATAAAATTAGGTTTATAATATTTTGATTGATATGAGAAATTATAATAAATATACAGCATTCATTGGCATCTTCCTTTTATCTGTAGTTCTGTTTTCATCTTGTAAGGATTTCCTAAATCCCGACCAGGAAATTAACATCACAAAAGAAGAATTATATGATGACTGGTATGAATACAGATCCATTGTTATGGGCTTGTATGGTATTCAGGCGGATTTGGTAGAACAACTTGTAATTTTGGGCGAGTTGCGTGGCGACCTGATGAAAACAACGGAAAATGCTGATGCCGACATGGTTGAGATTTATAACTTCAATGTTTCGAAAGAAAATAAATATGCTCAGCCAACCAATTTCTTTAAATTGATAACTGCTGCCAACAGTTTTATCACTGTGCTAAAAACCGAACATCCTGAGGTACTTGATCCCAAAAGTGTTATTACCAATTACGATAAATTATATGGTGAAGCGTTGTGTATGCGGGCCTGGGCCTATTTTAATGCAGTCCGGATTTATGGCAAAGTTCCTTTTCTCCCTGAGTCATTAACTTCAATTGATGAGGTTAACAACTTCCTGAATACCTCAGGTACTTATATTGATAGTGTACATATTATTTACGGAGTGGATGGATATACAAATGATACATTAAAAAATGTCTCTATACAACTTGAAAAACAATACTATGATCAGGATTTAATTATCGATTATTTTACAAACGAGTTGGAAAGTGAAGTAAAATCTGTTGGTGTCAACCATTTTATTGAAAATAACGACCAAACCTGGGAAGTTACAGTTTGGAATCCCTATGCTTATCATACTTTACTTGGTTTAATGTATTTAACAGAAGGAAACCTTGCAAAAGCAGCAAATAATTTTGAGTTTGTTACTAAAACCAATTCCGATAATTACAGGTATCAGCTTGATGGCAGTTTTGGTTTAAACAACTGGAGAAATATTTTTACGAATATCGATCTAAGGGAACATATTTATACAATTTGGTTTAATAAATCCTATTTTCAACAAAATCAGTTTCAGGAATTTTTTGAACCTATGCAACCCAATAAATATATGTTGAAACCTACAAGGAACGCTATATTGAACTGGGAAACTACCTGGGACGATTATCGTTTGCAGATTAACAACAATCAGCCCTGGCTCACAAGAACCACATTTAAAGGCATGCCGGGAGATTTTTACCGGGGTTATGGTGCCTCATACGCTTATGTACAAAATGGTGTGCCTATCTCATCCAGCAATGTTTTTGCTATGTTATATCTAAAATCAGAAAATGATTACCGCACTTCTGCATTGCTTGTAGAAGATGCTGACACGATGATTTATAAGTATTCTATCAATAAGGGTTCATTCGATAAAGATGCAAACTTTATTGTTTACCGTGCTGCCGGAGTACATCTGTGGTTGGCAGAATTGTATGTTTGGTGGAAATTTGAACAAAGCGGTATCGTAAGAGTATTTACTTCAAATGCAGTAGATATTTTGAATGATGGTTCAAATTATGATGTGAACAGTACCCGCGAACAAAAAGGTGTCAGGGGTAGGGTTGGCTTTGGCGGTGCAACTGATGGGATCAGGCCGGGTAATATTAACTATTTGTTTCATCCGTTTACAAATGAGGTTTCCGGGTACATTGATGTTACAGGAAATTTTAATGGGCTACAGTTATACCTTGAAGATGCAATTATTGATGAACGCGCAAGGGAACTTGCATTCGAAGGAGAGCGTTTCTATGATTTAATGAGGGTTGCCGAAAGGCGTAATGATCCATCTTTCCTGGCCAAAAAGGTTTCTGAGAAATTCCCCGAAGGTCAACGCGAACAAATGTACACCTACTTAATGAACCCCGATAACTGGTATATCCACTACTTTGAATAACAAATTTTTTTCTGAAATAAAAGGCAGGTAATTTTTTAAAATTGCCTGCCTTTCTTTTTAAAATACGACCGTATTCAACGACTGCGCTGGAAGCTCAATTTCTGATTTTCCATTTTTGTTTGTTACAACAATACTGTTTTCCTTCCAGTTTTCTTTTTCAGATGTTGATACAGATTTTGAAAGTTGACCTGAAATTCCATCGATTTCAACTGTTGCGCTTTTGTTTTTCAGATTGATGATTTGAATTGTGTTTTTACCATTTTCGTTCACCCCGCAAATGGAAAGTATTTCCGGGTCGCTTGATTTTGAATAAAGGATTTGTGTACCGTTATTCAAAAATTCGGTAAAATGACGTGTAACATAGTATGACGGATATTTTATTTTGGTGTCGGACGACATGATCCCATAATTATCCTGCCAGGTCCAGTACAATGAAACTTCAACTCCGGCATATTTTATCATCCGGTGCGAAATTTTTGCAAATCTGAAGGCGTAATCCCAACTTTCATTCATTCCCTTAATTTTCCATGCCATGGCATCAAAACCCAATTCACTGCACCAAACCGGTTTGTCCCAGGCTAAGGCAAAATTTGCAATTCGTTCAAATTCACTGTCCGGTATGTTTTCCGACCACCAACTATGAAAACACAAAGGGCCCAGATATTTCCAAATGGTTGAATCGGCTGCAATCATAGTAGCAAATTCAACTGTGCCTTTGGTTTGAGCTGTGTCTGCCCATAAAAATCTGGTCTTCAATCCTGCTTTTCTGAACCGCTCCCCGGCTTTTTTGAAAAAAGAAATGGTTTCTTCAGGCGAAAAAATTACCTGATATCCACCGTCCGATTCGTTAAAAGAGAAGTAATCAGCTTCAACTCCGTATTTGTTTTTAGCTGTTAACAAAAAAGCTTCAATTTGGTCAATCAGTTCATCATATTTCTCAGGTTTTATGCGACGTTGCGATTCTTTTTCAGGGTTGGAAACCAATTCATCGGCAACACGCCAAACTGAAACAGTAAAGTTTGAAACCCCAAATTCTGTTTTCATTCGTTTCATACTTTCCAGCAACGAAATTACAGTTGCTTGTTCAATAATTTTATTGCCTTTATACGCTGAATATTCCAATCTTCGGAATTCAAGCGGCAGTGCCAAACGAACATGGCTTGGTTTAAAATCATTTAAAGTTTCTTCACCGATAGCATCCCAGGCATGATTTGTATAATTCGCCTGGCAATAATTGCCTCCAATTGATTTGATTTTCTGTTTTAAAATATCAGGATAAACCTGCACTTTAACGGTTTGGGAAATGCATGTTTGAATTGCAAAAGTAAATGCAATAAATGCAATAGTTGATTTTTTCACTGTTGAGTTATTTTTAGGTTCAGTTTTAAAAGAATCGTTATTTTTTTACAAATATTTCGTTAATCTGCCTGTTTGCAGAAAACAATTTTAAAATATAAATGCCAGCCGGTATTTCCTTTACAGAAAGTGCAAACGTTTGATTCTGTTTGGGATAGAATTTTTTTAGAACTGTTCCCTGCAAATTCAGTATTTCAATTTTTCCATTTTCATAACTGGTTGGTATTGCAATATTCAAAGTATGTGAAGCTGGATTTGGCCAGATATTTATCTTATTTAATTCCGCATTTTCTACTACAATTGTAGGATAGGGTTGCATTAAAAGGGTAACAGTTGTATCGCCCGAAAGGTATAGTTCTCCTGTTAAATCGTTGTAACCACCTTTATAAATCAAATAATTGTACGAAGTGTTGATTTCTATGTTTTTGAAATGTGAAATTCCAAGATTTGTCGAAATCAAAGTGTCGGTTTTTAAAATAACAGTTGCATTGTTTACCGGGGTGTTTGTTCCTTCAAGCAGTCTGAATTTAACAGACCCCATATTGCGGATTAATTCAAAATTGAAAACCGAGTCAGATTCAATTATCAACTTTCCACTTTCAATTTGATAGGAACTTTTTTCAATCAGAAAATCATATTCTCCCGGGAAAACTTCAAAATATGCTTCACCGTTTTCATTTGTTATTTGAACTTCGCTATTTAATGTTACGGGGGTTCCTGAAAAAAAAACGCCGGTGTGTTTATCACTTACCGAAATGGTAACATTGTATTTATTTGGTATAAGATAATATGTAAAAATAGTATCGCTGTAAATGCTGAATTGCTGAGTTGAAATGGTTTCGTAAAAGTTCTTTTCAATACTGACATTTAAAAAATTACTTAGATTTTTGAATGTCGCTAAACCCGAATTGTCAGTCAACTTTTGCATTTCTAAAACTGAAACTTTACAATCGGGCAACACCTGGTTTGTGTTAATGTCAATAACTTTAATTGTTACGGAATAATTGGCTAAACCTGTACTGTCTTTTATCCGGTGTTCAAGTTGGTCGAGATAAAGCGATTTTGGGAATAGTTCATCGCCTTTCCCAATCCCTTCCGCGAAATCGCGCGGTGCAGTTTTGAATGTGTAACCGCCCATAGAACCATCAACAGGGTCGAGTTTTACCTGGTCTGCCGCCCCGGAAGTGCCAATTATATAACCGTGTTTGAATTGTCGTGATTCGATAATATAATCTCTTTCGGGATGATATGCATTACCCTTTGTGTTGTAAAAAACCGATTGAGTTGAGGAATAGCCATGAATAACATCGCCACCATAAGGACGGAAGGACGATTCAAGGTAATCTTTATCAACAGTAAAATTGTCGATTAAATTGGCCATACTCAGGTACATGTGAAAGTCGCTGGAGTACTTTGAATTTTCACCAATACAGTTGTAAATCACGTTTCCATTGGAGTACGGGAATTTGAAATCGTAATTGTGACGCCCATCATTTGCCCGGCTATTTTTTATAATGCAGTCATTCGATTGCAATGTAAACATGTAGCCATTTCCACCGCCACCTTCGTATTGTGATTTTTGGAAAAAACAGGAATCAACCGTAACACCGCGACTCTGTTCTATTAAAAGGCAATTTGATAAAACATGCACATCTAAAGTGTTTGATGAGGGTTTGTAGGTATTTACATTCTTCACCCAGCAATCCTGTGCATATTTAATAAATATTGCGTGCGATGCATGTACTTCATAAGCACCTGTTCCCTGTTCAGTATAAGTTTCTTCGTCCCAACCTTGTTTATCGTTTTGTTGGTTTCCAATACTCAGGTTTTCAATACCACACTCTGTTATGTGTTTTTTTGCATGATAAACCCTTGCATTATCGCGGGTTTTCATGTAATACCGGGTAGGGGAGTCTATATAAATAATATTTTTTTCGACGTTTATCGAATCAATCTTACGGAGAAACATTACACGTGTCGCCAAATCTGTCCAAATACCAGCCATGTTGTGTTCAGCAATAAATTCGGGTGTTCCATCGGTGCGGATAATAATATCGTCGCCTTTTGAAAAACCGTTGACAGATTGAACCGGAATTACCTGGGTTGGATACATCAAATCAGACTTGACTTTGGAAACTGTTCCGGTTTCGGTTGCCCAGGTACACCAATCACCCATCAGCCAGATAATATTTTTCTGGCGCATATTACTGTTGCTGTTATAAATAAAGGTCGAATCGGATCCGGCGCCACGCAAAACTGTATTACTGTATTGAATTCGAAGTGCGGTTTCACCACTTCCCGGATCTACTTTGTAAGTTCCGGCAGGTAAATAAACCACACCACCACCCCCTTGCCCAACGTCGTTCAATGCTTTTTGGAGTATCAAAGTAACATCTGTTGCGCCGGTATTATCAGCATTGTAAGGTGTTTTAGTTACATCCACAATATTATTTTCGATAACCGGTATTTCCATTTCGCCCTGATGATAACCGGCATACGAAAAATCATGTAAAAACCTGTCATCGTTGTCTTTAAAACCCGGTTTCCAGTTTTCGGGATAGAGTTTGCTGCGCCAGGTTGGCGGCACGGAAACATAAGTTTTTAGGTCGGGCATTTCATCCAAAGTGAGCACATAATCATGTGAGAACATTTTTTTCCATAAATCGAGCGAATTGTATTTTGAGCTGCGAACAAAATCGCCATACCATGGCATGTAATACGACCAGGCAGCCTGATCTTTAACTAAATTGTCAGCATCGGGGAATGAACCACATTCACTGAGAGTAATCATTTTTTTCCCTTCCACATCATTATTCAGCTGGTTAAATTCGAGGATTTGCGAACTGTGATCGCCATCTTTATATATATCACGACCTATCATATCAACCACATCATCACCGGGATACCAGGTTTGGTCGTTTTGCTGGCTTGTCCAAACCCAGATCAGGTTTTTTAATCCATGAACATTTACCATTCGGTCATACATTAACCTGTACAAAGCTTTGCAAGATGCAGCACCTTTTGCTCCCCACCAAAACCAACCACCAGAGGCTTCATGCAGAGGTCGCCACAAAACCGGCACATCATCGTCCTGCAATTTTTTCAGCAAGCCCGATATGTAATCGATATCTTTAACCATGGCTTTGTATTCAGCTGAGTTTGGATCTGAAATTTTGGAAACATCAAAATTTGTATCCTTTGTGTAGAAGGCCTCCGTTTTCCGCAGTGGATCACGCCAGTGCCAGCAAAGTGCCGGGATTCCATTGCGGTTGTAATACTTTCGGGCATCGTTTATGGGTTCTTCATCGTTGTACCATGTGTATCCACGTCCACTTTGCATAAAATCGATACCAACCAAAGCGGGTTCTTTCCCCGTGTTGGCTTTAAGCCAGTTAATTTCATCCATGCTATGCAATGTCATAGCTCCGGAAATTATTTTCCTGCCGTAATTATCATAAAGAAACTGGTACAATTTCATTGTGTGATCAGTTGGGTTGGGTGTTACAGGCGTTTTTGGAATATCGAACCTGCCCCAGTCATCTACTTTTTCAAATTCTATATAATCAATGTTTAACCAACCCCATGATTTTGTAATTTTTATCTGATGATTACCGGTTTTTAACTTTAAACTGCTCACGACTTTTTTCGAAATAAACTGAGTGTTGAATGAAAAGCCAAAATCAACGTTCATTCCATCTATTGAAAAGTTATTGATTTTATCGCCGCCGGGAGATGCCGCGTTAACGTAAATGTTGTAAAAACCTTCCTGATCCAAATCAAAATCCAATGTCAGACTGCCTTCTTTTTGCGCCACATAAAAACCCCCCGATACCGAATTGTCGGATATGTTTTCAGCACCACCTGTTAGTACAGCACTTTCAGCTTCAAATTTTTGGGCGCTTACTAAATTGCAAAATTGAACAAGCAAAAATGTGAGGAGTGTTATTTTTAGTTTTTTCATTATGAATATTATCTATTTCCTATTTCTTTGATACGACTATAAATTGACAAAGACACTTTTATGTAAAAATAAGTTTCCATAATAGTTACAGAATAAGCACCTGTTTTTGAATTCTTAAATTCGTGATTATTACATAACATCAAACCAAATGCAAATTATTACTTCTTGTTTCCATATGCTCTCAACATTTCCCTTGTTTTTAACCCCGATTCTTTTAAATCCGAATTCTGCCAGTTTCCTGTGTCGCTGGCCGATGGTTTCAGCATTGAACAGGTTTCGTTTTTATCGGCTATCGACCAGGTAATCCAACTGATTTTGTTGGCTTCCATCCAATCAATCCAACTATTCCATGATTGATAATCAATTGCACTGTTTCCATCAGCTTTCATTCCAGCCGATTCCGAAACAAAGATCGGGATTCCTTTCTTCAAGGCGTAATCACTTCGGTCACGCAATTCTTTTCCATGAGTGGCAGCATAAAAATGAACTGTGTACATTAAATTTGTAAAACCGGTGATTGGATCATCGGCAACCAAATGTATATCCTGATCCCAATGCGGGCTTCCAACAAGAATAATATTATCAGGGTCTTTTTCTCTAATTGCTTTAATTACAGCAATAGAATAGGTTTTAACTTTTTCCCACGAATCGTTAACTGGTTCGTTAAAAATCTCATAAATCACATTTGGATGTTTCCCGTACTTTTCGGCCATTTCAGCAAAGAAAACAACTGCTTCTTCCTGTTTAATTTCGTGGCTGTGCCAGTCGATAACTACATAAATTCCGCTTTCGATTGCGCCATTTACAACTGCTTCTATTTTTTCTTTCGACCACTCTTTTTTGTCGGTGTAACTGCCCCGTGGTCCAACGCCCATTGCAGCACGGACAACAGTACATTTCCAGTCATCGGCCAGCCATTTTACCGATTCCACGTTATAAAATCTTGGCCACCAGTTGTGCCAGCCATAACTAACGCCCCGCAATACAACTGGATTGTCTTTTTCGTTAACAAGGAAAGTGCCTTTTACCGAAAGTTTTCCGTTATTTTTTACAGGTTGTGCATAAAGAATTCCAATTGAAAATAAAAGGATTACAACAGTAATGAGTGAGTTTTTAAGTTTCATAGTATTAGGTTTTATATTAATAAACGATGAATTTTTTTGTTTTGGTAAAAGAATCAGTTCGAACTGAAACCCAGTATATTCCTGAATTCAATGCTGAAATATCAGTTTCAAACTGTTTCTTTCCGGAAATTGAATTCTTATAATGTTCGCTTGTAAATTTTTGTCCGTTGGCATTAAAAATTTCGATTGTAACTGAGCCATTCTCGTTTAAATCAAGATCAATGTTTAATTTTTCTCTTGCAGGATTTGGATAAACATTGAACCCAATTGTTGATGGTTTTATTTCGTTTATCCCGGTAGGCGCAGCACTTAAAACAATTGCATTTACCGAAAGAGGTTCCAGCTGAACAGAAATATGAAAAACAGGTTTGTCAATTTCCTTTACTTTCAGGGCATTCTTATTGTGTGAAACAAAGGTTTCAGAAGATGGTAATTTGGATAATGTATAAAGTTTAACCGGTTCATTTTTAATATTGAAATCACGAACGTCAATTTGGATATCTTTTGTAGCCGTGAGATGGCGGTTGACAAGAAAAATTGTCATTGAATCGGAAGCCGCATTAACAGTGGGGTAGGCGGAAACATAAGTTTCGTCGCCCGAAACTGCGTCAACAATAAATTCCTGACTGTACCGGCTGAAAAGATGAATTGTTTCCCACATTCCGGGATTCCAGCTCCAGGGAGTAAAGATTTCAACACCGTTTTTCATAAACTCTCCCATTGTAGATGCATACCATGAAGCCTGAACATTGGCATCGTTTGTATTTAATCCGGTTTCTGTTACCCCAAATTTAACTCCATGTTCAGCCCCTTTATATTTCACAAGCCAATCTGAACATCTTCCTAAAATATATTCTTTGGTTTGATTATTATCCCAACCACCATTTACTGTTTTTACGCCATTTGCTTCAGGATAAACGTAATTTCTATCGAAAAATACCCTGTAGAACTGAACAAGTTTAGTTGCATCCGATGAACCTGGATAATAATGAATATCAAGTACATCGAGCAATTTTATGCCACTTGTTTTTTCTTCTTCAGCAATTCGGAGTATAAAATATTCGAGCCAGCAATATTTTTTGCCATTCCATGGTATTCCGTCATTTCCATATCTGTACCACTGCCATTCGTTTGCCGGAACCGGACCAACCAATTTAATTCCAGGAAATTTGGCACGGGCAGCTTTTGCCACTTTGAAATAAAGTTGCATAAATTCCTCTGCCGGAATTTGTTCCTTCATAACATCATCATGTGTTCCTGACCAAATTTCAATCTCATTGTCCATGTTCCAGTAACGATAATAAGTCGAATCATAACCCAATCCGTTGTCTCCAAACCAGTGGTCAAGTATTGCCGCGGTTGAGTCGGCAGGCCAGTCAACGAGATACAAATCAGGATTGCCTTCAACCAATGCTTTACTAGTGCCGGCCGGATTTACAGTTCCACCACCTGCAAGGTTTTGGTGTACGCCTTCCCACCATTTTGATTGGTTGTAAATCCAATCTGAAAAATTATGTTGCGAACTGCCGGCAACTTTTCCGAGCAGTTGAAACGACCACATTCCCTGCACTCCGGGCATTTTGTCGGTAAGGTTTTTTGCAGCGGCATCCCAGTTATTTGCATAAACATTGTTGTACCAGTCCGGATGGCTCGAAAGTTTAAGTCTCCAGTTGTATTTGGTACTGTTATTTCCACCGCTTTGCCTCACTAAACGAACTCCTGCTTCCAATGCCTTTGTAATTTCATCATTTGTTCCGTTATTTAAATATGTACTTGGCAGAACATTGTTTTTACCAAAAATATAAGGCGAAAATTGCTTTTTACCCGAATTGGCATTTACTGTAATTTGAACCGATTGCGCGTTAATTATATTGGCAATAAAGAATAGAACCAATATAAGTTTAAAATTTTTTGACATGTTGAACATTTAAAAGTTATTGATTACAATCTTTTTAGAAAAACGGGTTGATGGATTTGATGCTTGTATAATATAAATTCCGGAAGACAAATCATTGATTGGAATTACTGTTTGCGCTCCAGGATTATTAACCACTTTCAACAAACTGCCTGTGATTGAATACAAACCAATGGTTTTTAATTGACTATCGGTTTTTTGCGTGATAACAACTTCACCCGAATTATTCTGATAAATATTAAAAGGATTTTCAGCACCAAAATCAATAGTTTTTGTTGCGTTTTTTAATTCAAAAGTAATTTTATCTATATTAAAAATAGGATTTGAAATTACCGAAAAACGCATGATTTGAATTCCGGGGTAGAGATACATTTCAGTTGTAAAAGGTTTGGTAGTCAAATTACTGCCTGACCCTGTCATTGTTATTATTTCGGATTGAACCGTGTCAATGGTAATCTGAAATTTTCCTCCCCTGTTTGTTGACGCCAATTGAAAAGTGACGTTATACATGCCCTCTGATTCAACGTTTACAGTGTATTCATACCATTCCCCTTCTATTGCGTTGCCAATATGAAAACCATCGCCCAGACGGTCGTAAATATCAACTCCTTCATTGGGGCGATATTTGCCCGTGATATTAATTTCGTCAGCATCGTGGTAGGTAAAATCTTCACCTCCTATATCGAAATCTTCGGCTTCAACTGTTCCCGGTATTGGAATTGGTGCGCCTGTGAAAGGTGTTCTAACAGGTTTAGTCCATGCCGGAAAAAGAATCTGAACGGGTTGTGAAAAAACGTCTGTAGTATCATTGTAATGTGCAATTATGCGGTAGGTATATAATTTATCCATTACGGGTTTTACATCGAAAAATGTTGTTGTGTCAGGTTTTAAAATAGCAATTTTGGAATATTCCTGTGAAGTTCCGGTACGTCGCTGAATAATAATGCTGTCGTTATTTGTAACCCGGTTTGTCCAGCTTAACCCAACAATCGAATCTTTTACAATTTTTATAGCCGGAACCGGCGACAGCGCATTTGTTGAAATCAAAATATCTTTTACTTCATCCCAGGTTTTTTGCCGTCTTTCCATAATTTTAAAATCCCCGCCATCATCCCAAGCCATACAAGCAAATCCATATTTCTGCGACAATTCAACATAGGCGCGGTAATGGCGCATACGTGAATTAAAATCACATTTTCTAAGTGAACCGAATTCGCCCAGAAAAACGGGAATATTATTTTTTACAGACCAGGTTGAAACCGTTTTGAATTTATTCTCAAGTTGCGAGTAATCATTAGCAGATCCCCATGTTCCTTGTCCTTCAAGCCCAAATAAATAGGGGTCGTAAGAGTGAAACGAACCGATAACATAATTGTCGTTTGGAATTGCTGCGGTTATCAATTCATCAGAACCGCCCCAGTTGTGCCCCTGAAAAATGACAAGGCGGGTTTGGTTTGTTTTCCTGATGAGTGATAAAACACGCGCGTGTAAATCATCATTATTTTCCTTAGATAATCCGTGTGGTTCATTAATAATTTCGAAAATCAGTTTTTCAGGCTTGTCTCTAAACCGCACTGCAATTTGCGACCAAATGCTGTCGAAACGTTCTTTATTTGTTTCGGTGTAACTGTTTTTTATCCAGTCGTCATGATGAGTGTTGATAACAATGAACATGTTTCGTTCCAAACCCCAGTCAACCACCTGTTCAATCCTATTCATCCATGATTCATTTACTTTGAACGGGGCTGTTTTTCCGGTGTGGTTATCCCATCTGACTGGAATTCGGACACAATCAAAACCTGCTGCCTTGTACATATCAAAATGGAATTCTTCGGTTTTCGGATTTCCCCAATCGCCCTCATTTGGTGGTTCAAAAGTGTTACCAAGATTAATTCCTTTTGTCATTTGTTTTATGGCTTCATGTGGAGTTATTTGTGCTGAAAGCCCTAAAACAGCAATGAATCCTGCAATAATTAGTGGAAGTATTTTTTTTGTGAAAAGTTTGATAATCATGTTTTTATATTATTGATTTAGGCAAAATAGAAATACGAAGCGAAAATAGCAAAAATAGTTGCGGCAAAAACCTGATTTTCCACTAATACTTTTTTGAGTTTAACCTGATTTTTCAATTTTTGAATTCGTTATCACATATTCTTTATTTCTTGTTTTTTATAATATGGATTCATTCAATAAAAAAGTCCCGACAAAACTGCCGGGACTTTTACTTATAGATTTGTTAAACAATTTATTGTTTTACCGCTTTGTAACGGCCCAACATTTTATTGTTGTCGCTAACTACGATCATATACATTCCGGCGGGTTGGTTGCCCAACGAAATCTTTTCAATACTATTTTGAACATTAATATCGCGAACAGCAGAACCCACTGAATTGTAAACCTGGATACGGTAACCGGCTTTAACACCGCTTACGTTAATTTCACCTTTGGTTGGGTTTGGATACAACTGGATATTTTCTGCATTCACAGTGCGAGATGAAACAAGCTGACCAAAGGTATAGTAAACCATTATTTTACCATCGGCAGAAGTAACTTTTACCATATCGTCCTTGTCAATGTCTCCTGTAGTTTTTACCATACCATCTTTGTCAACAACAACTGCAGTTGCACCGGCGGCAGGATTAACTTTTGTCAGGAATGAAGAAACTCCTTCATCGCCTGCAACCTGGTCAATTTTAAAAATTACCTGATCAATTGGATAATTATCTGATAAAATATAGGCATGATAAGTTGCTACTGGTATAAATTCTTCCGCTAACATTGATAAATAATAGGCTTTTGAAACCTTTCCATTAGCTGAGGTTACAACTACTTTGTCATCATCGTTAATGCTACCATCCATTCTTTGGTGGCCCATTTTATCGACAACTTGCAAAGTTGCTCCGGCAGAACCTACTATATTTGACAAAAGTGTACTTACAGAAGTACCACGAGGTACGAACTCAATGAGTACATCTTTTTGTTTCACATTGTAAATATCAGAAAGTACAAACGCATCGTTTTCTGATGACGCAGGAACCAACTGGTAAACAATTTCTGTCACACCATTTTCCGCAACAACGTCAAGATAAATATTGTCGTTTACAGTTACAGGAACATAAGTAGTATCGAAATTCAATGTTTGGAACGATACATAAGCGCCTTCGCCATTAATAACAGCCATAGATGCACCAGGAGGAACAGTAATGTTGGCAATAATAGTCCTTAATGCAGTACCGTAGTCAAATCCGGTAATATTTCCAATTCCGGCGTTTTCGTTTCCGGCACTTTTAGGCTGTTGTTCAATGGTTATAGTATAGTTTGGATTAGTTGTTGTAAGAACTGCATTTGAACTTAACCCATCATTAACGGTGAGCATGTATTTAGATGTATTCGTACTATCGGCTGATAAAACGACCAACTGATCAGCATTTAGTAAAATGTCAGCTAATGACAATGCAGCATCACCTCTCATAACTGTTAAGGTTTGCATTTCATCCGCTTTTGTAAGTCCGCCCATGAAATCTGCAACAGTAGTTCCGGTTTTTACACCAACAATGCTTTCATTCATAGAGTAACCAGCGCTAACCTTATACATAGTTGAGGACACAGTTGATTTATATGCAGTTACATCATTCATGAAATGTTTTCCAATATCGATTGCATCATATAATATGTCCCTATTCCACCATACATTTTGAGCATTCCAATATGCCCTGTCTCTGATTAACCATTCAGAATCATCAGGATTTGTACCAAAAGATTCTTTGAAAAGGGTTTTGCCTTTTGAAAATTCAGGTTTTCTGATGTAAGTTGTAGTTTGATCCATATTAACACCTCCAATCACCATGCGTGATCCATCGCCCATACCAAATACTTCGATTAATTCAAAGTCTAATGGATCGTTGGCAGGTTTTAATCCTGCTTTAATAGAATCGTTCAAAATTTTGAATATATAGAAGTTTGCACCCCACCAGTTTTCTGCAGCAGTAGCTCCATTGGTAGATTCTCCCCACGGATTGTAGGCTTCATTAAAAATAATATCACTTTGTTCACTTGCAAACCAGGGATATCCACTCTGACCAGTAGAATTAATTTCAGCCATAACAAAAACATCGCCTGGATATACATAAGGATTCACATTTAAATCCTGTTCAAGGATTCCAGGGTTAACAGCCCATGTGGCTTCATTTACCCATTTGTAACCGGGAATATATTTTTGATATCGTCCAGGCCATTGATCAACAGCTGAGTTCGAAGAGATTGCATCTGCCGGATTGTCAATGTAAACAAAAGTAAACATGTAGTTACTTAAATCCATAATTTGATTTCCAGGATTGGCGATTTCAACAAATCCATTTGACCAAGCATCACGGAAAACTAATTCTGATAAGAATGGTTCAGCGTTATATGGTTGAACATCATTCGGATTTTTTTCTTTTTCAAGTTCTACAGTATAAGTTCTAACTGTTGTCCCATCTTCAGCAGTAACAGTAAATGTTATTGTTTTTTGTTCTTTTGATCCGCTTAATGAGGATGCCCTGTTTACAACAACTGTTGTGTTAAGCTCTTGTGTTTTTGCAACAAGAGCTGGTATTCCTTCAACATCAAAAGGCACCTGTACTTTGTAATTATATACTGTTGAAGCAAAATTAGGTATCGTGTCACCAATCCACCCATAAAGATCTCTGTATTCCTTAGGAATGTCAGGCCAGGTAATCGAAGATAAATCAGCGTTATGATTTGGTCTGTAGCTTCCAACTTTTATAAAATACTCCTTAACTGAACCATTTTCAGCAGTAACTTTCAATATGTCACCATTTTTTACATCGGCCCTTTTAGTGTTATCAACCCATACAATTTCCCAGCTTGCTTTTGGAGCTTTTTCCAAATACTTAAATAATGTATCAACTTTTGTGGCATAAGGAATACCAAAAAGGCTATTTGTAATTGAGTCCATTCCCGGAGCATCAACTGTTACTCCAAACATTCCCGGTCCTCCTGAATTAATACCATCGGTATAATATCCGTCAGCAGCGGTACCAAATTTTGGAACTACAATATTTGCATCGGCAGTGGCTGGCGCTACTTTAATATCAAAGGTTTTTGTTTGATATTGCGAACCAATTACATATAAAGTAATTTTATCACCTTCACGAGCAGACATATAAGCTGAGTCTTCGCGGGCTGTGGATAAGTCATAATGCCAGGCAATGCCGGGTTTTTGTTCGAATGCATGCATAAAAGCATCCTGATTTCTAACACCCCAGGCTACTGTAATGGTACTGTTGGCAAAATCAATGTCTGCTTTATCCGAAACAAGGGTATTTTCATCTAATTTGTAATCTCCATGATTCCCAAATGTCCAGAAAACAGCACGATTGGGTTCCCAATTACCAACAAGATGTGGAACTGCTATCCATTCCGAATCGTCATTACCCACACCGCGAACAAAAGTTGTATTTCCCTGTTTAACAATAAATTTTCTCATCAGTATTGCACGATTTGTTGCCTGAGTAACTCCTGCAACATCATACCCACCGGTGTCAGCGTTTGTACCATCTGATTCATCAAACACTCCACCAACCTGATCAACAACTACTGAATCGATATCAGATAAGTGTTGTTCCAAATACCATGTTTCCCTACCATTCCATGTTTCCATAACCTGATATTTTGGTGTTATGCTATCTGTTGCATCACCTGTAGGTTCAGGCATATGAATTTTTAAATCAGGCAAAGTCCACATTTCTTTCTTTGTAATCCTTTCATTATAATAATCAGGTTTTAAAGGATACTGTTCTTCCGTGAAATCCAGGACACAAGCAATAGTGAAACTTTCCCCCGGTTGAAGTACTCTTTCAGGGAGCATTATATACTCATTAACTCCTGGAGAGTAAGGAACAGTCCAGGCACCAACCCTGCCAAATTCAAAATTTGCCAATTGAATAGGCGTTGTGCCTACATTGGTAATCTCAACATAAGAGTTGTCCGCCCTATCCATTCGGGCCTCAGTAATAATTAGGGTTCTAATGGTATCCTGGGCGTATAAAACACCACTGGATAACATCAACGCAAAAAGTAAAAGTTTTAATCTCATAGTCTCTAAAGTTTAAATTAATATTAAAAAATTATTTTTTTCAAGTTAACAAATATGGCATTTTATTTTGAAACGGTCAACATGTAATGTTAAAAATACACTTATTTTTCGTGTTAAAGATTATGCTGTTTTTTGACTGCTGTAACATCATTTGTTAAAATTAGTTGCACAATATATAATTTTTTAATTCTGTTTTTCCTGTGAAAAAATATTTTGATGAGAAGTGAATTTATTTAATTGTATCTGATACAGAATTTTGGTTTTTCGTTAATCATCAATTAAATTGTGGCAGGAAATGTAAAAAAGAATATGCATTTTTTTTTAGCCTGCACAAATCATTACCTTTGCGCAGTTTTATTTAAAAGAAAACGATATACAAAATGGCTTTTATAAATAGTTTATTGGGAAAAATTTTCGGTAACAAATCGGAAAGGGATATAAAAGAAGTTAACCCGGTTATTGAAAAAATAAAGGTTGAATATAATCGTATCGTTCAACTAACGAATGATGGTTTAAGGGAGGAATCTGATAAAATCAAAAATATTATCGATGACAGAATTAAACCCGAAGAAGATGAGATTGCGCAACTCAAAATCGAAGGAGAAGAAGCCGACATACAGGCTAGTGAAAAAATTTACGAGAAAATTGACAAGTTAGAAGAAAAAATAGTTGAAAAACTTGAGGAAGTTTTGGAAGAAGTGCTTCCGGCAGCATTTGCGCTGATTAAAGAAACTGCCCGCCGGTTTGTTGAAAACGAAAATGTGGAAGTTACAGCCCGGGATTACGACCGTGATTTAGCCGCTGCCCGCAACAGCATTATCATCAATGGCAATAAAGCAATTTGGAAAAACCGCTGGTTGGCCGGAGGAAGTGAAATTGTATGGAACATGGTACATTACGATGTTCAGTTAATAGGAGGGATAGTGCTGCATCGTGGAAATATTGCCGAAATGGCAACAGGTGAAGGGAAAACATTGGTGGCAACTTTGCCTGTATTCCTTAATGCACTTGCGCGTCGTGGTGTGCACATAGTAACTGTAAATGATTATCTTTCAAAACGTGATGCGGAATGGATGGGGCCAATTTATGAATTTCATGGATTGACTGTGGATTGCATCGACAAACATCAGCCCAACTCCGAAGCCCGCCGAAAAGCCTACAATGCCGATATTACTTTTGGTACAAACAACGAATTTGGTTTTGATTACCTGCGGGACAATATGTCAATCAATCCTGAGGATTTAGTGCAACGTAAACACCATTACGCTATTGTTGATGAGGTTGACTCTGTATTGGTTGACGATGCGCGAACTCCTTTAATCATTTCAGGGCCCGTTCCAAAAGGTGAAAACCAACAGTTTGAAGAACTCAAGGGTTATGTAGAAAAACTACACAGGGCACAACGTGAGCTGGTTAACCAGATCTTTATCGATGCCAAAAAACTGCTTACTAAAGAAAATGCAACTTCTGATGAAACAAAAGAGGGTGGATTATTACTTTTAAGAGCTTATAAAGGTTTACCAAAAAATAAGTCGATAATAAAATTCCTGAGTGAAGAAGGGATGAAAGGCCTTCTTCAAAAAACAGAGAATTTTTACATGCAGGAAAATAACAAGAACATGCACCTTGTTACCGATCCGTTGTATTTTATAATCGAAGAGAAACAAAATTCTGTTGAGTTAACGGATTTTGGTATCGAATATATTTCACAAAACCTTGACGATAAAGAGTTTTTTGTACTTCCGGATATGGGCGGAATAATGGCTGAACTGGAACATGCCGGACTTTCTCCTGAAGATTTAATTGAAGCAAAAGATAAATTACTGCAGGATTATGCTGTAAAATCTGAACGTGTTCACACAATCAACCAGTTGTTTAAGGCATACACCATGTTCGAAAAAGACGTGGAATATGTAATTATCGACAACAAAGTAAAAATTGTTGACGAACAGACCGGCCGTATCATGGAGGGACGACGTTATTCTGATGGATTGCACCAGGCAATAGAAGCCAAGGAAAATGTGAAAGTGGAAGCTGCAACACAAACCTTTGCGACAATCACACTTCAGAATTATTTCAGAATGTACCACAAATTGGCCGGTATGACTGGTACTGCAGAAACTGAAGCAGGAGAGTTATGGGATATTTACAAACTTGAGGTTGTGGTAATCCCAACCAACCGTCCGATTATCAGAAAAGACATGGAAGATTTGGTGTATAAAACCAAACGTGAAAAATACAACGCTGCAATCGATGAAATTCAAAACTTACATGAAGCCGGACGTCCGGTTTTGGTTGGAACAACTTCGGTTGAAATTTCAGAATTGCTGAGCAGGATGCTCAAAATTAAAGGCATAAAACACAATGTATTAAATGCAAAACTTCATGCCCGCGAGGCTGAAATTGTTGCAGAGGCAGGACAATCAGGAACGGTTACGATTGCTACCAATATGGCTGGCCGTGGTACTGATATTAAACTGACCGATGCTGTTAAAAAGGCTGGTGGTTTGGCAATTATAGGTACTGAACGCCACGATTCACGACGTGTTGACCGCCAGTTGCGTGGCCGTGCCGGTCGCCAGGGTGACCCGGGTTCATCACAGTTTTACGTATCCCTCGAAGACGATTTAATGCGTTTATTCGGATCAGGCAGGATTTCAGGTATTATGGATAAACTTGGGCTGAAAGAGGGCGAAGTTATTCAGCATTCAATGATTTCGAAATCTATTGAACGTGCCCAGAAAAAAGTGGAAGAGAACAACTTTGGTATCCGTAAACGCTTGCTCGAATACGATGATGTAATGAACTCGCAACGTGAGGTGATTTACAAAAAAAGGAAACATGCCCTGTTTGGCGAACGCCTTGAAGTTGATTTGCTGAATATGATGTATGACTCGGTTGAAGTGTTGGTTAATGAATATCATGGGTCAGATAATTTCGAAGATTTCAACATGGAAATGTTGAGGTTGCTTTCTATTGAATCGCCTGTTACAATTGAGGATTTCAAGAAAATGAATGCAGCTGAGGTCACAGATGCAGTTTTCGAAAAAATGATTGCGGCATACAACAGGAAAGTAGAAGCGATATCGAAACAGGCTTACCCGGTAATCAGGGACGTTTACGAAACAAAAGGCCATATGTACAACAACATTGTTGTGCCTATTTCGGATGGAAAACGGGTTTACCAGATCATTTGCAACCTCGAAAAAGCATATAAAAACAAAGGTAAGGAATTGGTAAAGTCATACCAGAAACAAATTGTTTTAAGAACTATTGACGAAGCGTGGAAAGAAGAGTTGCGTGAGATGGACGACCTGAAACAATCGGTTCAGAATGCCAGCTACGAGCAGAAAGATCCTTTGCTGATATACAAATTCGAGTCGTTCAACTTGTTTAAGGCAATGGTTGCCACTGTGAATAAAGATGTTGTTTCAACATTGATGAAAGGCTACATACCAACGCAAAACCCGGATCATATCCGCGAAGCTGAAGCCCGGAAAAAATTGGATTTAAGTCGCTTTAAAACACAGAAATCAGAATTACCTGGCGCTGACAATCCAATGGAAGGTGCCAACACACAAACACAGGAACGTGCAAAACCTCAGCCGGTAACTGTTGAAAAACAAGTGGGCAGAAACGATCCCTGTCCTTGTGGAAGTGGTAAGAAATTTAAACATTGCCACGGAGTTGGGGGGGTGTAGGAGTTTGAAGTTTAAAGTTTAATCCCGATAATTATCGGGACAGAGTTTAGAGTTCAGAGTTCAAAGGTTAAAATTCAATGTTCAGAGATTAAACCTGAAACCTGAAACCTGAACCCCGGAACCCGGAACTTGCAACCAAATTTAATTTGAAATTAAAATACAACACATGATAAATTTTCTCAGTTTTATTCACTGGAATGTAAACCCTGAAATTTTTCAGTTGGGTTCATTTTCGGTTCGTTGGTACGGATTGCTTTTTGCCTCAGGTTTTTTAATCGGTTATTACATTGGCGAGAAAATGCTGAAATCGGAAAATGTCCCTCAAAAATGGATTGACAGTGCCTTCTTTTATATCATCATCGCAACAATTGTCGGAGCCCGTTTGGGACATGTTATTTTCTATGGCTGGGATTATTATTCACAGAACCCGGCAGAAATAATTAAAGTGTGGCATGGTGGTTTGTCAAGTCATGGCGGAACTTTGGGGATTTTGATTGCGATTATTATCTATTCAAAAGTAGTTACAAAACGTTCAATGTTGTGGATACTCGATCGGATTGTTGTGCCAACAGCTTTGGTTGCAATGTTTATTCGTCTTGGAAACCTAATGAACTCTGAAATTTACGGTGTGCAAACTTCGTTGCCCTGGGGTTTTATTTTCGAACGTAATGGTGAAACAGTTGCAAAACACCCGACACAGTTGTATGAAGCGCTTTCATATTTGGTATCTTTTGTGATTTTAACATACATGTATTGGAAAACCAGGGCGAAATACAAAGAGGGTTTAATTTTCGGATTGTTCTTCATGTTTATTTTTGGTGCTCGTTTTTTCATCGAATTCATCAAGGAAGTTCAGGAGGATTTTGAGGTAGGAATGGTATTGAATATGGGTCAGTGGCTAAGCATACCGTTTGTTTTGGGTGGTCTGTTTTTAGTTGTCAGGGCACTAAAACTGCCCGAGAAAATATATAAAAACAAATAAATACAATCAGAACCTGACTTTTAAAGTCGGGTTTTTTTATCGTTATTTTGAACTGAATCTTTATATTGGGATTTTTAAAAACAGTAAATATGTATCAAACACATAAAACATATATCACAGCCGACATGAAAATGGCTGAATTGATCAATGAGAACTCAAAGCTTTTAATTCTGCTTGAACATTTCGAAATTGACTTTGCGGTGAAAGACAAATCAGTGAAACAGGTTTGTGCCGATAACAATATCGACCTTGCGGTTTTTTTGGTTTTTGGAAACTTGTATAACGGATTTTTCCCCGATATAAATGAAATAAATGCACTTGAGGATATTTCTGCAATCATCGGGTTTTTAAAAAACAGTCACCGCTTTTACAAACACGACAAATACCCCGAGTTGAAATCATTTATTGTTCAGTTGCACGAACGGCACAATTCTGAGGATATTCTGCTCATCGAAAAATTCTTTAACGATTATTTTGAGGAAGTTCTTGAGCACCTCGATTATGAGGAAAGTATTGTGTTCCCATACATTTGCAGGTTAATAGAAGACGGGAAAACAGTACGGAACAACAATTTCTCGGCCAACGAATACCAGGAACATCATACAGATATTGAGACAAAACTTGCCGATTTAAAAAACCTTTTGCTCAAACATATTTCACTAAAAAATGACTTTTCGTTGCGAAGAAAATTTCTTTTTAGTCTGTTCGAACTTGAATTTGATTTAAATGTCCATTCATTGATCGAGGACAAAATCCTACTTCCGCTTGTTGGTAAAATTGAAATTGAACCTTCAAATGGATAAAAACCGTATTAATATTTTCATTATCGAGCCGTCGCATATTATTTTCGAAGGCATTTCGAATGTGCTGATGAAGTTTAAAAAGGACTTTTATTTGTACCGTTTTAACGATTTGGAAGAATTGAAACAGTCAGGTTCAAAGGAGAATTTCAATATTGCAATCATCAACCCATCAGCAATTCAAAACAGGCTGAATGATTTTATTAAACTAAAAAGCAGTTGTCCGGGTGTTTTATGGCTTGCTTTGGTTTATTCTTTTTTTGATGATGAATTGCTTCAGAAATTTGATGACACACTTTCTGTTAACGCTTCTCCCGATCAGATTTTTAATAAAATAGGACAGAATAATACTGCTTCAGATAAAGTTCAACAGGAAGATTTATCGGACAGGGAGATAGAAGTTTTGATACAAATGGTAAAAGGGCTTGCAAATAAAGAAATTGCCGATAAACTAAACATCAGTATTCATACCGTAATCAGTCACCGAAAAAACATTACCGAAAAAACAGGGATTAAAAGCTTATCAGGATTAACCATTTACGCCATTACAAAAAAAATTATCCCATTGGATTATAATTCAATTTAGTGATCCGCAGGGATAATTCCGATTAATTTTTTGGTTGTTCATCAAAACCAACCATCCAGTTTATTCCAAATTTGTCGGTAAACATACCATAATAAGAACTCCAGAATGTTTTGCACATTGGCATTATTACAGTTCCGTCTGCTGAAAGTCCGTTAAAAAGCCTATCTGCCTCTTCCTTGCTATCGGTACTAATCGAAACTGAAAAGTTATTACCTTTTATCAGGCTTGCTCCCCATTCCCCAGCAGTATCGCTTCCCATAAGTATTGTTTCTTTGCTAATTTGCAATGAAACGTGCATTATTTTTTCACCATCTTCGGCCTGCAATATTGACGTTCCTTCCTGTGGCGGTATTTCTTTAAATCGTCCGATGTACTGGAATTCGCCACCAAAAACCGATTTGTAAAATGTAAAAGCTTCCTCGCAGTTACCTTCAAAAGTGATGTAAGTGTTTACTGTTGTCATCGTAATTTAATTTTCGTTTTACTTTAAATTCTGATTTTATATTAGTTAACCCAGTTTGTAAATCATAGTTAATAATTAATTCTTACAAAATTGATTTCTGAGTTATAACAATTACTAACAGTTGAAGTGTATTCTGAGTTTAAATCCTGTTGTTAACAAACTTACCGGAATAACTCTTTTTGCTATTTCTCAATCAGAGTCAGCCATTCTGAAATGGCGTTTCTTAACTGTTTTTCTTTGGCTTTAATATCTTCAAGGTTTTTAAAGTTTATCATCCTTCTGCCGTCGGTATATTTGCCTTCCAGAATATCAGTGTTCTTTACAATTTTCATTCCCGTGGGCAAAACACACATAATTTTTTCGTTTCGCAGGTTCATCACAAGAATATCGCGTTTATATTCTTTTGGGTCGAATGGTTTCATTTCGCCTGAAAAATAAAATGCCGGTGAGTTCCATTTGATATGTTCTCCAATTTCGGTGTCGATGGATAAGATTACCTGACGTAAATATTCCACTGCCTGTTGAATTGTTTGTGGTAGCTTACTGATGTGTTCAGTTACCTGTTCGCTGTCGGTGAGTTTTGCCTTATTCATTGTTGTTATTATGTTTTACCTGTTCCGAAAGTGTTTTTGGAGCAACTTCGCAATATGCTGTTGTTAAAGCGTCGGTAAATATTTCAGTTCCAACGAGGTTCAGTTTTACAAATGTCCATCCCTGTTTGCCCCATTTATTGGGAACCGGAAAAATAGCCTCCTTGTTAACCAGCGAAAATACATTCTGGTCGATTTCCGAAAGTTTTAAGCAGGCCTGGTTAGTGACAGCATCATAAGTTGCGAATATTTTATTCTTTACTCTGAATGATGTTTTTTCAAAGTGAGGTTTTTCTGTCGTTTCAGGATATGAAAGCGCCATTTGCCGGAGTGTATCTATGGTAATCATTTTATCACAAGGCTTTCATTTTATTTCCCTTTGCATCGTGTGTAACTTCGGCAAGACCAAGTTTTTCCATTAACGGCGGCACGTACATTCCAAAACGTCCGCGAAGACTTTTTTTAAGTCCGTACCAACCTCCAACCGGATTATTTTCTGAACGTCCCCAGGCTTCAACAGTTCCCTCCTTTGCCGGTTTTTGTTCGTCAGCACTGCCGAGTTCCATCCAGTCGCCGTGCTTTATCAGCATTTCTTGAAGGTCTTTCAAGCAGCGATAATCGTACAATAATGTTGTTTTGCCAACAACGCACACAATCACTTCCTTTCCGTCTTTTTCATCTTTATACATTTCATAATCCGATGATAAAGGTGGTGTTTTAAGTTTCCAGGGATTTTCTTTTGTTCCTTCTGTTGCCATTGCTTTTGTTTTATTGGATTGTTATTTAACCAGCGTTTTCGTATGCTTTTTTAAGCCACTCGATTACTTCATTGTCAATATCGTTTACATCAGCAACATTTATTTTATGCGAACACATTGCATTGGCAGTGTTAATTGCTTCAAGCTTACCCTGTGATTCCAGTCCTTTCAGAATTATGCCAATTTCAAAGCGTGTTTTTGTTGCCGGTTGAAGCAGGGCAAATTGTTTTTTTCTTCTCAAACTTACATAAGCATTTTTGGGCGCAATTTCAAAATCGTTTCCAAACTTCTCAATCTCCGACATGATTTTCTGATAGACAGGTTTGAAATGTTCTTTACCCACGTATTGCTTTGTAATCAGTTCATCCTGATCGTCTGCCGAACCCGCGTCAGATCCTTTTGCTTTATGTGCAACAAGATTTGCAAAACCATGTGTCAGTCCGTGGGTTTCTTTTAGGAATTTGAGCATTTCGCCGTGTTTGGCAAAACTTTCCTTATTCACAATATCAATCCATTGTTCCAGCGTTTTACCTGTATTTTTATGCAGGTTGTCAATCATAGTTTGTGTTGCCTTGTCCATTTTTTATAGATTATAAGTTTTACTGATTTATTTAACTTCTCATTTTATTTCATAATACATTGATTTTATCATAAACCGCCTGGTTTTATAAAAGTTCAGAAAAAAATTAAAGTTCAAATTCTTCTACCAGCGATTTGAATTTGCTATTTGACTCAAAAATTGATTAGTTCAGGTAAGGAAGACAAATTTCAGCGAAAGTTTGATTTGGCTTTTCAATCACTACTATTAATGATTTCAACTGCATAAAACCGCTACAAATTGGGATTGTGGACAAAACAGGGTGCCAGTACTTTTGTCTTTATTAATAATCTAAAAAGAATGAAATGAAAAATATTTCCCTGATGGTTTGTTTAATGCTGATTTCAGCAATGTTTTTAAAAGCTCAAACCGATAGTCTTCCTTCAAATCTCTATTTCAACAGCGCCGAAAAAATGTTGCTCACAAACGGAAATCTGAAAATCGGAGGTTATGGAGAAGTGCATTACAACCAGCCGCTATCATCAGATGTGATGAAAAACGGGACTTTAGATGTTCACCGTTTTGTAATGATGATGGGCTACCAGTTTAACGACCGTTTGCAGTTTGTTACCGAACTTGAGTTTGAACATGTTGTGGAGTTTTATGTGGAACAGGCATTTCTGCAATACAAGCTCAATAAATTTATAAATTTTCGCGGCGGTTTAATTTTAACACCGATGGGCATTGTAAACGAATACCATGAGCCCACTACTTTTAACGGTGTTGAACGGCCGCAAATCGACAACGCAATTTCGCCTACAACCTGGCGTGAAGTTGGATTTGGAATTACCGGCGTTGTATTACCCGTTTCATTAAAATACCAGCTTTATATGATGAATGGCTTTAACAGTTACGATGGATCGGCACATATCGGTGGTTCAAGCAGTTTGCGCAGCGGAAGACAGAAAGGCGCCGAGTCATTTGTTAGTTCCCCTAATTTTAGCGGTAAAGTTGAATATTTTGGTATCCGGGGATTAAATGTTGGTTTGGCAGGATATATTGGAAATACGCAAAGCACGCTTTACAACGGAATCGATAAAAATGATGAGGCAGCCATTGCAAAGGCAGATTCATCGGTTGTCGGAATATCGATGCTTGGCGTTGATGCCCGTTATTCAATAAAAGGATTAAAATTAACGGGGCAGCTTTATTACACAAACCTATCCAATGCCGAACAATTTAATGCATTTACATCGGGCAAAGGCGGCGGTAATCTCGGAAGTTCAATGTTTGGTTATTATGTCGATTTGGGATACAACGTTCTTCGAAGTGCAAAAACCGATATGCAACTGATCCCGTTTTTACGCTATTCGAATTACGACACGCATTACAAGGTTCCGGTAAATATTGCTGATAACCTGGCTTACCAAAAGGAAGTTTATACAACAGGATTATCATTTTTCTTAACAAAAGGTGCCGTAATAAAGGCGGATATGCAATTGGTAAAAAACGGCACACAGGATGAATTTGCCAAAACTTTTAATGCCGGATTTGGAATCATGTTTTAAAAAAGGAAGCAATGATTAAAAGTTTTCTGCTGATATTTTGTTTGATGGTTAATCTGGCCGGACATGGTCAGGATGAAATTGATTATCAAAACAAACGATTCATAAATGGCCTGAAAAAAAGTGGTATTTCTGATTTTTCAAAGTTGGAGGAGGTAAATCTTTCAAATAATCAATACGAACCCAAAGGCAAATTTTTTAAGGTTGCAGAAAATCTGAAAGCGAGCGAGGTTAAATATGTATATGTCGGAAGGGTGAACAGTTGCCGTGCAGGTGGCTGCTCCAGTTCCGGCATTTCAACACCTCAAAACCTGGATTCGGAGTATTTTGATTATTACATTTTTTTCGATGCCGCCAAAACAGTGAAACAGGTAGAAGTTTATAATTACGAAGCCACACACGGTTACGAAATAACTGCCAAAGGCTGGCTGAAACAATTTATTGGTTTTGCAGATAAGGATACACTTGTTGTAAATAAAAACATTGATGGAATTACCGGTGCAACGGTTTCGGTGTACGCCATTACAAGCGATATTCAGCAAAAAACCAAAATCTTAATATCGCTTAATTAGTTAATTATCCAGCATTTTAAACTCCAGATCACTGAATCGCACTTCGCCTTCTCCAGATGCAAATAATCGAAGTCTTTTTTTAAGTCCTTGCCAACCTCCCACGGGATTTATCTCTAAACGTCCCCAGTCTTCAACAGTTCCCCTTTTGCTGTTTTTTGTTCGCTGCACTTCCAGGATCCATCCAGTCGCCGTTCTTTTTCAGCATTTCATGAAGTTCATTTAAGTATTGATAATCTGGTAGATATGTTAACAACATGCGGGTAAACAGGTTAGTTTTAAGAACTGAGCAAGCAAAAAAAGAGTTTCAAAAAATGCAGAATTTGTTATTACAGTTAAGTTTTTTATCCATAATTTTATTGAAAGCAATTCGATATTTTAAAATTGAATCAACCTTTTAAACTACATATCCATGAAAGCAAAAAAAAGTCTTTCGGTTCTGATTTTAATTACTCTAAGTTCTTTAGTTCAATCATTTGCTCAAGTTAACACCGTGTCGTCGGATACAGATTGGAGCCAACAAAGAGCAGTAATAAGAAATGTGCCCGAAGCCGAATTTATCATCCGGCTTGGGGATGTCGATAACCTTGGATTTGGGTGGGAAGAAGGCTTTGATCCGTTTTGCGGGAAAGTAACCAATTCGCACGAATGGCCATGGGAACCAAGGAAAGGCGATTTGCCTGGTTTCGACAGGATTTTATTGTCATCAAAGTTCGGGACCAAATCTGAATTCCCTTGCGGAGGTGATGGTTATTCCGGTTCACCTGAACTTGCGCTGGCAAAACAAGTCTCATTTAACTTGCCAACCGAAATTCTTAATGGAGCCTCCATAAAAAACGCTTTTTTGCAAATTTTCATCGACGATTTTCAGGCTCCCTCATTATGTTCGAAGTTTCAAATCTTTTTGAATAACAGTCGTTTTGCCGAAGCAGAAAAGATGTTCAACGCTGTTGACCAGACAGGCCCGGTTGGAAAATTGCTAACCATACCAATTCCCGAAGAGTTTTATACCATGCTCACTTCAGGAAGTCAACTGGTTTTTAAACTTGATGAGATAACTGGCGCCGCCGATGGTTATGCCATTGATTTTATTCGCCTGCTTGTAAACCGGAATCTTGAAAACACCTGCAAAGGTAATGTGTCGGGGATTGTGCTCGACAAAGAAACCGGTGAACCTATTAAAGCCAAAGTCTGGCGGAGTGACAATTACATTAAAACAACCAATGCCGAAGGTCGGTTCACATTCGAAAATATCCCGACAGGTTATGAATTGATAAATGCTTCGGCTGATGGTTATGCTGATGGCTCGGTGGCAGCTGATGTTTACCAGGGAGACGAAAGTCCGGAGGTTACCATTTTCCTGAAGAAAGGTGCTGAAGGGGTAAGTTTTAACAATCAACCGGTGATGGTTGGACAAACGATTACCATCAACAATATTTTGTTTGATGCCGGAAAAGCAGGTTTAAAACCGGAGTCAATCATTGAACTCGATAAAATCGTCGCGTTTCTGAATGAAAATAGTAGTACCGAAATAGAACTTTCAGGTCACACTTCATCAGAAGGCGAAGCCGCTTTTAACCGTTCCTTATCCTATAAACGGGTTACTGCATGTAAAAACTATGTTGTATCGAAAGGCGTTGATCCGGGTCGCATTATTGCAATTGGGTATGGCCCCGACCGACCGGTTGCTCCAAACGAAACCGAAGCCGGCCGGGTTAAAAACCGCCGCGTTGAGATGAGAGTGATGAAACTGTAGTTGCAAATCTTCATAAAATTCCAAATCTTAATCAGCGGCTATCAACTCAATACCAGTTAAATCAGCTTTCCCGTTTTTCAGGAATTCGTAAGTCAGCCGGTCTGCTTTACATTCTATAAATTTGATTTGTTTCAGACTTTTGCATTTAAAGAAAGTGTTGGTAAGTACTGCATTATTGAATGTCACTTTTTTAAATGAGCAATTTTCGAAATAGCAGTCATACACCGGGCTTTCGAAAACGACATCAGCAATATAGGCATCAATAAAGCTGCTTTGGTTCCACACTGCATTGGTAATTGTATTTTTCTCAAATCCGCCTGACTTAATTTTCACTCCTGTAAAATCGGCTCCGGTGAAATCGCTGCCGGTAACAAAACTTTCAAAAAATTCAGTTTCTTTTAGCGAACAGCTTTTAAATTTATTGCCTGACAGGTTAGAACGCTGAATGCGACTGCCGTCCAGTTCAGAATCTGAAAAATCACATTTATCAACATTGTTGGTCTTTAGTAGCAGCCCCGACAAATCGGAACCCACGAATTTGCAGTTTTGCATGTTTGATGAACTGAATTTTTCGTGCAGGTTTTTTAAGCCCGAAAAGTCGGCATTAACCCAGTTCCCCCGCGACATATCCCAGCTTAGTTTTTTCTCTGGTTTACTGTCAGGAGTGAATTCAGACAATGGTTTAATCTGCATATCTGCAGGTATATTTTCTTTGGTTACGGAAGGGAAGTTTTCTGAAAAATAGTTCAGATCAACACCCAGAATTTCGGCCAGACGGTTTAATGTAATAATGTCGGGCAATGATTCACCGCGTTCCCATTTACCTACTGCCTGCGCACTGATAAACAACCGCTCCGCCAATTGTGCCTGTGAAACATTTACTTTCTTTCGTGCTTCGGTAATTTTAGTACCAATCATTTTTGTTTCCATTTGTAATCTTTTTTTGTTATTAATTTTTCGACACGACAAAGATATTGGGGCTTTTTACCCGAGTCAAAAATATATGAAAACTTATGGTTGTAATTTCGCTATTTATGGTTGTTATTCAACAACCAACAGTTGTATTTATCGGAATTGGAGGTAAATTATTTTTGTGAATGGAAAATTTGGATTACAACATAGAAGGGGTAGGGAGGGGGTAGGGAGGACTATTAATTTTCACATACGTTATTTGCATGTCTGACGGTTAATTGCCAGCTGTCTTTGTTTTTCATCCAAACGTTGGTATATCTGCGTTTTAATATCTCACCTGCATTTGGCGCTCCTTTGGCAGGAACAACAACCTCGCTACCCATTACAACCACCATTTTATCAAAAAATAAAAATGTTTCAGGAGTACGTTCAAACCTTGTATAACGTATTGTACCTGTCTTAATCAAATCAAGTAATTCTTTTTTCTCTTTTACAATTCTGTTCGTTGGATGATTTACTGTAACATCGTCGTTCATCAGGCTATCAAGCGCTATGGCATTTCCATCGAATATAGCCTGTGCATGAGCGAGATCGAGTTTTTTTATTTGTTCTTTTAAGATTGGATTTTCAAAATTATTTTGAGCTTCCATCCTACCTGCAAATAATAAGATGATTGAAATAATAAGTATTTTCATAGAACATGTTTTTCTTTTAATTATTCAAATCTGGGAATCCAATAGTTATCGGATGCACACCGGTTAAATAATTTAAAAGTGAATAATCTATTTGATCCTTACATATTTTTCTTTCCAGGCCCAGTCTTTATCAATTATACCATTATCATCAACCGGATAGGTATAGATCAATGTATCATTCTTCAACTCCAGTAACATCTTGATTTTTTTGCCTTCCCATGGCTTCCAAAAAATGACCTTTATATCTTCTTCATATTTGTTTCCGTCAAGTGTGAATGTTCCCGCAACGTACAAATCTGTTACAGTTGTATCTTCTTTAACCACACCAACGGCCATGAAATGATTACCATACCAGATTTTGGTTACGTCCCAGTCACTTTTCCCTGGAAATTCAATACCGGGTTTATCGCCATTAATGGTTTCATAATAAACTGCTTTCCAGGCACCTTCAATATTGAGACTTTTCTTCTGGCAATGTGCACTTATGCTAAATGCAATAAAAAATAAGCATAGAAGTTTTGTTTTCATAATCTGAATTTTTTTGAAGTTAATATTGATTTGAATTATGTTTATTTCCCGGATGGATGATTGACATAAGCTTGTACCGCCAAAATTTTCCATTGTCCCTTAATTTTCAATAGGGTTCGGTATTCCTGCATTTGGGTGGTCTTTCCTTCTGCGTTTTGGGAACTCCAACTGAAAGAGGCAAAAGCCATATCGTTCTTTGTAACGAAAGTGAAATTGTCACTTGTTATCTTTAAGTTCTCCTTTTTACCAGTTTTGAAGTAGTCTTTCAACATCCTGCTAATTGCTTCCCAACCTGATTCGGTGCCATAAGTGCCATCGGAGTTATTCCAGGCAAGTTGTTCGTCAGCACTTTGTACATGGTATAATGCTATAGAATCATGGTTAAAGTTAACATAGGCTTGAAGCTCTGCAAGACATACTTTTTTGATGGCTTCCTGGTCTGCTGTTTGCGAAAAAGTTTGTCCCCAAAGAAGCAGTCCACCAAGAATAAGAATAAATGATTTTTTCATAATTTGAATTTTTTATTTTATGGTTTCGCCCAACTTTTGATTTTTTTAATATGATAAACAAGACATAAAATGGGCAATAAAAGTCCTGTTCTCATAATTTGAGAAATTTGAAAACTAGTATCGATTTGTGTTTAAGAAAGGCTGAATAACCCAGCTTTAAATCTCTTTCGTTTAGGCAGGTGTTTTCATTACACCCAATTGTTCCATTAATGCCATTGAATCGGCCATCAGCCAGTGATGAACAATTTTCCCGTTTTCGATCTGATAGCTAATTACCAGCGGAAATTCAACTATACGATGAGTTGGCAGGATACCATTAAATTCTCCTTCATGCTGACCTTTCATCCGTCCACGAACGATTACCCGATTGCCTTCTGCAAGCATCTCATCAACGAAAATCTCGTAGTTGGGAAAAACCGATTCAAAAAACAGAATGTGCCCAATAAGTTCTTCATCAGTAATATATTGCTCAAGAAGTTCACGTGATACGTTGGCTTCCGTCATGGCATTAAAATACCTGATGATAAATTCCTTGTTTTTCCTGTGTTGTTCCATAAACTTTTTTTGTTTAAATAGCCAGAATCTGTTTAGTTCAATGTTTATGCAGGTGCATTCATTACGCCCAATTGTTCCATTAATGCCATTGAATCGGCAATCAGCCAGTGATGGACGATCATCCCGTTTTCGATATCATAGCTGATTACAAAAGGAAACTCAACGTTTCGATTTGTTGGAAGAATGCCATTAAATTCTCCGGCATGGCATCCTTTAAACCTTGCACGAATTACCACCCGGTTGCCTTCTGCGGTTATCTCATCAGCAAACATTTCGTATTTTGGAAACGCTGCATCAAAAAAAATGATATGCCCTAACAGTTCTTCGTCTGTCATGTATTTTTCCATCACTTCCCTTGTTTTGGTAACTCCGCTCAGCGCATTAATGTAGCGAATGATAAACTCCTTGTTTTTCTTTTGTTGTTCCATGTTATTCGTTTTTTAAAGTTTTATCAAAGCTACGCCATAGAATAAAGGAGTGGTTAGTCTGTTTATTGCATACTTTTATTCATTTGTTGCATACTTTCCGCCGCGGCGGAAAACAGTAGGAGGTATTCCATATTGGGCTTTAAAAATTTTCGTGAAATGACTTATGGTTTGAAAACCTGTTTTATACGCTATTTCGCTAACCGTAAAATCAGAAGTTTCCAGTAGTTCTTTGGCTCTTTGCAGGCGCATGTTTTTGATATAATTGGCTGGCGCCTGCCTGATAAGTGATTTCAACCTCCGGAACAACTGAGTTCTGCTCATGCACATGGCATTACATAATACATCGGTATCGAAATCTTCGTTTTCAAGATTAACTTTTATAAGCGTATTGATTTTTTGCATAAATGCGGCTTCCTGCGGACGCCCCTGTTCGAGATTTGCCATTAGTTTTTCAGTCTGCGTAAAATGCGATTGCAGCCGTTTTTGAATTTCCCTGTAAAACTGAGGAAGGTTATTCGCTGATGTATTTGTAAAAATAGTTTCTCCATCAGTCAAAAGTTGAGGGTTGAGCGGAAGAGAAATGGTGTACAACGTACCGTTTGCCAATGCATTTCCGGTAAATGAATAGGTGGTTGCTGGTGTAATTTCGTTTACCCTGATTAAGTTAATGTTGTTATTTTCAATTTCTATCAGTAAGTTCTGGTTGTCGGTACTTTTAAGTAAACGGGTTTCGATTGTGCTTTTGGGAGGCAATAAATTGATGATATTACAAGTGAGTTGAACAAGAGATTGAGATAGTAAGAATGGATTGAACAGTATAACCTGCTTCTTCATCGCAGTGGAAAATGAGATTTGCACTTCGTGGACTTTCGCGTAGGGAATAATGCTTTGCACCAAACCTTTTAAAAATGGAACTATATCGGTTTCAGAGGAGTATATCATACCAATTTTCGATTAACATGAAAGGTATAACTAATGTTAGATTAAATGTATAATTAAATTGTGTAAAACATAGTTCAGATTGATATTAAATCCAAAACTGTATTGTGAATATGTACCTTAATTCCGCGGGAGCGCAAAACTAATGATGAATTGTTTTTTGTAAAAGAAAAAACAAAAGCTGCAACAATGAAATCAATAACAAGTCGAATGAAATTATTCAAATCTGTTGAATCCGTTACCAGCAATTATTCTTTTATAACTTGTTCCGTATAACTAAAATCTTCAATCAAATAGTGAATAAGATACACACCTGCCGGCAGATCTTGAGCGGAAATGTTGGCTGTTTGTGTGTATTCACCTGCTGATTCATTATTCTGTTTTACCAAAGTTTGAATAAGAGATCCATTTATGTCAAGCATATCAACCCGCACATTGGATTTTTTTTCGAGGGTGTAACTGATGGTAATCTGGTCATGAAATGGATTTGGATACGCACTTACCTTCGATTTGTATTGCTGTGCCTGGATTGAAGTATTTGTTGCTAGATTATTAATTGTCCACTGAATGGAATACAGCTGCGTTGTTGGATTGGCAGATGATTTTACCGCAGCAGTTGTATCTGCAACTGTTGCCACAAGTGTGTGGATGCCTTTTGTAAGTGTATTCGAATCTAAGGTTAAGGTATCTGTATTGTCTGCATAATTACTTCCATTCAGCATCCAGGTTATTTTTAGTGTATTGGGGACAGGTTTTACTGTTGTAATTGCAAATGGTATTATTTCATCGGTAACCGAAAAGGTGGTTTGATCGGGCGTGTATGCATAAATCGCAGAGGTAATGGAATGTATTTTTTCGATGATAAGTTCGTTGCAATATGCACAGAAAGGCGAGTCAAGATAGCGCATCATACAGCTTTGATGGGGTCTGTGCCACGTGGCATCTTCCTCAAACTTATATATTCCTGTGTTTTTGATGCCCATCCAGTTTTTCCAGCGCACCAAAGTTGAATTTGATTCTTTTGTAGTATTTGCCTGCTCAATCATATAGCTTGCTCCGGGATAATATTCATCACGCAGGTTTCCGAAAGAATGCCCGATTTCATGTACTGCAACTTTTGCTGCACTTGGATCGGTTGAAGCAACAGAAAATGTGCCTCCCGACCCGCCATATTTTGTTGAGTTTACCAATATCAACACCAAATTCCATTGTGGAAAGTTGTTATTAAGCGTGGTATAAACAATGCCATTATTGGCTACAATCAGTCTGTGAATTCCGGCAACGTCCATCGTACTTTTAAAATAAATATCCGGATTTGTAACTATCTCATCGTCTCCGCAATCAGGCGCTGTGTGGGGATGTATTACGCCCGACTCATTTGACGGAACATTTACAGTATAAACATTAAAATAGTTTTTATAAGCTGAGAATGGAGATTGTGAAAAGAAGTAATTCATAAATGCAGTTGCATCTGTTTTAAACTTTGGCAGTTCGGCTGAAGTATATCCATCGGAAAGGATAACAAGATTAATTATCTGCTCTCGTGTGCCGTTATACAACAGGCTGTCCTTGGGAAATATTTGTCCGAATGACGCAGCACAGAATACAATTGATAATAATATTGCAGATAGAATTTTTTTCATCATTAGTCATTAGTCATTAGTCATTAGTCATTAGTCATTTTTAATTCATAAATCTTTTCAGGGGATTTGTTTTCGAGAATTTCGTTTATAATCAACTTATCAATGCCGGGGGTTTTATTTACCCGTAAAACAAATTCTGAATCATCCAATTCAACTGTTTTTGTTTCGAGCTGCCCGTCTTTGTTCAACGTTTCGGCTCTGAAAAACAAGGGATGATCAAGCTTATGTGTTGATACAACCTTGTTGTTTTTATCAACAAACGTACATTCAAGAAAGTTTTTGGAGGTGTACGATTCACCGGTTGATTTAACCGACCCGGCTATCTCGCTTTTGTTTTTTAATTCGATGTTGGTTTCCTGGGTAACCGAGTCCCTTAAAATACTGAAAGTGAGATACAGAAAGGAATTTGCAGCCGGTTTGTTGTCCTCCGCATTCTTGTTAACACGCGAAACTGCACATGCACAAAGCAGCGAAAGCATAATGATTACGATTTTCTTCATAAAGCAATATCTGATAAAATTTTCATTTTATCATTCACTTTTTATTTGATTTATTTTTAAAACGGGGAGTCTGTTGTATCCAAAAAGTATATAAATACATAGTTCCCAAATTTGGGCAAGCAGGGAATTCTTTTTTTGTGAAAGATAAATTGAACTTCGGATTTGTAGAACCGCTCCAACTGAGGGAGATGTTTAAATGAACATATAATAATTTAGAATAATTCTTACTTGACTTAATACTTATTTATTTGTAACTTGAATATCCCTAAAAGATAGAACAGTAGCGTTTAACCAGGCAGCCAATTATTAAATCACAAAGTTTATTGAATTATTTAATTTATTTATTGAACCTGAGAACATTCAGTTTTGAATAGAAAATCTGAATAAATGATATTGAATTGACTTTTAAAGTACAGTATAAATTTTAACCATTTTAAAACCAGGAATCATGAAAAAATCAACATTTATTAAAACAGTTGTCGGTAGTTTTATTATGCTATTAGTTTTAATTCCTTTTCTTTTTTTCAGTTCATGCCAAAAAGATGAACTAATTTTTAATGATGAAAGTGAAGATCTAAAATCAGGCATGATTGAATCGACCAAGCTAATTACTTACTGGGGACATGAAATTTTTACCAGGGAAGCAGGCAAACCTGCTATCGTAAAGTTAAAAATTGGCTCTAATGATTTGGAACACTTTGAAAGAGGATTTGTACTTCGGCTAAAAAATGGCGAGGGAAAAACAAATTTAGTATCAAGTGCAATTGTTAAGATTGATGGAAAACAGATATTTGGGCCATCTGATTTTTCAAAAAAAGTTCAATATCTATCAAAAAAGATTACTGGATTGACAGAAAATTCAATGTTGGAAGTTGAGTTAAGGGGTTCTCCGGGGAGTTTTATTGATATTTGGATTGAAGGCAAATTTTTGCCATTACACGCAAAGCGACTCGAGATCGGACGTGCCCTACTCGAAATGCAAGCGCCTAATGTAGCTGAATTGCTGCCCTACTACTCGGACGACATAGAGTACCACGATCCGATCGTTGACATCAACGGAATTCAGGATATGACTGCATTCCTCAATCAGCTCATTATTGGTGCTTCGCCTAATCTTGTCACGATTGTCGAGGACGAGACCCTCATCGACGACATCTATTCGGCAACGTGGGTTATGTCCGGGGATTTTCTCGGCGTTCCGTATCAGGCCAAGGGCATCTCGATCTTCAAGTTCCTGCCCAACTCCGCACAGGTATACTACCAGCGTGATTACTATTCTGAGGGCGACATCATGGCCACCATCCCCGGTCTGAGTGAGGCAATCGGGGGCTTCAGAATGTACTACAGGTGCTCTGTGGACCCAACCTACGAATGTCCACTGCCCCCTTCCCTTCCCGACACAGAAAAAAGCCTGCTGATTTCACAAGATCAGATAAGCAGTAATGATCAACTAACGGTAGCTCGTCTGTTGGTCCAGCTCAGTGCGGAGAACTGGACAAGCGCACTCCCATTTCTGGATAAAAACTACGAGTACCACGACCCCATCGTCGACATTTATGGCCCCGACATCATGGCCGTGTTTCTGGGCCGTTTGTTTGCCGGATCATCAGACCTGTACACCATCGTTGAGGACGAGACTTTAACAGACGATATTTATATGGCGACGTGGACAATGACTGGTGAATTTAACGGAGCTCTTATTAGCGCTCCCGGTATGTCAATCGTGAAGTTTGTTAAAGGTACGACACAATCCTATTACTCCCGGGACTACTATACCGAGGGTGACATAATGCTTGGCGTCCCCGGGCTCTCCCAGGCCGTACTCGGTTTTCGCGACTACTACCGTAGCGCCGTAGATCCAACCTACGTCAGGCCATAATAGGGCGAGTCCACTTGTGCCTGTCTCTCCAAAATATTAGGTACTGTCCGAAATCATATATAAATCAATAGTTGATTAGCCTGGAATAAACATTCCAGGCTTTTTTTTAACAGGATACCCTGCAATTAATTTTCGTTTTATCATTCATTTTTACTTTGATTTATTTTGAACTGAAAGTGTGGTGTAATGGAGGGAAAGTAACTACTGCAATTATTAACAAGTGGAAGTGGTATTCAATTCTGTTGAATTGTATGCCGGTTACAAACGGGCCCCTCGCTGGCGCGGTTTTGCAAACCGTGCCTTGCCCTGCAAGGGCAATAGTTTTTGCTTTTTCAAAGCAAGGCATCTCGTCTGAGGCGAGACAGACCTGCGCAAGCAGGGGGCACAAAAGTGGGGTAGAAGATTGAATATTATTCCTTAATAAGTTTGCCGGTTTGTTTATATCCATTAACATAAAGGTTGTAGATATACATACCGCTGTTTATATTTTTCAGGTTTATTTTTTCGTTGTTGGTTACCTCTCTTATCATGATTTTGCGACCCTGCAAATCGAACATTTCAAACGTTGCATTATTGCTGTCTGCGATACTGAAAGTAAGGTATTCTGACACCGGATTTGGATATATTTTCGATATGTTTTTATCCCAATCTTTCACTTTAGTTGAATTATCATCGGAATAATAATAAATGCGTTTTTCACTTGACACCCAGTCGCCAAGATCAGAATCCCAGTAATAGATCACATATTCCGTTGGCTTATTCATAATTTTATTACTATTATCCGAGTAGAACCAATATACTGAAGGCATAATTAAATCATCAAGTGTAAACAACAAGTCGTAGGAATAAACATATTTGGAATGAACAATGGGAACAGATGCATAATAACTATAGTAAATTAAAATCGTGGGATTTCCGTTGGTATCGTAGTTATATTCAACTTTACTTTCCATAAACGACTGACCGGAGCTATTGTCTATCACATACCTTATTTCCATTATCATATTTCCGTTTTCGTCATAAGAATATTCTGATTTTGAATCGCCGAACCATTGACTTGTAACTTGATTATAACGATATCCGATATACTGAATCTGATTCTCATTTTCGTCGTAAGTATATTCTGATTTTGAAGAGTACCATTGCAGTGTATCTTCTTCATATAAATATTCGATATCCTGAATCACATTCCCATTCGAATTGTTTGTAAGTTCTTTTTTACTGTGAAGAATAAACTCGCCGGAGCTACCGTTCCAATTTAAATTAGAATATAATATCACATATCCATTCGAATCGTATGCAATTTCTTCTTTCCACGACAGAACCAACAAACCGGTTTCTTCATCCGGTAAATAATAGATAGTCTGCGTCTTTCCATACTCACCATAAGTGTATTCCACTTTTATTTTCGCTACCAACTGACTTGAAATTTCGTCCCATTCATAAGCAATCTCTGTTAACGTGTTACCATTCGAATCGTAGGTGTATTCATATCTCCTGGATGCAACCCACTGGCTGGTGGTTTCGTCCCAGAGATAGGCGAAGAACTGTGTCAGGTTTCCGTTGGCATCGTAGGTGTACTCTACTTTAAAATAATCAATCCATTGGCTGGTGGTATCGTCCCATTGTTGATAAATCAAGCTGTCAAGACTTTGTTTGATAGTTTGGGCAGATTTATGCTGGGTACTCTCAGTATTAAGCCTGTATTTTTGAAATGCACGTTCGTGGCTATTTTTCTTATCCTTAGAACTGAAAGCTTTCAAATGCTTCTCAAAACTTGATTTTGTGGATTTTCTTTGATTTTCGACCGCGGCATTTTGTCCGAAAGTAAATGTTGCAAAGAACAGCATTAAACCAACTAAAGTAATTTTCTGTTTCATAATTTTCAGTTTAAAAATTAATGTGAGAAGTTATGTTATTTCATCTGCGAAGCGCATGAAATCTTTTAGGATTGAATATTATTCCTTAATAAGTTTGCCGGTTTGTCTATTTCCATTAACATAAAGGTTGTACAGATACATACCGTTATTTAAATTTTCCAGACTCAATCGTTCATTATTAGTTATTTTTCTGGATAGTAGCTTTTGTCCCAGAATATCAAACAATTCAAAATTAGCTGATTCAGTATTGCTCCTAAAACTAATGTTTAAATATTCTGATACTGGGTTCGGAAATAATTGAAAATTTTCAGTTTTTATGCCGTTTATGCTCGTAACAACTTGTTCTGAATAAAATAATTCATATTTATATTCCTGTAACCAGTTATCTGTATTATCTTTTTCATAATTCACACCGCTTGTCAACATATGGTTGAAGATATAGTAGTAAGGCAGCATTAAATCATTATATGCATAGGTATTGTTGTAATTGAATTCTCTTTTCCAGTATTCCACCCATTGACTGGTGTTTTTGTTCCAGTTATAAGCAATATATTGTATTATGTTCCCGCTGGCATCGAATGTAGCTTCGTCTTTGTAATTAGCAACCCATTGGCGGGCGGTTTCGTCCCAGTCATAATCAATATATTGTGTCATATTTCCGTTGGCATCGAAGGTTAAATCTGTTTTCATGCTTTCAACCCACTGGCTGGTAGTTTCGGCCCAGTTATATTCAAGATATTGTATCACATATCCGTTGGCATCGTAAATTAATTCGAATTTCCATGATACCACCCACTGGCTGGTGGCTTCGTCCCATTCATAACCATGGTACAATGTATCGTTTCCGTTGACATCGTAGGTGTATTCTTCTTTTTCAAAAGCCACCCACTGGCTGGAGGTTTCGTCCCACTCATAATAAATATACAGTGTCTCGTTCCCATTGGCATCATAGGTGGATTCTTCTTTATTATAAGCCACCCATTGGCTAGTGTTTCCGTCCAAATTATAATGAAGGTACTGTGTCACATTTCCGTCGGCATCGAAGGTGTATTCTGATTTATTATCAGCAACCCACCGACTGGTGGCTTTGTTCCAGCTATAATAAAGGTATTGTGTCAGGTTTCCGTTGGCATCATAGGTGAATTTTTCATTATCAACTGCAACCCACTGGCTGGCGTTTTTGTCCCATTTATGACCAATCAGGCTGTCAAGTCTTTGTTTGATAGTTTGGGCAGATTTAAGCTGGGTACGCTCAGTATTAAGCCTGTATTTTTGAAATGCTCGTTCGTGGCTATTTTTCTTATCCCTGGAATCGAAAGCTTTCAAATGCTTCTCAAAACTTGATTTTGTGGATTTTCTGTGATTTTCGACCGCTGCATTTTGTCCGGAGGTAAATGCTGCAAAGAAAAACATTAAACCGATTAAAGTAATTTTCAGTTTCATGATATTTTAATTTTATTGTTTATAAAATATATTTGATATTAATGATCTTGTTACTGTCTTAACAATAATGCATATCTAATATCACGAACTTATTGTACCTTTTTGTCAGTTTTTCTCTGATTTCCTTACATTATAACTATATCCAACAACGCAAACCAAATTAATGTTCTGGAAATCTGTAACTTTTGATTTTGTTCTTTGCGGCGGGGTTTAGTTTAGGTTAGTTTTTTCCGAAGATAACTGAGGTTTGCGGGTGTAAACAAATTATGTTATCTGTAATTTAGTACTTCCGGCAAACCCGAATGCACCTCGTTTGCAATGTTGGGTTGCTGGCAGGAGTTTGATTAAACATGATCCAATTTAATATTCTTTGAATTTTACTGAATTGCAAATGCGAAACAGCCAGACCCACGGTACAAAAGTGGGGTAGAGGAGTGCCTTACGCTAACTTCCTTCCACAATTTTTATTTCCTCCTCACTCAAACCATACAAGCTGTAAACCATCCGGTCAATCTCTTTGTCTGTTGAATCAATCTGGTGTTTGATGGCAAGTGCTTTATTCGATTCCTGTATGAAGTAATCTTCCCAGTCAGCTTTTTGAGATAGTGTGAGTTTTACTTTGTTCTTTTCAAGCTCTTTTAAAAACTCTTTAAACGATATTTGAAACCAATTTTCAAGTTTACCCGATAGCTTTTCCAGATTGTATTCACGTTGTATGTTGCGGGTAAATTTAGTGCTATGGATTTGCAGGTTGGCGGTTAATTGCGTGCGGTGAGTCGCATATTGGGCAAGCGTAGCAGTCTGTTCTTCGTTTGCTTGCGGAACAGGGAAATGCTCAAAATAAACTTTACTGATTTCACGTGTACCACCTTGAAGTTCGGGGCAATTGAACCATATCCAAAGTTTTGCTAATGATGAGTTGAATAATGCAGTTAAAAAAAGTAACGAAACAGAATCGTCTTGTGCTGTGAGAATAAAGCATTTCTGATTACTCAACATTCCACTTTCATCATACATAAACGGAAAAACCGAAGTCATATTGGGATAGATGATTTTGGGTTTGGCAAATTCTTCCAGATATGCACAATTACGCAAATTGTATGGCGAAACGCCTTTGTCTCCGCGTTTTTCAAGCAAAGGGTAAAAGGAATCTAAATGTTTCTTTATTGCCGGATAATCAACTATCTTGATTGGTGGCAATGGCGGATTCTTCTCTTTTATGCCGTTGTGTACATTAATCAAGAATTCACTGTCTGTAAATCCATACGCGAAAATATCTCTGCCACGCACCATAGGCTTGATGAGTTCTGAACTCTTTGCATCGGCTGCAATCAGTTTTTGGCGTGTTTCTTCATCAATATAAAAAGCATCATTAAAACCAGTTTTAATTCCATTGTTAATGTTTATCGGCAAATCCTTTAATTCAGTACAATTCAACTTCATCTGCTCCAGCTTTTGGGAATCGCTATAAGGTTGAATACTCCATTCCGCTTCACCAAATTTGGAGATGGAATAGTCGTACAAATTGCTTTCCACCTCAGTCATAAAATCACCATGATAGGTTTTCTGGTTGAGCGACAAAACTCTTACATTATTTTTTCTTTCGCTTTTTTGCGTAACGAAAATGCAGACGTATGTAGTGGCTTCCTGAAAGAATTGTATGTCGCCAAAATTCAATATCTGACGCAACCCAGTTTTCGACAGGAATCTCCGAAGTGGTTTACCATAGGCAACCAACATCCATTTATTGGGTATTATGAAAGATTGAATGCCTCCATTCTTCAGCAATTTATAACCACGTTCAGTGAATAGACAATACAAATCAGCTCCTTTATGGAATGTTTCGTAACCGCTTTTTTTGAGCGTATCACTCATTTTACCCATGCTTTGGAGCTGCACATACGGCGGATTCCCAATCACCACATCAAAACCACCCTTGCGAATGCCGTACAATGAATCATCGTCTGAAATAGCATCCAGCTTTTCGGCATATTCATAAACCTTTTTCGAGAGGTCGGCAGCTTCTTTCGACAATACAAGTGCCTGCTCAGCTTTCGATTGCGCTTCGAGCGATTTTTCTTTGATAAGTTTAAGGTAGTCGGGTGTTTTGTCTTTGGGAACTTGAATGAATGGCGTTTCCATTTCCTTTCGACCAAAAACCTGCGGAAATTCGCGTTCCCAATCAAATGCCTTTTCACCGGCAACAGCCGGATCGCTGATTAACGAGTTTCCACATTTAATGTTGTTGCTCAGGTCGTTCAGCTTTCGGTTGGGTTGAGCTGTGCGAAGCCATAACGAAAGTTTGGCAATTTCAACGCTCTCTTCGTTTAAATCGACACCAAAGAGGTTGTTTTCCAGAATGCTTTTTTCGATGTCGCTAAAGATGATCGGAACACCCAGAAGTTTGGCTTGCAATTCATCGATGGTTCGGTGTTCGGTAATTAAAAAGTCAAGCGCCTGATTCAGGAAAGCCCCCGAACCACAGGCCGGATCGCAAATGGTGAGTTGCAACAACCAGTTTTGATAGGTTTTCAGCTTGTTGAGCAATGCCTGTTTGGTTTTCAGTTGCCGCTTTTTGTCGGTGGCGTACTCTTCCTCAATAATCTGAAGTTCAGCTTTCTTTTCAGCGCAAAGTTTTCCAACTGTATTTTCAACAATGTATTTGGTTATGTATTTGGGTGTGTAAAATACCCCGTCTTTTTTGCGCTTTGTCTTTGTTTTGTCAATTACCTCTCCGGTTAGCTGCGCATTTATCTCGTCGAGTTCGTTCAGCGAGTTTTCAAAAATATGCCCCAATATGTTCACATCTACCTCGCTCACAAAATCGTATTCCGAAAGTTTTGACGTGTGTTTGAATAACAGTTCATCGTCGATGAGGATGTTGTCGAGTACCTCGTCGGGTTTAAATAAGCCACCATTGTAGGCAAACACGTCGTAACGTTTTCCCTTGAAACCTGTGTTCAGGTATTCGAAATATTTTTTGAAGCGTTGGTAAAGTGGTATTTCAACATCGCGTTCCTGTAAGTCTCTCCAATCGTTTAAGATTAAACGCACCGAATTAGGCGGAAGCAGATTGCGGTCTTCGGCAAAAAACAGGAACAGAAACCGGTCCAGCAACTTTTGCGATTTCCTGAACAGCGTTAACGAATCGTATTGCGGATTGATGGAAACAAGGTTTTGGTGCAACTCACGTTTAAAGAGCGAATAATCCTGATACAATTTCCTTGTAATAACATCTTCCTGACTTAATGATTCATCTTTTACCTTTTTCGGAAGTCCATTTTTAATCGATTCGAACGAAAGACATAAGTACAGAATTTCAAATTCGGTTTTCGACAAGTTAAATAAGTTGAACTCGATGTGTTCAATGGCATTGTCGATATAAAAACGAAGCTTCTCGAAGTTTGATGTTACCACATACACACAACCCGCCTGATTGTTTTTGTAGCCAAAAGCCTGTGCCTCGATTTTATCGAGGTCGGTGATGTTGGTTCCCTTTAACTCTATAACCGCTTTTACACTGTCGTTAATGATGATTGCTCCATCGGCTTTTTTGCTGTCTTTTACGTTTTTGTACTCGGTGGTGAGGTTAAAGTTTGGCGCAGGATTTTTTACATATCCAAGAATGTTAACAAACAAGTCGATTAAGAATTCGCCCTGATATTGCTCCTCTTTGCTGTTTCTGATATTCTCCTGAATGTCGGGATTCCCGAAATGAGTTTTAAACTCAAGATACTTAGCTTTGATTATCTCAGCATTAAGCTGTTTCAGGTATTTCTGTTCAACGGTTTTTTGAAAAAGAGCCATTGTTAGTTCGGTTTTTCATTAATGCTCAAATATAATAAAAACAGTAGGGTGGGCGAGCAAAATTAAAGCGTTTTTGCAAGGTTTGGTTGTGTGTTGGGTTATGCGGTTTGCAAATCAAAGATGCCCACCGAAAATTACTGCTGCCGCACTTGACGGGTAGCTGAAGTTATGCACAGGGCTTTATTGACGTTTCTGATTTACGTCTTTTGAAGTATTCAATGATTTCTGCTTTAGACATTTTGGATAACTCTTCACTCAATTTGTCTCGCTGTTGGCGCATAAACTTAACTGCGTCAAATTGTTTTTCTGTTGATTTTTTAGTCGTTTTCATATATTTCAAATTCTCTTGGTGAACGAATTTCTAATTGTTTATATCCATGTTTTATATTGATCGAGTTGTAACCTTGAATACGTTGAACATTTACAATATGTTTGAAATTCCAACTTATCAAAAAGTCTGCACGGTTTATTGTTGCCAGGGCAATATGTAAACAGTCGGCATAACTTGACTGTCCCACAACTTTTTCTGCAATATATTCAGAAGCAAGTTCAACTGCTTCATCTGTAATATCAAGATAATCTGTCCATTCAGCTTTAAGCCCTTTTACAAGTTTCTTTACATTCTCAGGAGCGTTTTCAAGTTCATCTTGAGTTACAGTCGAAAAGAGTAATGTAAACTCATTTTTGCTAATTCTCTCGAAAAGCGGAATTGTATGTTCAGCAAATTCTTTGTCAAAGTATCCGCCAAAAACCGAAGTATCAATGTATATTCTTTGTTTCATTTTTCAAATTTACTAAAAAATCGGTTTTGATTCGATTCTTTGTATGTGTGTTGGCAACGCGATAAAATCGCTCAGGAGCGGAGGCAAACTTAGGTTGTGTTGGCTTTTGCATGGCTACTTCACCATAGTCGTGTGGTTTTTAGTTGCAGGATACAACGCGATGAAATCTCGCAGGAGCGGGGGTGTGTTTTTTGGTTAAAGTTTCCACGAGATAGAATCTCGCAGGAGCGGAGGGTTTTCTATTTATTTGATACATCATATTCTATCCCAGAAATAAAAGAAATGTATTTGAACCTACCATCTTCCTGACTTTTTTCCTCTGTTTTTAATAACAATTTATATTTTCCAGCAGGTAGCCATATAGGGTCAGTATTTTGAGCAAATTGACTTTTCATATTGGCAATAATCTGGTTATTTAAATATAAACTTGTTTTGTCAGCAATAATTCTATTATCATAAGTCATGTATACTCTGGCACTTGTTATTTTCCATATCTTTCCTTCAGGTATTATAATCATTGTGTCTTTAGCAATGAAATTAGAAACCTTACCTGAAGATAAGTTAATAAAGAATGCATTGGAAAATTGCAGGTCTTTTTGAGCGAAACAATTAAAAGAAAGAAAAATTAATCCAATTATTAACTTTGTTTTCATAGAGTTATCTATTTATTAGTACAATATGTTTTAAACCAAATGAACCCTTTAATATTACAAAAATAGAAACTTGCATACACATTTGTGACCTGCTTAGTTTTATCAGCTCATGAAATATTATATTTTCCCCTCTCTGGCGCGGTTTTGCAAACCGCGCCTTGCCCTACAAGGGCAAATAGTTTTTGCTTTTTCAAAGCAAGACACAGGTCGAAGACCTGCGCCAGCGGGGCGAGACAGACCTGCTCCAGTGGGAGGGATTCTTCCGAACACTACTGGTCGAAGACCTGCGCCAGCGGGGCCGACCGCTCATATTCCTATTTATTAGCACCAGTATTTTTTTAAAATTTTAATTTGAAAAGTACATTTAGGATTTTTTCTGTAATTGAGCGATGGTCATTAAGCTGCGTATCCGTGATATCCACAGTTGCTCTTTCGTGTACTAATTTTGAACGTAAATCATAATAGTATTTTACTTTTTTCCAATCATCTTCAGAAAAATCATTTTTCGAGATATATTTTTGTATTTCTGTGACTACTTTATTCCTGCTTGCAAACATTGTTTGTATATCGTTGTTCGTGTAATATTTTCCTGAATCGTGAACTAAATATTCCTTAAACGCAATTTCAATTGTGCTGTCAAGCATAAGAAGTGCGATTCTGTTTTTAGTTTCAACTCTTTGTTTAGATATAAAGTCAACAACAATGATACTATCGGACAAGCCAACAGTCCAAGGCTTGGTTTTGCTTACTTTTGAATTTTTTTGTTTTACAGTGTCGATATATTTAACATTTACTCTGGGTAAATTCAAGAGATACGATTTAGAAGTTGAATTAAAATCAGGAACATTTATTTGGTCAATCTTTCCAGATGTAAATTTGAAAACCGTATTAGGCCAATCTCCTGCCAATCTTCTTGAAAGAGAAGTGTAATTTTTCACAATTTCTAAAAGCCATTTTTGTAAATCTCTAAATACAGGATGATTTGTATTTATGTCCGATTTGCTTGTATTCCATGGCATATCTATTGAGGCCCCTTTTAATGAAATGATGATTCTGGCAATCGATGAACTCGGGTGAGGTTGACCAGCTATTCCTTTTATATATCCAACTTCTGGACTTTTTAATGCTCTAACGATAAGTCGATCATTGCAATAAAAATACACTCCATATTCACCACTAGCAGGACTTGATTCTGTTGTTAATCCTGCAACAACATTTACTTCGATTTTTCTCCCAGAAAAATTTAATACTCCATCATAATTTCTAGGATTGTATCCTTTTGGGTATGCCCAATTTTCATATTTTAAGCTTTTTAATAATATTCCATCTAGATACATTTCAAAGTTTTTAGTATCAATGAATTTTGAATAAGTTGATGATAAATGTTGTTCTAAACTTTCAACCTCAATATTATCTATATTGACTCTCAATTTTTGCAATTCGATGATTGTACTTCCTTCGTCTATTGAATTGACTTCGTAATATGGTAATTTCCAGTCATCATCTTGCAACCAAATTTCATCAAATTCAACCCTAAAAGTTTTATTCTTTTTATATCTAGTAGTAATTTTAATGTCCTGCGATAGAGCTATTACGGCTCTTTTTGTACCGACGCCAAATATCCCAATTGTATTATCTTCTGCAACATTTGAAGATGCACCAGGACTTATCAAATAATCTAACTCAGTTTCTTTTACTCCACCAGAATTATCTTTGACTGTAATTGTTTTTTGATTTTGGTCAAAATCTATTTTTACAATAAGTTTTTTCGATTTGCCATTTTTAATCCAAATGTCAGTTGCATTATCTACAAGTTCACAAATTGACCTTCTTAAATCATAATCAGCAACAATTGATAGAATAAATCTTTTATGCGGAGTTGCATCGATGTCTTGAATTTTTTTCTTCATGTTTGACAGTTGTGGTGATAATATTGGTGTCAACTAGTGAATAGTACGAAGTTATTATACTTTTTCTTCATTTTTTTTTTACCTGATTTCTTTGCATTATAAAGTGTCCAAGAAACTATTTCAATTGATACTTTTTGTGGCCACCAGTTCATGTCAGGTTAATTTTTACCGAAGATATGAAAAAGCTGAATAGCTGTGGTTTGCGGGGAGTAAAAAATTTATGTTTTATGTTTTTATACCGTGCCCGATAATTTCAATTTGATTGGGATTGTAAATTTGAATGTACTCCCTTTACCCAACTCACTTTCTACCCAAATCGTGCCTCCGTGTTTCTCCACAAATGTTTTGCAAAGCAATAATCCCAGGCCTGGTCCTTTTTCGTTGGCTGTTCCTTTTGTTGAATGCATTTTTGTAATATCAAAAAGGTTGGATACTGTTTCGGGTGATATTCCTGTTCCATTGTCGGAAATCGAAATTGTAACTTCCGTATTGTTTTGCTCTGCATAAATATGGATAAAACCGCCGTAATAGGTGAATTTTATGGCATTCGAAATGATGTTGCGCAAAATTGTGTTCAGCATATTTGTATCTGCAAAAACAATGATTTCGTCTGCTTCAACATTTTTTATGGTTATGCTTTTGGTATCGGCATTTGGTTTTAACATTTCAACAACATTATAGCAACTGATTTTGAAATCGAATTCGGTTGGCTGAAATGGTAATTTACCCGATTGCGACATTGCCCACAGGAGAATGTCTTCCAACAAATGAAAGGCACCAAGCGCCGATTGATTAACAATAGTTATCTGTCTTTCAATTTCATTGATATCGTAGGAGTGGAGGTTGTTTGCCAATAAATCCAAAAAGCCAAGTATTGCATTAAACGGAGCTTTTAAATCGTGCGCTAGGATTGACATAAAGTAATCTTTATCGGCAATTAACTTTTGAAGTTCGGCGTTTTTAGATTTAATATCTTCTTCTATTTGTTTTCGTTCTGTTATATCATCCAAAGTGCCTGTCCAGATAATATCGCGATTTTCGAGTACGCGGGGAATTGATTTAAAATTAACCCAAATTACTGTGTCATTAATGATGAAACGGCCTTCCCACGCAAATGGAGTTATGTTCAAATTAGCTTCTACATTTAATCTTGCAAATTCAACCTTATCGGCTTCGAAAATTAAATCTTGAATAATACCCGGATTCTTTTCAAAAACAAGCCTGTCCAAATGCAGGATTTCAAAGAAACGGTTGTTTGCAAACTCGACAACATAAGGAGTCTCAGTGGAACTTAACCATTTGTCTTCGTTTAAAGATAACTCATGAAAAACCCGTGTGCGGTAAATCCCCGAAGGCAGTGCATTTGCCAGATCAGCGTATAAATTACGTTTTAATTGTAATGCCTCAATTATCTTTTTTTGATTGTCTTCTGCGTTTTTTAGTTCACCGATCTCAATTTCAGATTGTCTTAAATCATCGATTAGTTGTTCTTTGGTTTTTTCCTGATTACACATTTTCAAAAACTTATCAAATTCTCAATGCAAATTGATTTTATGGGTTTTAATGCGACACTACTTTTAATCCAATAATCGACATTATCAGTGTTGTTAAGAATAAAAGTCTAAGGAATGTTGTTGGTTCTTTAAACACAAAAATTCCTACCAAAACAGTTCCAACGGCTCCAATACCTGTCCATACTGCATAGGCCGTTCCGATGGGTAAAGTTTGGGTTGCTTTTATCAGCAGCCCCATACTGATGCTGAGCGTAAAGAGAAATCCTGCATACCAAAAGTATATTTCGTTACCTGTTGTCTCTTTTGCTTTTCCCAGACAGAATGCAAAAGCTACTTCAAAAAGCCCGGCAATGATTAATATTATCCAGTTCATTTTTTCTCTTTTTTAGTTTAAAGATACTCGATTTATTGTCAACTTTCTGGATTTTATAATACTTTCTGAAGCCTCATTCACTGTATGAAACCCAACTTTCGCAGAATACATAAAAACCTTATTTTCATTTCTTTTCCAACCTTAATAGCCAAAATGCAATACATGCAGCAGTGGATCACCTTATTTTGCATCGGAAAATGAAGTCAATAGAATAAGGTTAAAAACCTGGGGTTGTAAAAAATATTAGCTATTAAGGTTTTAGGAAATGAAATACGAATATCATACTATGTTTTTGCTGAAAACTATTTACCGCAGATTTTCCGGATTTACACGGATTGTTAATGTCGAAAAATCTGTGTTTATCCGTGTAATTTGTGGTCTAAAAAAGAGATCAATTAAAAATCTTTATCCCCACATAAAAATTCCTTGGTTTTGCAGGGCCGTAAATATATCCACTGTCGCGGTATTTTCCCGAATCGAAATCATTTTGGTACTGATCGAAAATATTCCCGGCTCCTCCAAAAAATTCAATTGACGAATCCAGTCTTTTCGAAGAAACTGTATATGAAATTTTAAGATTGGTTTCCATAAAATTAGGTGATTCGAATAAAATATCATTTTCCGGTGTGCCAACATTTCCGGGTACTCCATAATGCGGAATGAGCATGCTTCCTGTGTAAATTCCCGACAATGTGGTTTTGAATTTTTCGGTGGGTGTCCATGTCAAAGTGTAATAGCCATACGAGTTGGGCGCGCGTAAAAACGAGGTTTCCCCGGGCAGTTCTTCCGACCACTGAACAGCTTTGTCATACATGCTTTTTTGAAGTGTTATTCCCGTTTCCGCCTGTAAAGTCCGGTTGTAATTCGCCCGTAATTCAAGGGTCGCACCCGTAACATTACTTGTGCCCCCATTCTGTTTTTGCATGATTGAGTTACCGGCTTCATCGGTTGCGATTTCCTCTAAAATAAAGGCATCTTTCAGTTTTGTATAAAACCCTTCGAGGGTAAATCCAACAATATGTTTTTCTGTTGGTTTGTCCCAGTTGATCGAAGCAGTCCAGCTTTGCGAACGCTCTTCCTTTAAATCACCGGCAAGTTGAATGGTTTGAATTCCGCCTCCTGCAAAAGCAATATGCATATCGGCATCAAAAGCCTGCGGGGCTCGGAATCCGGTTGACCACGAAACCCGCAACTGCGCATTTGTATTGGGCTTGAACAAAAACGAAACCCGGGGATTAAAGATCATGTTGTCAACAAAATTGTGTTTGTCGGCGCGTACTCCTGTAAGCAATGTGGCTTTTTTTGTTACAGCCCAGTCGCTCTGAATGAATGTGCCAAAGTTGCGCGAGTTCTGATCGGTTATATAATTGTATGTTTTTATTTCATCAAAAACGTCATCCACAACATACTCAGCGCCAAAAGTAAGCACATTTATACCCTGAATAAAATCATAAAACGTGTGGTTTAACTGCGATCCAACCTGGTATGTATAGTTTTTTGAAGTGCCGTAAGGTGGGTTGCTGTTGTATTCTATCTTTCCCGCTTCATCATCGGGAGAAATGCCTGTGAAGTGTTTTCTGCCTGTATTTTGTCCCGCAACATAAACTGCAAAAGTGGTTTGATTATCATCACTTGTCAGTTCATAATCAACGCCACCGGTTAAAATATTGTGTGTTCTTTCTTCCGATTGTTCGGCAAGGTAAGAAGGATCTTTAATCATTTCGCCGCCATAACGGAATTCGTGCATACTCGAAAAACTTGCTTCAATTTTTTGATTTTCGTCTAACCTGAAAAATGAATTGATGCCAAACGAATTGTTATACAACTCCGGAAGTTCAGAATAGTTATCGCCGTTGTGGTCGTACCAGTCGCGCTTTTTGTAAGTTGTGTACAATGCCATCCCGGCATTTCTTTTTTGGGAGAGTGCCGTTAATGTTCCGTTTACCGAAAAGTCGTTTGCATTTCCGCCAATCAGATTTTCATTCATAGCAACTTTATACGAATTGCGTTGCGGCATTTTTGTGATAATATTTACGGTTCCGCCAATAGCACTCGATCCATACAAAGCCGATGCGCCCCCGCGAACAATTTCAATGCGTTCCACCATTTCTGTTGGCATTTGTTCCAGCCCGTACAAACCCGTCAACGGACTAAATACCGATCGGCTGTTAATCAATATCTGGCTGTATGCCCCGCCCAGGCCGTTCATTCTGAGTTGTGAATAATTGCAGGTCTGGCAGTCGGTTTCCATCCGTAATCCGGGTTGAAAATTCAATGATTCAGAAATGGTTTGGGCAGCAATGTTTTCAATGGCTTTCGAATCCATTACGCCAACAATAACCGCACTCTCAGTTTGTCGCTTGAAAGTTTTGGTGCCTGTAATTACAACTTCGTCAACCTTGATAAAATCTTCTTCCAACTCGAATTTTACTTCGATGGTTTTATTTGGCTCAAGTTTTACAACTTGTTTTTCGGTTTTGTAGCCAACCATTTTTGCCACAATTGTGTATTCGCCAATAGGTAAATCAATCAGCATATAATGGCCGGTAATGTCGGTTGTAGTGCCAAAGTTTGTGTTTTCAAGAAAAATATTTACAAACGGAATGTGTTCTCCTTTCGAAACAACATGACCTGTAATTACTGCATCGTTGTGGTCCTGTGCATTTGATAAATATGAACTTGTTATAAAGAGAAATAATAATATAAGTGCAAAATAATATTTCATTGATTGAATTTTAATTATTCAACCCTAACAGAGATAAAAGTCTTTTGTTGATATTTTTTGACTTTTAATAGGGGTATTTGCATTAAAAATGACTTACAAATAAAAAAAATTAATGTTGCAGAACTTTTATTTGTACTGCCATTCAACCATAATGCATCATTTTTTGTTAACATATCAGAATAAGACAATCAGGTATTTTGTTGTGTTCGTTAAAATGACTTATTTTGCACCAATTCAGAAAAATTTAAAAAATATAAAAATGTTGGAAATAGGAAAATATGCAATGGTTACGTTGACATACGATTTACGGGTTGACGATGAAAACGGTGAAGTGGTGGAACAGGCAACTGAAACACAGCCACTGGAGTTTTTATATGGTGCCGGTGCAATGTTGCCAAAGTTTGAATCGCAACTGGCTGGTTTGAGAGAAGGTGAACCTTTTACTATAAAGTTGAGTAAAAGTGATGCCTATGGAGAAGTAAACGAAGATGCAGTTGTTGAGTTGCCAAAACATGTTTTTTTGGTAAATGGAAAACTGGATGACGAACTTGTATCCGTTGGAAATACTGTGCCGATGATGAGCAGCAATGGCCAACGTTTAAATGGTTTGGTGTTGGAAGTTAATGAAGAGGTTGTAAAAATGGACTTTAATCACCCACTTGCCGGCGAGGATTTATTCTTTGCAGGAAAAGTAATGGCGGTGCGTGAAGCATCTGACGAAGAAGTTGCCCAAATTTTGTCGGGTGGTGGTGGTTGCGGTTGCGGAAGCGGCGGCGGATGTGGTTCAGGTGGTTGCGGCGATGAAGAATCCTGCAGTACTGAACATTCACATGGTGGTTGCGGTTGCGGCTGCTAATGGCTGTTTTGATAATTAGTTCAATTTAATTATTTTAACCTCGTTTTCATAAGTTATTTTTGGAAAACGGGGTTTTTTACATTCATGAATACATTTGGACACATATTTCGCTTAACTTCATTTGGTGAATCCCATGGCAGGGGCATTGGTGGAATTATTGATGGTTGCCCGGCCGGACTTGAACTGGATATTTTGCAGATTCAAAATGATTTGGCACGAAGAAAACCGGGACAATCGAAAATCACTACCCAACGACAAGAACCTGATCAGGTTGAATTTCTTTCAGGTGTATTCGAAGGTAAAACCCAGGGGACACCAATCGCTTTTGCAATCTGGAATAAAGATCAACATTCAAATGATTACAACGATTTGAAAGATGTTTTCAGGCCTTCGCATGCCGACTTTACTTATATACAAAAATATGGCACACGTGATTACCGGGGTGGTGGACGCTCTTCTGCACGCGAAACCATTGCCCGTGTTGTGGCAGGAGCAATTGCTAAACAAATACTGAGTAAAGTTGGAGTTACAGTTCAGGCTTTTGTTTCACAAGTTGGTGAAATTAAACTTGAAAAACCATACACGGAACTTGATCTTTCAAAAACCGAAGACAATATTGTGAGATGCCCGGATGCTGAGCTTGCGGAAAAAATGATTGAACGTATTGAGGCTGCCGGCAAAGACCATGACACAGTAGGTGGAGTAATTACAGGTGTTGCCAAAGGTGTTCCGACAGGATGGGGAGAACCTGTTTTTAATAAACTTCATGCCGATCTTGGTTTTGCTATGCTTGGAATTAATGCTGTAAAAGGCTTTGAGTATGGATCTGGTTTCGAAGGAACAAAATTAAGTGGTTCTCAACACAATGATGTTTTTGTTCAAACCGAAAAAGGAGTACGCACCAAAACCAACAATTCAGGCGGTATTCAAGGTGGTATCTCAAATGGTGAGGATATATATTTTAATGTGGCCTTTAAGCCGATTGCCACATTGTTAAAAGAACAAAAAACAGTTGATATAAATAAAAACGAAATAACAATTAACCCTAAAGGAAGGCATGACCCATGTGTATTGCCGCGCGCAGTTCCAATAGTGGAAGCCATGGCGGCTTTGGTACTAGTTGATCACTATTTTTTAAATAAACTAAATTCAATTTAAAATGCCCAGAAAAAAACGTTTCAGAAGAATTCAGATGCCCCCGGTAATTAAAGGTATGTCAGTATATGGTGTAAGAGGAAGAAAATCCAATGAGGTTATTCTTCATATTGAAGAATATGAAGCAATTAGATTACTGGATTACCAAAACCTGACACAGGAGGAAGCAGCGGTATTCATGGATGTTTCGAGACCAACTTTAACGCGCATTTATGAAGAAGCCCGAAATAAAGTAGCAACAGCTTTTGTAGAAGGACGCGATTTAATTTTTCGTGGTGGCGACATTTATTTCGATAAAAACTGGTATAAATGCAATTCATGCCAGGCAAGTTTCAGCGACTACTCTGATAAGGTTTCCAATTGTCCTGTATGTAATGCGGAAGATTTGATTTCTTTAAACGAGTACTACTCCAAATAAAATATCACAGTTAATATAAAAAAAGCCACCGGGTCATTACCCGGTGGCACCCAATTAAGTTGTGATAAAACCAGAGCCTAGCACACTAGGTAATGCAAGTTAAGTCTTTTTTTATATCCAAGTCAATAGTTTAATGTAATTTAGTTGTTGGTTATTTATGTTTATAAGTCCATTTTTAACAACTAAAACTCTTTGTTTTAAAATATTTCTTTATAATCATTTGTAAGAATAACCAATGTATTTTCTTATGCATGTTGTGATTATTTACATAATAGATTAATAATCGTTTTTTTATATTTGCAGCCAAAAAATTTCAATAATGATATTTCGAAAGCTGTTAAGGATTTTACATCGCGATTTTGGCTATTTTATAGTGGGCATGACAATCGTTTATGCACTTTCAGGTATTTATTTGAATCATCGTCATGATTTTAACCCCGATTACAAAATATTTATTACCGACTTTAAAGTTGAACTACCCGGTAAATCTGAATTAACACCAACTGAAATTAAAACCGCACTTGAATCGGTTGATGAGGATGTTGTTTACAAGAAGCATTATGTGAACAACGAAGGAAATATTAAGGTTTTTATTGAAAATGGTGAAGCTGTGATCGACCCGGAAACAGGGGAAGGTACAATGCAATACTTGCAAAAACGAACATTTATATTCTCAATCAATAAATTACACCGTGCAACTATAGGTTCAGTTTGGAAATGGGTTAGTGATCTTATGGCGGTTATCCTGATTTTTGTAGCAGTTTCCGGACTTTTCATTTTGAAAGGGAAACGTGGATTTAAGCGTTGGGGATGGTGGTTAATGGCTGCTGGAATTGTTGTACCTTTGGTTTTTGCATTGATTTATATTTAACTTAAAATTGAACGGATATGAAAAAATTACTATTATTTGGCATTGTAACAATTTTGTTTTTTGGTTGCGGTATGCAAAGTAAAAATCAACAGAAAACCGAAGAAAAACCAGTAGAAGCTGTTGTTTTAACTGTTGATGAGTTGTATCAGAATGCGGCTGAAATGGCCGATAAAGAGGTAGTTGTAAAAGGAACTGTGATGCATGTATGTAAACAGGGTGGAGCACGGTGTTTTTTGATGGGCAGCAACGAAGATATAAATATTCGTGTTGAAGCTGGTGAAAAAATAGGTGCTTTTTCACAGGAACAAATGGGTAGCGAAATAGAGATCGCTGGTATTTTGAAGGTGGTGAAAACTGAAGCTGATGCGCACAACCCAGGCAAAGAACATGGTGAAGGAGAAGCAGAAACTACCGAAGATGCTGCTACTGAAAACGCCCATAAAATAATTGCTGAATCGCAGGAATCTGCTGAAGTGGTGTATTTTATCGAAGGGTTAGCTGTAAAGGAAGATAAAAAGGAATTGAATTAGAATAGAAAAGGAGGACCAGCAGTCCTCCTTTTTTATTTCTTTTCATCGGGAACAAAAAGTAACGATACCGAATTTACGCAATGCCGCGTATTTTTATTGGTAAGCCCTTCTCCGTAAAACACATGACCTAAATGACCGCCGCAATTGTTACATGTTATTTCAGTACGTCTTCCATCGGCATCAAGCGTCTTGGTTACAGCTCCTTTTATTTCATCGTCAAAACTTGGCCAACCACAATCTGAATTAAATTTGTCATTTGACTTGTAAAGTGCAGCACCACAACGTTTGCAGGTATAAGTACCCTTTCCTTTAAAATCGGTGTATTCACCTGTAAACGGTCGTTCAGTGCCTTTTTCAACAATTACATATTTTTCAAAATCTGTCAGCTTTCTGTATTCAGTTTTTTCGCCCACTTTTCCCTCCTTGTTTTTTTCCTGCGCACTTGTTGCAACAACAAAGCACATTGTTAATATTACTAAAACTGTTTTCATGAAAATGTAACAAGTCAACCTGAATTTTGGTTTACTGCAAATTCTTAAAGAATGCTAATTCCAACTCCAGGCAAGTTGTTCAATGTAATTTTTCCATCTATAATTTTTACTCCTTCATACAGATCATTGCTGATTAAAAGGTTTCCATCCAGATCGGCCCAGGTTGCCAGCGGTGAAAGTTGAGCTGCTGCAGATATTGCACACGAAGTTTCTGTCATACAACCAATCATCACTTTCATGTTGTTTACGCGGGCCAGGGTCATCATTTTGTGTGCTTCCCGCATTCCTGTGCATTTCATCAGTTTTATATTGATTCCGGAATAAACGCCCAATGTATTTTTAACATCCGAAAGTCGCTGAACAGCTTCGTCGGCAATAATTGGCAACGGAGAATTTTGGGTGAGCCATGCAATATCTTCTGGTCTGTCTTTTGGCATGGGTTGCTCTACATATTCAATCCCTTTTTCTTTTAACCAGAAAATCATGTCAAGCGCTTCCTCTTTATCTTTCCAACCTTGGTTTACATCAACACAAAGCGGAACATCGGAAACAGCACGGATTGATTCAATCATTTCTTTATCGGTATCTCTGCCCAGTTTTACTTTTAGAATTTTGAACCCGGCAGCTTCTTTTACTTTTTGTTTTACAACTTCCGGGGTGTCAATCCCAATGGTAAATGAAGTAACCGGAGTTTTCTCAGCCAAAAAACCCCAGATTTTAAACCACGGCTGCCCCAATATTTTACCCACCAAATCATGCAATGCAATATCAACTGATGCTTTTGCCGCAGTGTTTCCTGTTGCTGATAGGTCAATATATTCAAGTATTTCATCCATCCTGAATGGATCGGAAAATTGCTGAAGATTTAAGGCCGATAAAAATTTTGTTGCCGATTCCTGCGATTCTCCTAAATAAGGTGGCATTGAAGCTTCTCCATATCCTGTAATGCCTTCAAATTCAAGTTTTACAAGCATAACAGGCGTTATACTGCGAGAACTTCCGGCAAGTGTAAACACGTGTTTCAACTGTAGATTATAAGGCTCGAAACTAAGTTTTAAGCCAGATTTCGGAAGATTTCCATTTTTCATATTCAAATAGCTAATTTGTGGTAAAACCATTCCACCCAACGAAATAAGGGTAGTGTTTTTTATAAAATCTCTTCTGTTATATTTCATTTTCAAATTTCTAAACTCTATACTCTGAACTTCAATACCAGGGATGGTTTTTAATTGTTTGTATGTTTTCAGCGTTTTCAAATCCGATTATTCTTTTTGTTCCGGCGAAACTGTTTTTTCTGTATTCCGAATAAATCGCACTGTTGCGTTCGAAACTATTTCGTTCAATTCTTCCTGATGCATGTATGTATTCGGTATTACCAAGTGAAAAGGCTACGTGAGTAATTTTTTCGGGTTGATCATCAGATTTCTTTTGCCCGAAAAAAAGCAAATCGCCGGTTTGTAAATTACTGAAATCATTTTCAACCTCAACTTTTTCTCCCTGTTTGATTTGCAAAGAGGCATCGCGGGCAAGAATTACCCCGTTCATAAAATAGAGGGTTTTAACAAAACCACTACAATCCATGGCTCGTGCAGAAGTTCCACCCCACAAATAGGGCCGGCCCATCAGTTGGAGTGCTAACCCTCTTAATTGAATAGAATCGCACTTTACAGTATTTTTAAAATCCTCGAAATCAATCCAGTTTGAAGGATATGAGAAACCTGTCCGTCCATCAGGTAGCTTTAATTTTAAGTTCTTCTGATTGATTTCAATAACTTCCAAAATGTTGCCGATTGTTACGTCGGAAACGGGGTTTTCAAAATTTTCATTTTCAAAAATGATTTCATTATCGCCTGTAAAAATCACTCTTTTTGATTTTTTCCAGTTATCAAATTGCGATTCGGTAACCGGGAAAACGCCTTCTGAATCAACCCATGAAATGTAATTATCGGGTGTTTGAATAAGCAGCCAGCCATTTTCTTTTTTCAGGATTTTTACCGGCGTCCCCATTAGAGCTTGTGTCGCAAGTTCAGCTGAATGATTTGGTTGAGAACGCAAATTAGCAACTGAAAGGTTTATCAATCCGAAAGTTTTATTACCAACTGTAGAATCAGGCAGCAAATTGATTTTATCTTCAATTTCGATGTTGCTGAATAATGAAAGTAGTTTGGTTTTTAGCTCTTGTTGGTCGGTTTCACCAGTTAAAGTAAGAACGCCATTTTCATAAGTGGTATTTATTTCGAGAACCGTTTCTCTTTTGTCGATTTTGTTTTCCTCGCTAAACGCGGCTATTATTTTATTTGCTTCGTCTTGTTTGTTCGTTCCGCATCCAATAATTAAAATGGTTATAAAAGCCAGTATTGTAGTTTTGAAATTCATCAGTATTCAATTCAAATAATTAATATCCAAATGATAATCCCATTGATCAAAATAAATGTTTCCACCTTTCCATTCCAATTCTCCCCGCTGAAAATCAATTGGCTCGCTTCTGTAAAATTGCTTTTCAGGATGCAGTTCACTACTAAAATCATCATTAATTATTAAACGGAATTCATCGATCCCTGTAATATAAAATTCCTTTAGTTTTTGATTTTCCGTGTTTTGTAAACCAAAGGACTGGTCAAGTGGAACCCATCCAATACCTTCGTAAAATACTTCACACCAATCGTGCAAATTCAATTCTCCGGGATGAAGCATCCACCCACTTTGCCATTTACACGGAATGCCTGCACAGCGCGCCATCGACATAAAGAGAAGTGTTTGCATTCCACAGTCGCCGTGGCGGTTTGCGAGAACATATTCCGGAATACATTCAAATGTTGAATATTCAAGCGCTGAAGCCCATGTTATATTATTGTCGATCCAATAATAAATAGATTTAACTTTATCATATGGATTTATTGATTCTGAAGTAATTTCTTTTGTAAGTTGCTGTATTTCATTGCTAAATACGAGATGGGGTTTACGTTCAGCGGTGTATTTTTTATAATTTTCTGAATCGATATTGTAAGGTTTTATTTTACTTGTATCGAGGTTAAAATACTGGGCGGAGGTTTCAAATTCCGCAGTATAACTAAAATTTGTGGGTTTGTTTGCTTCTGTTGTTTTCTCGAAATATAAACTGCGTTGAAGATTTTGGTTGTCTGCCAATTCATACTTTTCTGAATTCACATCAATCAATTTCACGTTTTTTTGACGGGGCAATGATTCCCGTGGAAAAGGCATCCAGCATTTTATAACTTCACCTGCCGGGATTGCATCAGGTTTTAGTGTGATTGAATAATTAATCTTGTATTTTCGAGGATTTTCAGTCAAATCAACACCTGAATTCTCCAAATTAATTAGCTCTTTTGTATGTTGCAAACAAAAAACTTTAAGTTGATCGAATGTTTCCCCATCCTTTTCTTCTTTTATTTTATTTGCGATGGAATCTAAACGAAAGAGGTTGCTTACAGCATTTTTGAAATATCTCTTTTCTCCATTTATAAGTTTCATTTCGAGCGTTTTATCATCTTCCCACTTGCGAAGTTGTTCCGCCGAAACATTAGGAAACCATGGTGTTAATTCATCTCTTATCTGCGTTTCATTTTTTGAAAAATCAAGTTGAATCCGTTCAATTCTGGCTTCAATAATTTCAATTTCTGAAGAATGATTTTTGTATTGTTCTGATGATTTTATTTTTTCAATGATTTTCGTAGCCGCAGCAAAATTACCTTGGGCAAACTGAGATTTCAATTCCTCTAAATCATTCGTTTTTTTCGCGCAATTCAAAAAACCGATGATTATAAACCCGACAAAAAAAAATTGAATAAGTCTGCTCATCATTTCTACCTGATATTATTTCTATTTAGTGCTGCCCTGTATTTTGCAGCATTTCGATTGTGCTCGGCCAAAGTAGCTGCAAAATTGTGGTACCCCGAAAAATCCTCTTTGGCACACATATAATAATATTTGTTTTTGTCGAAATTCAGAACTGCATCAATCGCCGAAGTTTCAGGAAAATTGATGGGGCCGGGCGGCAAACCCACATTTTTGTATGTATTGTAAGGCGAATCGATTTCGAGATGAACATTTAAAATCCGTTTTAGCGAAAAATCACCAACTGCAAATTTTACAGTTGGATCGGCTTGTAAAAATATACCCCGATTCAATCGGTTTATGTAAAGCCCGGCAATTGTTTTCAACTCTTCATTTTTTGCTGTTTCAGCCTGAACAATTGATGCAAGTGTTGTTACTTCCAAAGGATTCAATTTTATTTCTTCAGCCTTTTTTTTGCGATCGTCGTTCCAAAATCTGTCATATTCCAGCTTCATCCTGTCGGCAAATTCTTTGGCCGAAGTTGTCCAGTAAAATTCATAAGTGTTAGGGATGAACATGGCAGTGAATGTTTTTGGAGTAAAACCATATTCCTTTATTTTAATTGTATCCGCAAATAAATTAAGAATTGAAAGTGAATCAGTTTGCAAATATTTGCTCACTTTACCTGCGAGGTCTTCTTTAGTTCTGACATTGTTAAAAGTTAAGTTCAACGGGGTTTGCAAACCACCTTTCAGCATGTTTACAATCTGGTTTGTATTTATCCCCTTTTTCAATAGGTACCGGCCTGGTTTTACTGATTTGGCATAGTTTTTCTTTTTCGAAACCCAATTAAATGCTTTCAGGCTATTCAAAGCATTATTCATCGCTAAACTGTCGGTAACTTGCTTCAAAGTTGCATCTTCCGGAATATACAATACAAAATCAGTATTCACATTTTCCCGGAAAGCATATTGGTAAAGTTGGTAGCCGCGAATACCGACGATAATAAATGCAACAGCAAAAAATATGATTATAAATTTTCCGATTCGCGGAAATAGCATCAGTTTACTTTTTTTATCTATAGACATAAAAAAAAATTAATTTGAAGTAAAAATAGCTGTTATTCGTTAAAAGAAGATAACCTCTGTTTTAAATAAACAGGTTTACATATAATAATAAACTTCGTTTACCCAAAATTTCTAATTTTGCTCCCTCTTAATGAAAAAATATGAAACTATGCAAAAAGTAAATCTAGCTGAAAACATATATTACCTTGGTTTTAACGACCGTCGTACGCATCTCTTCGAAAATATCTGGCCTATTCCACATGGTATTTCATACAACTCGTATTTGCTTGTTGATGATAAAATTGCACTTGTTGACACTGTTGAACGTTCGTTTATTGATGAATATCTTGATAATATTGAAGAAATGATTGGCGAACGACCGGTTGATTACTTGATTATCAATCACATGGAGCCTGATCATTCGGGAGCATTAAAAGCCCTGGTGCAGAAGTACCCCAATATAATTTTGGTTGGAAACAAGAAAACTTTTGCTTTTGTTGAAAGTTTCTACATGACTCCCGAGAATGTATTGATTGTTCATGATGGTTATGTTTTGGATTTGGGGAAACTTAAAATTCAATTCCAAACTATTCCGATGGTTCACTGGCCCGAAACTATGGTGGCTTTTGAAGAAACCAATAAAATACTTTTTTCAGGCGATGCATTTGGTAGTTACGGAACTTTGGATGGCGGTATTTTTGATGACGAAATCAACCTCGATTTTTACGAAATTGAAGTGATGCGTTATTTTACCAACATAGTTGGAAAGTATTGTCCACACACGCAACGTGCAATTAAAAAACTTGCCCCTCTTGATATTAAAATGATTGCGGCTACGCATGGTCCGGTTTGGCGAAACGATTTAAGCTGGATTTTAACCCGTTACAATAAATGGAGCTCGTATGATCTGGATTGTGGAGTAGTTATTGTTTACGGTTCGATGTATGGAAACACGCAAAAAATGGCCGAAGTAATTGCGCGAAGAATTGCTGTACGAGGCATTAAAAATATAAGGGTTTACGATGCTTCAAAAACACATTCATCATATATTATTAACGATATTTTTAATTACAAAGGATTTATAGTCGGAAGCGCAGCATATAACAATGCACTTTTCCCGAATGTGGAAATCCTGCTTTCAACAATTGAACACATGGCGCCCAAAAACCATTATCTGGGAATTTTTGGAAACTATTCGTGGAATGGAGGTGGTGTGAAAAACCTGCAAACTTTTGCAGAGAATATTAAATGGGAAATGGTGTACCAGCCAATTGAAGAGAAGGGAGCTTTAAAACCTGATAATCTGGAAGAACTCCTAAAGTTGGCTGATGCAATGGCTGATAAACTTTTATCGGAATAACTAAAAAGGGTTTCACTTTTCTTGCTAAATTTAGCATCATTAAAAATTTAAAATTGAACCAAATGAACCTTTCAAGAAGAAGTTTTTTTGCAAAATCAGCAGTTGGTGCTGCTGCTCTTGTCAGTATCCCATCAATAATTTCTGCCAGTATACCGGCGGCTGTGGAAAATAAAGAAAATAATTTCTCCATTTTTGGAGATGGAAATACAGTACTATTTCAAGGTGATTCGATAACCGATGCAGGGCGGGATAAGGAAAAAGAACTTCCAAACATTGCACGTTCATTTGGTCTTGGATATGCTTTTCTTGCTGCTTCTTCGTTGCTTAATGAATTGCCTGAAAAGAACCTTACAATTTATAACCGCGGAATAAGTGGTAACAAAGTTTACCAGTTGGCAGACCGATGGCAAAAAGATTGCCTTGATTTAAAACCTGACGTTTTGAGTATATTAATTGGAGTAAACGATTACTGGCACAAACGGAATGGCCAATACGACGGGACAGTGGAAGTGTATGAAAATGACTTCCGCAAATTATTGAAATCCACAAAAGAAAAGTTGCCCAACATAAAACTCGTGATTTGCGAACCATTTTATGTGTTAAATACCTCGGCAGTTGACGAAACCTGGGCAAAACCGATGAAAGAATATCAGACATCAGCCAAGAAAATTGCGGTTGAATTTGGTGCATTGTGGGTGCCTTTTCAGCAGGTTTTTGATGAAGCTGTAAAACATGCCCCGGCGACCTACTGGACCGGCGATGGCGTTCATCCGGCAATGCCCGGTGCTCAATTAATGGCCGAAGCATGGTTGAAAGTTGTTGAATAGAAAAGCACGAGGATTAATCAATAAAAAAGGCGCCTCGAAACAGAAGCGCCTTTTACATGAATTTATTTGTTGCCGGTTATCCCAGCATTTCTTTTACCTGATTGTAAACATTCTCGCCATTAAAACCAAGTTTGTTATCTAAAACTGTATATGGAGCAGAAAAGCCAAATGATTCCAATCCCCAGATTTTTCCGTTTTCACCAACCAAACCTTCAAGTGTAACAGGCAACCCGGCAGTCATTCCGAATCTCGGAATTCCAACTGGTAGAACACTTGTTTGGTATTCTTTTGATTGACTTCTGAACAAACCTTCAGAAGGAACAGAAACAACCTGCACTTTCAAATTATCTTTTTCTTTTAGCAATTTGGCGCCTTCAACAAGTGTTGCAACTTCAGAACCACTGGCAACAAGTACCACATCAGGTTTACCTTCTGGTTTTGAAACAATATAAGCTCCTTTTTCTGCCTGTAAAGCTGACTCATAACGATTTCCATCAACGGGTAAATTGGTTATGTTCTGGCGCGAAAGAATCAAAGCAGTAGGAGTGTGGTTGTTTTCCAAAGCCATTTTCCACGCAACAGTTGTTTCGTTGGCATCAGCAGGTCGCAAAACCAGCATACTGTTATGACCTTTATGATTTTTAAGTTTTTCCAACAACCTGATTTGGGCTTCCTGTTCTACCGGTTGGTGGGTTGGTCCGTCTTCTCCAACACGGAATGCATCGTGTGTCCAAACATATTTTACCGGCAGTTCCATTAATGCTGCCAGTCGAACAGCGGGTTTCATATAATCACTAAATACAAAGAAAGTTCCGCAAACCGGGATAACTCCACCGTGTAAAGCCATTCCATTTGCAAGACAAGCCATTGTTAATTCACTAACTCCTGCCTGTAAAAACGAACCGCTAAAATCTCCTTTTTTGAAAGCTGTGGTTTTTTTAAGGAATCCATCAGTTTTATCGGAGTTTGATAAATCTGCCGATGAAACAATCATATTTTCAACTTTTCCTGCAAATTCAGCTAAAACAGCACTTGAAGCAGCGCGGGTAGCAGAATTATCTTTTTGTGCAATTGCTGAAAAGTCAAATTCTGGTGTATTTTTTGAGAAAAATAAATTCAATTTTGCAGCGAGTGCGGCATTTGCAGCTTCCCATTCTTTCATTTCTGCCTTTTTTGCTGCTGCTGAAATTATCAGTTCTGTTTTTCTTTTTTCGTATAGCGACTTTACTTCATCAAAAATAACAAATGGATTTTCAGGATTTCCGCCAAGGTTTTTTATTGACAATTCAAACGAAGCTCCTGCTTCGCCCAAGGGCATTCCGTGGGTAGCACATTTGCGTTCGTAACATTCGCCACTTACCGTAACTGCTCCTAAACCCATAATTGTTTTACCAATAATCAGGGTGGGTTTTTCAGTTTCGGCATTCGCTTTTTTCAGGGCTGCTCTTATTTGGTCGGGATCGTTACCGTCAATTGTCATCACATTCCAACCCCAGGCTTCGTATTTTTTTGCTGTATCTTCCTTAGTAACTGCATCTGTGTCGGTTGAAAGCTGTATATCGTTTGAATCAAAAAACATTATCAAATTGCTTAGCCCTAAGAATCCTGCAATCCGGCCAGCTCCCTGCGAGATTTCTTCCTGAACTCCACCGTCCGAAATATAAGTATAGATTTTGTGGCTCATCCATTCTCCAAAACGATCTGCAAGAAACCGTTCTACAATTGCTGCACCAACAGCCATTGTATGTCCCTGTCCGAGCGGACCCGAGGTATTTTCAACTCCACGCAATACATCAACTTCAGGATGACCCGGAGTTACGCTTCCCCACTGGCGAAAATTGGCGAGGTCTTTCATATTATAAAATCCTCCAAACGAAAGTGTTGCATACAACATTGGAGACATATGTCCGGGATCAAGAAAAAACCTGTCGCGGTTAATCCATGTCATATCCGATGGATCGTAATTTAAAAACTCGGTAAATAAAATATTTATGAAATCGGCGCCACCCATTGCACCACCCGGGTGACCAGATTTTGCTTTTTCAACCATCGCCGCTGCCAGGATTCTTATATTATCGGCAGCTATTGTTTCAATACCTTTATTCATTTATTTGTAAATTTTTATTTCGATTGAATAATTCTAACCATAAAAATTCCTTCGATTGCCAACAACTTTTCTTTAATTGACTCATCGATAACTGCTTTGTCAACATCGATAATATTGTAAGCAATTTCTCCGCGTTTTTTATTCAGCATGCTATCAATGTTTACACCATTTTCACCAAGTACTGCTGAAATCTGGCTGACCATGTTTGGTATGTTTTTGTTAGCAACAATAATCCTTGCTTCATTGTGCATTTCCATTTCTGCATCCGGAAAATTCACTGAATTTACAATATTGCCATGTTCTAAGAAATCTTTAGTTTGATTTACAGCCATTATTGCGCAGTTGGTTTCCGATTCGGATGTAGAAGCTCCAAGGTGAGGAATTGAAATCACCTTATCCATTTTTAAAGTTGTTTCATCAGGGAAATCGGTTATATAACCTGCAACTTTTCCTTCAGCAATTGCTTCAGCAAGATCTGTATTGTTCACTAATCCGCCACGTGCAAAATTTAAAATACGGACACCATTTTTCATCATTTTGAATTTCTCTTTATTCAAATATCCTTTGGTTTCCGAAGTTTGCGGAATATTGATTGTAACATAATCAGCTTGTGAAAGAAGGGGCTGAATTCCCTCGACCCAGGTTACTTCGCGGCTCAATTTCAAGGCTTGCTTAACTGACATATACGGATCAAAACCAATAACTTTCATTCCAAGTGAAGTAGCTGCGTTGGCTACCAAAACTCCGATTGCCCCTAATCCAATTACGGCCAATGTTTTACCCTGAATTTCATTTCCGGCAAAATTGTTTTTACCTTTTTCAACCAACGCCGGGACCTGGTCGCCCTGACCGATTAGTGTTTTTGCCCAAACTACTGAGTTAATAATATCGCGTGATGAAAGCAACAAACCTGCAATTATAATTTCCTTAACTCCGTTGGCATTTGCTCCGGGAGTGTTGAAAACCACGATTCCATTTTCTGTGCATTTATCGATAGGAATATTATTTACACCTGCACCTGCACGTGCTACTGCTTTTAATGATTTTGGCAATTCTAAGGAATGCATATCGAAACTGCGCAGTACAATGGCATCAGGATTTGGTAATTCACTTGCAATTTCATAATTACTCAAAGGAAAAAGATTTAACCCTTCGGTATCAATTTTGTTTAACGTTTGAATTTTGAACATTTTGGTTTACTTTTTAAACGGTGGTTGTTATGTGATACTGTCTGTTGACAAATATGAAGATTTTATCTAAATCAAAAGACCAAAAATAACTTAAATTATCAATATGAAATTAACATTAACACAATTAGATATAGTTTGAAGCAGGATAAGTATGTTGAAACCTGAAAGTTAACAAATATGTTTTCGGTACTGAAATTATGTATTTATTCGAGATTTTATATAAAAGCAAAAGCCAGTTTCATAATGAAACTGGCTTAATAACCTTCAACTACTAACCGATTTTATAACCCAAAAACATGAATTAATAGAATTGAACTATTAACTTTCTTATAATCTGCTGCAAAGAAAACAAGAGTTGTAAAATTGGAATGTAATTTATGTCACACAAGTTTTGAGAAATCAATGAAATTTCTGGATTGCTTAATCCTGCCATCTTTTTCAAGTTTTTTAAGTAATCTTGATATTACTTCCCGCGATGTATTTAATCGAAGTGCTAAATCCTGATGGGTTTCGTTTAATTCAGTTATTCCTGACTTTTTATGTCTGTCAATTAGGTACTTAACCAATCGGTCATCCAATTTCAAAAACGCAATTGAATCAATAGTGTCAATAAATTCACGGAATCGGTTTTGAAATGACTGCATTACAAATTGTTTCCAGCCGGGATATTTACAAATCCAGTTGTCCAGCATTTCAACCGGCAGCATAATCACTTTTGTTTCTTCCTCGGCAACTGCTTTAATTGTGCTTGTTAAATTTGTCATGCAACAGGTTAACGACATGGCGCAAACTTCATTCTGTTTCAGGTAGTAAAGCAGAAGTTCGTTGCCATCGTCGTTGTTGCGGGTAATTCTGATTAATCCCTTTAATACTATAGGAAAACTTGTAATAAACTGGCCCTCACGAATCAAGACCTCATTGGGCTGAAAAGTTTTTGGAACCCCAATTTGCAGGATTTCCTGTTGTAGTTCTTTTTCCAGAAAATTGTATTGATTATCAAATAATTCCATCATCACTGTTTTTCACCTGTAATCGGTGCTTCCCCCTGATATGATGAACCTGTGCCTTTAAATTTTTTTCCATCCACTTTAACAGTTACTTTAATAAGATCACTGTCTGTTTTGATTTCCATATAAAGATTGTTTTCTGCTTTCATCTCAATCTTTGTAATTGGAATTGTATAACCATCGCTTGTAATAACATCGCCAGTCAGGTTTCCTTCTTTCTCAACAAATTTAAAAACTCCGGTCATATCACCCTGATCGGTAACAACATTGTATTTCCAGTTTCCGATTAACTGTTTTGAATCTAACTGGGCAAAAATGGGCGATGCAAAACCCAATACGAATAAAAGAATAAATAATCTTTTCATAAGTTTCATTTAAATCAGTGAATATTTATTTTTGTTTTTCACCAGTAACAACAAATTCTCCCTGGTAATTTGAGCCGTTTCCCTTGAATTTGTTTCCATCCATTTTCAAAGTAACTTTAATCAAATCATTATCCAGCTTAATCTCAAAGTAGAGAACATTTTCCGGTTTTGATTCGACTTTTGTTACAGGAAAAACATCGCCTTCACCGGTAACAACAGCAACTGTAAGTGCGTTTTCTTTTTCGGCAAAAGTTAATGTGCCGGTTAAAATCTGGTCGCCGGTATCAACTTTGTATTTCCAGGTTCCGACAACCTGTTTCGTTTCCAATTTTGCAAATACTGGTAATGCAAAACATACTGCGAATAGAAGAATAAATAGTTTTTTCATGATTAATTGATTTAATTAATGATAATTGAAAAATTTTTACTCTAAAAATAATCAATAGGAATTAAACTAAAGGGGAAATTGCAGAAATAATGAATAAAAAACGAAAACCTGTTTTACTCAAACATATCCTTCATTTTCTCGAAAAATGATTTTTCAGAATCGGAAGGTCCTTCAAGAAATCCGGGTGAACTCAATAGTTTTTCCATGGTTCGTCTTTCTTCGCTGTTGAGTTTTTTGGGAATCCAAACATGGATACGCACCAAAAGGTCGCCTTTCCCATAGCCGTTAACATCAGGTATTCCTTTTCCACGTAAACGAAGGATTTTTTCCGGCTGTGTAGCGGCATCTATTTTGACTTTTACTTTTCCTTCAGCAGTTGGTATTTCTGATGTTGTGCCGAGTGTGATTTCCGGGAACGAAAGGAAAAGGTTATAAATGAGGTTATTTCCATCACGAATCAATTCAGGGTGTTCTTCTTCAGCAATAACAACAAGCAAATCGCCGTTAATTCCACCTCTGCGGCCAGTGTTTCCACGCCCCGAAACATTAAGCTGCATCCCTTCGCCAACTCCTGCCGGAATTTTTATGCTTATTACTTCTTCATCGCGAACAACACCTTCTCCTGCACAATTATTGCATTTATCTGTAATCATTTTGCCATCGCCCTGGCAAGTTGGGCAAGTTGATGTAGTTTGCATTTGCCCGAGAATTGTATTTGCAATCCTTGTAACCTGTCCCGATCCACGACAGGTTCCGCATGTGGAATATGCTGAACCGTTTTTGGCGCCTGTACCGTTGCAATGGTCGCAGGCTACATATTTTTTTACTTTGATTTTCTTTTCAACGCCTTCAATTATTTCTTTAAGATTGAGTGTTACTTTTACGCGTAAATCAGAACCACGGCTTACTCTTCTTCCTCCCCGGCTTGAACCGCCGCCAAATCCGCCAAATCCGCCAAAATGACCGCCAAAAATATCTCCAAACGACGAAAAAATATCTTCCACATCACGGAATCCGCCACTAAAACCACCACCTGCAGCGCCGCCGACTCCTGCGTGTCCAAACTGGTCATATCGCTTCTTTTTGTCGGCATTACTTAATACTTCGTATGCTTCTGCAGCTTCCTTGAATTTTTCTTCAGCTTCAGCATTCCCTGGGTTTTTATCGGGGTGGAATTGCAGCGCTTTTTTTCGGTATGCTTTTTTAATTTCTTCGGGTGAAGCGCTTTTGCTTACCTCCAAAACTTCGTAATAATCTCTTTTCGCCATTTTAACTGATTAATCTGTTATTCTCCGATTACAACTTTAGCAAACCGGATTACCTTGTCATTTAATGTGTATCCTTTTTGCACCACATCAACAACTTTTCCTTTTAGCGTTTCATCGGGTGCTGGTATTTTTGTGATTGCTTCATGCAGGTCAACATTAAAATCCTGATTAATTGCTTCAATTTCTTTTATATTGCTTTGTTTAAGGAATTCGCTGAATTTGTTGTAAATGAGCTGTGTGCCTTTTTTTCCTGCATCTTCATCAGGTATATCTTTTAAAGAGTTGAGCGCCCTTTCAAAATCATCAACAACTGGAAGTATATTTACAAGAACTGATTCACCACCCGATTTAATTAATTCGGCTTTTTCTTTCATAGTGCGCTTGCGGAAATTATCAAACTCGGCCTGTAGCCTTAAGTGTTTGTCTGTTATTTCGGCAAGTTTTTCACCGAACTCTTGTAAAAGAACTTCATTTTTATCTTTTTTCGATTTCATTTTTTTGTGTGTTGGCTCTTCATTCTTGCCGGTTTCTTTTTGATCCTCAGTTTGTTCTTCAACTGTTACATTATTTTGTGATTCTTCCAAAGTCACTTCTTTTTCTTGTTTTTTGTTATCCTTTGTTGTCATTTCCAGATCATTTTAAAATTCAAACAGAGTTAAAGTTTTTGTGTTTTAATTTACCTGTTGCCACTTATCAAAAATATTGCCACGCAAATATAAACGACAAATTGACACCCATGCTTATTCGATGAATGTCAATTTGAAGTTTTCAGAAATATTTTACAACTAAAAATATCCCGGAAGATTGGTTATTTTAAATATTTTTCGATAGCTGCCTCAAGAGCAGGACCGCGTAAATTGGTTCCAATAATCACTCCGTCACCATCTAACAAAAAATTGGTTGGGATACTGCGAACACCATAAATCGCGGCATGTTTCGAATTCCAACCCTGTAAATCACTGATATGGTATGGCCAGCCAAGTTTATCTGTTTCGATTGCTTTTTTCCAGTCGGCTTCAGTTTTGTCGAGCGATGCGCCGAATATAGTAAACCCATTCCCGTTTGTGAATTTTTTATCTTTATACTTGTTATATGCAGACACAACATTAGGGTTTTCCCTACGACATGGTCCACACCAGGCAGCCCAAAAATCGAGCAGTACCAATTTCCCCTTTGTATCAGAAAGTTTAATTGTTTCTCCTGAAGGTGATTTGCCGGTTAATTCTGGCGCTTTATTTCCAAGTCCTGTTCCAATCTTGGGTTGTGCCACTATTAATCCGGCAGTAAATACTACAATCGATAATGTAAAAATTAACTTCTTCATTTTTATTTTCTTTTTTTAATTGGTTTCAATAACGTTTTTAAACTAATAAATGTTTTAAACAAAACGGTTTCTGATTTTAATTAGTATCTCTTGAAATTTTTGCCCCAAGTTGATTTAACCTATTGTCAATACTTTCGTAACCGCGGTCGATTTGTTCAATATTCTCAATCACACTTTTACCTTTTGCTGACATGGCGGCAATTAGCAAAGCAATTCCGGCGCGAATATCAGGTGAACTCATTTTAGTACCTCTTAAATTATGCGCCCTGTTTAGTCCAATTACTGTGGCACGGTGAGGGTCACATAAAATAATCTGGGCACCCATGTCAATCAGTTTATCAACAAAAAACAGGCGGCTCTCGAACATTTTCTGGTGAATAAGTACGCTGCCTTTTGCCTGTGTGGCAACTACCAGCAGAACACTAAGCAAATCGGGTGTCAAACCGGGCCAGGGTGCATCCGAGATTGTCATAATCGATCCGTCTATATATGATTCAATTTCATAATGTTTGTTTCCTTTTACAATAAGGTTGTCGCCCGATTGTATCATCTTAATTCCCAATTGGCGGAATGAAGCCGGAATTATCCCGAGATGATCGACACCTGCATTTTTGATGGTTATTTCAGAATCTGTCATTGCTGCCAGTCCGATAAAACTTCCGACTTCAATCATATCGGGTAAAATACGGTGTGTGCAGCCAGCAAGTGAAGTTACTCCATCGATAGTTAATAGATTTGAACCAATACCCGAAATTTTAGCGCCCATAGAAACCAGCATTTTGCTCAACTGTTGCAGGTAGGGTTCGCAGGCAGCATTATAAATAGTTGTTGTCCCCTGTGCAAGTACAGCGGCCATTAAAATATTGGCAGTTCCTGTAACCGAAGCTTCATCGAGTAGCATGTAGGCTCCTTTCAGTTTTGAAGCGGAAACCGAATACCACTGTTTTTCAGTATCGAAAGTGAATTTGGCACCCAACTTTTGCAAGCCGATAAAATGTGTGTCAACTCTGCGACGACCAATTTTGTCGCCACCCGGCTGCGGTATAAATCCTTGTCCGAAACGTGCCAGCAATGGACCAATTACCATAATTGAACCCCGTAAACTTGCTGCTTTTTTTGCGTATTCAGGACTTTTCAGAAAATCGATATTTACCTTTGCCGCATTAAAACGATAAGTTCCCTTTTTAATCCTCTCTACCTCGACGCCCATGCTTCCGAGAATCTCGATGAGTTTTAATACGTCGCTAATTTCGGGGACATTTTCAATCCTAATGTCTTTATCCGTTAAAAGCACCGCACATAAAACCTGAAGTGCTTCATTTTTTGCGCCTTGTGGTTCAAGTTCGCCGGTTAATTTGCAACCGCCTTCGATTGTAAATGTTGACATTTGAAAAGGGTTTTGGGTTATTTCTTTTTAAATTTCTTTTTGTTTTTTGGCTTGGGCGGTAAAAATACTTTTGCATCAACAAGCTGAATGTCTTCTTTCTTGATATTCAATTTGCCCCGTGAAAGTTCTTTTAAATCCTGAAATATTTTTTCATCGTCAACTCCATCCTTGTTCCAGGCAACATAAGATTTTTTCATGTGGTTTGCCAGTAACTCAATTAAAACATCCTTTTCTTCACCTTCCAATTCCGATGTTTTTTTAATCAGCGATTCCATAATAAATCCATAATGTTTGTACCTGATATTGTTGTCGGAATAGGGAACCTGATTGGGTTTTTCTGTAAGTATATCCGGTGTTGGTGGATTATAGGGATAATCGATATCTAATTTGAAATCGGACATTATTGCCAAATGATCCCAAAGTTTGTGTTTAAATTCGGCCACATCTCTTAAATAAGGATACAAATTTCCCATTACATCAATAACCGTTTGTGCCGAGCGGTTTCGTTTTTCTTTGTCTTCGATAGTAAACAGGTAGTCAACCATGTTTTGTATATTTCTCCCGTACTCGGGAAGCGGGAGTTTTCTCCTTTGTGAATTGTAATCCATTTCCATTTTTCTTTTGATAACTAATTAAATACAAGTTGCTATGCGGGATTTATTCAGTTGATTATTCTGCAAAACTAATTATTTCCGTGCAATACACAATTTTTTAACCAAATGCTTGTGCTAGCGTTTGATTTTTAGTTTTGCAAATTTCAGTAATAACTGCTTTTGTCCTGAACTGTGAAAGTAGATTGTAGCTTTTTTGTTTGGCATCACTCCCTCAACATTTAGTACTTTCCCTTCTCCAAACCGCTGATGTTCCACAATCATTCCCGACAATATTGTTACAGGATCGTCACCAATAAACGCATTTTGTTCATCCTGTTCATTTAACGAAACGAGTTTTTTACCATAAATGTTTTGATGATATCCGGTTTTAAATACAGGAGGTGCTGCGGGCTTGCTAAATTCATTTTTTTCAGTTTGTGAATTAAATGGGTTTCTGTTTCGCGTATTTTGCTGAAATCCTGAAATATTGGATTGATCAAGAAATTGTTCATCCAGCTCTTCCAAAAACCTGCTGGGCGAGCAAAAATCAAGATTTCCCCAGCGATAGCGTTGGTTTGCGTAACTGAACCAGGCATTTTCCTTGGCTCTCGTTAAAGCAACATAAAACAGCCGGCGTTCCTCTTCAAGCGCTTCTTCGGTTTGTTTTTCTCCCTGCCGTTGCGATGGGAAAAGGTTTTCTTCCATTCCCACAACAAAAACATTTTTGAATTCAAGTCCTTTGGCAGAATGCACTGTCATCAAAGTAACTTTGTCGCGTTCTTCATCTTTTTCATTGTCCTGATCGGTGAGCAAAGCAACATCCTCTAAATAGTTTGCCAGACTTGCCGGTTCTCCGGTTTCAAGCGCGTTGAGACTGAATTCCTGGATACCGTTCAGCAATTCCTGAATATTGTCAAAACGGCTCACTCCTTCAGGCGATTTGTCGTTGTGCAGTTCAACCAGAATTCCTGAATTTTCGGCAATAATTTTAGCTGCATTAAACGCATCGTTTACTTCAAGTACCGATTTGTAATTTTTTATGGTGTTCCTAAAACTTATAATTTTTGTAACAGTTCCTTTATTTAAGCCTATTTCATTTTTTGAATCCAAATCTTCAATTATTTTCCATATTGAAGTCTCGGAATCGACTGCTGCATTTTCAAGTTTTTCGAGGGTTGTTGCACCAATTCCCCGGGCGGGGAAATTGATTATTCTTTTCAGCGCTTCATTATCAGCCGGATTAATTGTCAACCTGAAATATGAAAGCAAATCTTTGATTTCCTTGCGCTGGTAAAAGCTTAACCCTCCATATACTTTGTAAGGGATATTTCGTTTTCGCAGGGCTTCTTCAAAAATCCTGGATTGTGCATTTGTGCGGTACAAAATAGCATAATCGGCATTTTTGTAATGGTCGCGCAACTGGGTTTCTGCAATCTCCTGAACCACCATAAAACCCTCTTCATTATCGGTTAACGCCGAAAATATTTTTATCGGTTTTCCCGGTTCGTTTTCAGAAAAAACTGTTTTGTGAATTTGTTTTTTGTTTTTTGAAATGATGCTGTTTGCCGCGTTTACTATTGTTTGCGTGGACCGGTAGTTTTGTTCGAGTTTAAAAATTTTATGTTCGGGATAATCGCTTTTGAAATTCAGGATATTTTCAATCCGTGCGCCTCTGAATGAGTATATACTTTGTGCATCGTCGCCAACAACACAAATATTATTTGTTTTTGATGCGAGTTTTTTAACAATCAGGTATTGTGCATAATTTGTATCCTGGTATTCGTCAACCAAAACATAATCAAATTTTTCGTGGTATTTCGCGAGTATTTCAGGGTGGTCGCGGAAAAGGAGGTTGGTTTTCAGCAGCAAATCATCAAAATCCATTGCGCCCGAAAGGAATGAACGTTTTACATATTCCCTGTATATTTCGGCGATTGCGGGCATTCTCATGTTTTTGTCAATCAGCCTGATTTCGTCATGACTGGCATAAACATTTGGTGTAATCAAATTATTTTTTGCCATTGAAATCCGTGCAGCAACAGTTCCGGGTTTGTACGTTTTGTCGTCTAACCCAAGGCTTTTGATGATAGTTTTGATCAGGCTTTTACTGTCGGAACTATCGTAAATTGTATAGTTGGAGGGGTAACCCAGAACTTCATGTTCGGTGCGTAAAATACGTGCAAAAACACTGTGAAATGTGCCCATCCATAAATAGCGCGCCATTTTTTCGCCAACAACAGTTGCAATTCGCTCCTTCATTTCGCGGGCAGCTTTGTTTGTAAATGTAAGCGCCAGAATTGTTGAGGGTCGTACTCCCTGTTTCAGTAAATGCGCAATTCGGTAGGTCAAAACGCGGGTTTTCCCGGAGCCTGCCCCAGCTATAATTAATGCCGGTCCTTCGGTTCGCACCACCGCCTCGTGTTGGGCTTTATTGAGTTCTTTTAAATAATCGAGCACTGTAAATATTTATTCGGTTAAAAACGCAAAAATATAAGTTGTTCAATGGTTTCTGTAGTTTTGTGGCTGTGTTTTATCAACAAAGTAGTAAATGCAGCCATGTTATTTCGAGGATTATCACAAGTTGCATTTATCCATTTTACACAATATTCTTTAAACTTCTTTAAAATGCTATCCGGAAGGGTAAAACCCTATCCGGGTGGGTCAAATGGTTATCCGGATGGGTCAAAACCCTATCCGGGAAGGTCGCGAAGCTATCCGGACAGGTGAAATGGTTATCCGGGAGCCGGGAAAATGGTTCCGGCCTGCCTAAAACCCTATCTTTTCTGCTAAAACACCTATCCGTTTTCAAAAAAATGGTTATCCGGAAGGGGCGCGGGATTATCCGGGAAGGGTAAAATCCTATCCGGAAAGCGAAATTTGTCAATCCGGTAGGGTAGAAAGGTTATCCGGACGGGGTAAAACTCAATCCGGGTGAGGTAAAATACAGGAAGTTGGATGTTGGGTATTTGAACACTGTACAATTTATTCACAATATAAATCAGGGTTGAAAAAAGCTCGTGAAAAATGATTTTTGTATTCCTGCAAACAATTAAATAGAAATTATACGTTAATATTGTAGCTCAAAATGGTTGTTTTTATGAATAGCAAAGCCTTTTTATTTTTAGTGATTTTTGGGTTTATGTCAATAATCCCGGGATTTTTAAGTGCACAAATTTCCGCTCCCGGAAATTCGGGTTCCGATAAAACAAGTTATCCGGTTTTTAGCGAAACGGATAGTATTTTTGTTTTTTGCACACAATCAGAGGGGTTGGCAACCGGTGTTCTACGTGCAAATACAATTTTGGAGGGCACAAAAACATTTTTGTGGGAAAAATATAATCCAGTTTCCGCAACATTTGAATTTCAGTTCTCAGAAAGTGTTACAACTTCATTTTCTGAAATAAGGGATTTGGCTGATGGTTGTTACCGTGCAACAATTACGCAGGGTGAAAATACTATAATTCAACGGGCGTGGGTTTTTAACGACTGGACCATTTCCACTGCTGAAATTACAGAATCGAATTGCGATTGGTTTAAACTGAACGGTGAATTTACAACTGCCGAACTGAAATATTATGATTTAGCCAACAATGCCGAACTGACTTTATTTAAAGACACAAAACTTCAGTGGAAAGCAGGAGATGGCGTGGTTGCAACAGTTTTAAGTCCGCAGATTTTTAACCCGCCAACTCAAAATACCGATTACACACTCAGGGTTTACAACAAATATAATTGTGAGGGACTTTCAACAGTCAACTATGTTTCGATAGTTACAAAAGCCAACTTTACAGTTGACAAGCAGGATGGCGAAGCTCCGTTGGTAGTAACATTTACAAATACATCTGAAAACGGCACATCTGGTGCTTATGAATGGTTCTTCTTCAGAAATTTGGATGACATTAAAAAAGAATCGGAAAGTTCAACTGCACCTGTTGACAGTATTGAAATTGTAGCATACGATGACAGCCCTGTTTATACTTATGAAAATTCAGGCACATACATGGTAAAACTTGTTTCGAAAAAAATTATCGATAACCAGGCTTGTGTTGATACCTTTTATCTTGAAAATTATATTGTTGCCGACACTTCCTTTATTGCTGTACCCAATGTCTTTACGCCAAATGGCGATGGCACGAACGATAATTTTGTGGTGAAATTCTGGTCGATGAAAAGCATTGAAATTGATATTTTTAACCGTTGGGGGAAAAGAATCCACAACTGGCAAAGCGGGGATGTGCGCGGTTTTGAAGGAACCTGGACTGAAACTGTATGGGACGGCAGAGGAATGGGCGGAAGATATGCAAGTCCTGGTGTTTATTATTACGCCATAAAAGGAGAAGGACGCGACGGTGTTACAAGGCGAAAAGAAGGTTTTGTGCACCTCTTTAGGGATAAAGACTGAGGGGGCAAAGTTGGAGTTTAAAGTTTAGAGTTCAAGGTTTAAAGTTCAGGGTTCAAAGTTTTGGGTTGCAGTTTTTCAGCATTCAATATCCATAAACATAAATCCAAAAACACGGTATAGAAGGCAGGATCTGTCGATTCGAGATATTTAGATTTCTTAGTTTAATAATTCAGAAGTTGATTTTTCAATTTGACTATTGTTTTCAGATGGAAAAACATTGAATTCTTTACCAAACGAAGCTAAATATTCAATACTGAATGCTCGAAAGGTATAACTTATTGGCAGTAAAATGACTGATCCTACAAAAGGAATGATTATAAGAAAAAGGCCGATACAGCAAGTCATAATCGACACCACAATTACTCCTATTCCAACAGCTATACTTAACACAAAAACAAAAAGGCCATAAATAAAAATACTGCCCATGTTATTCACTGCCAAACTGAAAAATTTTGACCATGCATGCGTGGCAGAAAGGCAGTGTTTATACATGATTGGCACTACAAAATCGTTTAAAAAAAGCGTAATATATCCGTTTAGAGTCAGCAGACCAATGAAGATTAATATTATTCCGGTGACAAAACCAAAGGTTGCAACTTTGGGGATCAGTTCGTTATGAATGTTTTTAAATATGCCAAAACTGTAAATAAAAAACAGGATGAACAATGCAAAAATAAACATACCATAAAATAACTTCCACCAAAAAAGCGAGTTCCCCTGTTTTCTGAATTCATTCCATGGATAAACAACTTCGTCCCGATTGTTTACCACATTGTATAAAAACATGAACTTTCCGCGGGAATTGAGCCAGTTTAAAACAATAGCAATTGAAATTATTAACAAAATCCCTACTATTATTAAGGAAAACCAAAGTGGATGCGAAATCAGCCATTCCCAGGCTGTTTCAGGAAAAGCAAAGAAATCGTCCCAGTTAATGTCGTTATATTTTGAACCCGAATTTCCACCGCCGCCGCCGCTACCGCTGCAATCGGTTAAACCAGCGAGAAAAGCTGTGAATCCGATATTAATCCATTTTGAAACTTCGAAAGGCTGAAATAGCGCTTTTTTCATTCGGTTGAACCCATTTGCCAGTGGCAAACTGTAATTGGTATTCATTGGTTTGATTTTTAAAGAAGAAACAATTTACGAAAAAATGCCAATATTCAGAAATCAATTATTTACTAAAAAGCAAAACCCCGATCCGTCATTTGACGGACCGGGGCAATGAACTACCCCGCTGCAAGCAGCCGGGGTATCTCAGAGAAATCAGTTCTTTAATTCGCTGCAAGCAGCGGGGAACTAACCCCAAAGAGATTAGATTAGATATAAAGGATTAGAAAAAAATGTCTATTCTTCTTCCTGTTCTTCAGCATATGCTTTCAACAGTTCTTCCTGTACGTCGGATGGAACTTTTTCATAATTGTCATAAACCATTGTAAATAAGCCACGGCCCCCAGTAATTGAGCTTAATGAAGTTGTGTATTTATACATTTCTTTCAATGGTACTTTTGCAGTAATTTTTTCAAGTCCTTTTTCCGAACCCATACCCATTATCATGGCACGGCGTCCCTGAAGGTCGCTCATTGCATCACCCATCCTGTCGGAAGGTAACCAAATATTAAGATTGTAAATTGGTTCAAGAATTTTAGCCCCTGCATTTTTGAATGCTTTGCTAAATGCATTTCGACCTGCAAGTCTGAAAGAGATTTCGTTTGAATCAACAGGATGCATTTTCCCGTCATAAACGTAAACCCTGATATCGCGGGCATACGAACCTGTTAGCGGGCCTTCTTCCATTTTTTCCATTATACCTTTCATAATAGCAGGCAGGAAACGGGCATCAATTGATCCGCCAACAATACAGTTCAGGAATACAAGTTTTCCTCCCCAGGGCAGTTCGTGTAATTGTTCTTCCCGGATGGAAAGTTTTTGTTCCTTATCACCAAACTTGAACATTTTCTTAGGTTCAATACCATCTTCATATGGTTCTATAATTAAATGTACTTCGCCAAACTGGCCCGCACCGCCTGATTGTTTCTTGTGGCGGTAATCAGCCTGTGCCGCTTTTGTAATGGTTTCACGGTATGGTATTTTTGGTGCGGTAGTTTCTACTTCAACTTTATATACATGATCGAAATACCATTTTAAAATATTCAGGTGATATTCTCCCTGCGCCTGAACAATCAACTGTTTTAACTCTTTTGAAAATTCAATTATAAATGTTGGATCTTCGTATTTGATTTTGTTTAAAACTTCGCCCACTTTTTCATCGTCCGAATCATTTTTTGCTTTCATTGCAACAGTGATTCGTGGAAGTGGGAATTTTATAGGCTGAAATTTTGTGTCAGCATCTTTAACAGTGAGAGTTTGGTTGTATTTTGTGTCTTTCAATTTAACTGTACAACCGAGGTCGCCAGCAACAAGTTCTTCAACTTTTTCCCGGTTTTTCCCGGCTGAAACAAAAATTTGTGAAAGGCGTTCCTTGTTACCGGTAGTAGTATTAATTAAATCCAGTCCCTCTGTAATTTTACCTGACATGACTTTGAAATAGGTAATTTCACCAACATGAGATTCTACTGAAGTCCTGAAAACAAACAAACAAGGTTTTCCAGATTCTTCCATTTTTACAGGTTGACCGCTAACAACTGGACACATTTTCTTTTCATTTGGTGCCGGAGCAACGTTGCTTAAAAATTCAAGTAATCTGCCAACTCCTATATTTTTCTTTGCACCTACACAAAAAACCGGCACAACACTCCTGTCCAACATACCCAGTTTTAAGCCTTTGCGCATATCGTCTTCGCTCAATGTGCCTTGCTCAAAATACAATTCCATAAGTGACTCCTCATTTTCAGCAGCCATTTCAACCAGTTGGTTGTGTAATTCTTCAGCTTTTTCTGTTTCGGAAGCCGGGATATCTAAAATTTCAGGTTTTCCACCTTCTTTGCCGTATTTGTACATTTTCATCTTCAATACATCTATTATTGAAGAGAATCCCGGACCGGCATCAACCGGATATTGAACAACTGTAACTTTATTCCCAAAAGAGTTTTTACATTGGTCAAGCGCCGATTCATAGTTTGAATTGTCGTGGTCCAATTGGTTGAAAACAAGTACCAACGGAGTTTGCATGGTTTCAGCATGTCTTGCAGCACTTTCCGTTCCAGCCTCAACACCATTTGTTGCATTTATAGTTAACAAACCGAGACCAGTAACATATAAAGAGGAAACAACACCACCGCAAAGATCGTCCATTCCGGGGGCATCAATAATGTTAATTTTTTTACCGTTAAATTCGGTATAAAGAAGGGTTGGATAGACTGAATTGCCGTAGTCCTGTTCAATAGGCGTGCAATCTGACACTGTGTTTTTTGCAGTAACTTCACCTCTGCGATTTATAACCCCACCCTCGAAAAGCATAGCTTCTGCAAGGGTGGTTTTCCCACTGCCGGCATTCCCAATTAAGGTGATGTTCCGGACTTGATCCGTTTTATAAACTTTCATTTTTATTGGTTTTTATTTGTTTAAAATCTCTTTTTGCCAATCATTTTCGAGTAAGGCCACCAAAAATAGTAATAATTTGTTAACAATCAAGACCAACTAAAACAGTTGAAATTGTTATGAAAAACCTGTGGTATTTTGTGTCTGGTTAAGTAAGTGTTTATGAGGAATTTAGTTTTAACAATAGCAATCTGATTAATTTAAAACATTCTAAATAAGGTGTTAAATGTATTGATTATTAAGTTTTTGAGTGATTTTTACTGAAGCTCTCAAGTTGTCTTAAGAGAATTTTGATGCCACAGTTTTCAATGAAATGCTATTACTTTATTTCATTGGTCTTATTTAGATTCATTATAAAAAAAGAAGTGTAAAATGGTTGTCAAATGAAATTTTAATCTACATTTGCATCAGTTATGTGACAAAAGTCACGTTTTGATAATGATAAAAATTTCTACTGACATAAAATTGGTTTCAATGACATACGCAATAATGTGGATATGTTGTAATATTATATATGGCAGAAGGAAAATAAAATAATAAATCTGGTTGATTTTGAATAAAAGCCCTTCTGTTAAATGCAGGAGGGCTTTTTTTTAATGGTGTGTTTTAGAATGAATTAACGAAATGAATCAAACAAAAAATAGACGAAAGTCTGTGGAAAAAGGATATAGAAGTGTTGTAAAAACAATTTCGTGGCGTGCACTTGGTACTATCGATACAATAATTATTTCATGGGTAATTGTTGGAAATTTTCGTTTTGCACTTTCCATTGGCGGTGTTGAATTGTTTACAAAAATGTTCCTTTACTATTTTCACGAAAGACTTTGGGCACGCAGCAGTTTTGGTCTTGTAAAAGAACCTCTCATTGAATATGAAATTTGAAACTAACAGAAAATGAAAAAGAATTTTCTTCCCATATCTATTGATATCTCGAATAAAAAAATACTGATTGTTGGAGGAGGCGAAAGTGCATTTAAAAAGTTGAAAATTTTGCAGCGTTTTGATGCAGAAGTTGAAGTACTGGCGATAAATGTTTGCCATAATATCAAACAATCAGGTGTTAAATATGTTGAAAAGGGATATGAAAAATCGTTGTTAAAAGGTTATTTTATGCTGTACTCCTGCTCTAATAATTTTGAACTGGACAAACAGATTTTGGCGGATGGAAAAGAGATGGGTGTTTTGGTAAATATACACGATAAGCCCGAATTATGCCAGTTTGTTTCGCCAGCTATATACAAGAATGGAAATATTACTGTGGCAGTAGGTTCGAATGCTGAGAATGTGCATAAATCCATAAAAATCCGCAACGAGATTCAGGAATTTCTAAAAAACAAGGAATTATAAAATTGATTAATACGAATGAAGACAAATCCTTTAAGTGAAAAACAAATGTCGGCATTAAAGGAGCTGACTAAAGAAATAACACCCGAGCAGATTATCTGGTTGAGCGGGTTTTTGGAAGGAAAAATATCAGGACTTAGTCCGGCGATCAATGGAACTGGCATAATTCAAGCATTAACAGTAGAAGCAGGCCAGCCCGAATCAAAAATTAACCTTACAATTTTGTACGGTTCCGAAACCGGAAACTCAAAAACACAAGCAGAAAAATTGGCCCAAAAAGCATCATTCAAGAATATTGCGGCTACCGTTTACAGTATGTATGACTACAATTACAAAAAGCTGAAGGAGGAGGAAAATCTGGCCATAATAGTCAGTACTCATGGTGAAGGAGAACCACCTGATATGGCAGAAGACTTTTATAAATTTATTACTGGTAATCGTGCACCAAAATTGCCAAACCTTACCTATTCGGTTTTGGCTCTTGGTGACAAATCATATAAATATTTCTGCAAAACCGGCGAAGATATTGATGCAGGTTGCAAAGCCGCCGGTGCTTACAGGTTAACACCGCTAGTGAAATGCGATGTTGATTATGAAGAAAGTGCCGAAATCTGGATGAATAACTTTTTGTTGAATTTATCACCACCGGTACAATCGCTGTCGACTGCAACGTCAATTGATTCAATACCTGTTCCACAAGATATTACCACGGTTGCCGATTTTGAATTCTCAAAAAAGAACCCTTACATGGCAACCGTACTCGAAAAAGTTAAAATTACAGGCCGCGATTCTGATAAGGAGGTTTTCCATTTGGAACTTTCGCTGGAAGGATCAGGAATTACTTACGAACCAGGCGATTCAGTTGGGATTTTCACCCATAATCCCGAATCATTGGTTAACCAGATTATCGAAAAAACAGGATTTAATCCGGAGCAAAAAGTTGATATTAAAGTAGGTGAAGTGTCACTTTTTGATGCACTAACATTTCATCTTGAAATAACAATTTTAACATTCGATATCCTTCAAAAATATTTTGAACGGACTCAAAACAAAGAGCTTGAAAAATTGATGCGCGATGACCAGTTACTCGATGAATATCTATACGGGCATGATGTTTTAGACCTACTTGAAGATTTCCCGTTTGATTGGAATATCTATAAATTTGTTGAAATATTAAGACCACTGCCTGCGCGATTGTATTCCATTTCATCAAGTATGGAAAGTGTGGGAGAGGAGGTTCATGCTACAGTTTCAGTAGTTCGCTACGAACGAAAAAACAGGTTGCGCACAGGGGCGTGTTCATCTCATTTAGCCGATAACATTGAAATAGATGATCAGATCCCGATTTACATTGAGAAAAATCCATTGTTTAAACTTCCTGCAAACGGATCGAAAATTATAATGGTGGGCGCCGGGACAGGAATTGCGCCTTACCGGGCTTTCATGCAGGAACGCGAAAGCAAGGGAATTGAAGGGAAATCGTGGTTATTCTTTGGTGACAGAAGATTTAATGCTGACTTTTTGTACCAGATTGAATGGCAAAAACTCCTCAAATCAAAACACCTCGAAAAAATGGAAGTTGCATTTTCCCGCGATCAGGAAGAAAAAATTTATGTTCAGCACAAACTCCTCGAAAACCAAAAAGAGGTGTACAAATGGATTGAAGAAGGCGCGTATTTCTATTTGTGCGGCGATATGCGAAACATGGCCAAAGACGTGAACAAAACATTACTTCAGATAATTCAGAATGAAGGAGGAATTAGTGCTGAAAAAGCAACTGAATACGTTAAAAAACTTAAAAAGGAAAAACGATTTCAGTCTGATGTTTATTAAGAAAGCCTCCCTATGTCACTCAAGGGGAGAGGAGTTGAAAAATTGTTTATGTGTCTTGATACTTGATACTTAAATCTTAAATCTGAAAAAAAATGGACGATACAATAAACTGGGATGTGCTTTCGGAAGTTGAAAAATTAAAGTACGACAGTAACTATTTGAGAGGTACTTTACTTGAAAGTTTGGCCGATCCAATAACCTGGGCAATATCACCGGGGGATACGCAGATTTCCAAATTCCATGGCATGTACCAGCAGTGGGATCGCGACATTGATAAAGAACGCAAAAGTCAAAAGCTTGAACCTGCTTTTTCTTTTCTCATCAGGGTGCGTGTTCCGGGTGGTGTGGTAACTCCGGCGCAATGGCTTACGATGGATTCGCTGGCAGATAAATATGCGATCGGGACTTTGAAAATAACAACCCGTCAAACTTTTCAGTTACATGGTGTTTTGAAGAAGAATTTAAAAACTACACTTCAGAGTATAAACAAAAGTTTACTGGACACAATTTCTGCTTGCGGCGATGTAAACCGGAATGTGATGAGCCATGCAAATCCTGCCGAATCACCGTTTTATGGAGAAGTAATCGATCTGGCAAAAAATATTGGTAATCATCTTTTACCCAAAACACGCGCTTATCACGAAATTTGGCTTGACGAAAAACTGGTTGCCGGAAGTAAAACCGAAGAACCAATTTATGGAGATCGTTACCTGCCCCGAAAATTTAAAATTGCAGTCGTAATTCCACCAAACAATGATTGTGATGTGTATTCTCAGGATCTGGGTTTTATTGCAATCGTAAACGACAATAAAATTATTGGTTATAATATTGTAATTGGTGGAGGTTTGGGATCAACTTTTGGGTTGCACGAAACTTATCCGCGGCTTGGTACTGTCATCGGTTCCTGCACCCCAGAACAGGTTATTGATGTAGCCGAAAAAGTTGTAATGGTGCAACGCGACAATGGCGACCGTCAAAACCGCAAACTGGCCCGTTTTAAATATACAATCGACAGAAATGGCGTTGAATGGGTGAAAAGCGAAATTGAAAAATACTTAGGTTACAAATTTCTTGCTGAAGTGCCTGTAAAATTTGAGCGAAACGGCGACAATTACGGATGGAAAAAAGGAACAGACAACAAATGGCATCTCACTTATTTTGTTGAAGGCGGACGTGTACGGGATTTGGAAAACGAAAAAATGAAAACCGCTCTTCGCGAAATTGCAACTATAACCGATGGAAATTTTATTCTCACCGGAAACCAAAATATAATAATTGCAGGAGTTTCTGATTCAATAAAAAAGAAAGTTGATGCAATACTGAAATTGTACAACGTATCTCCAACCGAAATTTCGGGATTGCGCAAAAACTCAATTTCATGTGTTGCGCTGCCTACCTGCCCGCTGGCTTTTGCTGAAGCCGAGAGATATTTACCCGATTTAATTTCTAAAATCGACATTATTTTAAATGAATTTGGTTTGTCGAAAGAAGAAATTGTAATAAGAATGACAGGTTGCCCAAATGGTTGTGGACGCCCATATTTAGCCGAAATTGGCTTGATTGGAAAATCTGCGGGATATTATAATTTGTATTTGGGAGGAAGTTTCGAAGGAACACGACTCAATAATTTATACAGGGAAACCATTCAGGAAGATGAAATCCTGAAGGAATTACATACAGTTATTAAAGATTTTGCTGAAAACCGTTTGGAAAATGAGCATTTCGGTGATTTTACAATACGCGTGGGATATGTAACCGAAATAAAAGAAGGGAAAGAATTTAAACATTAAGATTCTTGAAAAATCCATAAAAATAAACGTGATGAGAAAAACAGTTTCAATATTGGGATGTGGATGGTTGGGAACGGCATTGGGTAAAAAACTTTTGGCAAAAAGGTTTATTGTTAAAGGTTCAACAATAACAGCCGAGAAAATTAACGAACTTGAAATTACAGGAATTCAGCCATTTTATGTTAAAGTTGGACCTGATTCGATGGATATGGATTATGCCGCTTTTTTTAATACCGATGTGTTGTTAATTGCACTTCCTCCCCAGCGAATAGAAAATATTGAAGAGATTTTCCCGAAACAAATAAACCAGGTAATTCAGTTTATTGAAAAATTGAAAATTCAGAAAGTGATTTTCATTTCCTCAACTTCAGTTTTCGAAAATTGCAACATCACAGTTCGCGAAGTTGATGAGGGAAATCCCGTTAAGCCTGCCGGCCGGGCGCTATTGAAAGCCGAAAAAATGCTGATGGATTTAAAGGAAACAAAAACCACTGTATTGCGGTTTGGCGGATTAATTGGGTATAACCGTAATCCGGCAAGATTTCTGCTGGGTAAAACCGATGTTTCGGCAAATACGCCTGTCAATCTTATTCATCGTGATGATTGTGTAAAAATTATTACAGAAATAATTGAAAAAGAAATTTGGGGTGAAATTTTTAATGCCTGCAGTCCGGGACATCCCACAAAAAAGGATTTTTATACTCGGGCAGCAAAAATTGGCGATTTGCCAAAACCGGGGTTTATTGATAAATATGAAAATTACAAAATAGTAAACAGCGATAAACTGATTAAAAAGCTGGATTACACGTTTCAATACCCAAACCCGATGGATTATTTAAAAGAGCTTGAAGAATGGGCATATCGCATCTGATATCGATTGTTGGCGCCGGACCGGGCGACCCTGAATTACTAACCGTAAAAGCTTTGAATCGTTTGAGAAATGCCGATGTGGTATTATACGATGCTTTAACCGGCAATGAAATTCTAGATCAGGCAAACCCCGATTCAATAAAAATTTATGTAGGAAAATTATACAAAGACGGTCAGGATCAGGTAACCCGTCAAAACGAAATTCATGCTTGGTTTTTGAAATTTTCCAATTCAAACAAAAGGGTGGTACGTTTAAAATCAGGCGACCCAATGATTTTTGGGCGGGGTGCCGAAGAAGTACGTTTTTGTAAAGAGAACAATATAAATTATGAAGTTATTCCCGGTGTTACCGCTGGTGTTGCAGCTTCTTCGTGTTTCGATATTCCGCTAACAGAAAGAGGGAAAAGCAGTATGGTACTTTTTTGTGCCGGTTACCGTTCAAACGATTGTTTTTCAAATATCGACACTGTTGTGCAAGTTTTACGGTCGGGTTCGCCAATTGTAATTTATATGGGACTAAACATTTTGGAAAATCTGGCTGCCACTTTAATTGACAAATGTGTTGAGAAATCAACTCCTGTTCAGATTTTAAGTAAAATATCCTTTTCAAATCAACAAAAATATTCTACAAATTTGAGCGAAGTTCCAACCTTTATTCGAACTGAAAACCCCGGTTCACCTGCAACAATAATAATTGGGAAATATGCTGAAAAGATTTAGCAGAAACCTGAATCAATGCAAAATGTAAAAGTTTTCAGGAGATTAAGTATGTAAAAATTAATTGACTTTTTATTTCTAATTTTGGGGTTTTTAAAAATAAATGCTCAGAAAAGTCATATATATCATCCTTGTCAATTTAATCATTTGTAATGTAAACGCTCAAAATAATTTTATTTTAAGCGGTCACATTTCAGATGCTGCAACAGGTGAGGACTTACCTGGGGCAACTGTTATTGTTGAAAACGTTGTAAATACAGGCACAACAACAAATTCATACGGATTTTATTCTTTAACCCTGCCTGCCGGAAAACATGTAATCCGCTATCAGTATGTTGGTTATGCAGCTAAAGAAATTCAAATCGAATTATCGCAAAACAAAGTTTTAGAGGTAGAATTATCAGAAAAAACCTATGAGCTTGGCAATATTGTAGTTACAGGTGATCGACCGGATCGCAATATTTCGTCTCTCGAAATGGGTAATGTTAAAATGGCTCCAAAAGAGATTGAAAAAATACCTGTCATTTTTGGAGAACAGGATATTGTAAAAACCATGCAGCTAACACCGGGTGTAAAATCAGCAGGTGAAGGTAATTCTGGTTTTTATGTGCGTGGTGGCGGTATCGACCAAAACCTGATTCTGCTTGACGAAGCACCTGTTTACAACGCATCACATTTGCTGGGTTTCTTTTCTATTTTTAATTCTGAGGCCATTCGTGATGCCAATCTTATGAAAGGAGCAATTCCTGCCGAATATGGCGGACGGGCATCATCGGTTTTCGATATCAAAATGAAAGAGGGAAATCTCAAGGAATATGGTGTAGCAGGCAGCATCGGGTTAATTTCGTCGAACCTGGCAATTGAAGGTCCAATTGTTAAAGACAAGGGATCATTCATTGTTAGCGCCCGAAGAACTTACGCTGATTTGTTTCTGGCGTTCTCTAAAGAGGAAGATTTGCAAAATACTAAGCTTTACTTTTATGACTTAAACCTGAAAGCCAACTACAAAATAAATAACAATAACCGCATATATTTATCAGGATATTTTGGGCGCGATGATTTTGGGTTTGCCGATGAATTTGGCTTCGATTGGGGAAATGCCACAGGAACTATCCGATGGAACCACAATTTTAGCGAAAAGCTGTTTTCGAATACCTCGTTTATCGTCAGCAATTATTCTTATGACATCAGTATTCTGGGCGATGTTAACGTTTCTATTGGTTCGCAAATTGACGATCTTAATCTAAAACAGGATTTTACATATTACCTGAATGCACGAAATACATTAAAGTTTGGTGGTAATGTAATTCACCATAATATTATGCCGGGTGAAATTAAAATTCTTGGAGGTTCAAATATAAATCCCGAAATAATTTCAAACCGAAATGCCATTGAGTGGGCGGCTTACGTTTCAAATAATCATAGTATTTCGGAACGGCTGAAACTGTACTATGGATTGCGTTTGGCGCTATTTAGCAATGTTGGGCCCGGTGAGTTTTATGATTTTGACCAAAATGGCAATTTAACCAATACCACTGAAATTAAGGATTTTGAGTTTGTAAAAACACAGGGTGGACTTGAACCACGACTTGCATTGAATTATATGCTTTCATCAAAAAGTTCAATTAAAACTTCGTACAACCGTATTTACCAGTTTTTGCATTTACTTTCGAATTCAACCACAACAACCCCTACAGATTTGTGGTTACCCAGCAGCAACAACGTGAAACCTCAAATTGCTGATCAGGTTTCGGCAGGTTTTTTCCGAAATTTTAAAGACAATGAATATGAATCGTCGTTTGAGATTTATTATAAGGATCTGAAAAATCAAATCGATTATAAAAATGGCGCTGATTTGGTTTTTAACTCAACGGTTGAAGCCGAACTGGTTTTTGGACGCGGCTGGGCTTATGGCGCAGAATTTATGTTCAAACGGAATTATGGACGTTTAAATGGCTGGGTTAGTTACACCTGGTCGCGCACACTGCGACAGTTTGATGAAATTAACAATGGAAAAGCATTTCCTGCCCGATATGACCGTATTCATGATTTAGCGCTGGTTGGCATTTACGAACTTGCACCAAAATGGAGTCTTTCGGCAAACTGGGTATACAACACCGGAAATGCAGTTACTTTCCCCAGTGGAAAATATGTAATCGATGGGCTGGTTGCAGGTTATTATACTGAAAGGAATGGTTACAGGATGCCGCCATATCACCGTCTGGATATTGGCTTGACCTGGCAACGCAAGAAAACAGAAAAATTTGAATCAAGTTGGAATTTTTCAGTGTACAATTTTTATGCGCGTGAAAATGCTTATTTTATACAATTCAGGCAGAACGAAGATAACCCGGCAGTTACCGAAGCTGTACAGTTTTCAATTTTTAAAGCAATACCTTCGGTGAGTTATCGGTTTAAGTTTTAGAGGGTGAATGAGCTGAGCTGTAATATAGTGTGTTCTTGTGAAAAGGTTTAAAGAAATGAATAAATTTAAGTATATATTTCCTTTGATTTTTATGTTGGCGGTGGCGTGCGAGAAAGTCATTGACGTGGATTTAAATGAAGCTGCCCCGGCTATTGTTATCGAAGGTAATTTAAGCAACAACATCAATGAGGTAGAAGTTAAAATCTCGATGACTTCAAGCTATTTTGATACTCTGCCTTCAGAAAAAGTTTCAGGAGCTATCGTAAAAGTTACTTCTGATGTGGGCGATAATTTTATTTTATATGAATCAGAAAATGGGATATATAAAACCCAAAAATCCTGGTTTAAAGAAGGTGGCACATACGGTTTATCAGTTGAAGCAAACGGTGAATATTATTTGGCAAGTTCTAAATTGAACCCACCTGTATATATTGATTCTGTTGAATTCTATTATGAAGACAGTCCTTTTTTCGAGTTGGGATATTATGTTAATGTTTATCTTGATGACCCACTTGGTGTTAGCAATTATTACAGGTTGAAATATGCGAAAAATGGAGAATTCCAGAATCGAATAGAGGATTTAATACTTTTCGATGACAGATATATGGATGGAAATACAATTGAAATTACACTGTTTAATCAACCGTTTGAACTAAACGATACAGTTGCTTTGCAATTGGTTTCATTAGATAAAGGAGCTTATGATTATTTAAAGACTTTTCAGGAACTGGTAAATAATAACCCCGGTTCGGCAGCTCCGGCAAACCCAAATTCAAATATTTCAAATGGGGCATTGGGATATTTTTCGGCCTGGAGTTCCAGTATAAAATCGGTTATTATTCAATGGGAGTAGAAAGTTTTATTTTATTTGGTTTTCAAAACTTGTTTTAGATATGACTAAAAATAAATATTGCTGTAGAATTTTCCCTGTTATGCTTATCCTTGTATCTTTGATTATTGCACTTGCAATCTGGTATTTCGATGAGGATGTTTATTCGTTTTCATTTCTAATCAATAAAAACGAAATCTTCAATTTTCTTGGAACAGTTTTGTTTATCGCCATAATTCCAATCGGGATTTTTTATTGGTTAAACGACAATGAAAAGTACCGATCGCAGGCAAAAGCAATTTCGTTGCTTGGGTTTCTACCGGCAATTGGGGTGTTGGCGTTTATACTTTTTTAATCAGAATTTCCCTCCTGTTTAAGTTCATAAATCGAATAACACCTTAACCAAAAATTAGGGAATTCACTTTTGAAATTTAAAATTCAATATTGGATACAGTGATTAAATTAAATGGTTTTTCAGCTAATTTCTTTTTATGAAATTCATTATAGGGCAGTTTATGAAATCAAATTTAATGTCAGTTAAGTAGGCGGTATTGGTTGCAAATCACCATTTATTTCCGGGCAATGACTGAGCGTGGTGGAGCGATTTATTATCGTAACCTGGCGAACAATTATTGGTCAGATAACTGTTCGCTACCGTCCGATAACTGTTCGCTACCGTTCGGAAATTGTTCGCTGCATCCCAGCGCTCATCTACCCATTTCCGGTTGGGTTTTACTTCCTTTCGCATAAAAATTTCCCCCGGGAAAAACCTAAATCCTGATTAACCAGAGAATTTGTTTTTCTACCAGAAGTTTTGAGGAGTGTTAGTTATCAACATTTTTTTTGATGAATCGAATCTTTCAAAAATGGATGTGTTTAAAACCAACTAATTAACGTTCGGTTATAATTAATTCAAATTATTATCTTTCGCCATCAAAATTTAACTATGCCAAAATTTCCACATTATCTTCAACCCGATATGTGTGAGTACAACTCAGTTTTTATAAATGAATTAATTAACTTTGGGCAACTTCAAAATTTAAAAAAATGAATGCCGCAGAAATAAAATTGGAATTATTCAGGAAAATAGATAATCTTCCAAAATCAGACCTTGAAAATCTGTACCATAAGTTTGTTGCTTTATTGGAGAGCAATGCTGTTTATAAATTGAATGATTTCGAAAAAAAAGCCATTGAAGAAGCGTTGAAGAATAGTGAAGAAAGTAGATTGGTTGAGCATGCGGATGTTTTAAACGAAGCAAGTGCAAAGTATCCCAATCTGAAATTTAAATGAGAAGAATCAGGTGGAATCCAACTGCAATAATTGATTATAATGAGAATATTGATTATTTACTCGAAAAATGGTCAGAAAAAGCAGCTCAACAATTCATTAATGAAGTGAACCACATTGAATTTATTCTTAGGCAAGGAAATGTTGATTTTCCGAATACGGATTTTGAGGGTGTAAAATGATTCGTTATTAGAAAACAAATTACTCTGTTTTACAGGATTACTGATAAAAAACAAGTTGAGTTTTTACGATTTTGGAACAACAATAAAAATATCAAAAATTTAAACTTTTAACCTAAGTTTCTATCAAAAGAATAATATGCCAAAATTTCCACATTATCTTCAACCCGATGCAATGGACTGCGGACCAACCTGTCTGCGGATTGTTGCAAAACATTTCGGGCGGCATTTTAATCTGGAAACATTGCGCAATCTCACCTGGAAAACCCGTGAAGGAGTTTCATTACTAACAATTAGCGATGCTGCGGAAAAAATAGGATTTCGTACACAAGGTGCCAGGTTAACCATCGATAAACTTTCTGAAATCCCACTTCCTGCCATCATTCATTGGAACCAGTACCATTTTGTTGTTCTTTACAAAATAAAAAAGCTTCGGAAGTCACCCCTCTCCCTGAGGAGAGGGGACGGGGGTGAGGCTTTTTATGTATCTGACCCTGCTCATGGTCTCGTTGATTATAATAAGGAGGAATTCCAAAAATGTTGGGCATCAACGCAGCAAAATGGTATTCCCGCGGGAATAGCATTACTCCTGGAACCAACTGCAGAGTTTTACAAAGAGGAAGGAGAAAAAGTCAACAAAACCGGGTTCAGGTATCTTTTCTCCTATTTAAAACCTTACAGAAAACTAATAAATCAATTGCTGCTTGGGTTTTTTACAGGTAGTATTCTTAGTTTGCTTTTTCCGTTTCTCACGCAGGCTATTGTTGATGTGGGTATTACTACTAATAATCTAAGTTTTATTGTCCTTGTTTTGGTGGCTCAGTTGGTTTTAACGGCAAGTCAAACTGCAGTGGGTTTTATCCGGAGTTGGATAATGTTGCACACCAGCACCCGAATCAGCATATCACTCATTTCCGATTTTCTGATAAAACTCATGAAACTGCCCATCCGGTTTTTCGACTCAAAACAAATTGGTGACCTTCGACAGCGCATTGAAGATAATGACAGGGTGCAGTCATTTTTAACAGGAAGCCTGATTAGCATGTCATTTGGTATTTTTACGTTTATCATTTACAGTTTTGTGATGGCATATTACGACTGGAGGATACTGTTGATTTTTTATATCGGCAGTGCATTATATGTGTTGTGGATTGTGCTGTTCCTGAAAAAAAGAAAGGAAATTGACTACAAACATTTTAACGTGGCTGCAGCAAACCAAAGCAATGTTTACCAGTTGATTACCGGAATGCAGGAAATAAAACTAAACAACTGTGAAAAACAAAAACGTTGGGAGTGGGAGCGGATTCAGGCACGGCTTTTTAGAGTAAACGTAAAGGGTTTAATGCTGAACCAAAATCAACAGGCTGGCTCTCTTTTTATAAACTCGGTTAAAAATATTCTCATTTCGTTTATCGCTGCCAAAGCAGTTATTGAAGGTAGCATGACTTTGGGTATGATGATGGCGGTACAATATATAATAGGTCAGTTGAATGGTCCGATTAATGAATTTATTGGATTTATGCACGCCGGACAAGATGCAAAAATCAGCCTCGAACGATTAGGTGAAATTCACAATAATGACGATGAGGAGGATGTAAACTTATTCAGGAATTATGAATTACCTGAAAACAGGAATATTTCAATTCAAAATCTTTCATTTCATTATGAGGGACCAAAATCGCCGCGGGTATTAAATGATATCGATCTTGTTATTCCTCAAAATAAAATTACTGCCATTGTGGGTTCCAGTGGAAGCGGTAAAACAACTTTGATAAAAATGTTGCTTGGTTTTTACCCGCCAGCCGAAGGTAAAATTGAAATCGGCGGAATTAACCTCACACAGTTCAGCATGGAAATGTGGCGCAGCAACTGCGGTGTTGTAATGCAGGACGGATTCATTTTTTCAGACACAATTGCGAATAATATTGCTGTTGGTGAAGATCATCCGGACAAAGAGAAATTATTCAGTGCTGTAAAAATGGCTAATATTGTTGATTATATTGAAAGTTTACCCTTGCGTTATAATACAAAAATCGGGCAGGAAGGTGCAGGATTGAGCCAGGGGCAAAAACAGCGAATTTTAATTGCTCGCGCCATTTATAAGAACCCATTATTCCTGTTTTTTGATGAAGCCACAAACGCACTCGATGCTAATAATGAAAAGGTAATTGTTGAGAATTTGAATGATTTTTACAAGGGAAAAACTGTATTAACAGTTGCGCACCGTTTGAGTACGGTTAAAAATGCCGATCAGATTGTTGTTCTCGAAAAAGGAGAAATTGTAGAAGTGGGAACTCATAATGAGTTGGTGGCAAAACGGGGAGAATACTTTAATTTGGTAAAAAATCAGTTGGAATTAGGAACCTGACAGCGTCCAAAGACCTGTCAGCGTTAAAAAAGTTATATTGAATTAAAAAGTAAAAGTGTCAAAAAACGAACAGAATATTGAAAAAGATGGAAAAGTAAACTCCATTGAAATTCGTTCCGATGAAGTCCAGGAGATAATGGGAACTCCGCCAAAATGGATAGTTCGCTGGGGAATTGTAATTATTTTTCTGGTTGTTTTGGTTTTACTTACCGGCAGCTATTTTTATAAATATCCCGATCTCATAATTGCCCGTGTGACTATTGTTTCTGAAAATCCACCTGTTTCAGTTGTCGCCCGGTCAGATGGAAAACTTGACAAAATTTTTGTAAGCGATAAACAAAAAGTTGAAGCAAATAAAATTTTAGGAATCATCGAGAATCCGGCAAACTACGAGGACACTTATGAATTAATTGAGTTTCTCGATTCTGTTCAGAATTATATTAATCAACCCGAATTATTCAGTACATCGCTGTTTAAAAAAGAATTCAGCCTCGGTCAAAATCACAGTTTTTATTCATCGTTGGTGAGCCAGCTTCGCGAATATCAGACTTCTGTAAATTACAATACCTTTGAACAGAGAATCCTTTCGCTGGTAAAGCAAGTTACAGATTATGCAAATTATTATGAAAAACTTCGCCAGCAAGTAGGAGTGTTAAACCAGGATTATATTTTGGCGACCAGTCAGTTTTACCGCGATTCCACGCTGCATTTGCGAAAAGTAATGTCGGATGTCGATTTTGAAAAATCACAGGCAGCCATGTTAAAACAAAAATATGCGTACCAAAACGCAATGACAGAACTTGCCTCCACACAAATTACAATGAACCAGCTAAAACAGCAGATTCAGGAACAAAAAGTACTGAAATCTGAAACCGAAAATAAATTATTGGCGGCTTTAAAAGAAAAATATGACAACCTGGTAAACCAGTTAAAAGCCTGGGAGCAGGCCTTTGTTTTGAAAACACCAATTGCCGGGCAGGTAACATTTACCAATTTCTGGAGTGTAAATCAATTTGTTTCGTCAGGCAATGTTGTTTTTAACATAGTTCCTGAAAATGAGCAAAAAATTATTGGAAAAGCCACTGTTCCCCTTGCTGGTGCAGGTAAGGTTGAAGTAGGACAGAAAGTAAATATCAAACTCGATAATTACCCATACATGGAATTTGGATTACTTGAAGGAAAAATCATTAACATTTCAATGGTGCCTGTAAATTCGGAAAAAGGTGGATATTACACTGCCGAAATTGAGTTAATCAATAAACTTATTACCAATTCAAAAAAAGAACTTCCATTTAACCAGGAAATGCAGGGGAATGCTGAGATTATTACAAAAGACCGCCGTTTAATCGAACGTTTGGTTGAGCCACTTGTTTCTATTTTCAGGGAGAGAATTTGAATAAGGTTTCTAATTCAAAGTTCAGAGTACAAAGTTTGCAAAGACACAGTTACCAGTATCAAGTTTCAAGTAATCAGTATCCGGTATCCAGCTTCCTCTTTTACAATCATTTCAATCTTAATTAATTGAAAAAAAAGTAAAAAATGCATTGTACTTTAATCAGAAATAGTACTTTTGCAAACCGTTTTAAGGGGGTGGTCTGTATTTTCACCACTTAAATGGTTGTTTTTAAGGATTTTTGCATAATTTTGCAGTCCATTTTTGAAAAGATTATTAACTATATAAAAAACAGGTGTTTATGCCAACTATTCAACAGTTAGTTAGGAAAGGAAGACAAAGTAAAGTTGAGAAGAGTAAATCTCCGGCTTTAGATTCATGCCCGCAACGTCGCGGGGTATGTGTTCGTGTTTATACAACCACACCTAAAAAACCAAACTCGGCAATGCGTAAAGTAGCCAGGGTTAGGTTGACAAATGGTAAAGAAGTAAATGCTTACATTCCGGGTGAAGGCCACAATCTGCAGGAGCATTCAATTGTGCTTGTTCGCGGAGGTAGGGTAAAGGACCTTCCGGGTGTTCGTTACCACTTAATTCGTGGTGCTCTCGATACCGCAGGTGTTGCAGGACGTTCACAACGTCGTTCGAAGTATGGTGCTAAAAAACCAAAAGCTAAAAGCTAAAAATTTTAAAAAGAGTAGTTAACAAGTTATTGCAGTGGTTTGGTTGAGTAAGTAGATCTCCCTTTTTGTCTTCCGGAGAAAAGCTGAAGACCGCCTTAGGGCAGCCAATTTAGATAACACTAAAAAAAGTAAAATGAGAAAGTCGAAACCAAAGAAGAGACATTTACTGCCGGATCCAAAATTCAACGATGTTTTGGTAACCCGGTTTGTCAACGATTTAATGATGGATGGTAAAAAATCAGTTGCTTACACTGTATTTTATGATTCATTGGACATGGTGGAAAAGAGAGTGAAGGATACAGAATTAACTCCACTCGATGTTTGGAAAAAAGCATTGGAAAACATTACTCCTGCAGTTGAGGTTAAAAGCCGCAGGGTAGGTGGTGCTACCTTTCAGGTACCAATGGAAATCAGACCTGAAAGAAAAGAATCTATTAGTATCAAAAACATGATTTTGTTTGCACGTAAACGTTCGGGCAAATCAATGGCTGATAAATTATCTGCTGAAATAGTTGCTGCATTTAATGAAGAAGGCGGCGCATACAAAAAGAAAGAAGATACACACAGAATGGCAGATGCCAACCGTGCATTCGCACACTTCAGATTTTAGTTTAGCAACATTTACAGAATTAGAAATTAGGATTAGAAAAATTATAAGATGGCTAAACAAGATTTGAATTATACCAGGAACATAGGTATTATGGCGCATATTGATGCCGGAAAAACTACAGTTTCGGAGCGTATTCTGTTTTATACAGGATTAACACACCGAATTGGAGAAGTACATGATGGCGCCGCTACTATGGACTGGATGGAACAGGAGCAGGAAAGAGGAATTACAATTACTGCTGCTGCTACCACTACATTCTGGAAGTATAAGGATGTTGAACACAAAATTAATATTATAGATACTCCCGGCCACGTTGATTTTACTGTTGAAGTTGAACGTTCACTACGCGTTTTGGATGGTAGCGTAGCTCTGTTCTGCGCAGTTGGTGGAGTTGAAGCTCAGTCGGAAACTGTATGGCGCCAGGCTGAAAAATATGGCGTTCCACGTATTGCTTTTGTAAATAAAATGGATCGTTCAGGTGCCGATTTCTTTAAGGTTTATGGTGAAATTAAAGAAAAACTTGGCGCTAACCCTGTCCCAATTCAGATACCAATCGGGGCTGAAGAAAAATTCGAAGGCGTAATTGATTTGATTGAGATGAAAGCTGTTCGTTGGTATGAAGATGCAGATAAAGGTACAAATTACTTTCTCGAAGATATTCCTGCCGATTTAGAAGAACTTGCTGAAGAATGGAGAGGCAAACTAGTTGAATCGGTTGCTGAAGTGGATGACGCTCTTTTAGAACGTTATTTCGACGATCCCGAATCAATTACAAAAGAAGAGATGCTTGCTGTTATTCGCAAAGCAACTATTTCAGGAGTTATTATTCCTATGATGTGTGGTTCGGCATTTAAAAATAAGGGAGTACAACGATTACTCGATTCAGTTTGTGCATTTCTGCCAAGCCCGCTGGATAATGGACATGTTACAGGTATTAATCCCTGGACTGATAAGGAAGAAACCCGTAATGCTGATGTTGATGAACCATTGGCTGGACTTGCTTTTAAAATTGCCACCGACCCTTTTGTTGGCCGTCTGGCATTTATCAGGATTTATTCTGGCCGGATTAACGGTGGAGATACAGTATTAAATACCCGCACCGGCAAAAAAGAACGTATATCAAGGCTTTATCAGATGCACTCCAACAAACAAAATCCAAAAGATTTTATAGAAGCAGGAGATATTTGTGCAGCTGTTGGTTTCAAAGATATTCGTACAGGTGATACTTTGTGCGATTTAAAGCACCCGATTGTATTGGAAAGTATGGACTTTCCACAACCTGTTATTGGTATCGCAATAGAACCAAAATCACAAAAAGATATTGATAAACTTTCGCAGGGATTGTCAAAACTTGCAGAAGAAGATCCAACCTTTCAGGTAAATACTGACCCCGATTCAGGTCAAACCGTAATTCGTGGAATGGGAGAACTCCATTTGGAAATCCTTGTTGATCGTTTACGTCGTGAATTTAAGGTTGAATGTAATCAGGGAGCTCCACAGGTAGCATACAAAGAGGCAATCAGCCAGGTAGTTGAGCTTCGGGAAGTGTTCAAAAAACAATCTGGTGGTCGTGGTAAATTCGCTGATATAATTGTGAAAATAGAACCTGCTGACAAAGGTGTAACAGGCTTGCAATTTATTGATTTGGTTAAAGGAGGGAGAATTCCTAAAGAATTTATACCACCCGTTCAAAAAGGTTTCGAAAGTGCATTGTTAAATGGTCCGTTGGCAGGCTTTCCTGTTGACAGTTTAAAAGTGAGTTTACTTGATGGTTCATTCCATGCGGTTGATTCCGATCAATTATCATTCGAAATTTGTGCGCGTCAGGCATTTAAAAGCGCAGCTTCCAAAGCTGGCCCAAAATTACTTGAGCCAATTATGAAAGTTGAAATTGTAACTCCTGAAGAATACATGGGCGATATTATTGGTGACTTAAATCGTCGTCGTGGTGAAGTATCAGGTATGGAATCCAAAGGAGGTGCAAAAGTAATCAATGCAAAAGTTCCGTTAGCCGAGCAATTTGGTTATGTAACTGTATTGCGTACTTTATCTTCAGGCAGGGCAACTTCATCTATGGAGTTCAGCCACTATCAGGAAGTGCCAAAAGCACTCGCTGAAAAAGTACTTGAGAATATTAAAGGTAGAACTGATTTATTATAATAATTATAACAATTTCTCAACATGAGTCAAAAGATCAGGATTAAGCTTAAATCATACGATCACAACTTGGTTGACAAGTCGGCTGAAAAGATTGTAAAAACGGTTAAATCTACCGGTGCAGTGGTAAGTGGACCAATCCCACTTCCTACCCATCGCAGGGTTTTTACAGTTTTGAGATCAACCTTCGTAAATAAAAAATCGAGGGAACAATTTCAGTTGTCTTCATACAAACGATTGATCGATATTTACAGCTCAACCGCAAAAACAATCGACGCCTTAATGAAGCTGGAATTACCCAGTGGTGTTGAAGTAGAAATTAAAGTTTGATAACTAAAAAGTAGTCGAAAAAATGGCTGGTATTATTGGAAAAAAAATCGGAATGACATCCGTATTCAGTGTTGAGGGGAAAAACATCCCATGCACTGTGATCGAAGCCGGTCCTTGTGTAATCACACAAGTGAAGACCGAAGAAAAAGACGGCTATGAAGCGCTACAGCTTGCTTACGGTGACAAAAAGGAAAAACACACGACGAAAGCAGAGTTTGGGCATTTCAAAAAAGCTGGAGTAACTCCTAAACGTAAAGTAGTGGAGTTTAAAAACACCTACCAGAAAGAATTCGAATTGGGAGAAGAAATCAATGTTAATGTATTTCATGTAAATGATTATGTTGATATTGAGGGTATCTCAAAAGGTAAAGGATTTCAGGGAGTTGTAAAAAGGCACAATTTCCGGGGGGTAAATGACGCCACACACGGACAGCACAACAGATTGCGTGCACCAGGTTCTATTGGTGCTTCATCCTGGCCGTCTCGTGTATTTAAAGGAATGAGGATGGCAGGAAGAGATGGTGGCAAAACTGTAACCATCGAAAACCTGTTGGTCATAAAAATTATTCCTGAACAAAATATAATTGTGGTAAAAGGTTCAGTACCTGGCGCCAAAGGTTCATACTTAATGATAAGGAAACAATGGAACTAAGTGTACTGAATAAAGAAGGAAAAGAGACCGGAAGGAAAGTTACTTTGAATGACCAGATTTTCGGTGTAGAGCCAAGTGACCATGCAATTTACCTCGATGTAAAACAATACATGGCCAACCAAAGGCAGGGAACCAGCAAATCGAAAGAGCGTGGTGAAATTTCAGGAAGTACCCGTAAAATCAAAAAGCAAAAAGGGACAGGTGGTGCACGTGCAGGTAGCATTAAATCGCCAACGTTCAGAGGTGGTGGTACAATTTTTGGCCCACGTCCGCGCAATTATGAGTTCAAACTGAACAAAAAAGTAAAGCAACTGGCAAGAAAATCGGCATTAACATATAAAGCAGCCGAAAACAGTATTTTGGTGCTCGAAGATTTCAATCTCGAAGCTCCAAAAACTAAGGAAATAGTGGCAATCAGAACTAATTTGCAAATAGCTGATAAAAAGTCACTTTTCGTTTTACCAGTCGAAAATAATAGTATATATTTGTCCTCCAGAAATTTGAAGGACGTATCGGTTGTAACTGCTTCTGAATTAAATACTTACCAGATACTTAACTCAAAAACTATTGTTATTCTGGAAGGTTCTGTGAGTAAAATTGAAGAGGCATTTAAACTTTAAGGATTGTAAGAAATGGATATTTTAATAAAACCATTGGTTACCGAAAAAATGACACAGCAAGCCGAACGGTTCAACCGTTTTGGTTTCATGGTTGACCGCAAAGCAACAAAACCGCAAATTAAAAAGGCCGTTGAAAGTCTTTACAGTGTGACAGTTGCAGAGGTGAACACCATGGTGCATGGTGGTAAAGTTAAGTCCAGATATACCAAAGGCGGTGTAATAACCGGAAAAACAAATGCTTATAAAAAAGCAATTGTTACTTTGGAAAAAGGACAAAGTATCGACTTTTATAGTAATATTTAATAGATAATGGCAGTAAGAAAATTAAAACCAGTAACACCGGGTCAAAGGCACAAAATAATTGGCGCTTTTGATACTATTACTGCATCTACGCCTGAAAAATCATTGTTAGAACCCATACGGAAAACTGGAGGTAGAAATAACCAGGGCCGTATGACAATGAGGTATATAGGTGGGGGACACAAACGCAAATACCGTATTGTCGACTTTAAACGCGATAAAGACGGTGTTGCAGCTGTAGTTGATTCTATTCAGTACGATCCAAATCGTACTGCCCGCATTGCACTTCTTCAGTATGAAGATGGTGAAAAACGTTATATCGTTGCGCCTAACGGGTTGCAAGTTGGTCAAACGATTAACAGCGGTTCAGGAGTTGATCCTGAAATTGGAAATACGCTTCCTCTGGCTGAAATACCTCTTGGTACTTTAGTTCACAACATTGAATTGCACCCCGGACAAGGTGGTGTAATGGCTCGTAGTGCAGGTGCATATGCACAATTGACCTCTCGAGATGGAAAATTTGCAATTTTAAAATTACCATCAGGCGAATCTCGCATGGTACTTACGTCCTGTAGGGCTACAGTAGGTACAGTTGGAAATACAGAACACAACCTCGAAAAATCGGGTAAAGCCGGTCGTTCTAGGTGGTTAGGAAGAAGACCACGCGTACGTGGTGTCGTCATGAACCCTGTCGATCACCCAATGGGTGGTGGTGAAGGTAGATCATCAGGAGGACATCCAAGATCTCGCAAAGGGCTTCTTGCAAAGGGTTATAAAACCCGTTCTAAGAAAAAGGCTTCCAACAAGTATATTGTAGAACGTAGGAAAAAATAAATAGAGGAATAATTATGAGTCGTTCATTAAAAAAAGGTCCCTTTATTGATTTCAAACTTGAAAGAAAAGTTTTGGCATTAAATGATGCCAACAAGAAATCAGTGGTAAAAACATGGGCCAGAGCATCAGTAATTTCTCCTGACTTTGTTGGGCATACTATTGCAGTACACAACGGAAATAAATTCATTCCGGTGTATGTGACCGAAAATATGGTAGGTCATAAACTCGGCGAATTTGCGCCAACACGTACGTTCAGGGGTCATGCTGGTAATAAAAAGCGTTAAGGCATAACTATTAATTTTAAAAAGAAAAGAAAATGGGTGCCAGAAAAAGACTAGCAGCTGACAAAAGAAAAGAAGAAAAAAAGCAACAATATTTTGCTGTTTTAAAAAACTGCCCAACTTCGCCACGGAAAATGAGGCTTATTGCTGATTTGGTTCGCGGAATGGAAGTTAACAAAGCGTTGGATGTTTTGAAATTCTCGTCAAAAGAAGCATCAAACCGGGTGGAAAAACTTCTTCTTTCAGCCGTTGCCAATTGGCAGGCTAAAAATGAAGGAGTTCGTTTGGAAGATAATGAACTTTACGTAAAAACAATTATGGTTGATTCAGGTAGGATTCTAAAAAGGTTACGTCCGGCTCCCCAGGGTCGTGCACATCGCATTAGAAAACGCTCGAACCACGTAACAATTTACGTTGACAGGAAAGAAAGTGTTGTTGAAGAAAATCTTAATTCGTAATTCATGGGACAAAAAGTAAATCCGATTTCAAATCGTTTGGGCTTCATTAAAGGATGGGACTCAAACTGGTTCGGTGGCGACGATTATGGTGATAAACTGGTAGAAGATGCAAAAATCAGAGAATACCTGAATGCACGTTTGGCAAAAGCCAGTATATCAAAAATTGTAATCGAACGTACCCTGAAGTTAATCACTATTACAGTGCATACTTCACGCCCCGGGATTATTATTGGTAAAGGCGGTCAGGAAGTTGACAAACTGAAAGAAGAATTAAAGAAAATTACCAGTAAAGAAGTACAGATCAACATTTTCGAGATCAAACGTCCTGAACTCGATGCAAAAATAGTGGCAATTAACATTGCACGGCAAATCGAGGGTAAAATTGCTTACCGCAGGGCTACAAAAATGGCTATTGCTTCAACCATGAGAATGGGTGCCGAAGGAATCAAGGTATTGGTTTCGGGTAGGTTAAACGGAGCAGAAATGGCCCGGTCTGAAATGTATAAAGATGGCCGTACTCCGCTTCACACTTTACGTGCTGACATAGATTACGCGTTGGCTGAAGCAAATACAAAAACCGGACTTATTGGTGTAAAAGTCTGGATATGTAAGGGTATGGTATATGGAGTACGCGATCTTTCACCAAACTTTGGTCAGAAACCAAGTGGCGGTGGTGGTGAAAGAAGAGAAAAACCAGGTAATGCTGGTGGTCGCGGAAGAAGAAGAAAATAGTGGTTTAACACTCAGAAATTAAAAACAGATGTTACAGCCAAAAAAGGTTAAGTTTAGAAGAGTACAAAAAGGCCGGATGAAAGGCAATGCCCAAAGGGGTAATCAGCTAGCGTTCGGATCATTTGGAATAAAGTCGTTGGAGGAAGATTGGATTACCGGAAGACAGATTGAGGCAGCGAGGGTTGCGGTAACCAGGTATATGCAACGTCAAGGTCAAATATGGATACGGATTTTTCCAGATAAACCAGTTACCAAAAAACCAGCCGAAGTTCGAATGGGTAAAGGTAAAGGTGCTCCTGAAGGATTTGTTGCCACGGTAGCTCCGGGACGCATAATTATTGAAGCTGAAGGCGTGTCATTTGAAATGGCCAAGGAAGCTTTAAGATTAGCCGCGCAGAAATTACCGGTGAAAACAAAGTTTATTGTAAGACGTGATTATGTTGAAGAATAGAAAGGTGAATTATGAAAACTTCTGAAATCAAAGAACTGACGAAAAAAGAAATCGTCGAAAAGTTACAGGTTGAAAAGGAAAACCTTGTTCGCCTTAAATTAAACCATGCAGTTAGTCCGTTGGATAACCCAATGAAAATTAAGTACGCCAAAAAAGACATTGCAAGGTTGCAAACTATTCTTCGCGAAATTGAATTAAATGAAAATCAGAATTAATTCACGATGGAAGAGAATCAAGTGAGAAATCTCAGGAAAGAGAAGGTAGGGGTAGTTGTTAGTGATAAAATGGACAAATCAATCATTGTGGCTGTTAAACGTAAAGTTAAGCACCCAATTTATGGTAAGTTCGTTAATAAAACAACAAAATTCCATGCCCACGATGAAAGTAATACCTGCAACGAAGGTGATACTGTTAGGATAATGGAAACACGTCCTTTAAGTAAAACCAAATGTTGGAGATTAGTTGAAATAATAGAAAGAGCTAAGTAATCATGATACAACAAGAATCAAGATGTTCGGTAGCCGATAATAGTGGGGCAAAAGAAGTTTTATGCATCCGTGTTTTAGGCGGAACAAGAAAACGCTATGCATCATTGGGCGACACCATCATTGTGGCTGTTAAAAGTGCCATGCCGGGAGCTGATGTAAAAAAAGGAGCAGTATCGCGTGCAATCGTGGTTCGTACGAAAAAAGAAAACCGTCGTGCTGATGGTTCTTATATTCGTTTCGATGACAATGCAGTTGTACTGTTGAATGCTGCGAATGAAATGCGTGGAACACGTATTTTCGGCCCTGTAGCTCGTGAATTGCGAGATAAGAATATGAAAATTATTTCACTCGCACCAGAAGTACTGTAATTAGAAAATAGCTTAAAATGCAAAAAAAATTACACATAAAGAAAGGTGACACTGTGCTTGTGATAGCAGGGAATAACAAAGGCAAAAAAGGCCGCGTTCTCGAAATCATCACAAAAACAGAAAGAGCAATTGTTGAAGGTGTTAATATGATGAAAAAACATACAAAACCAAATGCGGCAACCCCGCAAGGAGGTATTGTTGAAAAAGAAGCACCTGTGCACATCTCAAACCTAATGCTGTTCGATGCCAAAGCTGGCGCTGCAACTCGTATTGGAAGGAGATTGAATGACCAAGGTAAATTAGTACGTTTTTCCAAAAAATCCGGAGAGGAGATAAAGTAATGGCTTACACACCCACTCTTAAAAAGAAATATCAGGAAGAAATCATCCCTGCTTTAAAAAAGGAATTTGATTATTCTTCTGTTATGCAAGTTCCGAAATTAGAAAAAATAGTTCTTAACCAGGGAGTTGGAGCAGCAATTGCTGATAAAAAGCTTATTGATGTTGCAACTACTGAAATGACAATGATTGCTGGACAAAAAGCAATTCAAACTATGTCAAAAAAGGACATTTCCAATTTCAAACTTAGGAAGAAAATGCCCATTGGCGTGCGCGTTACATTGCGTCGCGACCAAATGTATGAATTCCTCGATCGCCTAATTGCTGTGGCATTGCCACGTATCCGCGATTTTCGCGGTATTGAAAGCAAAATGGACGGACGCGGTAACTACACACTCGGCATTCCCGAACAAATTGTTTTTCCGGAAATCGTTCTGGATAAAGTAAGCAAAATCAACGGGATGAACATTACCTTCGTTACCAATGCAAAAACTGATGAAGAAGGTTTCGCATTGTTAAAAGAATTAGGTTTACCATTTAAAAACGTTAAAAAGAACTAGTAATGGCTAAAGAATCAATGAAAGCACGCGAAGTTAAACGTGCAAAATTAGTTGAGAAATATGCCGAAAAACGTGCTAAACTTAAGGCCGAAGGCGATTGGGTTGGTTTGCAAAAACTTCCTAAAAATTCGTCGAAAGTTCGTTTACACAACAGGTGTAAATTAACCGGAAGACCTAAAGGTTATATGCGCCAATTCGGAATCAGCAGGATTGATTTTAGGGAAATGGCCTCCGAAGGCTTAATTCCTGGAGTTAAAAAGGCAAGTTGGTAATCGTTTAAAGAACTTGAAATAATGAGTAAAGTAACAGATCCAATAGCAGATTATCTTACAAGGTTAAGAAATGCAATTCAGGCAAAACATCGTGTGGTTGATATACCAGCTTCAGGTATGAAAAAGGAAATGACCAAACTCCTCAAAGAGAAAGGTTATATTCTGAATTATAAATTTGAAGACGAGGTTGGCTACCAGGGAAATATTAAAATTGCATTGAAATACAACCCGGAGACAAAAGTGTCTGCAATAAAAGCGTTAGAACGCATAAGTAAACCAGGGTTACGTCAATATTGTGATATTGACAGTATTCCACGTGTACTTAACGGTTTGGGAATAGCAATTATCTCTACATCGAAAGGTGTGATTACTGACAAAGAAGCCAAAGAGCTTAATGTTGGTGGAGAAGTTTTATGTTATGTGTATTAAAGGAGGAAAGTCATGTCAAGAATAGGTAAATTACCCGTAACAGTTCCGGCAGGAGTAAAAATTAGTGTGAGCGATGATAACATTGTCACAGTGAAAGGACCTCTTGGAGAATTGTCACAGAAAGTTGACCCGAACATCTCAGTCAGTATCGAAAATGATACGGTTGAGTTGAAAAGGGCAGGCGATGAAAAAAGCCAAAAAGCAATGCATGGCCTCTACCGGTCTTTAGTAAATAACATGGTTGTTGGTGTATCAAAAGGATACGAAGTTAAATTAGAACTGGTGGGCGTTGGTTATAGAGCAGAAATGGTTCAGAATAACGTACTTGATCTTGTATTGGGTTTTTCGCACCATATCTATTTGCAACTTCCTCCTGAGGTAAAAGTTGATGCTAAATCTGACAAAAGAAGTAACCCGATTATTACATTGAATAGTAATGACAAACAATTAATCGGACAAGTAGCTGCTAAAATCAGATCATTCCGTATGCCGGAACCTTACAAGGGCAAAGGTATTAAGTTCGTTGGTGAAGTATTAAGGCGTAAGGCTGGTAAAACTGCTTCAAAATAATTCTTAATAAGTTAATTATTATGGCATTAACAAAAATACAGAGGCGCACAAAAATTAAAATGCGCGTGCGCAAAATAGTTTCTGGCACAGCCGACCGTCCACGCATGAGTATATTCAGAAGTAACAAGGAAATATATGCTCAAATAATTGATGATTCAAAAGGAGTAACACTCCTGATGGCTTCATCAAAAGCAAAGGAAATAGCTGGAACAGAAGGTACAAAAACTGAAAAAGCAGCTTTAGTAGGTAAAACAATTGCTGAAAAAGCTGTAGCGGCAGGAATATCATCGGTTGTATTCGACAGGAATGGTTATTTGTACCATGGAAGAGTAAAACAATTAGCTGACGCTGCCCGTGAAGGTGGCCTTAAATTCTAATAAAATTATGGCGAAAATTAGCAATAAAGTAAAAACAAGCGACCTCGAATTAAAAGACAGGTTGGTAGCCATTAACCGCGTAACCAAAGTTACAAAGGGGGGACGTACATTTAGTTTCTCTGCAATTGTAGTGGTTGGTAACGAAGAAGGAATTGTAGGTTGGGGCCTGGGAAAAGCTAGTGAAGTGACAACAGCTATTTCAAAAGGTGTTGACGCAGCTAAAAAGAACCTGGTGAAAATTCCGATTATTCACGGAACTATACCTCACGAACAAACAGCAAAATTTGGTGGTGCCAATGTGCTGCTAAAACCTGCAACATCGGGTACCGGTGTGAAAGCAGGTGGTGCTATGCGTGCCGTGCTCGAAAGTGTTGGAATTCATGATATTTTGGCAAAATCGAAAGGTTCATCAAACCCACATAACCTTGTTAAAGCAACAATGGCTGCTTTACTCGAGTTACGCGATGCTTATACAGTAGCCCAGCACAGAGGTGTTTCATTAGAAAAAGTTTTTAAAGGATAACACAGTTATGGCTAAATTAAAAATTACACAAGTAAAAAGTAGTATCGGTTCAACAAAACGCCAAAAATTAACTTTGGAAGCGTTAGGTTTAAAAAAATTAAACCGTCCGGTTATTCACGAAGCTACTCCTCAAATTGTTGGCATGGTTAACAAAATGAGGCATTTAATTAGTGTTGAAGAAGTTAATTAATATTTCAAATATCTGAAAATATGAATTTAAATAACTTACAACCTGCAAAAGGATCTACAACATCCCAGAAACGAATCGGAAGAGGCCAGGGCTCAGGCAGAGGCGGTACTTCGACACGTGGACATAAAGGGCAAAAGTCAAGATCAGGATATTCAAAGAAAATAGGTTTCGAAGGTGGTCAAATGCCTTTACAACGTGTTGTTCCAAAATCAGGTTTTAAAAATATCAACAGGGTTGATTACAAAGGAATTAACCTTGAAGTATTACAAAGATTGTCTGAAAAAAGGAACACAACTGTTATCGATAAGGAATTCTTGATTTCAGCAGGTGTGGCAAGCAGAAGGGACAGAATTAAAATTCTGGGTGGTGGAAGTTTAAGTGTAAAACTTGAAGTGAAAGCACACGCCTTTACGAAAAGCGCCAAAGAAGCAATAGAAAAATTACAAGGAACCACAGAAATACTTTAAAAAGTAATGAAACGATTTATTGAGACCCTAAAGAATATTTATAAGATTGAAGATCTTAGATTTCGCATCGGAACAACGTTGTTTCTCCTGTTAATTTACAGGTTAGGCTCTTTCGTTTCACTTCCGGGAATTGATCCTTCCCAATTGCAAAATCTGCAGTCACAAACTTCAGATGGTTTGCTGGGTTTGATTAACATGTTCTCGGGTGGTGCTTTTTCACAAGCTTCCATCTTTGCTTTAGGAATTATGCCGTACATATCTGCCTCAATTGTGATTCAGCTGATGGGAATCGCAGTACCTTATTTCCAGAGGTTGCAGAAAGAGGGTGAGTCAGGTAGAAGGAAAATAAATCAGATTACCCGGTATTTAACCGTGTTAATTTTGATTCCACAGGCATCGGCATACCTTGCCAATCTTAATATGCAGTTACCCGACACGGCCTTTGCAATGCGGGGGATATGGTTTACCCTTCCCTCAATTGTAATTTTAACAGCCGGTTCAATGTTTGTTCTTTGGTTAGGCGAACGTATTACCGATAAAGGAATTGGTAATGGTATTTCACTGATAATTATGATTGGTATTATTGCCCGTTTACCTCAGTCGATTGTGCAGGAATTTGCTTCCCGTATCAATCAGCAGGGTGGAGGACTGGTAATGTTCCTTGTAGAATTTGTTATACTGTTCCTCGTTTTCATGGCATCAATTCTGTTGGTTCAGGGAACCCGCAGGATTCCGGTGCAATATGCTAAACGAATTGTAGGTAACAAACAATATGGAGGTGTACGTCAGTACATTCCGCTAAAAGTAAATGCTGCAGGTGTTATGCCTATTATTTTTGCCCAGGCAATAATGATGGTGCCAATTACAATTGTTGGCGTTGCTAATTCTGAAAACTTACGTGGTGTTGCGGCTGCTCTTACTAACATTAACGGAGTTTGGTACAATTTAACACAATTTTTATTGGTAGTAGCTTTTACGTATTTTTACACTGCTATTACAATCAATCCAACTCAAATGGCAGAAGACATGAAAAAGAACGGGGGTTTTATACCGGGTATTAAACCTGGGAAAAGAACCGTTGAGTATTTGGATACAATCATGTCGAGGATTACCCTTCCCGGGTCAATCTTCCTTGGTTTTATTACCATTCTTCCGGCGTTTGCAGTGTTAATTGGAATTAACCAGTCGTTTGCCTTGTTTTATGGTGGAACTTCACTGTTAATTTTGGTAGGGGTTGTGTTAGATACTTTACAACAAATTGAAAGTCACTTGTTGATGCGCCACTATGACGGTTTGATGAAATCAGGCCGAATCAAAGGACGCGCAGGTGGTAGTTCAATGTAATTGGTAAAATTTGAGATTAACAACAATAATTAAATTTAAAGGCAAATTAAGATAATTTTATGGCAAAACAATCTTCGATAGAACAAGATGGAACCATAATAGAGGCATTGTCAAATGCCATGTTTCGCGTCGAGTTGGAAAATGGGCACGTCATAACGGGTCATATTTCTGGTAAGATGAGAATGCATTATATCAAAATATTGCCGGGCGATAAAGTAAAAGTTGAAATGTCTCCTTATGATTTAACCAAAGGTAGAATTACATTTAGATACAAAAACTAAAGATTGATTAATATGAAAACTCGTGTTTCAATTAAAAAACGTAGCGCCGACTGCAAAATCATCCGCAGAAAGGGCCGTTTATATGTGATTAATAAAAAGAACCCCAAGTTTAAACAACGACAAGGGTAATTAATCTGAAAAATTAAAAATTTATGGCACGTATTGTTGGTGTTGATATTCCAAATAATAAAAGAGGCGAAATTGCCCTTACCTATATTTATGGTATTGGGCGCAACAGGTCGATTTCTGTTTTAAAAGAAGCGGGAGTTGATAAAGACCTTAAAGTACAGGATTGGGACGATGATCAGTTTGCTGCTATTCGTAAAGTAATTAACGAAAGCTTTAAAGTAGAAGGTGAATTGCGTTCTGAAGTTCAAATGAACATTAAACGACTGATGGATATCGGTTGTTATCGTGGTATTCGTCACCGTATCGGGCTACCGGTGCGCGGGCAAAGTACAAAGAACAATTCCCGTACCCGCAAAGGAAAACGTAAAACTGTTGCTAATAAAAAAATGGCCACTAAATAAGGAATTTGAATTATGGCAAAAAAAGCAGTTTCTAGCAGGAAAAGAGTTGTTGTTGTTGAGGCTAATGGAATGGGTCACGTACACTCCTCTTTCAACAATATCATAGTTACGCTGACAAATATGAACGGTGAGGTAATCTCATGGTCGTCAGCAGGCAAAAAAGGGTTTCGTGGTTCGAAAAAGAATACTCCTTATGCTGCGCAGGTAGCTTCTGAGGAATGTTCCAAAACCGCTTATGACCTTGGACTTCGTAAAGTAAAAGTATTCGTAAAAGGACCAGGCAATGGTCGTGAATCGGCAATTAGAGCCATGGCAACCATTGGTTTGCAGGTAACCGAAATTGTAGATGTAACACCACTTCCGCACAACGGATGTCGCCCGGCTAAAAGACGACGTGTATAATTTAAAAACGAAAAGGTTATGGCAAGATATAGAGGACCAAAATCCAAGATAGCACGTAAATTCGGTGAACCAATTTTCGGACCCGATAAAGTATTCGAACACAAAAATTATCCTCCGGGAATGCACGGTTTATCGTCGAAAAGGAGGAAAAAATCGGAATACGGGCTACAGTTAAGAGAAAAACAAAAAGCAAAATACACCTATGGAATCCTGGAACGTCAGTTCCGTGGACTGTTTCACCAGGCACAATCTTCAAAAGGTGTAACAGGTGAGGTATTACTTCAATTGCTTGAGTCAAGGCTCGACAATGTTGTATTCCGTCTGGGAATTGCTAAAACACGGGCTGCTGCCCGTCAGTTTGTTACACACAAACATATTATAGTTAACGGAAATGTTGTAAATATTCCATCGTATTTGGTAAAACCAGGCGACATTGTTGGCGTCAGGGAAAAATCACAAGCCATGGAAGAAATTACAGACTCATTGCATTCACGCCGGAGCACTCGTTATGAGTGGCTGGAATGGGCCAACGATCAAATGGCCGGAAAATTCCTGAATCGCCCCGAACGCGAAGAAATACCTGAAAATATCAAAGAACAACTAATCGTAGAGTTGTATTCAAAATAATAAAATTTATAAGGTCATTATGGCAATATTAGCATTCCAAAAACCTGACAAGGTGATTATGTTAGAATCCGATGATAAATTCGGAAAATTCGAGTTTCGTCCTTTAGAACCCGGTTACGGGATAACTGTTGGTAACGCTTTACGTCGAATCCTCCTATCATCACTCGAAGGGTATGCAATAACTACAGTTAAAATTGAAGGTGTTGACCATGAATTTTCTACGATTAAAGGTGTTATTGAAGATGTAACCGATATTATCCTTAATCTGAAACAGATTCGGTTTAAAAACGAGGTTGACGACTTTGACAGTGAAAAAGTATCTATAACAATTACCGGACAGGAAGAATTTACTGCCGGCGACATTAACAAATTTATGACCGGTTTCAGGGTGTTAAACCCAAAACTGGTGATTTGCAGAATGGAGCCCGATGTGAAAATTCATATGGAAATTACCATCAACAAAGGACGTGGATACGTTCCTTCAGGTGAGAATAAACCTGCGGAAGCAGAATTTGGGGTAATTGCAATAGACTCAATTTTCACTCCAATCAAATCAGTAAAATATGCTGTTGAAAATTATCGTGTTGAACAAAAAACCGACTACGAAAAACTAATACTGGATATTAATACTGATGGTTCAATCCAACCAAAAGAGGCATTGAAAGAAGCTGCCAAAATCCTAATTTATCATTTCATGTTATTCTCTGATGAAAAGATTACGCTTGATTCAGACGAGAAATTTGCAAATGAAGAATTTGATGAAGAAGTACTTCACATGCGTCAACTCCTGAAAACAAAACTAGTTGATATGGATTTGTCAGTTCGTGCATTGAATTGTTTAAAAGCTGCTGATGTTGATACATTGGGCGACTTGGTAACATATAATCGCAACGATCTGTTGAAATTCAGGAACTTTGGTAAAAAGTCACTTACCGAGTTGGACGACCTGTTAGATAATATGGGATTAAATTTTGGAATGGATATCTCGAAGTATAAATTGGACAAGGAGTAACAAGCAATGAGACATAATAAAAAAATAAATCATTTAGGACGGAAAAGTGCTCATCGTAAAGCGATGCTCGCAAACATGGCAAGTTCTCTTATTATTCACAAGAGAATTTCAACCACACTTGCAAAAGCAAAAGCGCTGCGTATGTACGTTGAACCGTTAATTACAAAAGGAAAAAGTGACACAACTCATTCGCGCAGGGTAGTTTTTAGCTATTTGCAGGATAAAGATGCAGTTTCTGAATTATTCAGGGAAATTGCTACAAAAATAGCAGATCGCCCGGGTGGTTACACACGGATTCTTAAAACGGGTAACCGTTTGGGAGACAATGCCGAAATGTGTATCATGGAGTTGGTTGACTATAACGAAGCAATGTTGGCAGCAAAAGACGAAGCAGCAAAATCGAAAAAACGCCGTTCACGTCGTGGTGGCGCTAAAAAAGATGAAGTTGTAGCCGCTGCACCAGCAAAAGCTAAAACTGAAGCTAAAGCAAAACCTGCAGCAGAAGAAGTGAAAGTTGTTGAAGATGCAAAAGTTGTTGAAGAAGTTGAAACACCTGTTGCTGAAACAGAGGTTTCTACCGAAGAACCAAAAGCAGACGAAGCTGCCGAAGCAAAAAAAGAAGAATAGATTTTTCTTGAAAATATTGAAAAGCCGGTCTGTCATTTGATAGACCGGCTTTTTTATTGGGTAATGAATTTGCGATTCGAGAATGAGATGAAAATTTTCGAAAAAAGAAAATAGAATATCGAAACTGCCAATTCAAAATATATATGCAATTTTAAGCAAACTTTAAGCAATTAAAATATTCGTATTCATGAAAGAAAATACATTTTCGGGTTCTGTTTCAAGAAGAAAATTCATTACTTCAACTTCCCTTGTTACAGCCGGACTCGCTTTAGCACCGGGTACTTTTGCATCGGTAAAAGGAAAACCCGACTCAAAATTTGGTGGTGTGCAAATTGGCGCAATAACCTACAGTTGGCGAAGTATGCCATCAACAGCAGAGGATATTTTAAAATATTGTGTCGAAGCAGGAATTAGTTCCATTGAACTAATGGGAGATGTTGCCGAAAAATATGCCGGACTGCCTGCCGGAGCTCCCCGTCCGCAACGTGGAGTAGAAATGTCGGATGCTGAAAAAGCAGATTTGCAGAAAAAAGCAGATGCTTCCAACAAAGCACAGCGCGACTGGCGTTTGTCGGTTTCAATGGATAAATACAAAGCCTTGCGTAAAATGTATAATAAAGCTGGAGTAAACATTCATATTGTAAAATTTGCTCCTGCTAATTGGAGTGATGAAGAAATTGATTACGCGTTTAAAGCAGCAAAAGTTTTAGGTGCCGGTGGAATTACAAACGAAATTGGTGATGAAGCTTGCCAACGGCTTGGCAAATTTGCCGAGAAACATGATATGTATGCTATTTTCCACAACCACGGCCAACCCGGCGAACCCGGTTTTAGTTTCGATAAATATTTAGCCTATTCGCCAAAAAATATGTTGAATTTTGATGCCGGACATTATTTTGGAGCAACTGGAAATCACCCAAATGAATTGATTGAACGTTTGCATGAACGGATTTTCAGCATCCATACAAAAGACAAAACCGGGAAAAAAGGAACTCCACCCAACACAAATATGCCATGGGGAAAGGGAGATACTCCAGTTGCTGATATGTTGAAACTGGTTCAAAAAAACAAATGGCCCATTTATTTTGATATTGAACTTGAATATGACGTTCCTGAAAATTCTGATGCACAAAAAGAAGTTATTAAATGCGTTGAATATTGCAAAAAGATTTTGGTGTAAGAATTATTTATGAATTTACTTTGATAATAAATTTTAATAGGTATACCGGACGAATCTAAATTTTCCGGTGTATTTTTTTTGAACCATATTCAAATCTGATTAATTCGATAAATAATTTTCTGTTTTTATTATATGGGTGTTTCGCGGGAAATAGATTCGCTTATTCACAAAAAAACCGATTGAAAGCTAATTTTCAATCGGTTTAATAATCAAAATATTATTTGTCTTAATCTGTAATGGTTTATATAAGACTTGTGATTAAAAATTACAAATTAATCAGGGCATTACAGGTAAGTTCCAACCTTCACGATAATTATGTTTGATTAACTGATCAGCAAATTCTTTTGCATTAATTGTATTGTTTCGTCCAAGTCTTAATTCATCAGTAGCCGAAATATTCGTAAAATTCATATTTGGTCCATCCCAATCGAGAACTTTATTAAGTGCTTGAAGGCGGGTAGCCAAAACACCCATAACCACCATTTCATTAAAAGGTCCTGCATCCTTAAAATCTGATGCAGTTGGCACCCGATTTTCCGGGCTTTCTTTACAAGCTCTAATCCAATCTAGTTCATGTCCGTCAATACGTCGTTCGGTTTGTGGAACATTAGGAACCCTGCCAGAGAGTAAAATTGGATCAGTTCCATACTCGCCACAAACAAGTGTGTCTTTAGTTCCATGAAAAATAACACCTGAGTTCTGGATTCTGTTAATTGGCCAATTTTCCGGAAATTTTGGTTTAATACCACCATCAGACCATGTTACATTTACTTCAGGCAAGTTTATTTTGATATTTGCAGGTTTTTCTCGTGCAGGAAAAGTTAGATGAACTATCTCAGCATTTGGAGCGCCATCGGGTGTAAATGGAGTAGAACTGCCAATTACTTTAGTTGGGTATCCAAGTTTCATAGCTGTAAAAACAGGGTGCATAACGTGGCACGCCATATCACCCAGTGCTCCTGTTCCAAAGTCCCACCAGCCGCGCCAAACCCAGGGGTGATAAGCTGAATTGTAGGGACGAAACTTAGCCGGCCCGATAAACAGATCCCAGTCTAATCCTTCAGGTACAGGCATAACCTCGGTTGGTGCCGATAAGCCTTGTGGCCAAATCGGGCGATTGGTATAAGCTTCTATTTCCTTCACTTCACCAATTTCTCCATTCCAAATCCATTCACAAATCAGTTTAACTCCTTCTGCAGAAGAACCCTGGTTACCCATCTGGGTAGCGACCTTGTATTTGGCGGCCAGTTTTGTCAACAACCGCGATTCGTAAACACTATGGGTTAATGGTTTTTGTGTGTAAGCATGTTTGCCCATAGTTATAGCAGTTGCTGTAATGATGGCATGACTATGATCAGAAGTAGCACACATAATTGCATCGATAGAATTACCCATCTCATCAAACATTTTGCGCCAATCATAATACTTTGCAGCTTTTGGATAAGTTTCAAAAACTTTCGGGACATTTATTCTTCCCCCGGTTGACCAGTCAACATCGCAAAGTGCAACAATGTTTTCGCCTTCCATTCGAGAAAGATTACCCTTTCCCATTCCTCCAATGCCAATTCCGGCAATATTGAGTTTGTCACTGGGAGCTTTGTGGCCAAGTCCTGCAATTGTATTCGAAGGAACAATTGTTAATCCGGCAGCGGCTGTTGCAGTAGTTGCCAGAAAACTTCTTCTTGTAAATTGAATCCTGTTTTTCATTATTTGAAAAGTTTTAGTGATTTAGTTTTCCACCGAAAGTAGCTTTTACAGTTCTTTAAATGGAGTTAGTAAGATACGTTTAATCAAATTATATTGGAAACTAAATCTCTACATTTTTACATGGAATCTTTACCTAAAAAAATGACGTGTTTTAAAGTTAGTTCTGATGCATTTGGGGCAGAAATGAAATTGGCTGGATTAATATTTAATTACGTACCGGTATTAAAACTTTAAATAGAATACATTTTGGAATTTAAAATTCAGGATTTTTCTCAAATGGCTAAAACCTTTCTCCCCACCACTTTTTCAATCGTTCAAGGATTTTTATTTCGGTTGCGTTGTTCTGCGGATGATAAATTCGTTCTTTTCTGATTTTTTCGGGCAGGTAATCCTGTTCTGCAAAATTGCCTTCAAAAGCATGTGAATATTTGTAGTTCTTCCCGTAACCAATTTCTTTCATTAGTTTGGTTGGTGCATTTCGAATGTGCAGCGGAACCGGTAAATCGCCCGTTTGTTTTACCAAAGCAATCGCGGCATCAATTGCCTCGTAAGCGGAGTTGCTTTTTGGCGAAGTTGCGAGGTAAATTACACATTCCGAAAGAATGATCCGTGCTTCAGGATTACCGATTTTATGCACAGCATCAAAAGTGCTTTGAGCCAGTAACAACGCATTTGGATTGGCCAGACCAACATCTTCTGCTGATAAAATCAGTAAACGGCGGGCTATAAATTTTATGTCTTCGCCACCTTCGAGCATCCGGGCCAGCCAGTAAACCGCCGCATCCGGATCGCTGCCGCGAATACTTTTTATAAAAGCTGAAATAATATCGTAATGCATTTCACCTTGCTTGTCATAAATGGCGAGGTTATTTTGCAGTCGGTCGAGTACTTTTTTGTTTGTAATTTCAATTTCTTCATCTTCATCGGCAAGTACAACCAATTCCAAAACATTTAGCAATTTACGCGCATCACCACCTGAAAAACGCAACATCGCCTGATCTTCTACTATCGTGATTTTACGTTTTTTCAATTCGATATCTTTAGTCAGTGCCGAATGAATAAGTTTCAACAATCCGGCTTTATCAAGTGATTCAAGAATATAAACCTGGCAACGTGAAAGGAGCGGAGAGATGACTTCAAACGATGGGTTTTCAGTTGTTGCGCCAATCAATGTAATTGTGCCATCCTCAACTGCACCCAACAGCGAATCTTGCTGTGATTTGCTAAAACGGTGGATTTCATCGATAAAAAGTATAGGATTAGGCTTGCTGAAAAACTGTTGCTTTTTTGCTTTGTCAATTACTTCGCGAATGTCTTTTACGCCCGAATTGATGGCACTTAAGACATGAAACGGCCTCTCTAAAGTATTCGCAATGATTTTCGCAAGTGTTGTCTTCCCAACGCCGGGCGGTCCCCACAAAATAATCGATGAAATATTCCCCGATTCAATCATTTTACGCAAAACAGCATTTTTACCCACAAGGTGTTCCTGTCCGATATAATCGTCTAAAGTTTTGGGGCGAAGCCGTTCTGCCAGCGGTTGGTTGCTCATTTTTACTTTGAATGAATTTTAAAAGAGATGAAAAAACAAATTTACCTTTTATTTTTTCCGAGCCAAAGCAATGCATCAATTACAAGTTTGTTTTGGATTTTATTTTTGAAAGTGAACGACAGTTCCTTGTTTGTGCCACCTTCGTATTCAATATCATTGTGACCCATGTTTATGTAAATCATCCGGTATTTTATGTTTGTCCAAACAACAGGGTAATATCCACTGTGCCAAATTTCATGGGGTTTTGGCCCGGTTCCCAACGGAAAACTTGTTGAATCGATGGATGCAAGAATTTTAATATCCGGGTTTTTGCGTAAATCATTTTCCCAGCGGTACCACTCATTTGGCGAAGTTTTAAATGTTGAAGGCAATTGTTTTGTTGCCGAATGTTCCTTGTCTTCAATTTTTAAAATTGCAGAACTTGGCCGCCATGTGTTGCTAACATATTGACCCGAACCCAAAAACGTATTGTGATACCAGTCCCAATCCTGCGGAAATGCCGACGGAGTTAATGCAAAAGCACAAAAATGAAATCCCAACCAGGCGCCACCGTTTTCCATGTATCTTTGAAAAGCTTCCCTTTGTGACAACGTTTCAGGACGTGAATCAAGAAAGATAACAACATCGTATTGGTCAAGAAATCCAGGTGTCATTTTGTTCCAGTCGTTGGTGGAGTCGTAAGTAAAATGTTCTTTCTTTCCTGTTTCCGAAAACCATGTATTTGCTTCGTTTACAAAACTGATATGCGCCAGATCATTTTTAGCGGTGTAAAAGGCAACTACTTTAAAGTCAGGATTATTTTGTGCAAATGAAGTAAATCCCACAGTTAAAATTGTGATTGTAATTAAAAGGTTTTTAATTTTTCTGGTTGAATTTTTTAAGTTGTCAGCAGGAAATATTGAATCCATAATTAATTTCTAATTTGTTTTTCTAATTTTTCAACTTCAACCTTTCTCAAGTTTAAATCTCTCATATATTGAAGGCAATTTAACCGATGCTGAAAATTGTTTTTTGTCAAAATGTTATTTGAATCAATCAGCCATTCGATTGCCAGGTCATATTTTTCTTCCATTTCGCAAGCAACGGCCATATTCCAGCATGATTTGGCAGCAATCTTTTGGTTCTTGTTTTTTGTTTGCCTGTTATAAATTTCACCCGCTTTTAACCAGTCATTGTTTTTTAAATATGTTTCAGCTTTTCGCATTTTCGGATGAAGCGATTTGCAATAGTACCGTTCTTCAGCTACCCACGACGGAATTATTTTTGTTCCAAATCGTTGCCCCAGATATTTTGCTGCATCCTGATAGATGAGTTTCTTGCTCTCGTTTTTTTTGCGGATATCCAAATACTGCGATTTATCAAAGTAAAATGTATCAATCTGATTATATGTTACTGATGGAGTTAAATCGTTGAAAATAATTGTCCAGGAAAGTGCAGACCTAGTGCGGTAAGTTGCATCGTAAAAAACAGAAACTTCATTTTCGAATTGAAGAAAATCAAGAAAAATTAAAACATCTGCCTTCGCACATTCAAATAAATCTGAAGATTTATACATTTCATTACTTTCTTTGTTTACCTGATTTAAACTGTCTTTACCAATGTAATTACTTACTTTTTGAAAATAGGCTTCCTGTTCCAAAAAACTTGAAAGGCCCTCAACACAGTATTTCGAAAGTTCAAAATCATTGAGTGTAGTATCACACGGTAAATTTCCTTTGCCAAAATTATATAAAGTAAGTCCGGTATTTTTATTTATGTTGCGGTTGAAAATAGCAACATTTTTCGCACTATCAGGAAATGCAAAGGCTACTGGTTTCATTTTCTCCATTCGAATGATCCCGGTATATTCTGTTATTTTGCACGAAATCAAACCTAACAAAACCAAAAAAGCAAGTATGATATATTTTACAAGAATCATCAGGAAATAAGTGAGATAATTTTTGGTTTTTGTTCGTTTTTTCTTTTGTTTCGGTGCCGGCTGAAATTCTAAAACTTTAACTGTGTTTCGGTAACTATCTTTTCTTTAAAAGGAAATTGTTTTTCAAATTCAACCAGCTCCGTTTCATTTGTCGAGAAACACTCATCTTCAAAAAACCTGCCACTTACGTTTTTCAATCCATCTCTTTGAAGTTCCAAAGCCATAAATGGTTCAAAGTTTTGACCATCTTTTGTAGAGATGCTATAATTTTCGGCATTTAAAAAGCCAAAGCGATGATAATACTCCGGATTTCCAAAAAGAATCATGCCTGAAAACCCTGATTCTGTTGCTACTTTAATTGATTCGGTGATTAGTTTTGAACCGATTCCGTTTTTTTGAAATTCAGGGATTACTGAAACCGGACCAACACATAAAACCTCATGTTCAATATCCTGCGAATCGATAATTTTTGCTTTGGTGGAAATAATATGCCCTACAATCCTGTTTCCGAACACTGCAACAAGGTCAAGTTTGCTGATATAACTTTTGCTGTTTCTAAGTTTATTCAAAACCAAATGCTCATCACAACCCGGTTTATACACATTCCAAAACGCCTCTCGTGTCAGGTTTTCGGTAATTTTGAAGTCTTTTTGATTTGTTGGTTGAATAATTGGTTTCATGATTTAAGATTGTTTGTTTAACAAAACGTTATACAACGTACAAAATGCTTTTTCCTGATGAAATTCCTTCAAAAAACTGCTTATCTAACAGAGCTAATTTCCTGTCAACCCTGTCTGTTAAATTGCAACAAAAAAGTGGACAATCAGTTAAGTCATGCAGCACTTTTTTGTTTGGCTTCTCGAAGGTTGAATTCCATTTCTCTATTTCTATTGCACCAATCCCTGTTTCATTATAAATCAATGCTAATTTTAAATCTTTCTCTAGTAAATGATTAGTTAAAGTAATTGTTGCCCTATGAAACTCAAATAATTGGCATTTATTAATTTCAAAAATGAGCGTATTTAGTTCACAGAATACAGATAACTCAAAGTCAAAGTATTTTGAATATTTTGGAAAATTTTCATCTAAACTTTTTGAAAAACTATCGGCAAATAATTTCTTTTTCATTGGTCTCAGTTTGTTTTGTTGTGCAATCCATTTTTTTGTTATAAAGCGAGTGATAAATACTAAAACTGAAAATATTAGTTAAAAGCTTTGATTTATCAAGTTGAGCACATAAATCAATTCCAATGACATTCGAAATGCAAACTGAAGGTATTAGCTGTTGTTTATTTAATACTTTCAATGATCATATTTACAACGTAATCTTCCTCATTGATTTTACTAATCAGGCGAGTTTTGATAATAACGTCTGGCTTTACTGGTTCGAATTTCTTTCCATCACAATTAGTACCAAGATCATATGAAGTAGTTGTCTGCATCCTAAGTTTGGAATTCGGTAAATCAAACGAATAGACTTCACCAAAATCATTGGTGTTTTCTCCTGTATTTGTTCCGTATATTTTCCCCAATTTGTATTTTTTCACACCATCAGCAAACATGTTAGCACTTGAAAATGTAAATGGTCCGGTTATTAATATTATTTTACCAGTAAAAATGTTGTTGTTCACAAACATAGGTTTTTGTGGTGCGCAATCACCTATTTCCCATATAGTTCCGTTAGATTTTGATAAGTACTCATTTGCTGTATCACCTTGGCTTATAAGTTCGTTCTTATATTGTTGGCTTATTCTCCACTCTCTTTTTCCCATTAATGCATACTCATTGGTATTAAAGTAACTTATGAGTAAATCGGCAAGTATAGAATTACCTCCACTATTATCTCTTATATCAATTGCCCAGTTATTAATGTTTTTATTTTTCATTAAAGTAACACAGGAATCTATATAATGATCTAAAGTGTTCAGGTCTTCTGACATGCTATTAAAGCGCAAAAGACCTAACTTATTATCAAAAATTTTAAAATCATAAGCTTTTGTCAAAGATGGAATTGTATTAGTTAACGCATTCTTGAAAGTCACACCCTCTTTAATGGTTAAATAAGATCTGATTTTTTTACTCTTACATTCAATTCTAAAAGGAGGTATAATTCCCTTAATGAAAAGTAAATATGGAAGAAGTCTAGTTGTCATTTCACTTGAATATTCCTTATTACCACCGAAGCATCCCTCAAAATCCTTTAATAAATTTTCAATTTTAAACTCATTAATTGAAATTAGTTCAGATCCAGATTCAATTTTTAGTTTTTGAGATGTTGAAATCGGGATGTAGAGTTTGTTTTTATCCCGAACAAGAAAATATGGAAAGAAGATTTTGCCATTCAAATCATTTTTAAATGTTGATTGGAATAGTGAAGGAGATGTATGTGCATCTTTTATTAAAGATGATAGATGATATAGTTTAAAAGTAAACTCTTTTTTATCAATGCTGTCTCCAATGGTATGTTTTATGTCTTCAACTTGTTTGAAGTACTTTTCTTTACTTATAAACTTGAATGGATTATAATGTACTTCAAGCAACATATTATTAAAATAGTCAATATCTTCGACAGCTTGATTTTTACTAATTTTGTTTTGAGCAAAAATATTTACTGACAGTAGCAATGATATGCAGATTAGAATTTCTTTCATTTATTTGATTTTAAAAAACTGCTAACAATTATATACCCTTATCAATGCAAGTATTTCATAATTATACATACATATTAATTGTTTCATTAATTATATTTTTCCAAAATCCATGATTTTTTTGATCAGATCAGATTTCAACATGTTCGGTTTTTTTTGATTGAGTATCAAATATATTGAAAATTTGTTCGCTAAATGAAGAGGTTTTCAAAAATTATTGGAGCTTTTTATTACTCCACTCTCAAGCCGGTTATCAAGGTTTTCTTTTGCAACGAGAACCAGGTCAGCCCAAATATCCAGAGTATTCCATTCACCAAAATCAGGCCAACTACTAAACCTACAGTACCGAATGAAACCCCTGTATTTGCGGAAATAAAGGCTGGTAATGTGGCTACTAAGGCGGTAATAAATCCAATCAGAATCCCGGCAAAAAGTAAACTTAAATATTCAAGCGAAATGATTTTGAAAATAGGTTTGGCATTAAATCCAACCGCCTGCATAACAGCAATTTCGCGACGGCGTTCCAACAGGGTGCGGGCCAGAATTACTGCTAATCCAACGGTTCCGAGAATTAAACCCAGTGCTCCCAAAGCAAGAAAAATGGATAGATAAGTGTTGGTAACCGAGTAAAATTCAACCAATCGTTTTGCTATTGTTTCCATTTCCCAACCGTAATCGCGAAAAACTGCCTGCAATTCATCGCCAATTTGCTGCTGGTTTTCTGAATTTCCGTCAATCAGAAAAATATTTGTGCCGCTCTTTGTTGGATAATTCTTTATAAAGTTTTGATTTGAAATGATTACAAAGCCCTGAAAAACAGATGGTGCAGTACCTGCAATTAATTTTAGTCTGATTGTGTCGCCCAATTCATTTTGATAGATAAGAATGTCGCCAACTTTCATTCCCAAACCCCACTGGATTACGGTTTGGTCGGCAATTGCCGGGATTGTTCCATCATCAAAATCCTGATTTAATGCCAGCCACGGATCATTTTCACCCAAATCCTCAGTTTTGGCGGCAAACGAAAATCTTTGTTTTAAAGCATCGGGATTTACACCCAAAATGGCAGGTTGCGAAATTCGGTTCAGGTTTAAACAGCTTGCATCATCACCATCAACTTTACTGAATTGAACCGCCGTAAAATCTGTTAAAATTCCCTCATCGGCACGTTTTTCAGTATTGTTTATATCGAATAAAACAGGTATTGTAGTTTCGGCAAAATACATAAAACCGCCGGTTCCGCTCGTTTTGTTCTGTGAATTGGCAAATAAATCGAGTTTGTTGGAGCCGGTGGAAACTACCATAAAAGTTCCAAGTGCAAAAAGAGTAACTACAGTTAAAGAGCGTCTTTTATTTCGCGTCAGGTTTAGTTGTGATAATCTTGCAGCACTAAAACCGGCTTGATTTTTTGATTCAATCCAATAAAGCGTATTTCTGAAAAAGAGCAGTAATCCGGGTAATAAAAACGCTCCCGATAAAAAGAATAACGCTGGATTCATTTGATTTATTCCAGAAACCTGGTAAACAAAAATGGCGATTGAAACAATTATCGAAACGTACATTAATCCGTTTAACCAGAATTTTTTTTGTTTGTTTCTGCCTGTTATAATTTGTTTCTGAAGATCGGCCGTTTTTTGTTTTTGAAATTGCCTTACTGAAACAAAAATGGCAATCATTGAAACCAGAAAACTTATTATAAGTCCTGAAATTAATGTTGCCGGGTTGATTTTGATCAACAAAACATCGGTGCGAACTATTTCGAACCACAAGGTATTCAGAATTTTAAAAACCAACGACGTGTAGAACACCGAAACCATAAGTCCTATAATTCCGCCAAACAAAGCCACAACAACTCCTTCGGAAAGAAAAAAACCGCGTACCTGTTTTTGTTTAAAACCTAACGCATCGAACAATCCGATTTGTGCCGAACGGTTTTCGAGGTTAAAACGGAAAAGAAGTGCAGTTAAAATAATAGCGGCTACCAGCAAAAAGAAACTTAAACCGATAAAAAGTCCACTAAAATCTGTTCCGTTTTGCGCTGCCTGAACTCCCTGTTCGCGAATAGGTGAAATGGTCATTCCCAAATCAGCAGGCTCAATTTCTGAGGCAAATATTTGATTGTATTTGTTTTCGTCAAAAGATTCAGCCGGAAAACGTACAGCCGTGTAATTTCCAAAACGGTTCGACCACATTTTTAATGCAGCTTCGTTTGAAACAAATGCTTTTGGCGTTCCTTTAAAATCCTCCCAGTATTTTTCGTCTTTATCACGAATAGCGTCAAGATTTATTGGAACTCCTGCTTCCCACTCCCGGCAGTGTCCGGCATCCGAAAGTCCGGGCAAGTGCGGCACCCGCGTTGAATCTGACAATGCAGCGTTCATCGGGATTATTTGTCTGAGTGCAAAAGTGGCTTCCTTGTTAACCAACTGGCGCAGCGGACCAATTTCAAAATATTGTAAAGTAATACTGTCTCCAACTTTTGCCTGCAAATCATCGGCAGCCCAGCGGTTAAGGATGATTTCATTTTTATTTATAACCGGGTTGTTTATAGTGGAAACGAAAGAGTAGGGGATGGCGGGAGTTACAGGTTGCAGGTTGCGGGTTGCAGGTTGCGGGTTCAGCGTTTCGGGTTCAGCGTTTTGGGTTTTGGGTTGCAGGTTTTCTTCCGACTTCAGACTTCCGACTTCCGACTTTTTTCGATCTTCCGTTTTCTCAATTTCATTCACAAAATATGTCAAAATCAACTCTGCATCCGGCAATTTATTTAGTGTTTCTGATATTTTATCTTCAAGGAAAACGCGTTCTGTTGAAATTTCGATTTCGTTGTTTGCTTCAATTTTTTTAATTTGAAGTCCGGCATCAATAGGAGTGAGGCAGTGTTTTACAGATTCGGCAACTTTTTCTTTTTCAAGTTGGGTGGTAATCAGTATTTGATTTGCTTTTCCTTCGAATTCCATCAATTGGTTTAAACGGTTTATTGAAAGAAAAATATTATACGGTGCAGTTTGTGAATTTTTTAGGCTGAACCTTCCCAGTTCTTCTTTTTGAACGACCTTTTTTACCGTTGCCTGTAACGAAACACTTGTTTCTTCAGCAGAAACAAATGGTGCGTTCATGGGAATCAGACTGGCTTTTTGAATGCGCACCAAAAGATTGTCGCCTTCTTTTATTTGCAACCTTTCTGAAAGGTTTTCACTTATTGCGATTTCATTGTTTTGAAGTTCGGCAAACAAATTAGTTTTTGAAATCTCCTCAAAATCATTATTTACCCCAATTACCTGAACTTTGTTTACCCGGTTTTGTCCGCCGTCGGCAATTGCCATTCCTTCAAGAAGCAAAACAGAAGTGGCTTTTATTTCAGGATTATCGGCTTCCATTTCACTGGCCATTTCCTGTCTGAAATATCGTTCTTTTACCGATACCAAATGGGTAGTTTCGCCCAATCTGGAGAAAGTGGATTGCTGTAAACTGTAACGCACAGAATCCCCGATAATAAGCGAACCTGTTAAAACTGCGGTGCTAACAACAACTCCAAGCGCCACCAACAGGTTGGATTTGAAATAGTGGATAAATGTTTTAAATATAAAAAAGCCCCCTCTGACTCCCCCAAAAGGGGAGAAGTATGAAGAAGAATTTCTTTTTGTATGATTTTTATTCGATTTCACTTCGATAACTCATTTTAACCAAATTATTTTTTCTTATTCCCCTCTTTGGGAGGGGTTAGGGGAGGCTTTTCCATTTCGTAACAAATATCTTTTGTCCATTTTGCCTGCCAGTTCCGAAGAGTGAGTAACCGTAATCAGCGTTACATTTTCTTCATCACTCAATTGAATCAGCAAGGCTGAAAGTGCTTTCGCATTTTCTTCGTCAAGTGCGCCGGTGGGTTCGTCCGCTAAAACCAGTTCCGGTTTGTTTATAAGGGCGCGCACAACTGCTGTCCGCTGACATTCACCTCCCGACATTTCTGCTGGTTTTTGATGGCGCTGTTCCCAAATCCCTACTTTTTGAATCAGGTATTCAGCCCACTCTTTTTGTTCTTTCGAAATTTTATTTCCCTGTGGCAAAAGTGGTAACAACACATTTTCCAAAAGTGTGAGTTGTGGCATTAAATGATGCAGCTGAAAAATAAAACCAAGGTGTTTGTTGCGGAAATCGGCCAATTCGGTTTTTGAGTAAGAGGTCAAATCATTCCCGTTAAAAAGTATTTTGCCGGAATCCGGAAGATCCAGGGTTCCCAGTAAATTGAGCAAAGTAGTTTTTCCTGAACCGCTTGGCCCAACAATTGAAATTTTCTCACCTTTTTCAATTTCGAGGTTGAGGTCTTTTAAAACCGGGCGAAAACTGTGGGTGCCAATTTCGCCGTAACCTTTTGTTATGTTTTGTAGTTTTAGAAGCATGTTTCTTATTTTACTCGCAAAGTCGCAAGGACGCAAAGATTATTTTTTAAGATTTTCGTACAGCCCAATAATTTCAGCGGCATGATTGTGGATATTGAAATGCTTTTTTGTGCCTTCATAACCATCGCGACTTAGTTTTTCAAGTTTTTCGGGATGGGAAAGTAAATCAGCCCAGGTTTCGCTGAGTTTTTTTGGCGTATTGGGTGAATATATTACGCCGCCGCCCGATTTTTCAACAATTTCGGGGAAAGCACCCAAAGCTGGCTGCACAACCGGAATTCCCGATGCCATTGATTCGAGCAAATACATACCAAAAGCCTCGCCAATCCGCACCGGAACAGAAACTATTGAGACTTTGCTGAAGAAATTATGCCGGGCATCGCCTTCGAATTCTTCAATTATCTCGAATGAATCTTCCAGATTATTATCTTTTATTTTTTGTTTCTGTTCTTTCAGAAATTTTTTGTCATCGCCGGTTAAACCACCTGTTGCTATCAGTTTAACGTCGTCAAACCCTTGTTTTTTCTTTAAATCGATAAAGGCATTAACAACAATATCAAAACCATCCTTGTGGCACATTCTTGATATATAACCCACATTCCGTGGCTTTTCCTGAACAGGAATATACTTATAATCTTCGGCATCAACTCCGAGATAGAAAGTATGGATTTTTTCAGAATTCAAGTTCATCCGTTTTTTCATTTCGTCAGCAAAATAATTGCTCACAGCCACCAACGCATCAACATCCTCTGATCGTTCGTGCATTAAATCCCATATCTTTTGCTGAAATTTGGGTTGCATAGCATCCACCCAAACATCTTCATCCTGCAAAGAGCAAAGCACAGGCACTCCTGTTTTTTCTTTTAATCTTCTTGCCAAGCCTAAAAGCAGAGCATTTGAAATATGGATAATATCCGGTTTGCAATGTTCAACTATCCAGTCAACCATTTTATCTAGTTCTTCTTTTTGCTGTCCCTGTTCACCCAGCAACATGGAAATGGTCATGTCTTCCAATCCTTTGGCACGGGTTGAACCAGCCATTGAAGCTGCCATTTTCATCATAGGTTTTGAGTTTAGCAGTTTTTCGAACCAACCGGGCATTTTCCTGAAAACAGGATAGACTTGTTTTAGGTACATGGCAATTGCTCCGTAAAAAATTGGTATTTCCCCAATATCATGTTCATCAGAAAACAGTGGCAGGTACATTGGGATTTTTACAACCTGATGCCCCTGTTTGCGCAGTGCATCAACATATTTACTGTCGCGCAAACAGTTGCCGCAGTAAAAACTTCCTCCCGAACCGGGTATGATTTGTATGATGTTCATAATAGCCCCCTCCATCTCCCCCAAGGGGGAGTGTAAGAATATTTCAATTAATACTTGTTATCTCAATTTAATTTTAGCCTCTTCTTATCCCTCCCCTTCGGGGAGGTTAGGAGGGGCTTCCAAAACAATACACATTACCATCGTAGGCACCAACATAAATCCGTCCATTTGCAACCGCAGGATTGTTAATTATTTGGCCGCCGATTTCATATGTCCACACAGGTTTGCCATCGGAAAGGTTTACGATTGCCAAATCGCCGCGCATGTTTGCAATAATTACCTTGTTGCCCACCACAACGGGCGAGGATTCCACTTGTTTGCCGGTGTTGTATTCCCAAAGTTTTTTGCCTGAATCTTTATCAAAACAATACAGAAATTTATTGTGGTTTGCGGTTAAAACATTGTTGCCCACAAGTGCTGCGGAAGCAATAAACTGGAGTTTTGTAGTTTCGTGTTCCCAAACCCAGGTTGTTTTTTCGGCTTTTATATCGACCTGAAAAAACCGTCCATCGTAATCGCCAATATAGGCTTTGTCGCCATCGACAGTTATTGAGTTGGCAACATAAGTTGATACGTCTATTTTTTTGAAAAGCTTTCCGGTGGCAATATCAACAATATGAAGAAAGCCATCGCAACCTCCAAAATAAGCTTTACCATTTGAACATGCAGCGGCGCCGTTTATGAAATTATCTGATTCATATTTCCAGCGTACTTTTCCGGTTTTTGCATCAACGCAATGCAGGTAATAGTCGTAACTGCCAACAACAATGCTGGTTGTATTGCCTTCTTTCCACCAGTTGGCTGAGCCAATAATCTGGTTGTCGGTTTCGTATTCCCAGAGTTTTTTCCCGGAGTTTAAATCGAGTGCGTACAAAGTTCCATCAAGGTTTCCGATATAAACTACATTTTCGTGTATCAATGCGGGAGCTTCAATTGCATTTCCGGTTTCAAATTTCCAAAGTAGTTTTCCGTTTGTATCGAGGCAATAAACAAACCCGTCAGTGGAGCCAATCACAATTTTTCCTTTGTCGATAACTGGTGCAGATTTAATATTGTCGCCCGTTGCAAATGTCCATAATAATTTTGGTGAAGCTGGAAGTATGGATTTCGAAACCCCTTTCAGATTTTGGTCGCCCCGAAAAATTGGCCACGAATCGGATGGTTGCGAAAAAGCATCCATAGTAAAGATTAATAATAGTAGAAATGTAAATATTTTCATAATATATATTTTTTTTGAACTACAATAGGCACATAAGAAACATAGAGTTTATGTGACCTATGTGCCTATGTGGTTCCAGTGTTCTTCAACGAAATCGCCCCTGTTGGACACCCCTCCGCAACTTTTACCGCTATTTTTGATAATCCAATTTCAAGTTCTTCATTGAACGGAATGCCGATTTCCACGTCAAATCCACGTCCAATATAAGTAAATCCGTACTTTTCGCCATGCTTTTCAGTAAGTCTTACACAAATGCCGCATTTTATACATTTTTGCGGTTCGTAAACCACCGAGCCATGATTTATTTGCTTTGTAATATGGCGGCGCTCACTAGTTTTAAATCGCTTCTGGTCAACCTGATAATGGTTTGAATAATCGCGCAACTTACAATTATCAATCGCACGGCAATCGCAATGAAGACACCGTTCAGCTTCAGCTATCGCTTCCTCTTTTGAAAAGCTTGAATGTCCACCGGTTGCAGGAAAAACACGTTTGCCTTCCACCGATTCTTTTATGTATTCTGAAAATTCAGCAACCACTAATTTTCCAAAACGCGAATTGAAAATCCGTGGTTCACCTTTGGGTTCAAGTCCATCAAAATATTGCAAAACTGAAAATGCGACTTCTTTTCCCTGTCCAACAGAACGCACCGCCAATCGCGACGAGCGCAACACGTTTCCTATTGCAAAAACATTCTTTTCTGAGGTTTGGTAAGAATCCTTATCAGCAATAATTCCCTTTGGAGTGGCTTTCAATCCAAACATTTCACCATTTTCAGCAACAGTTCCTGTGGCAAGTACAACAGCATCAAAATCTTTTTTCAAAGTTTCAAAAACTTCAGCAGTAATATCTTTTCCACCCTGGAATTCAACTCCTGTTTTAAGAATTGATTCGATTTCATTATCAAGAACTTCTTTGGGTAATATTTCTTCCGAAATTGCAGTTCTTAGCAATCCGCCCGCTTTTTCATTTTTATCGAGTAGAGTAACCTGCACACCTTTGATTTGAAGATAATAAGCAGCGGCTAAACCGGCAGGTCCGGCACCAATTATGACAACTTTTTTACCTGTTTTTGGAGCAGAAATAATTTCAGGTTCAGCTCCTTCATCGCCAACAAATCGTTTCAGCAGGCAAATTGAAATGGGTTCGTCAACAGTTTTCCGGTGGCAGGCTCCTTCGCAGGGAGCCGGACAAATGCGGCCCAAAACTGCCGGCAATGCAATGTCACGTTTGACAACTGCCAGCGATTCATCGAATTTTCCGGCGGCAATTAATCTGTTCATTTGCGGAATGTTCATGTGGGCCGGACAAGCAATCTGGCAGGGCGCTTCACAGTCGCCAACATGCTCGCTGAGTAGTAATTCCAACGCAGTTTGCCGGGCTTCTTTAATTTCCGAATCATCGGTTACAACTTCCAGTCCTTCGGTAGCTTTTACCGAACATGAGGGGAAAAGTTTGCCATTTTTCTGGTCTTTAACTAGGCACAACATGCACGAAGTGAAATGTTCCAGTTCATCATGCCAGCACATATTTGGAACGTCAATTCCCATTGCCTGTGCGGCTTTCATTACTGAAGTACCTTCTTCGACCTGAATTTCGGTATTATTTATTTTGAGTGTAATCATTTTTGTTTGTTACAGGTTACAAGTTATAGGTTTCGAGTTTCATGTTAGAATTGTTGCAGGTTACAGGTTTCATGTTATTTGCTATTCATGTTGATTTTCATTCCAATGTTTTTCAACGTAATCGATAAACTTATTTATTTTTCTGCTTAAAATTTCATATTCTGATATTAAATCAATCAAACCTTTTGCTTCATAATGGATTTCATCAATCATTGTTAATTGAGAAAGGGCTTCATCGCATGAGGCATGCGAAAAAATAAGAAACCTAATAAATTCATTATTGTATCTTCTTCTTCCATAACCTTCAGCAATATTATCTTTTATACTTTTTGTTGACCTCCGAACCTGGCTACCTTGTTCGTACATTTCATAGGAAGGCAGTTTTAAAGTCATTTTATGCACTTGAATTGCTAATTTATAAGACGATTGATAAATTTCGAGGTTTTTGTAACTGTTCACTTTACTCTGTTTTTATTCATTTTTAACCCTTTATGAAACCCGCAACCCTTATCCTGTAACTTGAAACCCGTAACACGTAACCCGCAACCCGCTACCTCACATCTATCGCATCTTCAGGGCAAACAGCACGGCAGGCATCGCATTTAATACAGAGTTCGGTATTGATGAAATGCTTTTCGTGCGGGGTAAACGGGATAGCGTCAACCGGGCACTTTTGTACACAAAGGGTACAGCCAATACACTTATCGTTTACAGAATAGGTTATTAAATCCTGGCATTTTCCTGTTGGACAAACACCGTTTATATGAGCTTCATATTCATCGCGGAAATATTTCAAAGTACTTAAAACAGGGTTTGGGGCCGTTTTTCCAAGTCCGCACAAGCTTCCTTTTTTTGTCCAGCCTGCCAGGTGTTCCAACTCCTCAATATCTCCTTTTTTGCCTTTTCCTTTTGTAATATTTTCAAGAATGTCGAGCATTCGTTTTGTACCCACGCGGCAAAAAGTGCATTTCCCGCACGACTCTTCCTGCGTAAACGAAAGGAAATAACGCGCAATGTCAACCATGCAATCCGTATCATCGAGAACGACAAGTCCGCCTGAACCCATCATAGCGCCCATTTCGCTGAGCGATTCAAAATTTATTGGTGTGTCGGCATATTCGGCAGGTATGCAACCTCCTGAAGGACCGCCAATCTGCACGGCTTTGAACTTCCGGCCATTGGCAATTCCACCGCCAATTTCATCGATTACCTGCCGGATTGTAATTCCCATTGGAACTTCAATTAAACCGCCACGGGCAATTTTTCCGGCAAGTGCAAAAACTTTTGTGCCTGTACTTTTTTCAGTACCAATACTTCTGAATTTGTCGGATCCTTCGCGTAAAATGTAAGAAATCTGGGCCAGTGTTTCTGTATTATTTACAAGTGTAGGGTAGCCCCACAATCCGCTTTCAGCAGGAAATGGCGGGCGAATTCGGGGAAACCCGCGGTTGCCTTCGATTGATGAAATAAGCGCAGTTTCCTCGCCACACACAAAAGCGCCTGCGCCTTCGTAAATTTGAAGGTCGAGGTTAAAATCTGAACCTAAAATATTTTCACCCAAATAATTGTTTTCGATGCAAATTTTTATGGCTTCACGAATCCGTTTCACGGCCAGCGGGTATTCTGCACGGATATAAAAATAACCCTGATGAATTCCAACTGCATATGCTGCGATTATCATTCCCTCAATTACACGATATGGATATGATTCCAAAAGCATTCGGTCCATAAATGCGCCGGGGTCGCCTTCATCGCCATTGCAGATTATATATTTTATGTCGCCGGGTTGTTTTTTTACGAGTTCCCATTTTACGCCGCTGGGAAAACCTGCACCGCCCCGACCACGGATGCCGCTGTTTTTAACTTCGGCAATAACTTCGTCGGGTGAAAGCGATTCCAAAGTTTTTTTCAAAGCTGTGAAACCGCCTCTTTTCAGGTATTCATTTATGTCGATTGGATTGATAATTCCCCTGTATTCGGTTGCAATTGGAAGCTGGTTTCCCAAAAAAGATGCCACCGGTTTTTCACGCATACTGATTTCGTAGCGTTCAATTCCATCCCAGTTTCGGTCAGTTTGAATAGTGTCAACCAAACTCAGCAATTTGTTTTTTGCTTTGGTGAAAATCCCCGGAGCATCGAAATGATTTTCGACAATACGTTGAACGTCTTCGGGTTTTACTTTGGCATATAAAGTTGGTTCGCCTTCATTTGGCACAATTTCAACAAGCGGAACCTGGTGACACATTCCAACACAACCCACATGTTTCAAAGTAACCCGCAAACCGCTGTTATTAATAACATTTTCAACTTCCTGCTGAATTTCCTTGCTTCCGCTGGCCACACAACACGAACCTAATCCAATTCGTATTTCACCCTTTATTTCACTTCCATCAGCTTTTCGCGCTTTTTTTGAGTTTTTTGTTCCTTTTCTGCTTTCGAAATCTGAAATAATCTGACCCACCTGATCGGGTGCAACGTGTCCGTAAGTTGTTTCGTCAATCTGAACCACGGGCGCAAGTGTGCAGCAACCCAAACAAGCCACTTTGTCGAGCGTATATTTACCTGATGAATCGGTATTTACACCTTCCTCCAATTTAAATTCCCTGCGAAAAGCATCATAAACCTGACCAGCGCCCTTAACGTGGCAAGCCGTTCCAACACATATTTTTACAATATGTTCGCCAACAGGAGCCAGCCTGAATTGCGAGTAAAAACTTGCAACTCCCATGATTTCTGCGGGTTTTATTTCAGTTTTTTCTGAAACATACCGCAAAACATCCTCCGGCAGGTAGTTGTATTCTTTTTGAATGGCCTGTAAAATTGGAATCAGGCTCTTTTTTGTAGCGCCTTTCTCAAGGATTAATTGGTCGATATTTTTGTATTGTTCTTTCATCGTGATTCTCAGTGATCCTTTCCCTCTATCAGTTGTTTCAATTCGGCTTTGCTTGGTAAAACAGTTTCATATTTACTTGCAAAAATCTGTTTGTTTTCAGGAAGTGTTATTTCAACCAATGTGTCGTTTTTCTTCTTACATAAAATTATGCCAATAGTTTTATTTTCATTTTCGAGCTTCACAAACCTATCATAATAGTTTACATACATTTGCATCTGACCAAGGTCTTGGTGAGTCAATTCCCCAATTTTTAAATCTATCAATACAAAACATTGCAGTATCCTGTTAAAGAAAACTAAATCTACCCTAAAATGCTTTTCGTCAAAAGTGAACCTAACTTGTCGTCCAACAAACGTGTAACCTTTTCCCAATTCAAGTAAAAAATGTTCCAGTTTATCAATAATCCGCTGTTCCAAATCAGTTTCAGAATATTTTGTTTCTTCTTTTAATCCAATAAATTCGAGTACATAAGGGTCTTTTAGAACATCTTGGGGTGTTTCAATAACTTGTCCTTTTTCAGCAAGTTTTTTAACACCAGCCTTATCCTTGCTCAAAGCCAGCCTTTCGTAAAGTGATGAATCAAACTGACGCTGTAATTCGCGTAAGCTCCAACTGTTTTTTGCAGCCTCAATTTCATAAAAGCTACGTTCATCTTGATTTTCAATTCTCATTAATTTCAGATAGTGAGACCAGCTTAAATTGAAATTAGCAGACAGTGTCTGTTGTTTTTGAAAAACGAGGTAAAAGATTCTCATTTGTTGAATGTTGGTAACTGAAAATCCCTTGCCAAACTCTAAAGTTAATCTTTTCGATAAATCGACAATCAGTTGTTTGCCATATTCTGCGCGTTCTTTTCCGGCTTGTTCTTCTTCAATAATTAGTTTGCCTATTTCAAAATAGGTAATTACCATAGCGCTGTTTACTGCCCTTGCTACAGAATTTCGCGCTTCTTTCAACAACAGGGCAATCCTGTCATAAACAGTTTCTGTACTATTATTCTGAATTTGATTTGTCATATTTTTTTAGCTCGCAAAGGCGCAAAGGTTTTAAACGTATTTCTATTTACTTTCTTTATACTTTATACTTTAAACTTTAAACTCTGAACTCTGAACCCTGAACTCCCCCCTCACTTTCCAATGCAATATAAATTTTTATCTCCTCTGATATAAATCTTCCCATCAGCAAATGCAGGCGTGGTTCCGGCTTTTTCGCCCAGTTTGTTTTCTGAAATGAGTTTCATTTCCTTTGCAAATTCGTAAATACGCATCACACCATCATTATCCATCATAAAAAGCTTCCCGTCGGCAAATATTGGCGATGAATACAAGGTTTTTCCTACATCATGTTCCCAGTACATTTCGCCGGTTTTTAAATCATAACAGGCCATAACACCATAACTTGTTGCTACGATTACCATTCCGTTGTGGGCAAGAATACTGGCAGCTTCAGGCAGATATTCATCGTTTTCCCAAATTATTTCTTTTGTTTTTACATCGATGGCAACCATTACTGCATACTCGTTGGCGGCAATTACAATCCCTTCGGAGAAACCAACCGATGGGCCAACTTCGCCCATCATACATTTTATCTGCCACAATTCAGCCCCGGTTTGAACATCGTAACCTGCCACAATTGGGTCGGCAGTTAAGATGATTTGGTATTTACCATCAACCTGCGCCAAAACCGGGCTTGCCCACGATATTTTTGAAGTACGTGTAGTTTGCCAGGCTTCTTCACCTGTAGCAGTTTTTAGGGCGATTAGTTTTCCACCTTTGTTTGTGTCATATTGAATAAACAGTTTATTGTCCCAAACTATCAAAGAAGAAGAGTGTCCGTAATGGTTATCCGGTACGCCAAGATTTTTTGCCCATACCCGTTTCCCTTCCATATCAAAAGCAATTACATCGCCTGTGGCAAAAATGGCGTAAACGTTTTGTCCGTCAGTAGTGAGGGTAGGGGCGGAGTAGCCTGTATCTTCGGTTACTTTGGGCGGATTGGCAGGAGAACCCTGGATATTGTCAGCTTTGCCTGTCCAAAGTAGTTTTCCGTCGATACGGTTATAGCAATAAACTTCGCGACTTTGATTATCAGAGCCAGAAATAAAAATTTTATCATCCCAAATTACGGGTGAATTGTAACCATGTTTTGGAATGGGTGATTTCCATGCAATGTTCGTCCCTGCTGCACCATCCCATTTGGTTGGAATATTTTTGTGAGAAACAACTCCTTGACCTAAAGGACCACGAAAAGAATTGTGATTTTTTCTTACGCTTTCGAGCGTAAATGCGACAGTAGTTTTTTTAGGTTGAACGGTTTCGACAGCAGATTCAACAGGCGCGGATTGCTCTGCTGATACCTGATTGTTAATCGTATCAGCCGCTACTTCGGGTTGCTCAGTTAAAGTTGAGTCATTCGAATTGTTACCTACTTCGATTACTTCGATTGCCTGTTCATCAGGTAGAGTTTCCGATTCTGCAATGCTGGATTGCACGTCGAATTTGTCAAGATAATTTACAGTTGCAAACGATGCTGCAAATGCAAAAAGAAAAACTACGGCACCCACAATAATAATCCCTTTTTGAGCGAGAATCCGGCTGGCGATTTCGTTTTCCATGATTTTATCAGGGGAATCTATTTTGGCTTTTGCCGAATAGTAAACACGCAATGCAAATGCCAGTATTATTGCGCCAAACAGCAACATTAAGGCGCCCGTTTTTATTTGCCATTGACTGTTAAAATATGCTTTTCTTGCCAGCAAATCATAGTTTCTGATTTCAGTTTTTAATCCATCATTGCTTGGTTCCTGTTTTAACCTTTCAACAAGAACTTCAAGCGCTTTGCTCTCAATTGGGTCTGATTTTGAGATTTGCCAAAAATTGAGCAAAAGCAACAATGCAACTACTGCTGAAAATAATCCGGCAATTACTGCTATGTTTTGAGCGAGTTTTATTTTGTCGTTGTTTGTCATAATTTATTAGTAGTTGGAAGTATTAAATCCTTTCGATGAAATGTATTTTGATATTCGGAATTTGTATTATCCATTTTTCAATTCTTGTTTTTATTTTTTATTTCACTTTTGACGCTGTCAGGTCTGCGACGCTGACAAGTCAGTGTTCGCTTTTTCAATCTCCATCAATCTCTTTAATCTCCATCAATCTCCTTCAATCTCCATCAATCTCCATCAATCTCCTTTCCTCACTTCTCCACCGGGCAAAAATCCATGCAGCGTATGCAGCTCAGGCAGTTGCTTTTGTTTGGTTCGTAATCCTGTCTTTTTCTGAAAACCACAGTATTCAGCAAAGTCAACCCGATTACCAGACCCATAAAACCACCCGCAATCATACTTCCGTAATAAAATTTGTGACGAATAACTTCGGCTTCAGAAACCAGTGTTTCCAATGTTTTTCCCGATGAAAGGAAAGTTTGAACGTCAATATTGTCTTTGTCGTTTTTTATTTCAGGTTTTGAAATGAGTAATTCAGCGAGAAAAACATCAGGGTTTGCTTTCGAAAGGAAAGTATGCGAGCGGTTACCAACGAAAACCCCGGCGGCTATCCATAACGGAATAACCAGTGCATAAGTGAGGAATTTTTTTGGTCCAAGTCCTGATTTTAGCACTTCCTTTTCATTTGTTGGATAGTCTATTGCATCGAAAGGGCAGGAGTTGGCGCACAATTTACATTGAATACATTTTGAGGGTGTAATTGTCATGTGATATTTTGAGAACCGGGACATCCAACTGAGCAAAACCCCATATGGACAAAGGAACCGGCAATAAGGGCGGGCAACAAACATCCCCATTAGCAAAAAACTTACTCCCAGAACTATCATGTGAAATTTGGCATCCATTCTGAAAATTCCCACAAATGGGTCGTAACGGCAGATAATAAAATCGGTTCCTGTAGCGGCAAAAAGTACTGCCAGTAAGAGGTAAAGATAGGGGATCAGACCAAGTGTTTTGTTTAACCATTTTGGCAGACTGATCGGTTTAATGATTACAACATCCTGAATAGCGCCTAATGGACAGGCTGCAGCACAAAATGTCCGGCCAAAAAATAAAGTAAAACCAAGCGGTAAAACGAAAAACAAAAGTGCCGTTAGCGATATCGTATAAGCCGGACTTGCAAACGAAAGTGTAACATTTTGTATTGCACCGATGGAACAAATACATCCATTTCTGTAAAACCCAAAATAGATGAGTGTGAAAACCGATAACCATAAAATACTTTGCCGTGAACGTTTTTTTACAACCAGCCAACTGGCAAGCGAAAGTACTACCAATAAAACAGCAACATCAAAATATTCGAGTGCAAGACCACGAGGCTCGGGAGTTATTGTTGAAGGCTGTTCATATCCTGTTGCGAATTCGGGTTTTGGGAAACGTTGCTTTTGGGAAAAAGAGGAAAAGGATAAAAGGATAAAGATTAAAAAAAGAAAGCCCCTCCTAACCTCTCCGCCAGTTGGTGGAAGGGTTTTAAAGATGCTACAGATTTTTTGAAAGTTTGATAACTTATTCATCGGTTTTACGCTTTGGGTTTTCTGGAGAAATCGCCTTTTACGAGGTAGGCTTCACTTGCTTTTACGCGTTTGATTGCATTCGATGGGCAAACCCTGGCAATTGAACATTCATTACAGTTAACGCAAATATCGTGGATGATCTGTAAATGCATGGACCCATTTCCAAATGAAGTGCAGCCGGCAACACATTTGGCGCATCCAATGCAAAGGTCTTCGTTTATATGGTATTCAAAATAAGGTTCTTCGATAAACCTGCGTTCGATTGCGGCGGTTGGACAAAGCTGGTTTTCGGCAGCAGTATCCCTCGCAATTGAATCGGGTTTCAGGTAACCGCCACACAAATCACAATATCCACATAATGCAAAGGCATGTACACATTTTACCGCCGATGGTTTCATGACGCAGTCAGTGGCACAACGGCCACACTGTGTACATTCAAACGGGTCGATTTGCCAAACGTAATCATCGGTGGTTACTTTCCGCAAAGCAGCTGCGGTTACTGTTCCCAATGACAGCAACAACGAAAGTCGAACTCCGTTTTGGATGAATTTGCGGCGGTTTTGTGTTTTGTTATTTTCCATTTGTTACTTCTTTTGCCTGTGGCAATTCGCATTTCGAAAATTCGCCGCAACTTTTGCAGGTTGGCGAAACTGAACAAGAAGCGGTTACTTTGTTATTCATAACAAGATATCCGGCGGAAGCTGTTATTCCTGCGAGGATCAACAACCTTCCTGCGGTAGTGAAAAATTCTTTTCTGTCCATGGTTCTAATTTGCTTTTCGTTTTGCGGTGCATAATAAGCCAGTTTTTCAATTGTCTGACTTTGATGCACCTTTTTAATCTTTTTCCATTTCATCCCCCGGTTAAAACCGGGGGTTATTCATATTTAACTCCTTTGGAGTTTTATTTTCTATTACAGCTCGTATTACTTAATACTCAAATCCAAATATTATTTCGGTTCAAAAACCCGAATCATTTTTTTGTCAAAATCGAGGGCGTAAATGTTGCCCTGGCTATCAGTTGCAATATCTGGCGCTTCACCTTCATCTTTAAATTTTGAAGGTGCAGCAACAACGCCTTCAAACTCGCCTGAAGGTTTGTAGGTTTTTATCCGCACCAAACCTTTTTCGCTTGTAACAAACCGGCCATCGGGTAAAAACGTAAAATGGGCAGGATTGCAGCAGCCGCTAAAACCCTCGGTTTGCATGGTAGTATTGTTCCAGTGTTCGCGCAGATTGCCGTCTTCAGTATAATTTTCGAGCGCGTGCAAACCCGGATTTACAACCCAAAGGTCGCCATCAGCATTAATATCCAAATCGAAATAGGGACTGGGAATGATGAATCCGTGAACAACCCCTTCATCAGCTTTTCCGTCAAATTCTACCAGTTTTTCACCTTGCAAAGAATATCTGATTACTTTTCGTCTTCCGGCATCCGCAACAAAAACATTGTTTTCAATTACTGAAATAGCAGTTATCATCGAATTTTCGCCAGAGTTTTCCCATTCATTTAATAAAGAGCCATTCAGATCGTAAACAAGAATTTGATTATTTACAGAAACATATATTTTATCGTTATAAACCTCAACCGTTTTCGGTGTGTCCTGAAGAATTATCTCAGATAAAAGTTTACCTGAAAGATCTATAACCTGAAGTTTTTTGTCGCCTGTAACAAATAGTTTATTCGAATCGATTGTAATTGAGGTAGCTTGTTCAAAACCAAGTTTGAAATTTTTTGATTCTTTAAAATGAATTAATTCTTCAGGCACATTTTTAAAATCATTCACGTCATAGGCAAAAGGGTTTGGAGCGCTTTTATCAGGCCTTCCCGACAAATAATCTCCTGCAATTATTGCAATTATAACAACTGCCAGAACTATTAAAAATATGATGATTCCTTTGTTTTTCATTTTTTTAGACTTTTAGATTGTGAGATATAAGTATCAAGATAAGAAATTCCCTGTTATCATCAAGATAATCAACCCATTTACCAAAATAATTTTTCCCCATAATCTCCATTAATCTCCATCAATCTCATTCAATTTCCATCAATCCCTATCAATCTCCATCAATCTCCATCAATCTCCAATATTCCTTTTAATTTCCAAGAATCTTTTCTACTCATAAATTCAAATCCACGCAAACCATTTTTTTCGAATCACGCATCAGTAAAAATCCGTTTGCAAGAGCAAATGGCGCCCAGGCATCATGTGCGTCTTCGATTATTTTTACCTGGTCGAGCTGGATATATTTTGTTGTACTTGGCCTGGCAATGGTTAATGTTGCGTCATCGTTCAGAATAAACAATTTGTTGTCAGCCATAAAGTAAGGCCCCAAACCAAAACGGTTTTCTGTGCCGCTTGTCCAAACTGGTTTTTTTGGGTCATTTGGATTTACACAAATCAATTGGTTGCGCATTGAGCCGCCATCTTTTGGCATGATTCCAAACAAGTGTCCCTGCCAGTATATTGCGGTTTGCTGTTCACTGGCCAATCCATCTTTTGGCGCATATTCGGTTAAAACTTCAACGCTGAATTTGCCGCTGTTTTCTTTCAATTGAAGCATCATGCTTCCTGCTCCATATCCAGCTGTCATAAATATTCTACCATCGGGCATGCAAACCGGTGAAGGTGCCACAACCGAGTGGTTCCAGGCGGGAGTTTCCCAAAGCACTTTTCCCGCATCAGGGCCATCGGCTGCAATTCCAACCAATCCGCCAATTGGACTGTAAACATACATTTTACGACCTCCAAAAGTATAAGGCAAAACCGAAGAGTGTGACATTTTCCAATTGCTTGGATTTGGTGTTTCCCATATTTTTTCACCTGTTTCGCAATTTATTCCCACCATTAAAGCTTTTCCTCCAGTTGCGATAATTGCAGTATTACCATCAATCAGCGGACATTGCCCGGTGTACCAAAGTGGAATTTCAGATTCGTAATCCTTTGCCACATCCAATCCCCAACGCAGATTTCCGTCTTTTCTGTCGAGACACATAACATGGCACATTGGCCCCATCGTTAAAATGTAATCTTCAGTAATTGCCGGAATTGTGCGCGACATTCCATGATTTCGTTTTATGTTCAGGTTATAACCGCGTGTCCATATTTCTTTTCCATCAGCCAGCGAAAAACAACGGAGCATATCTGAACGTTTTTCTTCATTGTAATCAAGTATATATGCCAACCCTTTGTAAATAGCTGCTCCTGAATGGCCTTCACCAAGTTCAACAGACCAAACGATTTTGGGTGTGCCAATTTTCTCTTTTAGTTTTACAGGTGATTTGGAAATATTGTCAAAATCGGCACCCCTGAAACGTGGCCAGGTTTCCGACATTTCTGTGTAATCTGTTGCAAATTGCTCGAAATTTTCACCAATATTTACATCCTGTTCTGCAAGTCCTTTCCCGCGATTATCTGCGCCGGGCATGCTAACCAGGTAATTGGCGGTAGGGTCAGTTCTCACCCACCAAATAATCAGAATCAGTGCAATAGCACCAAGTGCCCAAACAATAATATTTATTGTACGACTATTCATTTATGTTTTTATGTTGAAAACCATCAAAACGTCTCCATGCCTTAAAAGCATTTTTCCATCGTCAATAAACGGGTGAGCCCAGTGTGGTCCGGCACCTTCGGTAATTTTAAACTCACTGATAACTTTGAAACCAGTTGGATCAGGATTTACAATCGCAACATTTCCTTTTTCGTTGTAGCAATATAAAAGTCCATCGGCCATTACCATGGCACCTTTTGTATCCCATTCATTTTCATACATAATTTCGCCGGTATTCCAGTTCATGCAAACCCAATTACCACGTTTATTATCCCGCCAGTTTGAGCCGTACAAAAATCCATTGGATAAAATAACACCATGGTGATGGTTGTCGAAAATGGTATCGGTAAAAACTTCTGAAACGGATTTTCCATCGGCAGCCATTTGAATCATTTTGGCATTGTAATCATATCCCATGGTTAGAAAAATCTTGTCGTCCTTATAAACGGGTGTGTTTGTCCAGATTAAACCTGGCTGATCCCATTTTTCGGGATTGAGATATTTATAGTTCCATGCAATTTCGCCGGTTTCGGGAATGAGTGCGATTAAATCAGTACCAATAACCGCCAATATATATCTGAAATTATTGTATTCATAAATAGTTGCTGAAGCATAGGCACGTTCTCCCCCTAAGGATTTACTTTGCCAGGCAAGTTTTCCTGTCATTTTATCGAAGGCAACCACACTCGTTTTTTTACCGCCTGGTGTGCAAATCACTTTATCGTCAAAAATCAATGGTGTTTCCGAGTTTCCCCATGTGTGATATTCACATTCAAAATCTTTATCAACATCGACCGCCCATATTTCTTTTCCGTTGCTTCGGTTGATGCAAGCCAGCCTCCCGGTTCCGCTTTGTACGTATATTCTGTCATCTTCAATGGTTGCAGTACTGCGCGTGTCGGGAAATGATTTGTTCCATGAAAGGCCATAAGGAACTTGCCATTTTATATTTCCCTGCATATCGATGGCACTTAAGTAATCGAGAGTGTCAATCATACCGGTTGTGTAAATCATGTCGTCAACAAGTATTGGGGAAGACCACCCTTTCCCAATTTTCTCAACTTTGAGAATCAACTCCGGACCGTTTTCGGGCCATGTTTTTAAAAGATTGGTGGCGGTAAATTGTCCGTCACGATTTGGTCCGCGCCACTGCACAAGTTGAGCATTCGAAACGAATACAAAACTCAAAAGAATAAAACTGATAAATAGGTTTTTCATTGAAATTTAATAGTTGGTTTATAAAAATAAAAAGCCCCCTCTGACTCCCCCAAGGGGGAGAACCGGAAAAATTACGTATTCTACATCCGGTTTTTTATTATTATTTAATTTTATATGCAATCAAAACATTTCCGTGACGCAAATACAATTTGCCGTTGTCGATTACCGGGTGCGACCAGTGTTGTTCTGAACCCAGTTCGACTTTGGTTTGGCTGACAACTTTAAATGCAG
>JBGSMW010000011.1:0-7232 GCA_041739985.1 Draconibacterium sp. | reverse complement strand
AAACTTTTTTCGGAATTTTTGAAATTTATTTAAATTCCAATCTGCCTTCTTTCGTATCCCAATCAAAAACATCTCGCAAATCTTTATATATCCCTCAATTCCCATAATGAACTTCGCCTTTAAAGCGGGTGCAAAAGTAATAGCGTTTTCTTTCCTGCCAAACTTTCATCATGAATTTTTCGCATAAACATCAAACATTTTTACAACATATTGAATGTCAATGTAAAAATTACGAAACAGGATTTAATGTTACGTTAAACAATTAATTTTTGTTTCATTAAATTATTTAACAATTGATAATCAGGATAATAAAACAAATAGGATAGTGAAAATAGTTGATTTTATCAAACAAATCAAATTATTTAGAATTCTAATTATCAACCTGTTATCAAATTATGTTAACATTAATTTAAGAATAGCTCAATTACTGGTATTTCTACATTTGGTTTAGCCACAGGAAGACTCAAATCTATATCTCCAGTACCTTGATTGTCTCCGCCACGATTATGTTGACGAGGTTCGGACATCTTAATTTCAGAGGCATCATGCAAAAACTGTGCGTATTTAACTTTCCCCTGATAACCCGTTAATCTTAATTTTTGTAAAAGGTAATCGAGCAGATGAATGTAAAGTCGATTGGTCTTTGGGTTAAATGTTAATAATGTATTATCAGGTTTTACAAATTTTTCGGGTGCCTGTGTACAACCATATATTGAACGATCATTAAATTTCATCCAATCTCCCATCCCAATTAATGCTTTGTCAGCACGTTCGTCAAACGTTCCGCGAGCTGTTGGACCAACATTTAATAAAACATTTCCTCCCTTACTAACAGATTCAATTAATAGTACAAGAAGCTGTTTATTGTCTTTCCAGGTGTATTCATCGCGATAATATCCCCATGAACCAGAAAAAGTCTGACAAGTCTCCCATGGAATTTTTTTTCCATCAACTTCAGGCCATTTATCAACTTTATATTGCTCCGGAGTCATAAAATCCCATCCACCGGCATAATCTTGAAGATCTGCACGGTCATCAATTAAAATATCAGGTTGTAGTTTACGAACCATTTTGATAAGATCAACTGATCCCCAATCATCGCGACCTTTGCCAAATTCGCCTGGAAAAGAAAAATCCAACCAAAGAATGTCAACTTTACCATAATTGGTAAGAATTTCACGCACTTGATTTTTCAAATATTCTCTGTAAACTGCCATGTCCTTGCCTTTATTTAAAGCATCATATTCTTCTTTTGTATTCGCACGTTGTGGATGAACCCTATCAATTGTATAATCAGGATGGTGCCAGTCGATTAATGAATAATAAAACCCTATTTTTAAGCCTTCTGCACGAAAAGCATCAACCCACTCTTTTATTATATCTTTCCCGTATGGCGTGTTAGTAACCTTGTAATCAGTGTATTTTGAGTCGAACATATTAAAACCTTCGTGGTGTTTCGAAGTTATAACTGCATATTTCATACCTGCTGCTTTTGCTTTTTTAGCCCAATCGGTAGGATTGAACAAATCAGGATTGAAAATTTCAAAATACTTTTGGTAATCATCATTTGTAATCCTTTCATGGTTTTTCACCCATTCATGACGTGCTGCCTGCGCGTATAAACCCCAATGAATAAACATTCCAAAACGCGCATCAGTCCACCATTCAAGACGTTCTGTTTTTTGTGTTTCAGTTTCGTCCCATATTTTGTTTTGAGAATAGGTTAGTTGGGCTAAGAACCCAACAAGCAGTGTAATTAATAATAATTTTTTCATTTCAATTTATTTTAATGTTAATACTATTATATTATGGGGTAATTATACCTAATTCGGCAATTCCCAAACGTCCCTTATCTTCAGCAGGTGACATCATTCTAAATTTGAAGAACCTTGCACTCACCAAATCAAATTCCTTTCTCTGAAGTATCGGGCTGTTTTTTATGTTTGCAAACTCACCTTCGGAAACTGGTGCTCCCCATGCTAATCCATCACTGCTTACATAAAATTCATAGCTATTAATTATTCCGGGGTTCCATCTTCCCTGATCAGGCAAATAAGTGAAGCCTGTTAAATTTAATTGCTCTCCCATGTCAATAATGACATCTACCGGAGGTTTATTATTCAATACCCATGCAGTTTCGGGTTTACCATCAAAAATAAAACGGGTTTGTTCAACCGAATGAAATGAGCCAATTAATTTCCAGTATTCTTTGGAAACATCAAACTGTTCCACTGAAACCGGACTACTTTTTCCTGAACCAGGATCAATTACAATTGCTTTCACAATAGATTTTTCTTTCAATAAAAAAGGTTCAGTATATTTTAATGAATTGGTCGTTGGAGTGCTTCCATCCAGAGTATGATAAATTTCTATTCCAGAATCAAAACCTTGAATTGTTACTTCACCATTTTTATTTCTTTGAATAACTGGTTCAGTAATAACTTTTGGTGCATTATAAACTCCGATATTTGAAATAACAGGACAAGCTTTTGAATCAAGTATATTTAGCCTTAATTGAGAAGCAAATGTATTTGGAAAACGTAAAATCCGTTTTCTACCAATTGTTGTTTGAGCAGCTATTTGGTTCCATTGATTGTCAGTAAAGACTTCCACAGTAAATTCTTTAACCCTTTGCCCAAAACGAATATCTTCCTGAACCATAAAACGGTTGAATTCAATAGATTCTCCAAAATCAACAGTAACTGATGCCACAATCACAGAATCATCGGTTGCCCAAAATGACTCAATATTATTATCGGCTACATTTTTAGCTTGATATTTTTTCGAATTCCCCCTGATATTGGATGCAGCAACTTTCTTACCTTCAATCAAATTTTTTGCAAAATCAGTTTTAATTGCATCTGCAAGTTTTAAAACCTGCTCTGCATCTTTTTCGTGAATCAAACCACGCGTATCAACAGGAAAATTAATTAGTAATGATGCATTTCTTCCAATTGAGTTGTAATAAATATCAAGAAGTTGAGGTAATGTTTTAACTTGATGATCTTCTGATTTATGATAATACCAACCGGGTCGGATTGAAACATCTACTTCCGAAGGGACCCAATGTGTGCCATCTATCTGCCCTTCACGTAACTCCTTGTAGTTTGGCGTACCGGGGTAATACTCATCCTTTCTAATCATTGACCAATTTGTTTCCATAGCCCAACCTTCTTCATTTCCAACCCAGCGGACATCCGGGCCATTATCACTGAACATACAAGCGTTGGGTTGAAGTTCCCTTACAATTTTTTGTGTATTCTCCCAGTCATAATAAGTTTGACGGTCAATTCGCCTTTCTTCGTTTGCACCTCCATAAAAACCTGTTCCACCATTTGCACCATCAAACCATACTTCAAAAACTTCACCGTAATTTGTCAATAATTCATGCAACTGTTTTCTAAAATAAGTGATGTATTCAGGTTTCCCATAATCCGCATGGTTTCGATCCCAGGGTGAAAGATAAACACCAAATTTTAAATCATACTCTTTGCAGGCATCAGCTAATTCACGTACAACATCACCTTTCCCGTTTTTCCAATGCGAATTTTTAACCGAATGTTCAGTATATGCTGATGGCCACAGACAAAAACCGTCATGGTGTTTTGCAGTCAGGATTATCCCTTTCATTCCAGCTTCCTTACAAACCCTAGCCCATTGACGGCAATCCAATTCGGTTGGATTAAACAATTCAGGACTTTCATCTCCTAAACCCCACTCCATGTTGGTAAATGTATTCATATTGAAATGAACGAATGCATAATATTCCAGTTCGTGCCATGCCAGTTGCCGATCGGTGGGCAGTGGTAAAACAGGTGCAGGTGGCTCAACTGTCGAACATGAATAGAACAAGGTAATAACGCCTATAAAGAAGAATAATTTATACATAAATCTATTTATCATAACCATTAACATTCAAAGTTCTTAAAGATATTTATTAATACAAACAGAACAAAATTTTAATAACTTAATTATGAATTTCATAAACATCTATACTTATGCGCTTTAGTAAAAAAATCTATCAAAACTCAAATACCATCAGGATTGGGATATAGTGTCCCAAATTGAAACTGGAATCATTCTTAGAAAATAAACTTAAAACACAATAAATGAATATTTTACAATATAGGGCATATATATTGTATTTAGAATGGTACGCTTTTAAATAACAAAAAATAAATAAATACAGAGGATGCTAAAATGCCAAAAACAACTTTGGATTATACCAGGTAACTGTTAGAATTTGAGAATTAAAGCAATGGAATTATAGAACGATTATAAATAAGAGCTGAATTCCATTGATAATCTGCAAATTTCAAAACATAATTTTTAAACTTGTAACTTATTTTCCTTTGGAAAATTGATTTTGCAAACCCGGTATAAAGAATTTGGACGTATCTAATTAAAAAACTTACATTATGAAAAATGTATTACCTGAAAGTATTAATAAATTGATTCAAATCAGTTTAACCGTATTCTTGTTCATTTTAGTGCTTTTTAATGCCGAGCAAATACTTGCTCAACAAGAGGATCCTAATAATGTCAGGTTTTCTGACGAGGAGATTTCAAAAATTAATGCAACAATGCCTGCAAAGAGCCAGTTGAAATCTGCGTCATTAATGCTTAAGAGTGCGGATGGGTCAATAACAGTAGGCGAAGACAATATCTACAATAGCTATGACGCAACTCAGTTGGTTAAAAACGTATTGGTTACAGGTTGTTTACAGGCAAATAATATACGTTTCGGTTATTACAACAGGAGTACCGGAAGTTGGACAAACCATAGCTGGAGTAATACTCCAGGAGACAGGATGCTCGGTTATTTTTCCAGAGGATCTTCTAATTTCCCAATAGATGAAGGCTTGATACTTTCTACAGGAAAAATAAGTTCCGCCATGGGACCCAATACTACAGGGAGCAAAAGTGATCAAATGGTTATTAATGCATCCGATCCTGACTTGGCTTCCATAACGGGAAGGTCAATGTATGATGCTGCTGTGTTGGAGTTTGATTTTGTTCCTGCAGGGAATACAGTGGAATTTAAATATGTATTTGCATCGGAAGAATACATAGAGTATTGTGAAACACAATTTAATGATGCTTTTGGTTTTTTCCTTAGCGGCCCTGGCATTTCAGGTCCATATACCAACAATGCCGTTAATTTGGCAACCATACCTGGTAATATCGCAGTGTCGATTAATACTATACATCCAGCAGGAAAAAATGTTAGTAACCAAAATTTCCCTGCAGAAAACAGCCAATATTATTTTGATAATACAAGCGGATCATTAACCATGCAATTTGATGGTAGTACTGTGGAAATGACTGCAAAATACACTGTACAACCATGTCAGACCTATCGAATAAAAATGGCTGTAGCTGATGCTACTGATCAAAAGTGGGATGCCGGAGTTTTTCTGGGAGCCCGAAGTTTTAACTCTGAAACTATTTCGCTTTTCAACTATGTGAATAATATTATTAACAACAATATTTTTGAAGGCTGCCTGAACAATAAATTGGTAATTACCCGTCAAACTGCTGATTTTAGCCAACCTTATACAATCGATTTGATATTAGGAGGTACAGCCATTAATGGAGCGGATATTTTTACTTCGGGTGGGCAACCCTTCCCAACTCAAATTACTATTCCTGCCAATCAGGTTTCTGTTGAAATCCCTTACTATGCAATTGATGACGGGTTGACTGACAACAACGAAACTTTTATTGTTAAAGTTAGAAATTCATGTCCCTGCGATATCAATATTGCCTATGTGGAAAAAACCATACATATTTATGAAAAAGTAAAAATCGCATCTCTTGTTCCTCAAAATGCCCAATGTGATGGGCAGAACAACGGAGTGATCACTGTTAATGCAACAGGAGGTTCAGGTACTTACCAGTATTCAATAAACAATGGATCTACATGGCAAACTTCAAATACCTTTAGTGGACTTTTATCAGGAAGTTATACCATCTTAGTAAAAGACCCCGGAAGTTGTCACGTTCCTGTTTCACAAACTACGACAGTTGATCAACCAACACCAATCATTGCAAATGCTGGTCAGGATGCTGTAATATGTAGCGGATCTTCTGTCCAATTGAATGGTTCAGGAGGAGTTAAATATTCATGGTCTCCCACAAGCGGGTTAAACAATGCAACAATTGCCAATCCTATAGCTAGTCCAACATCAACCACATCTTATACTTTAACGGTAACCAATGCCTCCGGACAGTGTGCTTCAAGCGATCAAGTTACGATTACAGTTAAACCCGTTCCTACAGTGAGCGTAACTCCAGTTGAAGTAGAAATTTGTAAAGGTACAAGCACAACTATAACTGCTTCGGGCGCCATTTCCTATGAATGGAATCCTGGCGGTGCGACTACACCAGGCATTTCGGTTTCTCCAATTTCAAACGCCAATTATACGGTAATTGGCACCGGCGCTAATGGTTGTACAGGAACTGCTTCTTCAACGGTTGTTGTAAAACCTGAACCAAGAAATGTAAATGCAGGATCTGATGCATATATTGGCTTCTGTGAAACCCATCAATTTCAGGGATCTGCAACCGGAGATAATCTCACTTATTCATGGTCGCCAGCCACAAACCTTAGCAACGCAAATATTGCCAACCCTGTATTCACTCCATCTGCTTCAGGCACTTTCACTTATACACTAACTGTAACAGGAGAAAATGGCTGTTCAGCAACGGATGAAGTTCAAATTATTGTGGATGAAGAAGTCACAGCAACCATCACTGCACAGACGAATGTTTCATGCTTCAATTATTCAACAGGGAGTGCCACAGTAACAGCAACAGGTGGTAAAACTCCATATACATATTCATGGAACACAACTCCTTCACAGACTGGAGCTACCGGCTCAGGTCTTGCTGCCGGCACATATACTGTAACGGTAACTGATTTTAATAATTGTGTAACTACTGCCACTGTTACAATTGCTGAACCTGTTGTTCTTTCGGCTTCGGCTGTTCAGGACAGTCCGGTGGTTTGCAATGGTGAAAGCAATGGTGCCGCAACGGTTACTGTTTCAGGTGGAAACGCTCCTTACGCTTATGTTTGGGACAACAGCGCTTCTACTTCTGCTTCGGCTAATGATTTAGCTGCAGGTTTGCATACAATTACAATTACTGATGATAAAGGCTGTGTAACTACTGCTTCTGTTACCATCGCTGAACCTGTTGTTCTTTCGGCTTCGGCTGTTCAGGACAGT